>CAWBIQ010000005.1:0-161249 GCA_963788875.1 uncultured Actinomycetes bacterium
GGAGACGAACGAGCGGACGATCGGGGTGATCCGGCCGACGAGGACGCCGACGTTCCCCCAGCGGGCGAACCAGTGTTCGGCACGGTCGAGCCGCTCCGGCGTGATGTGGAGCCAGCGTCCGCGCCGCTCGAGCAGCGGCCGCCCGCCGTACAGGCCGACCGCCCAGCCGACGAGCGCACCGGCGAGGTAGCCGAGCGTTCCGGCGAGCGCCATGACGACGAAGGCTCCCGCCCCGAAGCCGATGTGCGCGCCGAACAACGAGACGTGGTGGGCCGAGGCGAAGACGCCTGCGCCGACTGCGCCCGCGTAGAGCATCACGAGCTCGCTCGCGGCCGGGAAGACGGCGTCGATCGCCATCAGGCCGAAGACGGCGTACGCCCCGTGCGAGGCGACCTGGGAGGTGAAGCTCGAAGTGATGCTGGCAAGCACCGCGGCGATCCTAACGATGCGCGGTGAACGGGGCGGTGAGCGACACGGTGCCGAACGAGTTCTCGGCCGTGACGTGCACCTGGTAGGCGCCCGTGAAGGCGAGCGCCCCCGTCCAGGTGTGGCCGTCCCAGAGCACCTGCTGCGGGCCCGGCTGGAGCTTCGCGTCGAGCAGGGTTGCGATCACGATCCCGCTTCGCATCTCGATCGTCGCGGTCACCGTGGCAGCGTGGGCCAGCTGGAAGGTCGCGGTCAGCGCGTTCTGGCCCTTGCGCAGCTGCGCCGCCGCCGGGTTCGCCTGGAGCGAGCCGAGCGTGTCGTTGACGGCGAACTGGCGGTCCGCACTCGTCGTGCGCGCCTGGTCGTCGACCGCGGTGACGGTGAACTTCCAGGCGCCCTCCACCTCCGGGGTGCCGGCGGCCGTCTCCGCGTTCCACGCGATCGTGTGCACGCCGGGCTGCTCGGCGTCCTGGACGAGCGTCCGCGTGCTTCCGTCGGGGCCGGTGAGCGTCGCGGTGACGGTCGACGGGCGCAGCAGCTTGTACGCGAACGTCTCCGCGTCGTCCACGCCGTCGCCGTTCGGCGAAACGACCGCGACGCTCGGCAGAGCGGCATAGACGCCGTTGTACGAGAGAAGGAGCGCGTCGGAGAGCGGCTGCTCCGTGCCCGACGACGGGCGCGTGAGCAGCGAGCCGTCGAACGCCATCGCCGCGGGAGCGCCGGTGCCGAGGCCCATGGCGGTGACCGCGCCGAGCCGCGCGAGCGCGACCGCGAGCTCGTAGTTCGTCATGCCTGCGCTGTAGGCGGCGCCGCCGCCTTCGACGGTGACGAGCAGGATGCGCCCGTCGCCGAGCTGGCCGACCGCGCTGCGCGCTCCGCGCGTGCTGAGGATCGGGTCTCCGAAGTTCTCGTCCGTGCGGAAGACCGGCTTCCCGTTCAGGACGAGCACCGGCCCGCCGCCGATCGCGCTCGCCATCGTGCTCCAGTCCGGCGTGAGCGTCAGCCGCACCTCGACCGTCGTCCCGGCCGGCGCCTCGGCGGAGAGGTGCGGCGCCTGCGCGCCGCGCGCGACGAGCACCGCACCGCCCGGCGGGATCGGGGTCCCGCCCTGCGGCACGACCTGGGTGACGGTTCCGGTGAGCACGCGGTTGGCCTGTGCCGGCGGGAACGAGCCGATCACGTCCTCGACGACCGCGCTCTCGGGCGGCGTCGCAGGCCCCCAGGCGGAGGTGTAGAGCGTCGTGTGGCCGCCGACGGGCGCGGTGTTGAGGTCGAGCTGGCGCCGCTGGTCGGTGCCGCGCCACGTGCCGTCGAAGGCGACGCGGCTGACGGTGAGCGTGCCGTCCGCGGAGATTCCGAGGCTCGAACGCTGCGGCGCCGGCGCCGAGTCGAGCGCGCCGCCCCGGATCAGGATCCCCGTCGGCACGGCGGTCTTCGCGGCGAAATAGTCGCCGTTGACGCCGACGACGGTCGCGGTCGCGCTCGCCTCCCTCTCCATGTCGGTGAGCGTCTCGGTTCCGCCGATCGCGCCGTTCGACAGGGCCGGCGCGAGCGTGTAGAGCGAGCCGTCCGGCCTCGGCGCGGTGACGACGTCGAGCACGACGGGCCCGCGCGGCGTGAACTCGACCTGGCGCTGGTAGCCGACGCCGGGCATGAGCAGCGACTGGGCGACGATCTCCCCCGCGGTGGAGTGCGTGCGGGTGGCCGCGCCGGCGGGCAGCACGCCGACCCCGGCGACCGCAACGGCGATGAGAAGCTTGCGCAGCACGACCCGCGGCCAGGGTACCGGCGCCGTCGGCGAAGATGGCGCCGAGCGGCTCTTCGCCGAAGGAGATCAGCTCCAGACGCGAACGTCCCTGTACAGCGTGTCCCGCTGCACCGGGATCTTGCCGAGGCTCCTGATCAGGTGGACGAACTCGTCGGTCGTCGTCCGGTACGTCGTCCCCGCCGCCGACACGACGTTCTCCTCGATCATCACGGAGCCGAGGTCGTTGGCGCCGAACTGCAGCGCCACCTGGCCGATCTTCTTGCCCTGCGTCACCCACGACGAGCCGATGTGCGGCACGTTGTCGAGGTAGATGCGCGACACCGCCAGCGTCCGCAGGTAGTCGAACGACGTCGGACGCGTCTCCGGCGGCACCTTGTCGCCGAGCCGGTTGCCGTCGTCCTGGAACGTCCACGTGATGAACGCGCGGAAGCCGCCGGTCTCGTCCTGGAGCTCGCGGAGGCGCCGCATGTGCTCGACGCGCTCCTCGAGCGTCTCGACGTGGCCGTACATCATCGTCGCCGTCGTCGAGATGCCGAGCCGGTGCGCGTGGCGCATCACGCCCAGCCACTCGCCGGTCGTCGTCTTCTTCGGCGCGATGATCGCGCGCACGCGGTCGACGAGGATCTCGGCGCCGCCGCCGGGAATGGAGTCGAGGCCCGCGTCGCGTAGGCGCGTCAGCGTCTCGGGGATGGTCAGCTTCGAGAGGCGCGAGATGTGCTGGATCTCGGGCGGCGACAGCGCGTGCAGCTGGATCCGGTAGCGCGCCTTGATCGCGCGGAAGAGATCCTCGTAGAAGTCGATGCCGAGGTCGGGATTGTGGCCGCCCTGCAGGAGCAGCCCCGTGCCGCCGAGCGCGATCGTCTCCTCGATCTTCTTGAAGATGACCGGCTTGGGCAGCACGTAGCCCTCGCGCCGGTCGCCCGGCGACCGGTAGAACGCGCAGAAGTCGCAGTCCGCGACGCAGACGTTCGTGTAGTTGACGTTGCGGTCGATGATGTAGGTGACGCGCTCGGGGTCGTGCTTGCGGTTGCGGATCTCGTTCGCGACGCGGCCGACCGCGACGAGGTCGCGCGAGCGGAGCAGCGCGACTGCCTCTTCGTCCGTGAGCCGGTGACCGTCGACCGCCTTCTCGAGGATCTCTCCGACCGGCGACTTCACTGCCACGCTCATGCGACCGCCGCGCCCTTGGTCTGGACGAACCGCAGCTCCGGCACGGTCTCGAGCAGGCCGGCGTCGCGCGCCATCTCGAGGAACGTGTAGAGGCCGGCGCGCTCGCGCGGCCCGAAGCGATAGCGCAGCTTCTCGAAATAGCGGGCGAGGAAGCCGGCCGGATAGCCGTAGCTCTCGGCCGCCTCGTAGGCGAGCTGCTCCGGCTCGGCGCGTGCGACGCGCACCGACGCGACGAGTGCGTCCTCGAGCTCGGCGAGCCCCTCGGCGAGCGGTTCGGGACAGGCCCAGACTGCGAAGACCATCGGCAGGCCCGTGCGCTCGAGCCACAGCTTGCCGAGGTCGTAGTGCGGGGTCGGATCCTCGAACGCGGACTTCAGCGCCGCGTCCCCGATCAGCAGCCGCGCGTCCGCCTCCTCGCCGAGCGGAACATGGTCGGCCTCCGGCAGCAGCACCCGTGTCAGCACGACCGACGTCGCCGACTCGGGCGTGACCGCGACGACGCGCACCTGCTCGAGCGGCTTGCGCGTGACGAGCTGGATCGACTCGACGGCACCCTCGGAGGCGACGCAGAGCCGCGGCAGCAGCCTCAGCCGGTCGGCGTTGCGCGCGTACTCGATCGACGAGATCGGCGCCGTGTCCAGCTCGCCGTCGACGAGCATCCGGTTCAGCACGGTCGGCACGCCGAGCACTTCCTCCACCTCGGCCTCGACGCGATAGAAGACCGGCGCCATGTTCACGTAGGAGATGCGGCCGAGCCTGAGCATCAGTCGTCCCACCTGTACAACTCGTTGTAGAGCGAGTCGCGCTGAACCGGCACGCGCCCGGCGTCGCGGACGAAGCGGACGAGCTCCTCGACCTTCTGCTCGGTGCCGCTCGTGGCGCCGGCCGCCTGGAAGATCTTCTCGCGCATGACCGTGCCCTGCACGTCGTTGGCGCCGAAGTGGAGCGCGACCTGCGCCATCGGCAGGCCCATCATGATCCAGTAGGCCTTCACGTGCGGGATGTTGTCGAGCAGCAGGCGCGCCACCGCGATCACCTTCAGGTCGTCGGCGCCCGTCGTGAACTTGAAGCCGCGGCGCTCGAACACCGTGTTCTCCGGATGGAACGCGAGCGGGATGAAGGAGAGGAAGCCGCCGGTCTTGTCCTGCTGCTCTCGCAGGCGCAGGAGATGGTCGATCCGCTCCTCGTACGTCTCGACGTGGCCGTAGAGCATCGTGCACTGCGTCGTGATGCCGAGCCGGTGCGCCGTGTCGTGTACGTCGAACCACTCGTCGGGATGCTCCTTGCCGGGCGCGACGAGAGCGCGCACGCGGTCGGCGAAGATCTCCGCACCACCGCCCGGCATCGAGCCGAGGCCCGCGTCCTTCAGCACGCGCAGCACCTCTTCGTGGGTGCAGCCCTCGAGCTTCGACATGTGGTGGATCTCGGAGGCCGTGTAGAACTTGAGGTGCACGTCGGGCAGCGCCGCCTTGAGCTTGCGCAGCGCTTCGGCGTAGTACTCGAGCTCGACGTGCGGGTTCTCGCCGTTGACGCAATGGATCTCCGTGAACCTCGACGCCTCGTACTGCGCGCAAGCGTCCTCGACGAACTCGTCTGCCGTGAGGGTGAACGCGTCCTCCTGCTTGCGCGTCTTCGCGAAGGCGCAGAACTTGCACTTCACTCGGCAGACGTTCGTCTGGTACAGGTTGAGGTTCTGGACGAAGTAGACCTCGTCGCCGCCGCCGCGCATGCGCCGCGCGAGGTCGGCGAGCTCCCCGAGCGCGAGCACGTCGTCAGACTCCATCAGAGCCACGCCGTCCTCGAAGTCGAGCCGCTCACCGGCCTCGATCTTCTCGCGCACCGGCGCAAGTGTCTCCAGCGTGTCGAGGACTGCCACAGCCTCACCCTTCCCGGTTGACGACCGCGTGCGTCAGGAATTCGAGCTCGTCTCGGTACAGCTCGCCGTTGAGACAGGCCCGCGCACGACTAGCGTAATCCAGCGCGACCTCGCGGGACCGCTCCAGCGCATCGCTTGCCGCAACCCGCACAAGAGCGCCGTCCATGGGCCCGCCCGCGAGCGCGGCCCGCACGACGTCGTCCTGCTGCGCCGCGAGCAGGAGCGGCAGCGTCGGGGTCCCGTCGCGGAGGTCGGTGCCGGCGATCTTGCCGGTCTCGATCGTGATGCCCGAGCAGTCGAGCACGTCGTCGGCGATCTGGAAGGCGACGCCGAGCGCGAGCCCGTACTCGCCCGAGCCGCCCCCGAGCCGGCACGCCGCCTCGAACAGCTTCCCCGTCTTCAGGGCGCAGCGCTCGAGATACGCGTCGACCGTGGTCGCGGGGTCGCGCGTCTGCGTGCGCTGGAGCGCCTCGCCGCGGGCGAGGCAGAGGGTGGCGTCGGCGAGGACGCCGACCGCGTTCTCGTCGCCGGTGGCGGTCAGCTCGGCGAAGGCGCGCGCGAACAGGTAGTCGCCGGTGGCCCGCGCGGCCGCCGGGCCGTGGGCCGACCAGGCGGCGGGCATGCCGCGGCGGAAGTGCGCGCGGTCGATCAGGTCGTCGTGCACGAGCGTGGCCATGTGCACGAGCTCCACGGCCACACCCGCGGCGAGCGACGGCTCGCTTCCGGCCGGGGCGGAGAGGAAGACGAGCAGCGGCCGCAGGCGCTTCCCGCCCGCGGCGAGCGCCTCGTTGCCGACCGCCGCGACGACGCCGGGATGGCTCGCCACGGTGCGCGCGAGGCGCTCCTCGATCGCGTCGAGATACTCCTCGAGGCCAGGGGCCTCGCGGATGGCGGCCAGCGTCGCCGCGGTCGAAGTGATGGTCATGCGGCCTCCCCCACGTGCAAGGCCACGATACCCCCTGCAAACAGGCGAAACCGCACCTTTTGAAAGCCTGCAGCGGCGAGGAGTCCGGCCAGGTCGTCGGGGTCGGGGAAGCGGCGCACGCTCGCCGGCAGATACGCGTACGCCGAGCCGCCCGGCAGGACGCGGCCGAGGGCCGGGATGACGCGGTCGAACCAGACACGGTAGAAGGGCGCGAGCGGCCCGCGCGGCGTCGTGATCTCGAGGATCCCGAGCCGGCCGCCGGCCCGCAGCACGCGGCGCAGCTCGCGCAGCCCCGCCTCGAGATCGTCGACGTTGCGCACGCCGAACCCGACCGTCGCGGCGTCGAAGGCTCCGTCCTCGAACGGCAGCGCGAGCACGTCGCCCTGCACCCACTCGAGCGCCGGCGCCTTGCGGCGCGCCCGCTCGAGCATGCGCTCGGAGAAGTCGAGTCCGGTGACGACACCGCCCTGCCGGCGCGCCTCGAGCGCGAGATCGCCGGTGCCGCAGCAGGCGTCGAGCACGCGGTCGCCCGGCCTCACGACCTGCTCGACGGTGATCCGGCGCCAGTGCCGGTCGAGGCCCACCGTCATCAGCCGGTTCATCGCGTCGTAGACCGGCGCGATGCGATCGAACATCCGCCGCACCCCGTCGGCGGGGAGCCGGCCTGTCTCGGCAGTCACTGGCTCAGTCGTCTATCGCTTGCCCTTGGAGGCCTCGAGGAAGACCGCGAGCTGACGCAGGCGAGCCGTCCCGAGCGAGGCGAACTTCGGCATCGGCGACCCCGGGTTCACTGCGGCCGGGTCCTGAAGGTGCCGGATCTGGAAGTCGATCCCGAGGTTGCGGGTGCCGATCGCCGTCAGGTCCGGCGCCCCGAGGTTCGACGAGCCGGTGCCGAGGTACGTGTGGCAGGCCGTACAGCCCGCAGTGGCGAACAGCCTCGCGCCGGGCACCGCATTCGCCGGCAGCTTCTCGGCTTTCACCCAGCTGGGAACGTTGGCGATCACCTCCGACGCGAGCGCCTCCTTCGCGGTCGCCCCCTTCCACGTCAGCACGGCCATCGAGAGCACCGTCAGCACGGCGGCGACGATGGCGACCGGCCGGCGCAGCGGGCGCCGTTCCCGGCGCACGTCGATGAACGGCATCGCCAGCAGCAGGATGAGGCAGATCGTCGGCACGCCGACGGTGCCGAGGAACACCGACTCCGGCCACTTGAAGATCCGGAGCAGGTAGAAGAGGAAGTAGAAGTACCAGTCGGGCCGCGGGACGAAGCTGACCGTGCCCGGGTCGGCCGGGGCGGTGTATTCCGGTCCGAGCAGCCCCTGGTAGGTGCCGTCGTGGTGAGGAGCCCAGGAGGTCCACTTCCACAGGCACGCGAGCGTGATGATGACGGCGACGACGACGAGGCTCATCACCGTGTCGTGGAACATCCCGTAGGGGTAGAAGGGCTTCCCCCGGGCCTTGACGTCCTGCTTGTAGCGCGCAAAGCCCGCGCGCCGCTCGTCCACCGGGCTCGGCTTCTCGGCGGCCACTAGTCCGAGCCTCCCGGGATCAGGCCCTTCCGCAGCGTCGACGGCTCCTCGGGGCGCTCCCTGCCCGCCTCGTCCTTCGACCACGGCGGCGAGGTGACGCCGAGGCGAATGACGAGGTACAGGTGCAGCGTGATCAGGCCGATGATCGCGCCGGGGATCACGAGCATGTGGATCGAGTAGAAGCGTGTGAGCGTGTCGCCCTCCGATCTCCTGCCCGCCTCGTAAGAACTGCGCGAGCCAGGGTCCGAGGAACGGCGCCGTCCCGTTGAGGTTGATGCCGACGACGCTCGCCCAGTACGCGGTCTGGTCCCACGGGAGCAGGTAGCCCGTGAAGCCCTCCATCATCCCCATCGCGAGCAGGAGCACGCCGACGATCCAGTTCAGCTCGCGCGGGTACTTGTACGCGCCGAACAGGAAGACGCGGCCCATGTGCAGGAACATGAGGATGATGAAGACGCTGGCGCCCCACTTGTGCATGCCGCGCACGAGCCAGCCCATCGTGACGTGGTCGGTGATGTTCTGGATCGACGAGTACGCGTCGTGCGGCGTCGGCCTGTAATACATGGCGAGGATCACGCCGGTCACCGCCTGCACGATGAACGCGGTGAGCGTCGCCGAGCCGAGCGTCTGCATCCAGTTGATGTCGCCCGGCACATTGCGGAAGAGGAAGTAGCGGAGGCCGCCGACGAGTCCGGAACGCTCCTCCAGCCAGTCGACCGGATACGTGACCACGGCCTGCACCCGCTCGCGGCGAAGCTCGGCCTTCGTCGGAGGTCGCCTCAGCGCCATCAGTGGTGCGGCGGCTGGAGGGGATAGAGCCACTGCTCGGGCCCGTCGACGTGCTCGCCGGGACCGGCTTCCTTGTACTTGAAGATCTTCGCCTGCGCGCCGGTGCCGTTGACGTGCGAGACCGAGAACGTGCTGAGCAGGATGACGTGTCCGTTGTTGATGTCGAACGAGTAGCGGTCGAGCGCGCGGACGGGCGGGCCTGCGGTGCGGTTGCCCTCGGTGTCGTACTGGCCGCCATGGCAGGGGCAGCCGAAGCCGGCGGGCACGACGGGCCGGAGCAGGATCTGTCCGTTGGCTGTGTGCTCGACGACGTTCGGCTCGCCGAGGATCGCGCCGGTCGGGCCGTTCGCCTGCACCGGGCAGCCGAGATGCGCGCAGCGGTTCGAGATGATCGTGAAGCTCGGGACGTTGCCGGCGGCGCCGTTGTTGCGGACGAAGGCGGTGCGCCGCGAGACCTCGCCCTCCTTCGGGTCGGTCATGAAGGTGGCGATGAACCACTTCCCCTCGGGGAAGTCGGTGATCGGGCCGAGGTCGACCTCGTGGCGCTTCTGGCCGAGGAACGGCGGCAGGAGCGCGAAGCCGGCGATCGGCACGGTGACGAGGCCGCCGATCACGCCGCCGAGGCCGAGCGTGGAGGCCTCGAGGAACCTGCTGCGCGGGAAGCGGGCGGCCGAGGAGGCCGGCGGGGCCTGGGCCGCGGCGGCTGCCGCTTGCAGCTCGCGCGTCTCCGGCTCGACGGCGACCGTGCGGCCGCGCAGCTCTGCGGTCGCGTCCCGGGCCCACAAGGCGCCGAAGACGATCGCGATCACGGCGCCGATCGACGAGATCACCTTCGGGTCGACGATCAGGCCGACGAGGAGGACGGCGACGCCGACGGCGAAGCCCGCCGGCCACAGGGTCGGCGCCGGCCCGTCGGGACCGTGCTCGGACGGTTCCACTAGGCGGTTCTCTCGCGCATCCGGGTCGAATTCAAGCGGCGGTCCTCCACACGCGTCAACGTCGTAGCAGTTGACGCAACGAGCGGGCAGTCTGATCGATCGGGCCGTCTCCTGCAGGAGGAACCAGCGCGATCCCGTACTCGGCCCAGCGCCGGTCGACGAGCGCCCGGATCTCGGAGCTCATCTCGATCTCCTCCGGCCAGGGCCGCGCGCCCTCCTCCGGCCACTTCGCGGTCGCGTCGATCCCGAGCTTGCCGCCCACGAACTGGCGCTCCGGCGCATGGTCGAGGTGGTCGAGCGGGCCCTCGGCGAGCACGACGTCCCGGGTCGGGTCGACGTTCGCACCCGCGTAGAAGAGCACCTGCTCGTAGTCGTGCACGTCGACGTGGGCGTCCACGACGACGACGCACTTGGTCAGGCTCAGCATCCCGAGACCCCAGATCGCGAACATCACCTTGCGCGCGTGGCCGGGGAAGGCCTTGCGGATGGAGACGATGCAGCAGTTGTGGAAGGCGCCCTCGATCGGAAGGTCGTAGTCGACGATCTCCGGCACGGTCAGCGCGGACTGCGGGCAGGAAGATCCGCTCGGTCGCCTTGCCGAGGTAGGCGTCCTCCTGCGGCGGCTTGCCGACGACGATCGACGGGTAGATCGGCGTCGCGTCGCATCGTCATGGCGGTGAGGTGGAAGACCGGGAACGGCTCGGCCGCGGAGTAGTAGCCCGTGTGGTCGCCGAACGGGCCTTCCTCGCCGAGCTCGTCCTTGTCGATGAAGCCTTCGAGCACGATCTCGGCGTGCGCGGGCACCTCGAGGTCGACGGTCACGCACTTGACGAGCTCAACCGGGGCGCCGCGCAGGAAGCCGGCGAGCATGAGCTCGTCGATGTGCTTCGGCAGCGGCGCGCTCGCCGAGTAGGTGGTGACCGGGTCGAGCCCGAGCGCGACGGCGACCGGGATCCGGCCGTCGGTCGCGAGCCAGTCGGCGCGTCCGTCCTTGTGGATCTGCCAGTGCATGAAGGTCGTGCGGCCGTCGATCACCTGCATCCGGTACATGCCGACGTTGCGGCCGCCCGAGCGCGGGTCGCGCGTGATCACGGCCGGAAGCGTGATGAACGGCGCCGGGTCGCCCGGCCAGCAGCGCTGCACCGGCAGCAGCCCGAGGTCGACGTCGTCGTTCTGGAGCACGACCTCCTGGCACGGGGCCCGAGCGCACGGTCTCCGGCAGCGAGTCGGCGATCGACTTCAGCTTCTGCAGGCCCCGCACCTTGTCCATCAGCCCCTGCGGCGGCTGCAGCTCGAGCACGTCGCTGACCTTGCGGGCGACGTCGTCGAGGCGATCGACCCCGAAGGCGAGGCACATGCGCCGCTCGGTGCCGAACTGGTTGATCAGCAGCGGGTGCGCGGAGCCCTTCAGGCGCTCGAACAGGAGCGCCGGCCCGCCGGCCTTCACCGTGCGGTCGACGATCTCGGTGATCTCGAGCTCAGGATCGACCTCGGCGCCGACGCGCACGAGCTCGCCCTCTCGCTCGAGGAGGGAGATCCACTCACGCAAGTCCTTGACGGGCGCCGCCACGGGCCCGGAGTCTAGACCGCCGGCCGCTCTGCGGAGCACAACCCAAACCGCCACAAGCGCGTCAGCGCTTGTGGCGCAAATAGTGGCTGAGCTCTCCAACTGCGATCACTCCGACGAAGACGAGTCCGACGACGAGCATGACGAGGATCGTCTTCCGGCCTTCTTCCGCGGCGGTCTCGGCGCCGAGGAGATGGAGCGGAGCGAGGAGTGCAGCCACCATGCGGCGCGACTTTATCGAAGCCGCAGGGCGTGCGCAGCGAGGGCCTGCTCGACCGGCTCGTCGCCGGCGGCGGCGCGGGCAGCGGCGTCGAGCCTGCTCGGGTCGCCGCGGAGCCGCAGCGCGGTACGCGGGCCGTCCAGCTTCAGCCCCTCGCCGAGCAGCGCGGCCGTGGCCGCCCAGAGCGGGCCGTCGCCCTCCGCGTCGGCGGCTCGGAGCTGGCCGCAGAGCGAGATCAGCTCGGACAGGTCGGCGACTGCGACGACGTCGCCGGCGGCTGCGATCCGCAGGAGGCCGTGCGCGTACAGGTAGTCGCCGAGGAGCAGCGCCGTGTCGTCGTCGGGCGCAGCGAAGAGGCGCGGCGTGCCGTAGTGGACGAGGTAGCCCTCGTAGATGGTCTCGAGCCCGAGCGCGAAGCGTGGACTCCCGAGCGGGGAGAAGATCGGCAGGAGCTCGCGCTCCGCTTCCGGGCGAAGCGACGCCGCCCAGAGACTGCTTTCGGCAGAGGCCTCCTCCGTGATGACGTCCCACATGACTAGTCCGCGGTTTCGAAGAAAGCGCGGACGGCCGCGATCGTCGTTTCGAGCTCCGCGTCGCCATGCGCCGTCGAGACGAACATCGCCTCGAACTGCGAAGGGGCGACGTAGACGCCGTGCGCGAGCAGATGCCGGAACAGCGCGCCGTAGCGGGCGGTGTCGCACCGCTGCGCGTCGTCGAAGTTGCGCACGCCGGTCTCCGTCATGAAGAGCGTGAGCATCGCGCCGACGCGGCGCACTCGGCCGAACCCGGCAAGCCCCGCCTCGAGCCTGGCGCCGCGCCGCTCGAGCTCGTCGTAGACGTGCTTGTCGCGCAGCCGCCGCAGCACCGACAGGCCGGCGGCCGTCGCAAGCGGGTTCCCGGAGAGCGTGCCCGCCTGGTAGACGGGCCCGGACGGCGCGAGTAGCTCCATCACGTCGGCGCGGCCGCCGAACGCGGCCAGCGGCAGGCCTCCGCCGACGATCTTGCCGAGGATCGTCAGGTCGGGCGTGACGCCGTAGCGCTCCTGCGCGCCGCCGCGGGCAACGCGGAAGCCGGTGATGACCTCGTCGAACACGAGCAGCGCGCCCGAGGCGTCGCAGAGCTCGCGCAGCCCGGCGAGGAACCCGTCCGCCGGCGGGATGACGCCCATGTTCCCGGCGACCGGCTCCACGACGATCGCCGCGAGTCCCTCGCCGTAGCGCAGCACCGCCTCGGCCGCGGCGCTGAGGTCGTTGTACGGGCAGACGATCGTGTCCGCGGTGACCGCGCTCGGCACGCCGGGCGTGGACGGGATGCCGAGCGTGGCGAGGCCCGAGCCGGCGCTCGCGAGCAGCGCGTCGACGTGACCGTGGTAGCAGCCTGCGAACTTGAGGATGCGGTCGCGCTTGACGAACGCGCGTGAGAGCCGCAGCACGCTCATCGCCGCCTCGGTGCCCGACGAGACGAGACGCACCTTCTCGACGGAGGGCACGGCGTCGACGATCTCGGCTGCCAGCTCGACCTCCGCCTCGGTCGGCGCGCCGAAGCTCGTGCCACGCAGCGCCGCCTCGCGCACCGCCTCGACCGTCTCCGGATCGGCGTGGCCGAAGAGCAGCGGACCCCACGAGAGCACCCAGTCGATGTAGCGGTTGCCGTTCACGTCCTCGAGGTAGGCGCCCTCGCCGCGCGCGACGAAGAACGGCTCGTCGAGGCCGACCGCCCGCATCGCGCGCACGGGCGAGTTGACGCCGCCGGGGATGAGCTCGAGCGCGCGGCGATAGAGCTCGCTGCGCGCTTTCATCGTGCGCCGGTGCCAGACACCCGGGGGTCGGCCGGTGTCTCCATCACGCCAACCTCAGGTGCCTGGAACCGCAGAGCTACAGCCACTGGGGAAGGTCCTTCGTCCAGTAGCTGACGATCAGGTCCGCGCCGGCGCGCTTGATCGCCGTCAGCGACTCGAGCGCCGCCTGCCGCTCGTCGAGCCAGCCGGCCTGCGCGGCCGCCTTCACCATCGCGTATTCACCCGAGACGTTGTACGCGCCGACGGGCACGTCGAAGGCGTCGCGCGCAGCACGGATCACGTCGAGATACGGCAGCGCCGGCTTGATCATGATCGCGTCGGCGCCCTCGTCGAGGTCGAGCTCGCACTCGCGCAGCGCCTCGCGCACGTTCGCCGGATCCATCTGGTAGCCGCGGCGGTCGCCGAACGCGGGCGCCGAGTCGGCCGCCTCGCGGAACGGGCCGTAGAACGCGGAGGCGTATTTCGCCGAGTAGGCGAGGATCGGCGTCGACTCGTAGCCGCGGTCGTCGAGCGCCTCGCGGATCGCTGCCACCCGCCCGTCCATCATGTCGCTCGGGGCGACGACGTCGGCGCCGGCGTCGACGTGCGACACCGCGGTGCGCGCGAGCAGCTCGAGCGACGCGTCGTTCGCGACCTCGCCGTCGACGATCACGCCGCAGTGCCCGTGAGACGTGTACTCGCAGAGGCAGACGTCGGTCAGCAGGACGAGCTCGGGGAAGCGCGGCCGCAGCGCACGCAGCGCCTGCTGCACGATCCCTTCTTCCTCCCAGGCGCCGGTCGCCTGCTCGTCCTTCTCGGCCGGGATCCCGAACAGGATCACGGCCTGGACGCCGGCGCGGACGAGCTCCTCGGCCTCGCGCACGACACCGTCGACCGTGAACCGCCCCATCGCCGGCAGCAGGTCGTGGCGCAGCGCCTCCGGTGCCACGAAGAGCGGCATCACGAACTGGTCGAGCGAGAGGCGACTTTCCCGCACGAGCGCCCTCAGCGGAGCCGTACGCCGGAAGCGTCGCATGCGGATTTCCGGGTACCCGGGCATCGCTTTACAGAGTATCGCCGGGTCGAACATCCGCGACCTGGTCGCGAAGCGACCAGGTCGCAGCCGTCTACGCCGCCAGCCGGCGCATGGCCAGGCGGGCGAGCAGGCCGTACGCGAGGCCGAGACCGAGCAGCCACGCGGTCTCGATGCCGACGGTGTGCCAGGGGCTCGCGTTGTAGAGAGCCCCGTCGAACCAGCGGGCCGCGTGCGCGAACGGCAGGAACAGGCTCAGCCAGTACGCGAAGCCGAGCGCGCCGCGCGGCACGAGGCCGAGGAAGACGACGGGCAGCACGACGAGCACCGCGAGCAGCGACGCGGTGCGGGCCTCGCGCGCGACCGCGCCGAGGAAGGTTCCGGCGGCGCCGACGACGCCGCCCGCGAGGGCAACGCCGGCCAGCAGCAGCGGCAGCCTCGCCCACGGCTCGCCGCCG
This sequence comes from uncultured Actinomycetes bacterium, assembly GCA_963788875.1. Taxonomy (GTDB): domain Bacteria; phylum Actinomycetota; class Thermoleophilia; order Gaiellales; family Gaiellaceae; genus Palsa-739. Next base: position 14,477 of record CAWBIQ010000005.1, read on the forward strand.
GTGACGCCGCCGACCTCGACGACGATCCCGAACACGACCGCGATCGCCGCTCCGAGCACGAGCCCGACGAGCGCGGCGAGCACCGCCTTCGCCCACACGAGCTGCCCGAACGAGACGAGCCCGCGGCGCAGGCGCCCGATCGTGCCCTCGTCCTTCTCGGCCGCCGCGGCGCCCGCCGCGAGCAGCAGCGCGAGGAACGTGACCGTGAGCGCGATCCCGTACGACTGCACCTGGGCCGAGAGCACCCACGTGCGTCCGTGCGTCTTGGGCTGCTTGAGCGTGATCGGGTTCGCGGTCGCGCGCAGCGCAGCACCGGTCTGCGCGAGGCCGACCCTGGCCACCTTGATGAAATGCTGGATGGTGGCGACCCGCTTGCTCGGGGGCAGCGCGGCGAGCTCCTTCTGCGTCCCGTCGAGGCCGAGCAGGTCGAAATGGCTGCCGAGGAAGCTCCCCTTCCCGCCGTGGAGGATGAGGCGCACGAACACGAGGTTCGCCGAGATGTAGCCCACCTGCAGCTTCTGGTTCAGCTGGTAGACGAGCGCCTGCATCTGCTGCACGACCCGCGGCGTGAGGCCGCCGCTGCCGGTCCGCAGGATGAGGCTCGGGCTCCGCACGGTCGTCTCGAGGTTGCCGAGGAAGCCCGGCGGGACGGTGATCGTGGCCACGACCTTCCCGTCGGCGAGCTCGCGGGCCGCCTCCTTCGGGCCGAGCCGCACGAGCGTCACCTGCTGCGCCACCTGGTCGATCACCGTCTTGAGGTGGAAGCGGTGACCGCCGACGACGACGACCGCGGGCAGGTGGTCGCGGTCGACGAACGCGACCCGCGGCTTCGCGCTCGCGTAACCGGCGACGAGCCCGACGAGCAGCGCGATCACGATTGGGTAGGCGAGGAGCGCGCCGAGCAGCAGCGGCGAGCGCCGCAGCACGCGCAGGTCCTTCCGCAGCAACAGCAGGACGGCGCTCACCCGAACACGCCCTCGACCTCGAACTCCGACGCCGGGCCCGCGAACACGACGTGACCGTCTTGCATCACGACGACGCGGTCGGCGTGCTCGCCGATCTCCTCCACGTTCTGCGTCGCGAAGCACACCGCGCCGCCCTCGCCGTGCAACGCGCCGACGACGTCCCAGACGCGCCGGCGCTGCCCCGGATCGAGCGCGGCAGTCGGCTCGTCGAGCAGCAGCACGCGCGGCTCGCCGAGCAGCGAGAGCGCGACGTTCAGACGCTGCCGGTTCCCGACCGAGAGCTCGCCGGACGGACGGGGCTCGAGCGGCAGCGAGAAGCGCTCGAGCAGGCGCTGCGCCGCGGTGGACGAGTCGCGGACGCCCTCCAGCCGTCCGAACAGCTCGAGGTTCTCCCGCGCGGACAGGCGCGCGTAATGGGCCGGCCGCTGCGGCACCCAGCCCACCCGGACGCGCGTCTCCACCGAGCCCTCGCTCGGCTGGAGCGCACCCGCGAGGATCGAGAGCAAGGTCGACTTGCCGGCGCCGTTCGGGCCGACGAGCGCAACCGTCTCGCCCGGCAGCAGCTCGAAGTCGGTCGGCGCGAGCGCCACCACGTCGCCGTAGCGCCGCGCCACGCGGAGCGCGCGGACGAGCGGCTCGGTCACGGCGTCGCCGCGGCCGGAGGCTCAGCCGGCAGCGAGTCGAGCTCGACGCCCACCGTCTCGACGCCGGTGCCCCCGTGCCACTCCTCGAGCTCGACCCGCTCCGAGAAGAACTCCCACACGGCGCGCGCGGCGGCCAGCAGCGGCAGCGCGACGAGGATCCCGGGGAAGCCGTAGATCTCGCCGCCCGCGAGCAGGCCGAAGATGACGAGCAGCGGGTGCAGCCGCAGCGAGTGGCCCATCACGTTCGGCACGACGACGTGCCCTTCGAGCTGCTGGATGCCGAGGAAGAGCAGCACGACCCAGATCGCCGAGATCGGATGCGTCACGAGCGCGAAGACCACGGGCGGCGTCGCGCCGAGCCATGGGCCCAGGTACGGGATCAGCTCGGTGACGCCCGCCCACGTTCCGAACAGCAGCGCGTACTTCCCACCGTGCGGCAGCGCGCCGACGAGACCGAGGATCCACAGTCCCGCTCCGGAGCTGACGCCGATGATGAGCGAGAGCAGCGCCTGCCCCTTCACGTAGCTGGCCAGCGCGTGCTCCATGCGCTGCACGAGCGGCGCTCCTCCCGGTTGCGGTGGAAAGCGCCGGTCGATCGCCGACGCAAGTCGTTGCATGTCGAGGAGCATGTAGATCGACACGACGCACGACGAGCACGGCGTTGAAGAGCAGCGTGACGACGGCGAGCCGCTGCTCCTTCGACCCAGTTGAGAGCCTTCGTCGTGTACTTCTCGACGTCCTTCGTCCCGATCGAGTTGAGGAACTTCGTGCCCTGCTTCTCGACGCGGACGCGGCGCAGGTGGTGCGAGTCGAGCCAGAGCTGGAAACGCTGCAGATCGTGCTCCGCGCCGGTCTGGTGGAGGCGTCCGGAGCTGGTCGTAAAGTAGTTGTCCACCCGGTGGGTGGCGTTGCGCGTCTGCTGCACCACCACGGTTGCGAGAGCGAGTACCGCGAGTGCGACGACAGCCGCAAACAGCACGTACACGATTCCGACCGCGAGCCCGCGCGGGATCCACACCCTTCCCAGTCCGCGGACGAGCGGGTTGAGGAGCAGGGCGATGAGCAGCGCCACGAGGAAGAGGAAGACCACGTGACGCACCGCTCCCGCCACGACCCAGAGGAACACGAGCAGCAGGGGCAGCCCCACGAGCTGCACCCAGCGCGGGATCTCGATCCTCGTCGCAGTGCGGGGGCCCGGCATGCGAGCGATGGTATCGCCCAGGTCAGGCGGATCCGGGACGACGCCTGGGATTGGAGCTTCTCCGAGGACGGCAGCCTCGCGCTCGACCGCGGCGACCTCTGGATCGAGCCCCCGGACACGAGCGTGCAACGGATGTCACGAGCGGGGGCGGTTGTACGGTTGAACGGGGGTGGCCCGTTCGATAGGTTGGCAATGGACATGCCGTCCTCACGCCCCACACGGAGGCGGCGAGTCGAGCGCCGGGAGGTGCGCGCAGCGCGCCGTGCCCGGCGGTTCGCGCTCCTCGCACTTCTTGCGATCGTGCTCGTGATCGCTCTGCTGCTGACCGCATTCGGCGGCGGCAAGTCGCAGCAGCTGCGGCAGCTCGCAGTCGTGAACGTCGCGGCGACGGCGCAGACGCGGCCGTATCCGCAGATCGTCGCCATGCGCGGCGCGATCCGCTTGCAGATGCCGATTCCGCAGACGCACTTCACCGCGATCGGCTACCACTCGGCGAGCGACGGTGCGCTCGCGCTCGCGCCGGTCGGCCGCCAGGGCAACCAGGGGCTCGTGCAGCGCGTCTTCCATGCGATCTTCGGCGGCGGCGGCGGGCATCCCGTCTGGTACCAGCTCGACAGCGGCCCGACGTCGGCTCTCGATGTCGGCGCCGCGCCGGGAACGGACGTCTACTCGCCGGTCGACGGCACGATTGTCGGCATCTCGCCGTACGTCGTCGCCGGACACACGTACGGCGAGCGCATCGACATCCAGCCGCAGAACTCGCCGTCGCTCGTCGTCTCGCTGACGCAACTCCGCGCCGACCCGCAGCTCAGCGTGGGCGCAGACGTCATCAGCGGCGCGACGAAGGTCGGCGTCGTCGCCGACCTGGCCCGTGTCGAGCGGCAGGCGTCTTGCGCGGTACACGAACGACGCGGGCAACCACGTCTCGGTCGAGATCCGGCCGGCGTCCGCGCTGGTCCTCAGCTGAAGCTCCTTTTCCTCGCTGACGTGTTCGGAGTCGCAGGACGGCGCGCCGTCGAGGAACGTCTGCCGTCGCTGCGCGACGAGCTCGACGCCGACCTGTGCATCGTCAACGGCGAGAACATCGCCGACGGCGCGGGGATCACTCCGAAGCTCGCCGACGCGCTCCTGCACTCCGGGGCGGACGTGGTCACGCTCGGCAACCACACCTACCGGCGCGACGGGATCGGCGAGTATCTCGCAGCCAGCGAGCGCGTGATCCGGCCCGCGAACTACGGGTCGCTGACGCCCGGGCGTGGGCTCACGGTCGTCTCGGCGCGAAACGGCGTCCGTGTCGCCGTCCTCAACCTGCTCGGCTCGCTCTTCCTCGACACTCCCGTCTCGCCGTGGGAGACGGTCGACGCGCTCGTGGCCGAGGCGTCCGCACAGACGCCGGTCATCGTCCTCGACTTCCACGCCGAGGCGACGAGCGAGAAGGTGGCGATCTCGACCTGGCTCGACGGGCGCGTGACCGCGGTGATCGGCACGCACACGCACGTACAGACGAACGACGCACGTGTGCTCCCGGGCGGCACGGCGGCGATCACGGACGCGGGCATGACCGGGCCACACGACTCCGTGATCGGCGTGCGCGCCGAGCTGGCGATCCGGCGCATGCGCACGCGGCTTCCGGTCCGGTTCGCGCCGGCGGAGGGCGGCGTCCGGATCGAGGGCGTCGTCGTCGACTGCTCAGCCGAGACCGGTCGCGCGAGCGGGATCGAGCTGCTGCGCGTGCCGCTCTGACGGCTGCGGCCAGACGAGCAGGCCGAGCAGCCCGACCACGAGCAGGTTGCGCGCGAAGACGACGTAGGTGACGCCACGGCGTCGACATGTGGAAGTACTGCGCGTAGCGGTAGGGCTCGAAGATCTGGGTCACGCCGAGGATGACGAGCAGGAGCACCGACACGCGCAGCCCCCGCCGCCCGCCCATGAGCGGCACGAGCGGAACGAGCCAGACGTCGTACTGCGGCGAGAACACCTTCGAGAACACGATGTACACGACCACGACAGTCGCGCACGCCGCAATCAGCTCGTCGGTCGTGCGCGACCCGCGGAGATAGCGGACGTAGACGAAGGCGAGCGCCGCGAGCATGCAGACGCCGAGCGCGGTGGAGACCGCACGCGCAGCCGGGCCGGCGATGCCGTGCGAGCCGCCGCTGCTCAACACGATGTGGAGGTGCACGCCCGCGAGCGCGTGCGCGACGGCGAAGAAGCTCGCGCCGATGCTCTCGACCTCGAGCGGCCGCGCCGTCTCCCGGTGGAGCGCCCAGGTGACGCCGTGCGGCGCGACGACGAGAAACGGCCCGACCGCGACCGCGAACACCACGAGGGCCGCACCGACCCCCTTCGCGACTGCGCGCCGTCCGCCGCGCCGCCACAGCTCCACGAGCGCGAACGGGATCAGCAGCACCGGGTAGACCTTCGCCACGGCGCCGGCGGCGAAGAACGCGCAGGCGAGCACGCCGCGGCGCGCCACGAGCGCCGCCAGCCCGGCGGCCGCGAACATCGCCGGCCAGTAGTCGAAGTGGAAGAACGCGATCGGGCCCAGCACCGCGGGTGCGACGCCCGCCGCGATGCAGACCGCGTACGCGCGGCGGCGTGACGCGCCGAGGCGATCGAGAACGAAGACCATCAGGGCGAGCGTGACGAGCGCGAAGACGAGGATCTCGACGCGCAACCAGAAGAAATACCTGCCGTGGTAGAAGAAGAGCTTGCGCAGGTACGACAGGCGCGACGAAGGTCGGCAGCGCGCCGGGCGGGTACTCGATGTTGAAGTCGCGGTACGGCACCTGGTGGGCGGCGATCCAGCTGCCCCAGTTCTCGTAGTAGCGGGCGTCGCCGAACAGCCACTGGGCGAACACCGGCGTGAACGCGATGAACGCCCACGAGGCGACGAGCAGCCCCGCGCCGAGCAGCGCGGGCCGGCGCAGGTCAGCCGGCGGCAGGAACGAGCTGAGTCGGCTCGAGATGCGGTTCATCGGCGTGGACGGGGACGTGGACGGCTGCGAGCGGGGCGAGCACTGCGATCGCGGCGAAGGGGAAGAACCAGGGGATGTACGTGTACAGCCAGTACGTCAGGACGAGCTCGAAGCCGGCGAGGAGCGCCGCGGTGAGCGCAGCGAGCTGGAGCGGCGTCTTGTGGCGCGGCACGAACGCGGCGACGAACGCGCCGGCCACGAGGAGTGCCTCGAGCGCGATCTGCACCGCATGGAGGTTGGGCAGCCCGCGCGCGTGGTACTGCCGCCAGTCCCACAGCGAGAACGGCGAGCTGCGCCCCTTCTGCCACGCGAAGCTGTGGTCCCAGAACACGCGCAGCTCGTGCAGAGGGCTCGGCTCGAGCAGCACGATCGAGAACGCCGCCGCGGTGGCCGCGGCGAACGCGGCGAGGAAGCGGCCCGACGGCCGGCGGTCCGGATAGGTGAGCCAGAGCGGGGCGACGATCAGCGAGGCGAACTTCGTCCATCCGGAGAGGGCGGCGAAGACGCCGCGGCCGACGGGCGAGGAGACGAGCCAGAAGCCGAAGATGAGGAGGCAGGGCATGATCGCGTCGTCGGTGTTCGAGCTCGACGCGTACTGCGTGAACGGGTACGCCGCCCATGCGAACGCGAGCGTTGCGGCGAGGCGCGGGCCGCCGAACCGGAGTCCGACGAGCCAGAGCCCGAGCATCGAGAGCAGGTCGAAGACGATCGCCGTGAAGTGCGCCGCCGGCAGGCTGTCCCACCTGCCGCCCCACCCGAAGAAGAGATAGCCCGGGACGTACGCCTCGTAGGCGACGGGCCCGTACGTGTCGCCCTGGGGGTTCGCCGACTCGCAGCGGCCGTTGGTCTGGATCCGGTCGCGGATCTCGCCCGACGCGTCGGCCGGGCCGCACGGCTTCAGGTTGCCCTCGATCGGGAAGTGCCCCCACGGCGCCTGCCCGGTGGCGATGCGCTCGCCGCCGATCACGCCGGAGTAGCCGACGTCGATCACGTTCGACGCCTCGACGTTCAGTCCGACTCGGAAGCCGGCCAGGAAGACCGCGCCCGCGAGCAGCACCCAGACCGGCCAGATCGCACGCGTCGGGGAACCGCGCCCGGTCACGCCGATCCAGACACCGCGGAGGACGACCCAGACGAGGGCCGGGTAGAAGAGGGGCACGCGCGGTGAATATGTCGCCGTGGTTGAAGAACCAGAGCGACGCAGTCGGCGAGAGCAACATCACGAGATCGAGGTTGCGGATCGAGAACGGCCGCCGCAGGTCGCCGAGCCCGATCAGGAAGATGAGGCAGAAGGCGCCCCAGACCCACGGGCTGTTGATCTTCACGCCGCCGAAGGCGCCCTTGTAGCCGCGGGCCATCTTCCAGGCGACCTGCGGGCCCGTCCACGCCTCGAGCACGACGGCGGCGGCGTCGTCGACCGTCCCCTCCGCGACCTCGCCGGCGGCGCCCCACCAGATCTTGACCGTCCAGCTCGCGGTCTTCCCGTCGTACGCCTCCTCGTTGCTGAACCCCTTCGCCGGATACCGGCTCAGCCAGCGACGCGACCTTCGGGTCGGCGCGGAAGATCGCGAGCGCACGCTGCTTCGTCAGGTGCGGCTGCGCCGGCGCCGGGACGAGCGGCGTCTGGATGAGATGGCCGTTCCCGTCGTACACCGGCGCCGTCGGCGTTGTCGCGGCACCGGCGGCCGAGGCGAACGCGAGCGCGCAGGCGACAACGGGAATGAACCGGCGCATCAGAACGTCAGCGGCGTCGGAAGCTCCACAGCTTGTTCCCGATGAAGTTGAGCGGCGTCACGAGCACGATCGCGATCGCCTGACCGGTGAGCTTGCCCGCACCGAGCGTGATCAGCGCGTCGAGAACGAGGAGGTTGGCGCCGAGCGAGCCGACCGACACGATCAGGAAGCGGACTCCCTGCGCAGCGACGCCGGCACGCCGGTCGCGGAAGGTCCAGATGCGGTTCCACGTGTAGTTGCTCGTGACGGCGACGAGGAACGAGCACGTGGCCGCAAGCAGGAAATGGAGGCCGGCATGGAGCACGGCGGCGTAGACGCCGAGGTTGATCGCGTAGCCGATCGCGCCGACGACGCAGAACTTCGCGAGCTGCTCCCAGTTCCGGCGGGCACGAAGCGCCGACTCGACACGTTCGCGGGGGCCCGGCCGACCGGAAGCCGGGAGCGTTGCGGCGGGACGCTCCATCGGCACCCGAGGGTACCCGCTCGAACGTGAAGCTTGCGTCGGGAGGCTCAGCCGAGGCGAAACGCGGATTCGCCGGCGGGAGGCTCCCGCGGACGATCACGTGCGCCCGTACGAGGTCAGCGCCCGTCGAAGCCCTCCGCACCGACGAGCGGCACGAACCGGCACGGCACCGTCCGCAGCACCGCCGGCCCCTCCGGTGCTGCGCACGATCACCTGCAGGAGCTGTTCCCACCGGGCCCCGACGGGGAGGACGAGGCGTCCGCGTTCCTCGAGCTGCTCGTACAGCGAGGGCGGCATGTCGGGCGCCGCAGCCGCGACGGCGATCGCCGCGAAGGGCGCGTGGTCGGGCAGCCCGAGCGTCCCGTCGCCGACGTGCACGTGCACGCGGCCGCCGTAGCCGGCTGCGTCGAGGTTCTCGCGTGCCGTGTCCGCCAGCTCCGGAATCCGCTCGATCGAGTGCACCTCGGCAGCGAGCTCGGCGAGCACGGCGGCCTGGTAGCCGGAGCCGGTGCCGACGTCGAGGACGCGCTCGCCGCCGCGCAGGGCGAGCTCGACGCAGATGCGCGCCACCATGTACGGCTGCGAGATCGTCTGGCCGGCCCCGATCGGCAGCGCCGCATCGTCGTATGCGTGCTCCCACAGCAGCTCGGGCACGAAGAGCTCGCGTGGAACGCGTCCCATCGCGGTGAGCACCCGCACGTCGGCGATGCCGCGCGCGTCGATCTGCTCGTCCACCATCGCCCGCCGGCGCGCGGCAAGGTCAGGCTGCATGGACGAGCGCCTGCGCGTACGGCGGAGGCTCGACGCCGAAGTGGGCGAGCACTGCGGGCGCGACGTCGGTGATCCGCGCGGGCGCGGCGTCGACGCCGATCGTCAGTAGAGGGACGATCGAGTCGCCTGCGACGAGCGAGCCGTGGCTGCCCCCGCCTGCGTGGTGGCCGCCGCCCATGTCGATCAGCTCCCAGCCCTCTGCAGCGGAGACGAGCAGCTCGCCGGCGTTCGGGTTCGCGAGCGCCGACCAGCAGCGGTGCAGGGCATCCGGGTGGTCGAGGATCGCCGCGTCGCCGCTCGTCTCCCAGCCGGCGACGGACGGCCGGAAGCGCAGCTCCTCGCCGTCGCGCCGGGCGACCGCGTCGGCGCCCTCGCGGCGCAGCGTCACCTCGACCGACGGCTCGCCGTCGAGCCGCTCGGCGAGCTGCGCGGCCGTGACGCGCCCCCTCGGGCGAAGGTACACCTGGCCCGCGCGGTTCGAGGCGGTGACGACGATCTCGCCGCCGAACGACGCCAGCGGCGTCTCGAGCTGCGCGACACGCTCCACATCCGTCTGGCCGTGGTCGGAGTGGAGGACGACCGCGTAGCGCTCGAGGAACGCGTCCACCCCGCCGGCCGCGTCGAGCAGCGCCTGGACGGCGGCGTCGGTGCGCTCGAGCGCGACCCCGTCGGCGCCGTCCGGCCCGTGCGCATGCGACGCGTAGTCGAAGTCCGACAGGTAGTACGCGAGGAAGTCGAAGCCGTCGCGAGTGACGAGCCAGCGGCCGACCGCGGCAGCGTAGGCGTCGATCGAGCCGGCGGCGCGGTTGCGCACCGCGAGCGGCGCCCCGGTCGGGTCCGACTCGAACAGGCTGTAGAAGAAGAACCGCTTCGGGCCGTAGGCGGGCTTCGTCACCCACGGCAGCGTCGGCTGGTAACGCGTCCGGCCGCGGTAGCAGGTGATGTTCACCGCCGCAGCGACGAGTCCGGCGTCCTCGAGCGACTCGTAGACGGTGACTGCGCTCTTGCCGAGGTGGCGCTGGTTCATGTTGTAGATCGTGTCGGTGATCGACTGCGTCATCCCGGCGGCACGCAACGCTGCGAAGGAGGAGCCGTACTCGACGATGCGCCGCTCGCCGCGGTGCCACCAGACGAGGTGCGGGATGCGGTGTACGTCGGGGCCCGCGCCGGTCACGATCGACGACAGGCAGACCGGGGTGAGCGACGGGAAGACCGATGTCGCGCGGCGGTAGACGCCCCGCTCCGCGAGCAGGGCGAGCGCGGGGGCGCGGCCGCCTTCGACGGCGCGCTCGAACGCGGCCGGCGTCATCCCGTCGACGACGATCAGGACGAGCTTCTTCGGCATCGAGTGCTCCCTAGTCGCGCGCGAGCGAGCGTAGGCCGGCGTAGCGCTCGGGCGCGCGCCTGCGGATGCGGGCGGCGAGCCAGGGCAGGGCGAGCGCTTCGAGGTAGCCGAGCACCGGCACCCAGGCGAGCGCGGCCGTGACGACCGCCGCGCCGCCGACGAGCAGCGCGGTCGTGCCACGCGTCCCGCCGCGGCGCAGCGCGCCGCGGACGACCTGCACCGCGCCGAGCGCTCCGACGAGCCCGCCCACCACGCCGCCGACGATGTCTCCCCAGCCGCCGGGCTGCCACCCGTCGAGCCCGTAGCCGAGCCCCGCGCCCACGGCGGCAGCGAGCGCACCGGCGACCGGCAGCGCCGCCCGGCCCGCACCGGCGAGTCCCGCGAGCAGCACGCCGGAGGCCGCACCGAGGCCGACGCAGACGCCGATCCAGTACCAGCCGCCCATCTTCAACAAGTGTAGTGAGGCCTCCAGTCCTTTCCCCCGGCGGCCCGTCTCCGCAGGCGATCCGTACCCCGGTGTCAGACCCGGGTCTGGCACCGGGGGTTCACGCGGGGTACGAAACGGACAAGCGACACACGACGCCGCGGTCGGGAGAAGCCATGGCCCGGTCGGCCGGTTCCGGCTCCCGAACTCGGCCCCATCGACGCCGAGTACCGCATGAACAGGCGGTTTCGCGACGCGCCTCCGCGGTCCGCCGTGCGCCCGTTCCGGAACCCCGGTGTCAGACCCGGGTCTGGCACCGGGGTTCGGGCACCGGTGGCTCGGGGGCTGCGGCGGGGGTTCTAGGTCTTTTGCAGCTGCCCGATCACGGCGAGGCCGAAATCGGCCGCCCGCTTGCCGTCGATCACGCGGTGGTCGAACGTCACGGAGACGTTGCCGACCCGGCGGACGACGACCTCCCCGCCGCGTGCGACCGGCCTGTCCTCGATGCGGTGGACGCCGAGGATCGCGACCTCGGGAGCGTTGATCAGCGGGGTGACGAGCAGGCCGCCCGCACGTCCTGCGCTCGTGACCGTGAACGTGCCCCCGCGAAGCTCGTCCGGCTTCAGCGTGCCCGCTTGCGCAGCCTCGGCGAGTCGGCGCACGTCGGCGTCGAGATCGTCCAGCGAGCGCGAGTCGCAGGAGCGCACGACGGGCACGACGAGACCCTCGTCGGTCTGCACCGCGACGCCGATGTCGTAGCGGTCGAGGATGACGAGCTCGCCGCCCTCGACGCGCGCGTTCAGCTCCGGGTACTCGCGCAGCGCGGACGCGACCGCCTTCAGCACGAGCGGCACGAGCCGGTTCAGGTCGACCGCACCGAACTCGCACTCCTCGACCCAGGTGACCGCAGGAATCTCGTGGGCGCGCGTGAGGTGCTCGAACATCTGCCGCCGGATGCCGCGGATCGGCTCGCGCCGCCCGTCCGCAGCGGCCGGCGCGGCGGCGCCGCCCGCGGCCGCGCGCACGTCCTCCTCGGTGATCCGCCCCTGGGACCCGCTGCCGGCGAGGGCGGCGAGGTCGACGCCGAGCTCCTGCGCGAGCCTGCGCACGAGTGGGGTCGCGCGCACCCTCTCGGCGCGCGGGCCGGCTGCTCGGGCGCGCCGTCGGCGACGCCGCTGCCGCCGATCACGACGAGCACGGTGCCGACCGGAACGACCTCGCCCGCGGCGACGAGGATCTTCGCCACGACCCCCGCCGCGGGCGAGGGGATCTCGACCGTCGTCTTGTCGGTGGCGATCTCGACGAGCGGGTCGTCCTCGGCGATCTCCTGCCCCTCCTCGACGAGCCAGCGCGCGATCTCGCCCTCGCTCAGACCCTCGCCGAGATCCGGCAGCTTGAACTCGTAGCCCATGGCCACCTCGACCCTAGCCCTGGAGCGCGTCGTCGTGAAGCACCGCGTGGACGCCCTTCGCGCCGTTGACGACCTGCGTCACGCGCAGGTCGAGGACGACGCTCGCGAGCGCGAGCGCGTACGCCCGGTCCATGCCGTCCTCCCGCTCCATCAGGTCGAGCATCGTCTGGGTCGCGAGGTCGGCGGCAACGTCGAGGTCCTCGTCGAAGCCGAACGCCACCCAGGCATCCGAGATCCGCGCGACGGGCATGCGCAGCTCCGGGCCGTCCTGCAGCTCGAGCGTGAGCTTTGCGCGCTCGAGCGGGCACTCGATCGCGGTGCCGGAGACCTCGCCGTCGCCTTGCGCGCCGTGCCCGTCGCCTGCGGAGAGGCGCGCGCCGTCGACCGGGATCGGCAGGTAGAGAGTCGTGCCGGCGACGAGCAGCTTGCAGTCGATGTTGCCTCCCCAGCGCCGCGGCGGGGCGGTCGGGTGCACGCCGGGCTCGGGCGGCGGCATGCCGATCACGCCGAGGAACGGTGAGAGCGCGACGGTCGTGCCCCGCTCGTCGGTCGCGAGATCGCCGCGGATCGTCCAGTGGAACGGCGTCCCCTCCCCGAAGGTCACGCCCCAGCCGCCGGGTCGTACCTCGTCGATGTGCACGACGAGCGTCTGCCCGGCGCGGGCGCCGCGTATCTCGATCGGGCCGTTCAGAGCATGCCCGCCGTCGAGCGTGTGGTTGCGCTCGCCGAAGAACTCGCGGTTGGGCTCCCACCGCCAACCCGCGTTGAGCGAGGAGAAGACGACGGAGTCGCCGGGGTCGACGGTGAGCGCCGGCGCAAGGTCGGGTGAGAAGTGCCCGTGGATGGTGCGCCGCTCGAGTGGAAGCTCGTGGAGCATCAGAAGGCGAGCAGCTTGCGGCAGGCCGCGACGACGCGGGCGATGGACGGCATGTACGCATCTTCGATCTTCCAGTACGGGTACGGCACGTCGTAGCCGGTCACGCGCAGCACGGGGCCGCGCAGGTCGAGGATCGCCTTCTCGGCGAGGATCGCGGCGAGCTCGGCGCCGAAGCCGGCGGTGCGCGGCGCCTCCTGCACGATCACGACCCGTCCCGTCTTCGCCGCGGACGCGAGCAAGGACGCCTCGTCGAGCGGCTTCAGCGTGCGAATGTCGAGCACCTCCACCGACGCCTCCTCCGAGAGCACCTCCGCCGCGCGCTCGCACAGCGGCACCATCGAGCCGTACGCGACGAGCGTGACGTCGTCACCCCTGCACGCGAGCCTGGCCTCCCCGAGCGGGACGACATGCTCGCCCTCGGGCACCTCCGAGCGCTCGGCGCGATAGATGAGCTTGGGCTCGAGCACGACCACCGGGTCGGGATCGCGGATCGCCGCCGCGAGCAGGCCCTTCGCGTCGGCGGGCGTGGAGGGGATCGCGACCTTCACGCCGGGCGTGTGCACGTAGTACGTCTCCGGCGAGTCGTCGTGCAGCTCCGGCGCGCGCACGCCGCCGCCGTACGGCATGCGCACGACGATCGGGAACTCCATCTTCCCGCCGGTGCGCCAGTGATACCGGCCGACGTGCGTGATCAGCTGGTCGAGGCACGGATACGAGAACGCGTCGTACTGCATCTCGCACACCGGGCGCCAGCCGGCCATGCAGAGGCCGACGGCGCTTCCGAGGATCCCGGCCTCGGCGAGCGGTGTGTCGACGCAGCGGTCGGCGCCGAAGCGGTCGAGCAGCCCGGCGGTGGCACGGAAGACGCCGCCCGACCGGCCGACGTCCTCGCCGAGGACCAGCACCGTGTCGTCGCGCCCGAGCTCGACGTGGAGCGCCTCGTTGATCGCCTCGACCATCAGCAGCTCAGCCAACGGCGCCTCCGAGGATCGTGCGCAGCTCGGCGAGCTCTTGCTCGAACGACGCCGGCGGGTTCGCGTACGCGTGCTCGAACAGGAGCGCGACATCCGCGTCCGGCTCTGCCTCCGCCGCGGCGATCGCGGAGCGCATCGTCTCGGCCGCGTCGGCCTTGATCTCCGCCTCGAGCTCGTCGGAGAGCAGGCCGAGCCGGCGCAGGTAGCGCTCGTAGCGGCCGAGGCATTCGTTCTGCTTCTCCTGCTCGACCCGCTCTGCGTCGATGTACGCCCGCGGGTCGTCGGCGGTCCCGTGCGGTGCGACGCGATAGGAGACCGCCTCGATGAACGTCGGCCCGCCGCCGCCGCGCGCACGCTCGACGGCCTCGCGCGTGGCCTCGTACACGGCGAGCACGTCGCCACCGTCGACGCGCACTCCGGGGATCCCGTAGCCGGCGGCCTTGTCGACGAGCGCCTCCGCGCGCGTCTGCGCGGACACGGGCGTCGAGATCGCCCATTGATTGTTGTTGCAGAAGAGGATCAGCGGCGCCTGCATGACCGCCGCGAAGTTCGCGCCTTCGTGGAACGAGCCCTCGCTCGTCGCGCCGTCGCCGAAGTAGACGAGCGCGCACGCCTGCTCGTGCTTCAGCTTCTTGCCCCACGCGAGCCCGGCTGCGTGCGGGACGTGCGTGCCGATCGGGACGCAGATCGACGCGACGTTGTAGTCGGCGGGGTTCCACCAGCCGGCGGGGTGGCCGCGCCACCAGTTGAGGACGGTCGCGGGCGGCAGGCCGCGCAGCAGCCCGATCGCCGATTCGCGATAGCTCGGGAAGATCCAGTCGCGGTCCTCGAGCGCGTGCGCGGAGCCGGCCTGCATCGCCTCGTGGTTCCAGAACATCGCGTACGTCCCGATCCGTCCCTGTCGGTGGTAGACGAGCGAGCGCTCGTCGTACGTGCGGAGCAGGACCATCGAGCGGTAGAGGGCCAGGAGCTCACGCTCGCCGAGGCCGTCGAGCTCGCGATCCTCGTCGATCACGCGGCGTAGCCCGTGCTCGCCGTGCGCAACCTGGGCCATCCGGCACGATCGTACTAGTACCGGGCGGTACCAGTCGTCGCGGGTGATGCGGTAGAGCTGCTTGTCCGGACGCGTCGACTGTAATGGTCACCTGCGGACTAGATGAGCACGGAGACCGCGGCGCGCTCGGTCTCGAACACCGCCTCTGCGACGTCGCCGAGGTCCTCGCCGTCGGCATGCAGGGGCATCGGCCCGTCGCAGACGACCTCGATCCGGTCGAGATCGTGCCCGTAGAGCACTGCGCCGCGATTGCGCGTGTGCCCGGTGAGGATCGAGAGCGCGGTGTGCAGAAGCGAGCGGCGGCGCACGCGCACCGGCGCGACAAGGTCGAGACCGAGCTCGAACTGCGCCTCGGGCGCGATCGGGAGAGGCAGCCGCTTCGCGTACGTGTACGGGCTCCCGTTCGCCACGATCGCGAACGCGGCGCGTCCGATTCCCTTCACCTCGAGCGCCGGCTCCATGTGCCCGCGCCGCGCGACGAGCACGCGCACGATCGCGAGCGCGAACGCGAGGTCGCCGGGCCGCTTGCCTTCGTCCGTCCGCCCCATCGCGTCGACGCGGCGCACCGCCTCCGCGTCGAGGCCGATCCCGGCGCCGAAGGCAAAACGGCGCCCGTTCACGGTTCCGACGGTGATGCGTCGCGTGCGTCTCTGCTCGATCGCATCGCCGACTTGCCGCGCCGCCTCGACCGCGTCGGCCGGCAGCCCGAGCGCGCGCGAGAGGACGCTCGTGCCGCCACCCGGCAGGAAGCCGATCGGCACGTCCGCCTCGAGCCCGTTCAGCGCCTCGTTGAAGCCGCCGTCGCCCGAGAAGACGACGACGGCGTCGGTTCCCGTCCGGCAGGCCTCGGCGACGAGCTCGGTGGCGTGCCCCCGCCGCTCGGTCAGCTTGACCGTGACCTCGGCGTGCTGCGCGAGCGCCGCGACCACGCCCGCGAGCCGCTCCTGCGTGACGCGGGTGGCAAAGGGGTTGACGACGAGGACGGCTGCTTGCACCTCTCGAGGATGCCCCGCGAGAGACCGCATGTGCAAGCGCGGCGCCGAACGCAGCCGCCTAGCGTGACGCGTAGCCGCGCATCCCGTCGAGGAGCAGCGCCGTGAAGCGGTCGGCAAGCTCGTCCGTGTCCGCGCCCGGGCGCAGCCAGGTGTAGGCCCAGTTCGCGGACGAGAGCGCGAGCAGGGCGGCGGTGCCGTCGTCGAGGTCGGTGCGGAGCTCGCCGTGCTCGCGGCCCTCGCGGAAGAGGGCGCGGAAGCGCTCCTCGTAGCGGCGGCGCTCGGCGACGTAGCGCTCGCGCCGCTCGCCCTCGAGGTAGCGCCACTCGCGGACGAAGACGGTGGCGATGTCGAGCTGCTCGGCGACGACACGCAGGTGCGCGCGCAGCGCTTGCCGGATCCGCTCGACCACCGGCCCCTCGTCGGGCACGGCGTCGAGCGCCGCGTGGAAGGCCTCTGCGCCCTCGCGGGCCACCTCCCAGAGCAGGTCGGCCTTCGAGTCGATGTGCGAGTAGAGCGAGCCCTTCTGGACGCCGAGCGCCTCGGCGAGGTCGCCGACCGAGGTGCCGTGGTAGCCCTTCTCGGCGAAGAGCCGGGCGGCTGCGCGGGTCAGCTCTGCCTTGCGTGCGGACACTACAATCCGGAGGCTAACGATCGTTCGGAAGGAGCGCGATGGCCGCGGTGGAGGTTCCCCGGGACGAGCAGGCCTTTCTCGCGTACGTGCAGGCCGGCGGCGAGGTCGAGGCCGGCGACTGGCTCCCGGACGGCTACCGGGCGAAGCTCGTGAAGTTCATCGAGATGCACGGCAACTCCGAGCTGATGGGCGTCCTGCCCGAGCGCGAGTGGATCCTCCGCGCGCCGACCCTCCAGCGCAAGCTCGCGCTGACCGCGAAGGTGCAGGACGAGGTCGGGCACGCGCAGCTGATCTACCGCGTCGTCGAGGATCTCGGCAAGCCGCGCGAGGAGTGCCTCGCCGACCTCGTCTCCGGCAAGTCGAAGTTCCACAACGTCTTCCATTACCCGACGCGGACGTGGGGGGACGTCGGCGTGATCGCCTGGCTCGTCGACGCGGCGGCGATCATCAGCCAGAAGGCGCTGCTCAAGTGCTCGTACGCGCCGTACGCGCGGATCATGAAGAAGATCTGCTGGGAGGAGTCGTTCCACATCCTCCACGGCCGCGACGTGATCCTCGCGCTGGTGCACGGGCACGCCGGCGCAGTTCGAGCTCGTGCAGGAGGCGCTCGACCGCTGGTGGGGGCCGCTGATGCAGTTCCACGGCAACCCGATCCCGGCGGACGAGGATCCGATGTTCCTCTGGCGGATCAAGTCGCAGGGGAACGAGGAGGCGCGCCAGCAGTTCCTCGAGGGCTACGTGCCGCAGATCCGCGAGCTCGGCCTGACCGTGCCCGACCCGAAGCTGCACCGCCGCGACGACGGCGTCTGGGAGTACACCGAGCCCGACTGGGACGAGCTGCAGGCACGTCGTCACCGGGCACGGGCCGATGACGGAGGAGCGGCTCGCGCTTCCGGCGGCGCTTCCTCGAGCAGGAGCAGTGGGTGCGCGACGCGGTGCTGGCGGCGTGAGCGAGCACGAGGTCTGGGAGGTCTTCAGGCAGGAGCGGAAGGGCCGGCCGTTCGAGCACGCCGGCTCGGTCGTCGCGCCCGACGCCGAGTTCGCGGAGACGTGGGCGCGCGAGCAGTACGGCCGCCGCGGCGAGTCGGTCGCGCTCTGGCTCGTCCCGCGCGACGTCGATTCACGCGGTCGACGACTGGGCGGACGAGTTCGACCTGCAAGTACCGCCGCGTCGACGGCTACTCGATCAAGGCGCGGCTGAAGGAGGCGCGTGAACGAGCTGCTGCTCGGTCTGGCTGACGACGAGCTCGTCATCGGCTGGCGCGACTCCGAGTGGACGGGGATCGCGCCGATGCTCGAGGAGGACGTCGCCTTCTCGTCGATCGCGCAGAACGAGATCGGCCACGCGCGCGCGGTCTACGAGCTGCTGACCGACGACGCGGACGCGCTCGCGTTCGACCGGCCGCTCGAGGAGTACCGCTGCGCGCCGCTCGTCGAGCTGCGCCTGCTCGACTGGGCGCATACGATCGCGCGGCGCTGGCTCTACGAGGAGGCCGACCGGATCCGGATCGCGGCGCTCATGGACGACGCCGACCCCGCAGTCGCCGGCCTCGCGGCGAAGATCGACCGCGAGGAGGTGTACCACCGCATGCACGCCGAGATGTGGCACGAGCGGCTGCGCGACGAGCCGCGCTTCCGCGACGCGGTCGACGACCTGTGGCCGTACGCGCTCGGCGTCCTGCCGCCGGAGCAGCGCTCCGAGCTGGCCGCACGGGTGGGCTGGACGAGGTCGAGGCGGTCGAGCGCGGCACGCACACGGGCGAGCTGGCGGAGCTGTGGGACGAGATGACGATGGTGCGCCGCTCCGAGCCGTCCGGGGCGCAGTGGTAAGCGCCGAGCAGGTCTGGGCGGCATTCGGCGAGATCCCGGACCCGGAGATCCCGGTGATCTCGCTCGTCGACCTCGGCGTCATCCGCTCGGTCGATGTCCACGACGGACACGTCCACGTGGAGTTCACGCCGACGTTCCTCGGCTGCCCCGCGCTCGAGGTGATGACGCGCGCGCTCGAAGCGACGGTCGACCGCGCTCGGCGCGGAGCCCGACGTGCAGGTGATCTCCGACGACTCCTGGTCGACCGACAGGATCACGCCCGCCGGCCGCGAGAAGCTCCGCGCCGCCGGCTTCGCGCCGCCGGCGCCACGCGAGGCGTCGGCGCCGACGGCTCGTGCAGCTGCAGTCGAACGTCTTCCGCTGCCCGTACTGCGGCTCGACGCAGACGCGGCTCGAGAACATCTTCGGCCCGACCCCGTGCCGCTCGCTCCGCTACTGCGAGAGTTGCCGCCAGCCGTTCGAGCAGTTCAAGACGATCTGATGATGAGCACGTGCAAGGGAAGATGACGAAGCCATGGTTCAGCCGGCGGGCTACGGGTCTGGGTTGGCGCCCGGTCAGCCGGGAGGGCTGGGCGATCAGCGTGGCGGCGGTCGCGCTCGCGATCGGCGTGCTCACCGGCATGCACAGGTCGGCTTCCCGCGTTCCGATCGTCATCGGCATCCTCGCCGTGTATGCGATCGTCGCCCTCCGGACCGGCGGCGCGCGGGCGGCGGCTGACGCGGAGCCCGCGGCCGAGATCGAGCCGGAGGCGCTGCCGCCGCCTCAGGCCGTGCCGAGGCGGGCGGAGACGCGCGACCTGTCGGATGCGCCGCCCGCGCTCGTCGTCGAGCACCTGACGAAGCGGTTCGGAGAGCGGCTCGCGGTCGAGGACGTCTCGTTCAGCGTCGCCTCCGGGGAGGTGTTCGGCTTTCTCGGCCCGAACGGCGCGGGCAAGACGACGACGGTGCGCACGCTCGGTACGCTCATCGCACCGACGTCGGGGTCGGCCGTCGTCGCCGGGATCCCGCTCGAGCCCGCGAACGGCGTGGAGATCCGCCAGCGGATCTCGGTGATGCCGGAGGCGCCCGGCCTCTACCTGCGCCTGACGGTGGCCGAGAACCTCGAGTTCTTCGCCGGCTTGTACGGCCTCCGTCAGGCGGGAGACCGCATCGCGAGCGCACTCGAGGCGGTGAATCTGGCTGCGCGCGCGGACGACCTCTGCGGCAGCCTCTCGAAGGGGCTACGCCAGCGTGTCGGGCTGGCACGCGCGCTCCTCAACGATCCGGCGATCGTCTTCCTGGACGAGCCGACGTCGGGTCTCGACCCGGTCGCGACCCGCGAGGTGCACGAGCTGATCGACGGGCTGCGCGGCCGTGGCGTGACCGTGTTCCTCACCACCCACCGGCTCGAGGAGGCGGAGCGGCTCTGCGACCGGGTGGCGATCCTGAGCACGCGCCTGCGCACGATCGGCCGTCCGGACGAATTGCGCGACCGCCTGTTCACGAAGACGCTCCTCGTCAAGACGGCGGCACCGCTCAGCTCGCCCGAGCAGGTCTTCACCGGCATCGCCGCTGTCGAGAGCTGGAGCAGCGACGACCACGACGGCTACGAGCTGACGGTGTCCGACCCGCGCGCGGCCGCACCGGAGGTCACGCGTGCGCTCGTCGGCGCCGGCGCCGACGTGCTCTCGATCGGGGAGGCCCGCCACTCGCTCGAGGACGTCTACCTCGAGCTGATCGACGAAGACGTCGAGGCGCACCGGTGAGCCTCCTCCGCATCCGCGCCGTCGTGCGCAAGGAGCTGCGCGACTTCCGGCGCAACCGCTTCATCGTCACCACGATGGCGGTGATGCCGCTCGTCTTCCTCGTCTCCCCGCTCGTCACCTTGTTCCACGTTCCCGCGTCGGCGGCGAGCTCGCTCGTCCAGCGGCAGGTCGGCGCGACCTCGCTGCTGCTGCTCGTCGTGCCGGTGGTGATCCCGCCGGTCATCGCCGCCTACTCGATCATCGGCGAGCGCGACCAGGGGACGCTCGAGCCGTTTCTGACCACGCCCGTCCGGCGCGAGGAGCTCTTGCTCGGCAAGGCGCTGGCCGCCTTCCTGCCCTCGGTCACGGTCGCGTACGCGATCTACGTCGTCTTCGCCGTCAGCGTCCGGCTCGGCGCAGTCCATGCCGTCAGCTCGGTCGTCCTGCACACGCCCCAGGTGCTGACGCAGGTCCTGTTCACACCGCTGCTCGCGGTCTGGTCGATCTGGGTCGGCATCACCATGTCCGTTCGCGCCCGCGACGTCCGCGTCGCCCAGCAGCTCGCCACCCTCGCCAGCCTGCCTGCGCTCGGATTCGCCGCGCTCATCTCCTTCCGGGTGCTCACGCCGAGCGTTCCCCTCGCGATCGGGCTCGCCCTCGCCCTGCTCGCCGTCGACGTCGTCGCCTGGCGGCTCGTGTCCCGGCTGTTCGACCGCGAGCGCCTGATCACCGGCACCAGCGCCCCGCGGAGCGCTGCTCGATGACCGACCTGACGGCGTTCATCGAGGGAATGCCCAAGGCCGAGCTGCACGTGCATCTCGAGGGCACGCTCGAGCCCGAGCTGAAGTTCGAGCTGGCCGCGCGCAACGGGCTCGAGCTGGCTTACGGTTCCGTCGACGAGCTGCGGGCCGCGTACCGCTTCGACGATCTCCCCTCGTTCCTCGCCGTCTACTACGAGGGCATGAGCGTCCTCCGCACCGAGCAGGACTTCTACGACCTCGCCGCGGCGTACTTCCACAAGGCGCGTTCCCAGAACGTCGTCTACGCCGAGGTCTTCTTCGACCCGCAGGCGCACACCTCGCGCGGCATCGCCTTCGGCACGGTCATCGAAGGCATCCATCGCGCCCAGCAGGACGCGGAAGGGTCGCTCGGACTGCGAACGCAGCTGATCATGTGCTTCCTGCGCGACCTGAGCGAAGAGTCGGCGCTGGCCACGCTCGAGCAGTCGCTGCCGCATAGGCATTGGATCGTCGGCGTCGGCCTGGACTCCGACGAGAAGGACAACCCGCCGCGCAAGTTCAAGGACGTCTTCGCGCGGGCACGCAGCGAGGGCTTCCGGCTCACGATGCACTGCGACGTCGACCAGGACGGCTCCGCCGAACACATCCGGCAGTGCCTCGACGAGATCGGGGTGGAGCGGATCGACCACGGCGTCAACGCCGTCGACGACGAGGCGTTGCTCCAGGAGATCAAGAGACGCGGTCTCGGCTTGACCGTCTGCCCGATCTCGAACGGCTACGTCACCGACGGCCTGAAGGCGGCCGAGATCAAGACGATGCTCGTCGCGGGCGTCCGCGTCACGGTCAACTCCGACGACCCCGCCTACTTCCCCGGCTACATGAACGAGAACCTGCTTGCCGTGCAGGAGGCCGTGAACCTCACGCGCGACGAGATCGCGCAGCTCGCCCGGAACGCGTTCACCGTCAGCTGGCTGGCGCAGGAGGAGAAGGACGCCTACCTCGCGGCGCTGGAGACGTACTGCGTGGACGCGTGAGGACACTCGCGGTCATCGCCTCACTCCTGGCCGCGCACACGCCGGCTGCGATCGCCTCGACGCACACGAAGATGCTCGGCCGCTCCTGGCAGGGACGGCCGATCGTCGCGGTCGAGGTCGGCGACCCGGCGGGAACGCGGGTGATCGTGTTCGGAAGCATCCACGGGAACGAGACGGGCGGGATCGCGGTCGCGCGCGCGCTCGAGAAGCTGTCGCCGCGCGGCCTCGACCTCTGGGTCGTTCCCGAGCTGAACCCGGACGGCGTCGCCGCCGGCACGCGCCAGAACGCGCACGGCGTCGACCTCAACCGCAACTTCCCGGTGCGCTGGCGGCCGATGAACGGCGTCTACGAGTCCGGGCCGAAGCCGCTGTCGGAGCGCGAGGCGCGGATCGCCCGCAGGCTGATCCTGCGCCTCCGTCCGCACGTGACGATCTGGTTCCACCAGCACCTCGACATGGTCTGGGCCTCCGGGGGCGACCGGCGGATCGAGAAGGCGTTCTCACGCGTGTCCGGGCTGCCGTACCACCCGATGCCGCAGCTCGCGGGCAGTTCGGTCACGTGGCAGAACAACACGCTGCACAGCTCGACCGCGTTCGCCGCGGAGCTGCCGGCCGGTCAGCCGGCGCCCGACGCCGTCACGCGCTACGTCCGCGCCGTCCTCGCGGCGGCGCGCACTCCCTAGCGCGGCCCTCGGCAAGGGTCAGACGACGAGGGAGGCGAGCCGCTCGATGCCCTCGTCGATCTGCGCCTCGTCGACCATGCTGAACGACAGCCGCACGTTGTCGCCGCCGCGGTCGTCCGGATGGAACGGCGAGCCTGGCACGACGCCGACGCCGCGCTCGACGGCGCGGCGCGCGAGCTCGACGGCGTCCCCGCCCTCGGGCAACGTCAGCCAGGAGAAGAAGCCTCCTTCCGGACGCGTCCACTGCGTGTTCGACGGCATGAAGCGCTCGAGTGCCGCGAGCATCCGCTCGCACTTGCGCCGGTAGAGCGCGCGCGACTGCACGAGCTGCTCCTCGATCCAGCCGCGGCGCACGTACTCCTCGAAGAGCCGCTGCGCGAGCGCGGCCGCGCACTGGTCGGTGTTCTGCTTCGCCGAGACGAGCTGCGCCGAGACGGCCGCGGGGCCGACCGCCCAGCCGAGGCGCACGCCGGGGAAGAACGTCTTCGACGTCGTCCCCACCTGGACGACCGCCTCCGGCGCCAGGCTCCAGAGGCTCTCCGCGGGATCGTCCTCGAACCCGAGCTCGCGGTAGGCGACGTCCTCGACGACGAGGAAGCCGTACCGGTGCGCGAGCTCGACCAGGCGGCCGCGCCGCTCGATGGAGAGGCTCACGCCGGCCGGGTTCTGGTGGTCGGGGATGGTGTAGAGGAGCTTCGGCCGCAGCCCGTCCGCGAGCCTCCGCTCGAGCTCGTCGACGTCGAGCCCGTGCTCGTCGAGCGCCACCGCGGCGACGTCGGCCTCGAAGCTACGGAAGGCCATGATCGCGCCGAGGTACGTCGGAGCCTCGACGACGACCACGTCACCGCGGTCGAGGAACGACTTGCCGACGAGCTCGAGCGCCTCCATCCCGCCGCTCGTGATCAGCAGCTCGTCCTCGCCCGGGCGGCGGCCCTGCACCGACTCGATCCGGCCTGCGAGCGCGTCGAGCGGCCCGGGCAGCCCGCGCGTCGGCGCGTACTGGAAGGCGCTCCCCTCGCCGGCGGCCGCGAACTCCTGCAGGAGCGCTGACGCGCGCTCGCGTGGAAAGGTCAGCGGGTCCGGGAAGCCGCCCGCGAACGAGATCAGATCCGGCGAGGCCGCGAAGGCGAGAATCGCGGCGATGCCGTCACCGACGCCGCGCGTGCGCGCAGCGAACAGGTCGCTCCAGCGCGTCGTCTCCGGCGTCACATCCACCGTACGACTATAGGCACTGGAGCCGCGTTAGCGCGTCGTCACGACCTCGGCCCGGAGCTCGAGCGAGCCGGTCCGGCCGGCGAGGTCGACGGTCCCGGAGGCGGCGTCGAAGCGCTGCCACGGCCGTCCGCCGAGCGTCACGCGCACGATCCGCTGGCCCGCCGGCAGCCGCAGCCGCAGGCTCAGGGTCTTCGGCGCGGCCCGGTCCGGCACCTCGACCGAGGCGCGAACGACGCCGTCCCCGGCTGCGATCGAGAACGAGACCGGGCCGAAGCTCGTCGGCGCGGCGCGCACGGCGATCGTCTCGCCGGGCCGCAGCCACGCGCGCGGGGTCGCGTAGGCGAGCTGGAGTCCGTACGGCTCGCCGGCCCCGTCGACCGTCTCGTGGACGAGCATCAGTCGCAGGGTCTCGAGGAAGGCGGCGTTGCTTGCACCGTTCGGCGGCAGGTACATCGACCGGTAGCTCTCGCCGTGCAGCGGCGCCACACTCGCACCCTCGCCGGAGACGAAGGTCCCCGGCGTCATCGCGGCCCCGAGCTCTCCGTACAGGCTGAGCACGAGCCTGTCCGCCTGGTCGTTGTCGGCGAGGAAGCGGGCGAGGTTGATCCCGTACACCTCGTCCGTCCCCGAAGTCGGGAAGGCGACCGACCGGCCGTAGAGCGCGTAGGCGCCGGCGCGGACGAGCCCGAGCAAGCGCGAACCGTGCAGGCTCAGGTAGCGCAGGATCCCCTTCGTCTCGGTGCTCCCCGGCGCGAAGAAGCCGGACGCGAGCGCGTAGGGGACGACGAGGTTCCAGTAGCTGCCGGAGCGCGCCTCGGTCAGCGAGCCGTACGCGCGCTCGCCGTCGAGCAGCCGCGCCGGCACGAACAGCGAGCCGTCCGGCAGCCGCTGCTCCGAGCTGTCGACCGCGCGCCGGAGAGCCGTGCCGAGGCGGGTCGCGAGCCTGCGCGCCTTCGCAGCGAGCGCGGCCTGCCCGGTCTCGGCCCAGACGCTCGCCATCGCGCGGAGCCCCTGCCAGGCCATCGTCTGCGAGTGGAGGCCGAGCACCGAGTCGGGGATGTCCGACGAGTAGCGCTCGCGGCCGAGCAGCCCGGCGGGCGAGCTGTCGATCTGGCGGCCGAGCGCGGCGACGAAGCCACTCAGGACGGGAGTGGCCGCGGCGATCGCGGCCCGGTCGCGCGTGAGCCGGTAGTACGACGCGAAGGCCAGGAGCCGCTCGCCGCGCTTCCAGTTCGGGTACGGATTCGGCGGCCGCGTCAGCGACGTCCGCAGGATCGAGCGGGCGACGGCGGGGAATCCCTGCTCCGCCAGCACCTCGGCGACGTCGACGCCCTCCGGAAACGAGAACTCCTCGTAGGGGTTGCCGATGCTGTACCGCCAGGTCAGCACGAGGTCCTGGACGCGCAGGGCGCGCACGGCGTCGTCGACGCGGCGCTCCGGAACGGAGATGGCCATCCCCTCGGCCAGCCGCCCTTGCCAGTAGCCGACGACGGCGCGGCGCGCCGCGTCGTACGCGGCCGCGTCGAGCGGCGCCTTCGGCCAGGCGGCGTAGACGGTCGCCGTCTCGCCGCGCGGCACTGCATACGTGACGGCCGGGCCGGCCGACGGCGCGAAGCGGACGGTGGCGCCGCTCGAGGCGCTGCGCGCGTCGGCGGTCAGCCTGACGAAGCTCACGAGGGAGCCCGCCCCGGGGAGACGGCCGGCGAACGACTCCTGCCGGTAGCGCACACCGGCGGCGTCGACGTAGCGCGTCTCGAGGATCGGGAGGTATCCGTCCGCGAGGCCGGCCGGGGCCAGGCGCGTGAGGCACGAGCCGTACCGCTCGCCGGCCGACGCGCCGACGTAGACGGTGAGCGAGCTGCCCCCGACGTGCTCCGCCACCACCTGGCTCCCGTCGGCGACGTGCAGCGCCACCGACCCGGCACCCTGCGGTCCCGCGGGAACGGCGAACGGGAGGTAGTAGACGCCGGAGTCGGTCAGCGCCGTCCCGCCCGGGCCGCGCGCGAACAGCAGCGGCTTCAGGTACCGCCGGACGCCCGCGTAGGTCGGCCCGCCGGGCGCCGCGAGGAGCGCGTCGCCCCAGACGTCCTGCCCGGCCGCCAGGGCGCGCTCGACCTCGTTGACATAGGCCGGGGACGGAGGCCCGAAGGCGCACCCGGGCGCAGACCTGTTGCCGGAGGCCGCGCCGGCACCCGCGACGCAGAACAGCAGCAGTGCGACCATCGCCACCCGCACGCGCCACCTCCTCGAACGAGGAGGAGCCTAGCTACGTCGAGCTACTCGAGCCCGACGTTGAGGCTCGGGTAGCGCGGCGTCACCAGCGAGTAGTACGCCTGCGTCTGCGCGTGGTAGCGAATCGTGAAGGCGAGGAGGTTCCGCATCCCCTCGGGCATCTTGCCGATGAAGAGGCACACCCACCACGCGAAGAACACGACGATCTCGACGAGCCCGTTCATCGCGCCGGACAGGAAGAGCGCCGGCAGCGCCAGCAGCACGCGGAAGAAGACGCCGAGGCGCCCCTGCTCCTCGGGCGGCGCGACGACGATGTCGATCGGGTAGCCGCTGCCTCCGTTGAACGCGGGATACGGGTTGGCGGTCAGCGTGATGTACGCGAACACGTGCACCTGGTAGCGCAGGTAGCTCGCGAGGAAGTTGTGCAGCCCGCCCGGCACGCGCTTCGTGAAGAGCGCCGCAAACCAGGCGATCACGGTCACGATGGCGGCGGCGATCCCCCACAGGTAGAGCCAGATGAAGTGCGGGATGGCAAGCAGCAGCCGGAAGAAGACGGTCAGCCGGCTGCGACGGAGATCGTCGGTGACCACCAGCTTGATCGGATGGTCCATCTGCCGGCGAGTCTAGGAGCGCTGCCGGACACCGCGCCGTCGCGCGGCAGCGATAGGCTGCCGCCGTGACCGTCGAGATCCTCTACTGCCCCGTCTGAAGCGGCTACGACGAGCGGGCCGCGAGTCTCGCGGCCGAGCTGAACGCGAACGGCTTCGACGCGTCGATTCGCGCCGGCCGGTCTGGGCAGTTCGACGTCGTCCGCGACGGAGAGCTCGTCTTCTCGAAGCACCGGGAGCACCGATTCCCATCCGTCGACGAGGTCTTCGCGCTCTTGCGGGCCTGACGCTGCTCGCGGCGTGCTCCGCGCTCGCCGGCTGCGGGGGCCTCTCGCACAGCGGGTACGTGCAGCGCGCCGACGCGATCTGCTCGGCCTACGCGGCGGGGGCGCAGCCCCTGCCGAAGTCGACGAAGTACGCGCAGGTGACAGCCTACGTCGACCGGAACCTGCCGCTCTACGAGGCGGCGCTGCGCAAGCTGGAGGCGCTGAAGCCGCCGTCGCAGGACGAGGCCGGCGTCCGGCAGTGGCTCGCCCAGGACCGCCGGGTCGCCGCGGCCCTGCACGCGCTCGGCGAGGCGGCGCTGCGGCACGACTATCCCGGCGTGACCGCGGCGATCCAGACGCTGCAGTCGGCGGGGCTCGCGAGCAGCCAGGCCGCCGACGCCGTCGGCTTCCGGGTCTGCGGGCGCATCGCCTCCTAGCGGCCGCCGAAGCTCGGTGGGCGCTTCTCGAGGAACGCGGTCACGCCTTC
Organism: uncultured Actinomycetes bacterium; assembly: GCA_963788875.1. GTDB lineage: Bacteria > Actinomycetota > Thermoleophilia > Gaiellales > Gaiellaceae > Palsa-739. Next base: position 41,763 of record CAWBIQ010000005.1, read on the forward strand.
GCGGAAGTCCTCGGTCTGCGTCGCGACGGCCTGGAGCTGCGCCTCCAGCTCCAGCTGCTCCTCGAGCGTCGCCGTGTCCGCGTGGTCGAACAGCCGCTTTGTCATCCCGATCGCGCGCGTCGGCAGCGCCGCGTACGTGGCGGCGAGCTCGGCCGCGCGCGACGGCAGCGCGTCGGCGGCGACGACCTCGGAGACGAGACCCCACTCGTGCGCCTCAGCCGCAGTCAGGCGCCGGTTCGACGACATCCACTCGAAGGCCCGCGGCGCTCCGAGCAGACGGTGGATGAAGTAGGTGCCGCCGGCGTCCGGGACGAGCCCGATGCCGACGAAGCCGGGCACGAACGAGGCCGCGTCGGAGGCGATGCGGATGTCGCAGGCGCAGGCGAACGAGAGCCCGGCGCCGGCGCAGGCGCCGTTGACCGCCGCGATCACGGGCTTCTCGAGCGCGCGGATCGCGAGCACGTTGGGGTGGTAGGTCGCGCGCAGGCTGTCACCGACGTCCGGTGCCTCCTGGAACTCGGTCAGATCCTGGCCGGCGCAGAAGCCGCGTCCCGCGCCGGTGACGACGACGGCGCGAACCTCCGGGTCGCGGGCCTCCTTCAGCGCCGCCCGCAGCGCGTCGTGCAGCGCGCGGTTGAACGCGTTCAGCACGTCGGGGCGGTTCAGCGTGATCGTCTGCACCGCGCCGTCGCGCGTGACCTCCACCTCGGCCATCGCGCGCACCCTACAACGGGAGCGCGCCGGCGCGCGCTTCCCCCCTGGTGTCAGACCCGGGTCTGACACCAGGGGCTGGGCTGTGGCGTGGCCGGGCGGCGCCGGCGCAGACGGAACCGCTTGTTCATGCGGTGTTCGGGGGCCCGGTGTCTGACCCCGAGTCCGGCACCGGCGGTTGCGACGTGGCTCGCCGGGGCCCGGCCGTCGCGCGGTGCCGGCGCCTCTCTCCACCCCCGGTGTCAGACCCGGGTCTGACACCGGGGGCCGGACGCTCAGTGACCGAAGATCGGAAAGCGCTTCAGGTCGAAGTGCTTCAGCTCGAAGACGCGCTTCTTCTCGTGCTTCTTCGCCAACTGCTTCCGGATCACCGGAACGAGCAGGACGATCGAGAGTGCGGCGGCCACGCGGCCGCACGTCGCGCACGTGTGCATGAGGCCCTTCGGCTTCTCCTCACCCATGGGTCGCACCTCCTCTGTGTGCGTACGAGCTTCGGACGCCCGGGGAGGCGCTCCATCGGTGATTTCTCGGAGTCCCTAGCGCCCCTTGAAATCGGGCGGCCGCTTCTCGAGGAACGCGGTCAGGCCCTCGCCGGCATCCTCGGAGGCCCGCGCGAGATAGAAGGCGCGCCGCTCGAACTCGACCCCGGCGGTGAGGGGCGCCTCGAACGCCTGGTCGACCGCCTCCGTGCGCCAGGCGCACGGAGACCGGCCCCTTGGCAGCGATCTCGCCGGCCACGCGCTTCGCCTCGACGAGCCACGCCTCCCTGGCCACGACGCGCGCCACGAGCCCGAAGTCGAGCGCCTCCCGCGCCGTCAGCATCCGGCCGGTGAGGATCATGTCCATCGCCACCGCCTTGCCGACGGCGCGCGTCAGCCGCTGCGTGCCGCCCGCGCCCGGGAGGACGCCGAGGTTGATCTCGGGCTGCCCGAAGCGGGCCGTCTCCGAGGCGACGATCAGGTCGCAGAGCATCGCGAGCTCGCAGCCGCCGCCGAGGCAGAAGCCGGAGACCGCGGCGACGATCGGCGTGCGCACCGCGCGGATCGCGTCCCAGCGCGCGATGCGCGCCGCTCTCGTAGAGCGAGATCGGCGTGCCGGCGGCGAGCTCGGCGATGTCGGCGCCCGCGGCGAACGCGCGCTCGCCGCCGCCGAGCACGATCGCCCGGATCTCCGAGTCCGCGTCGAGCTCCTCGAGCGCGCCGACGACGGCGTCCATCAGCTCGCCCGAGAGCGCGTTCAGCTGCTTCGGCCGGTTCATCAGCACGACGCCGACGCGGCCGCCGCGCTCGACGACGACGAGCTCGTCAGGCATCGCTCTTCTCGAGGAACGCGCGAATTGCGTCCTTCGCCTCGTCGTTCAGCATCGACAGCGACAGCCAGTCGCGCGCATGGCCGACGGTCTCGTGCCAGGAGATGTCGCGCCACCAGTTGATCTGCTGCTTCGTGTAGCGAATCGTCTGCGGCAGCTTCGTCGCCAGCTTCTCGACGAGCTCGTCCACCTTGGCGTCGAGCTCGGCGCGCGGGACCGCGTAGTTGACGAGCCCCCACTCGGCCGCCTTCGCCGCCGGTATCTCCTCGCACAGGAAGAGGATCTCGCGCGCGCGGCGGTCGCCGACGAAGATCGGCAGCCACTGCGTGGCGCCGCCCGCCGGCACCGAGCCGTGCTCGGGCCCGACGTGCCGGATGAACGCGTCGTCGACCATCACGGCGAGGTCGCACGCCATCTGCAGCTCGTTGCCGCCGCCGACGGCGATCCCCTGCACCCGCGCCACGGTCGGCTTGCCGATCTCGCGCAGGCGGTCGTGCATGTCCTTGAACGCACCGAACCATTTCCAGTACGAGGCGCGGATTGTCGACCAGCTCCGCGCCCCAGCTGCGCAGGTCGGCGCCGACACAGAAGGCGCGGCCCTCGCCGGTGACGACGACGACGCGGATGTCGTCGTCCCAGCTCGCGTCCTCGCACGCGCGCGCGAGCTCCCGCAGCATCTTGAAGTCGAACGCGTTGAGGACCTCCGGCCGGTTGAGCGTGATCGTCGCCCGCGGAGGCGCCTTCTCGTAGCGGATCCGCTCGAACCCGAGCGCGGCGGGATCGAGCGGCGTCGGTGCGTCCGGCTCGCTCACGACACGTCGGCGAACAGCACGCTCGGCCGCGGCAGCCCACGGTCGCGCGCGTCCTTGCCGCTCGCCATGAACTCCTCGCTGCGCGTCGCAGCATTGAACGCGTCCTCGTCCGCGAACTCCCACTCGGCGTAGTACGCGAACGCCGCCTCGCCCACCGGCGAGCCGAGCACCTTGCCGTGGCGGAACGCGCCGCCGGGCACGAGCCTGCAGACCTCGGCGTGCGCCTCGTACGACCCTGCGTCCGGCTCCTGCTCGTACAGCACGATCACCCGATACATCGTTCCCCTTTGCGTCGGTTGCGCAGGGAGCCTAACCCGAACTAGCGTCTGGGAATCCCCGACGTGAGAGGAGTCGACATGGCAGGAGAGGTCGTCCACATCGAGTTCCCGGCCGCCGACGCCGACCGGGCGCAGGCGTTCTGGAGCGGTCTGTTCGGCTGGCAGTTCGGCCCCGCGATGGAAGGAATGGACTACCGGATGGCGCAGGGCGGCCCCGGGTGGGGCGTGGCGGTCTTCGCGGCGCCGGAGCGCTCCGGCTACCCCAACTACTACCTCGACACGCCCGACATCGAGGCGTCGAGCGCGACGGTGCGGGAGCTCGGCGGCGAGGCGGCCCCGAAGAGCCCGGTACCTGGCCACGGCTGGTTTGCGGCCTGCAAGGACAGCGAGGGGAACGCCTTCCACCTGTGGCAGGGGGACTCCTCGGCGTCTTAGCCGCCCGATATCGTCGGAGCGTGTCCGGGGGAACGCTCGCAACCGCGCTGGCCGTCGCGTCCGGTCTGGCCGGCTCGGTCCAGGTCGCGGTGATGTCGCGCCTCGGCGAGCGCATCGGCGTCGTCGAGGCGCTCGGCTTCGCGACCGCCGCGACGGCGATGATCGCACTCGCCGCGGTGCTGCTCGCCCGCCGCAGCGCCGCCGGCTACGAGCGGGCGCTGCACCAGCCCTGGTGGATGCTGCTGGGCGGCGCGATCGGGGCGCTGATCATCTTCACCGTCACGTACGCGGGCCCGCGGATCGGCACGGCGGCAACCGTCGGCATCCTCATCGCCGGCCAGCTCGTCATGGGCGTCGCAATCGACCGCTGGGGCCTGTTCGGCTCGCAGCGGATCGCGCTCCACTGGCCGCGCGCGCTCGGCGTCGCGCTGCTCGCGGTCGGCGCGGCGCTCTCGCTGAAGAAGTAGCGCTACGCGGGCGAGGGCACGGCGAGCGGCGAGCGCGCGAGCAGGGCGAAGGACGACTCGATCACGGGTCCGATCAGAAGCGCGAACGCAACCGTGCCGACGCCGAACGTGCCGCCGAGCGCGATCCCGGCGGCGAGCGCCCCAAGCTCGAGCGTCGCGCGCACGACGCCGACGCGGAAGCCGGTGCGGCGGGCGCCGACGAGCATCAGCGTGTCGCGCGGGCCGGCGCCGAGATCGGCGCCGATGTAGAAGGCCGTCGCCGGCCCGATCAGCCAGATCCCGACCACGAGGAGCGGGATGCGCACCGACAGTCCGTCGTGTGCGAGCGCGCTGAGCGCGTGGATCGAGGTCAGCCCCTGGATGATCGAGCCGATGAGCACGGCGTTGGCGACGGTGCCGATGCCCGGCCGGCCACCGAGCGCCCACGCGACGGCGAGGACGACGACCGCGATCACGACGTTCGCCAGCCCGAACGAGAGCGGGGTGTGCTTCGAGAGCCCCTGGTTGAGCACGTCCCACGGCGAGAGGCCGAGCTTCGACTCGAGGATGAGCACGATCCCGAACGCGAACAGGACGAGCCCGGCGACGAGGCTCGCGCCGCGCGCGGCCCAGCCGCCGCGCACTCTCGGATGCGTGCGGACGGTTACAGCCCGAAGGGGTTGAACGGCTTTGGGCTCGTCGAGAACAGGACGCCCTTCGTCTCGAGATAGAGATCCAGGGTCTCGATCGACAGCTCGCGTCCGAAGCCCGATTGCTTGTACCCGCCGAACGGGATCCCGGGGAACGCGGTGTACGGCATGTTGATGCCGACCATGCCGGACTTGAGCGCGCGCGCGACCCGGTGTCCGCGCGCCGGATCGCCCGTCCACACGGTGGCGAAGAGCCCGTAGCGGACGTCGTTCGCTGTCTCGATCGCGTCCTGCTCGTCCCCGAAGCCCATGAGCGTCACGACCGGCCCGAAGATCTCCTCCTGGGCGACGGCCATGCTGTTGTCGACCTGCGTGAGCACCGTCGGCTGGTAGAAGGCGCCCTTCCCCTGGCCGGGCCCGCCGCCGGTGACGACGACTGCGCCCTCGTCGATGCCCTGCTTGACGAACGCGTGCACGCGGTCGCGGTGCGCGGTCGAGATGAGCGAGCCCATCTGCGTGTCGGGATCGAGCGGGTCGCCGACCCTGATCTGCTGCGCGTACTCGGCGAAGCGCGAGACGACCTCGTCGTAGACGCCCGCCTCGACGAGCACGCGCGAGCGCGCCTCGCAGCTCTGCCCGGCCGCGTAGTAGATCGACCAGACCGCGCTCGGGATCGCGTCGTCGAGGTTCGCGTCGGCGAAGATGAGGTTCGGGCTCTTGCCGCCGAGCTCGAGCGTGACGCGCTTGATCGGGTCGGAGCACAGGCGCATGATCTCGCCGCCGGTCCTTGTCGAGCCGGTGAAGGCGACCTTGTCCACGCCGGGATGGCGGACGAGATACGCGCCGGTCGTCGGGCCGTCGCCGGGGACGATGTTGATCGAGCCGGCGGGGAAGCCCGCCTCGTGCGCCAGCTCGGCGAGGCGGAGCACGCTCAGCGGCGTTTGCGGATCCGGCTTCAGCACGACGGGGCAGCCCGCGGCCAGCGCCGGCGAGAGCTTCCACGTCGCCATCAGCAGCGGGTAGTTCCAGGGCACGATCTGCGCGCAGACCCCGACCGGCTCCTTCAGCGAGTAGCTGAGCAGCGAGCCGCCGATCGGATTCGAGCGGCCGCCGATCGAGCCGGCGACGGAGGCGAAGAAGCGGAAGCTCTCGACCGCGCCGGCGACCTCCGCCTTGACGGAGGCGATCGCCTTGCCGACGTTGCGCGCTTCGAGCTCGGCGAGCTCCTTTCGGTTCTCGTGGACCACGTCCGCGAGCGCGTGGAGCAGCCGCGAGCGCTCGCTCGCCGGCGTACGTCCCCACGGCCCCTCGAGCGCGGCGCGCGCGACGTCGACCGCACGGTCGACGTCGGCCTCTCCGGCGAGCGCCACCCGCGCCAGCGGCTCGCCGCTGGCGGGCTCGACGAGGTCGCGCAGCTCGCCGGACGCGGGCTCGGCCGCCTCGCCCGCGATGAACAATCCGTACTCGCGGGCAGGGGCGACGGCCATCAATACGGAAAATAGCGGTTGACGGCGCCGGGAAGGACAGCGAGGATTCGGATCCAAGAACGGCGCACATGGTCGCCGCCGGCGGAGAGGACGCGTGTTTTGGATCCCAAAGGAGAGCCCATGTCGAGCACGGTGCAGGTCGAGGCAGCACGGATCCCGGACCGCGACCGCCTGCTCGCGCTGCTCCTCGAGCACGACCTGGACGCGCGCCCGCACGACGAGGTCGGGATCGACGTCCTCTGCACGGACGAGCACGTCGGCGACGAGGTCTACGCCTACGTCGAAGCCGTGATCATGGACATCGGCGCAAGCTTCGTCCCGATCAAGCACGACGGCGTCATCTACATCCGCCCGCCGGTCGGGTAGCGGTTCAACGACCGCCACCGCGGTACCGCAGCGACGTCGTCAACGACTGCGACCAGGTCGCGACTACGTCGCGACCTGGTCGCTGCCGTAGACCGTCGCCCTTTCCTACCGCTCGAACAGGGCGGCTTGCCCTTGCCCGACGCCGACGCACAAGGTGGCGAGGCCGTAGCGGCCGCCGCGGCGGCGCAGCTCGTGCAGCAGGCTCACGACGAGGCGCGCGCCCGACATTCCGAACGGATGGCCGAGCGCGATCGCGCCGCCGTTCACGTTCACCTTCTCGGGGTCGAGACCGAGCTCGCGCACGACGGCGAGGCTTTGCGACGCGAACGCCTCGTTCAGCTCGACGAGGTCGATCTGCCCGGCGTCGACGCCCGTGCGCGCGAGCAGCTTGCGCACGGCCGGGATCGGGCCGATCCCCATCACGCGCGGGTCGACGCCCGCGACCGCGCCGGCGACGAACGCGCCGAGCGGTTCGATGCCGAGCTCGCGCGCCTTCTCCTCGGACGCGATCACGAGCGCGGCGGCGCCGTCGTTGATCCCCGACGCGTTGCCGGCGGTGACGGTGCCGCCCGCACGGAACGCCGGCCTCAGCGCGGCGAGCTTCTCGAGCGTCGTGTCCGGACGCGGGTGCTCGTCGCGCGTGACGTCGCCGACGGGGACGAGCTCGTCGTCGAAGCGGCCCGCCGCGGCGGCGGCGGCCCAACGCCGATGGGAGGCGAGTGCGAACGCGTCCTGGTCCTCCCGGGAGATGTTCCACCGCTCAGCGACGTTCTCGCCCGTCTCTCCCATCGACTCGGGCGGAAACAGCTCGGCCAGCTTCGGGTTGACGAAGCGCCAGCCGAGCGTCGTGTCGAACAGCTGCCGGTCCCCGCGCGGAAGGGCCGTCTCGGGCTTGCCCATGACGAACGGCGCGCGGCTCATCGACTCGACGCCGCCGGCGACGAAGAGGTCGCCGTCGCCGGCGATCACCGCGTGGCACGCAGACGAGACAGCGGCGAGGCCGGAGGCGCAGAGCCGGTTCACCGTCACGCCGGCGACGGACTCGGGGAGCCCGGCGAGCAGCGCAGCCATGCGCGCGACGTTGCGGTTGTCCTCGCCCGCCTGGTTCGCGGCGCCGAAGTAGACGTCCTCGATCTGCTCCGGCGGCACGCCGGCCCGGGCGACGGCCTCGCGGATCGCGAGCGCGGCGAGGTCGTCCGGCCGCACGCCGGAGAGCGCGCCGCCATAGCGGCCGATCGGCGTACGCACACCACTGAGGACGACTGCGCGGGGCATCGCCGGAGCGTACCGCCTGAAGTGCTGCGCACTTCAGGCGGGGGGAATGTTGTGCTCCGCAGAGCGCGCGGCGGCGGAGCCGCCGCGCTCTTATGCGACCAGGGGCGGCGGGTCTTGGTGGCGCTACCCATCGCCCCCCGCGCGAAGTGCGCAGCACTTCGCGCGCGCTCTACTGGACGAACTCGACGCGAACCGGCGACGTGTAGGCGCCCGCGGCTTCGGCGCGCGACAGCAGTTCGCGCACGGCCTGGCGGCCCTCGTCGCCGTAGTCGCGCGTGAGCTCGCTGACGTACATGCCGATGAAGCGGTCGCCGCGCTCGTCGTCGAGGCCGCGCCCGTACGCGAGGGCGTAGTCGAGCGCCTCGACGCGGTGCTCGAGGGCGGCGTCGATCGACTCGCGCAGCACGGCCGAGAGCTCGTGCAGCACCGCCGGGCCGAGGTCGCGCCGCGCGACGTTGACGCCGAGCGGCAGCGGCAAGCCGGTCTCGAGCAGCCACCACTCGCCGAGATCGAGGCACTTCTCGAGCCCGGCGTCGCGGTAGGTCAGCTGGCCCTCGTGAATGATCAGGCCGGCCCGCGCGGATCCCGAGGCCACCTCGGGGAGAATCTCGTCGAACGGGAGCGCGCGTGACGCGAGCTCACCGCCGAGCGCCATCTTCAGGACGAGGTACGCGGTCGTCAGGTTGCCCGGCACGACGATCTCCTCGCGGCGCAGCTGCTCGAGCGTCAGCCGCTCGCGCGCGACGACGATCGGCCCGAACCCCTCGCCCATGCTCGCTCCGTGCGGCAGGAGCATGTAGCGGTCCTGCACGAGCGGATACGTCGCGAGCGAGATCGCGGTCACCTCGAGCTTGCCTGTGAGCGAGAGCTCGTTGAGCGTCTGGATGTCTTCGATCACCGGCTCGAACTCGAAGCCGCGCGGATCGACGGCCCCGGACGCGAGCCCCCAGAACATGAAGGCGTCGTCGGGATCCGCGCTGAAGCCGACTCTGATGAGCATGGCGCGTGAGACTAGCGGCGCGGACGAGCTAGCGTCCGAAGAACCAGGCTTCGAGCGGCTTCAGCAGCTCGTCGCGCGTGAACGGCCGCAGGTGGGCGCCGCGGCCGTCGCCTTCCGACACGGTGAGGTCGTCCTCGAGCGCAGCGTTGGCGGCCTCGAGCGCGTCCTCGAGCTCGTACCCCTCGAAGACGTAGTCGTCCTTGCGGGGCGCGGTGCCGTTCCGCTGCTCGGGATTGATCGCGCGGCCGACCGCCCAGAGCGCGCCGGCCCGGCGCTCGATCCAGATCACGATGTGCTCCTCGTTGCCGGCGTCGTCGACCCCCTGGAGCACGCGCTCCGCGAACCTACCGCGGTCTGACGAACCCGGCACGACTCGACTATACAATCGCTGCGGTGCTACGGCTTGCCGCCCTCCTGAGAAGTCCGTTCTCGTTCCTCTTCGCGCGCTCGTCGGCGGAGGAGCACGTCGCCGAGTATCTGATGCGCGAACACGGCCGCGGCCGCCCCGTCGAGAAGATCCTGCAGGATCCGTACGTCCGGAACCGCCTCACCCCGGAGCAGCAGAGCCGCATGCTCGGCCGGCCGGAGCTGATCCATGCGCTCGGCGAGCAGGCCCTCGACGCTGCTCGGCAGTACCTCGCGAGTCGCTAGGCCGCCGGCTCGAAGCCGCAGGCGGGATCCTCGGCGAGCGCGTCGCCCGAGAACGCGAAGGCGCGCGCACGGGAGCCGCCGCAGAGCTGCCGGTACGCGCAGCGCCCGCAGCGGCCGCCGAACTCGGCGGCGCGGATCCGCCGGAGCAGCGGGTGCTCGCGGTAGACGCTCACGACGTCGTCCTCACGCACGTTGCCGAGCCGGAAGGGCAGGAAGCCGGAGGGCGTGATCTCGCCGTCGTGGCCGACGAAGAGGATGCCGCGACCGTCGCGCGTGCCCTTCGTCTGCGCGCGGGAGCGCCCGCCGCCCGGACCGAGCTCCCGGCGCAGCCGGCCCGCGAGCCGCACGTACAGCTCGCCGTCCGGCGGCTCCATACCGGCCCGGCGTTGCGCGACCACCCGCCTGAAGAACGGCCCCTCGACGGTTCGCACGACGAAGCCGTAGCAGGAGGCGTCTGCGAGGAAGTGGCAGACCTGCTCGTTCTCCTCCTGCGTCAGCTCGCCGAGGTCTGTGCCGCGGCCGACGCGGACGAGGAAGAACACCTCCCAGATCGAGGCGCCGAGCTCGTGCACGAGCCGGGCGACGCCCGGCAGCTCCTCGACGGTGTCGCGCATGACGACCGTGTTCACCTGCACCGTGACGCCGACCCGGCGCAGCATGCGGATCGCCTCGAGCGTCGCCTCGAAGTGACCGCCGACGCCGCGGACGCCGTCGTGTACGGCCGCGGTGGCGCCGTCCAGGCTGATCGAGGCGATCGTCACGCCGAGCCGGCTCAGGAGCGCCATCCGCTGCTCGGTGAGCAGCGGCGTCACGCTCGGCGCGAGCGCGAACGGCATCTTCAGGAGCGCGGCCCGCGCGACGAGCTCTTCGAGGTCCTCGCGGCAGAGCACGTCGCCGCCGGTGGCGACGAGCACGGGCCGCGGCCGGCCGAAGGCGGCGAGGTCCTCGAGCAGCCGGCCCGCCTCGTCGGTGCTCAGCTGGCCCGGCAGCGGCTCCTGGATCGCGGACGCCCGGCAGTGCCGGCAGGCAAGTGCGCAGGCCCTCGTCGTCTCCCAGAACGCGAGGATCGGCCGGCTGTCGAGATCCACGTTGTTGCAGCCTCCCCCGGCGTGCGGCGCGCGAAATCGGGGGAATCCCCGAACGCCGCCCGTGCCGCGTACGTAAAGATCGTCCTGTGATCGAGGAGCTGAGCGAGCCCGAGATCGAGCAGTTCCTCCAGCGGCAGCTGATCGGGCGCGTCGGCTGCCATGCGGAGGGGCAGACCTACGTCGTGCCGGTGATCTACGTGTGGGACCGCGGCTACGTCTACGTGCAGTCGATCGAGGGCCGCAAGACGAGGATGATGCGCGCGAATCCCGAGGTGTGCTTCGAGGTCGACGAGTACGAAGAGGACGGAAGCTGGCGCAGCGTCATCGTCGACGGCCTCTACGAGGAGCTCGAGGGCGGTGCGGCGGAGGCCGCGCTCGCACTGCTCGTGCAGCGGTTCATCGGTCGCCGGCGCGGAACGACCGACCGGTCGACCGGTCGTAAGCCGGTCGCGTTCCGGATCCGGGCTGCGAGCGTGACGGGGCGACGCGTCGTCCGGACACCGGCGACGAGAGCGCTCACGCGGGCCGGCGTCCTGCTCGGGCGGCACCGCGCGCGGCGGCTGCGCCGCTAGACCTCCCGACCGACGCCGCGCTCGCGCGCGCGCTCGACGGCCGCGGCCGCGGCCGCGACGTCCCAGGCGGCGAGCCCGTTCGACTTGAAGACGACGACGTCTTCGTCCGACTGGCGGCCGCTCGTCGCGCCGGCAACGACCTCCTGCAGCTCGTGCACCTCGAGCCAGTCGAGCACGCCCGACTCGACGGGCTCGATCAGGTCGGCCGACTCGAGCCGCGCGTCCTCGAGCGAGTCGCAGCACACGAACGACGCGCGCTCGAGCACGACGTTGTCGAGCTCGCGCCGCCTGCCGTCGTTCGCGCCGACCGCGCAGACGAGCGCGCCGTCGCGCAGCCACTCGCCGCGCAGAACGGGGTCGGACGAGCTCGTCACGGTCACGACGACGTCGCACTCGGCCGCGTCGCGATGGCTCTCGCCGGGCTCGGCTCCGTGGCGCTCGCAGAACGCCCGCAGCGTCTCCTCGGTTCGGCAGTAGGCGACCACCCGCTCGAGCCCCGGCAGTGCGGCGCGGATGCAGGCGACCTGCGTGCCGGCCTGCCACCCGCATCCGATCACGCCGAGGCTCGACGCTCCGGCGCGGGCGAGATGTCTCGCCGCGACACCGCTGGCCGCGCCGGTCCGCAGCTGCCCGAGCCGGTCGGCCTCGAGCACCGCGACGAGCTCGGGCGCGTCGGCGCGGAAGAGGAGCACCTGGAAGCGCGCGCCCGCGCGGAAGCCGGAGTAGACCTTCGCGCCGGCGTAGCCGAGCCCGAGGTCGGCCGCCGCCATCACCGCCAGGGCGCCGCCCTCCAGGCGCAGGCGGTAGCGCGGCCTGTTTTCGACCGCGCCTGCGGCCATGCGCGCGAAGCACGCCTCGACCGCAGCCAGCGCGTCGGCCGGCGAGAGCAGCCCGGCGACGTCCTGCTCGGAGAGGTAGAGCGGCATCGAAAGGCATTCTCTCAGGCTTGACATGTGACCATATAGTCACCTATTCTCTCCGGCATGGACGACGACCGCGTCTTCAAGGCCCTGGCGGATCCGACCCGCCGGCACCTGCTCGACCGGCTCTTCGAGCGCGACGGCCGCACGCTCACCGAGCTCGAGTCCGAGCTGGAGATGACCCGCTTCGGGGTGATGAAGCACCTGCGGGTGCTCGAGGAGGCGGGCCTCGTCGTCGCCCGCCGGTCGGGCCGGGAGAAGCTCCACTACCTCAACCCGGTGCCGATCCGGCTCGATCCACGACCGCTGGATCGACAAGTACACGGAGCGCCGCGTGTCCGCGCTCGCGGAGCTCAAGACCCGACTGGAGGAAACCGCATGACGACCATGCGAGCACACCGTGACCAACGTTCAGGTCTACCAGGTGTTCATCCGCGCGACGCCGGAGCAGATCTGGGAGGCGATCACGAAGCCCGAGTTCACGAGCCGCTACTTCCACGGCAGCGTCGTCGACTCGACCTTCGAGCCGGGCTCGCCGTATCGCTACGTACTCGCCCGACCGCTCGACGCTCTGGATCGACGGCGTCGTGCAGGAGGCCGACCCGCCCCGGCTGCTGCGGCACACGTGGCGGGCGCTCTACGACGAGGAGACCGCGGCCGAGGACGCCAGCCGCGTGACGTGGACGATCGAGCCCGGGGACGGAGCCGTCACCAAGCTCACCGTCGTCCACGACCGGCTCGAGGCCGCGCCGAAGACGGCCGCGAGCGTCTCCGGTGAGGGCTGGATGTTCGTCCTCAGCGGCCTGAAGACGCTGCTCGAGACCGGCGCGCCGCTCTCCGCGTAGTCCGTGCGGCACACGCTCTCCGGGTCTATGGCCCGGAGAGCGTCGCCGCCGCGTTCGCGGCGGCGTTCTTCAGCGCGTCGGTGCCGAGCTTCACGCGAGGCGGCTGCTCGCAGGCGACCGGCTGGAGCTTTCGCTCGAGCGCGCTCGCGTGCTGGCGGTGCGCCGCGCAGGAGGCGAGCTGCTTCTGCCCCGAGCCGCTCAGCTTCAAAGCGTGCACGCCGCGCAGCAGCGACGGGATGCTCGGCGCGAGCGGCGGCCGGTTCGCCCCGGCGGCGGGAGCGAACAGCAGCACGGCCCCGGCGGCTGCGGCGAGCACGGTGCGCTGCGGCATGGCGCACAGGGTAGAGGAACGGAGCGCCCGCCGCGGCTCAGCGACCCGCCCAGGCCAGACGGTCGCCCGCACGCAGGCCGCGACGCTCCGACTCGCCCGCGGCCAGCTCGAGCACCGCTGCGGCGCGGCGCCGCGCGACCGCGCGCCAGGGCCCGAGACTCGGCACGACGCGCAAGACGGCGAGCTCCCGGTCGAGGAAGACGACGTCGATCGGGAAGCGCATGAACCACGTGTGCACCGACGACGCGGGGCGCAGCAGGATGCCCTCGTCGCACGGCAGGCTTCTGCGCCCGAGCAGTCCGCGCATGCGCACGAACGGACTTTCCGCGACGACGCAGCGCTCGCACACGACGCGGCCGTCCGACGTGAGAAGCGTCGTTCCCTGCGCACTGTCCCCCGACATGCATCTGCTCCTTCTCGCTGCGTGGCCGAATCATCGGCAGCGTGCGCATGCGGGCATCCCTCGAACAGATGAATCGACATGCAAGTCCCCTACCCGGGGGATTCCTTACTTACCGATTCGTTTCGATCATGCCCCCATCGATCAAACCTGGCGGCTCGGCACGCCACACAGGGAGGTTGTACCCAGCGTGCCGGTTCACGAGCCACAGACGATCGGTCTCTCACTTCGTAGCCGGTTTCTCTCGGCAGTCGCACGCCCGGATTCCGGGCGGGCCGGAGAAGCGAAAGGAGGTGAATACACATGCTCGCTATTTGGCTGAATTTCGTGCGCCAGAACTGGCGCAAGGAGGAGGGCCAGACGATGGCGGAGTACGGCGTCGTTCTCGCCGTGATCACCGCCGGCGTGATCCTCGCCCTGGGCTTCCTCTCGGGTGGGATCTCCAAGGCGCTCGACGCCGTCACGAAGGTGCTCGGGGGGTAGTTGCCTCGCACAGGGAAACAGGGAAGCCGCAAAGCAGGAAAGGGGGAGTACGGATGAGTCGCACAGTCAGCCGCGCGAGTCGGTTTGTTCGCCGCACCGAAGGTCAGACGATGTCGGAGTACGCCGTCGCGCTTGCCGTCGTCGCCTCGGCCGCCGCGTTCCTCTTTCCGGTCCTCGGCAGTCGATTCATCGCCTTGATCAACGAGGTTGCGGCTCTCCTGCACTGACACATCGGGGACGGGCGGGGCGCCGCTCTTCCGCCCCGCCCGTCACCCCGACCGAAGGATTGATGAACGTGAGAAAGCGGATCAAAGACGACAGAGGGCAGACGATGGTGGAGTTCGCCATCGTGCTCCCGCTCCTGGTCGTGCTGCTGTTCGGAATCATCCAGTTCGGCATCGTCTTCAACAACTACGTGGCGCTTACCGACGCAGTGCGCGCAGGCGCTCGTGAAGGCGCGGTGGCGCGCCAGACCGCCGATCCGGGCGGAGCCACGAAGACCGCCGTCCGGACGTCAGCCGCGAATCTCGACCAGACGAACCTCGCCGTGTCGGTGACCTCCAGCTGGGCGCCCGGCTCCGATGTGACCGTCACCGCCTCGTATCCCTACTCGATCAAGCTGCTCGGCTGGGTCGTGACCGCCGGCAACCTCACATCCAAGACCACGGAGAGGGTCGAATGACCTACCAGCTCAGAAATGTCGTGATCGCCATTGTGCTCGGTCTCCTCGCGGCCGTGCTCACGATCGTCTACATCGCGAACTACCGCTCGAACGTCCAGCACGGCGAGCAGCAGGTCGGCGTCCTCGTCGCCGCCACGGACATCCCGGCCGGCACGTCCGGCGCTGCGATCGCTTCCGGCCACATGCTCAAGCGCGCGACGGTTCCTCGCACGGCGCTCGTTCCGGGTGCGATCTCGAGCTCCGACCAAGTTTCCCGTCTCGTCTCGACCGGCGCGATCATGGCCGGCGAGCAGGTCTCGACGCGCCGCTTCGGCAATGCCAACGAGCTCGGCGTCCGTGCATTGCTCAAGGGAACGATGCGGGCGGTGCAGCTCTCGGCCACCCCAGCTCAGATCCTCGCCGGGACGCTGCGCTCCGGCGACCACGTCGACCTCGTCGCGAACATGAGCGTCGGCAACGCGAACGGCATCCCGCAGCACTACGACCGGATCTTCCTGCGCAACCTGCTCGTCCTCCGCGCGCCGAGCTCCGACACGACGACCGCAGGCGTCTCGCTCAGCGACCAGAAGGTCTCGGTCATGCTCGCGGTGACCGATTCGCAGTCGACGAAGCTCATGTTCATCCTCCACAACTCGGACGAGAACTCGTCGTCCGACGGCGGCTGGGCGCTCGAGCTGCGCCCGGTGACGAACGCGGCCGACAGCCCGGAGAACGTCGAGAGCCTCAACACCGTCCTCGTCGACGGGCTGAGCGCAGCGGAACGGTCCCGCGTCGCGGAGGGTCACTGATGAGCTACGCAGAGAACGGAGGCCGGAGCTTGCTCCGCGTCTACATGACAGGCTCGTGTGACGGCTCGGACACGCTGCGCGCGGCACTCGCGTCGCATCCGGAGCTCGAGCTCGTCGGAGCGAGCGAGAGCGTCGCGGACGGCGCCGCCGCCCTCGCCGGCGGCCACCTCGGAGTCGTGCTCCACGCGACCCGGGCCTCGACGCTGCCGGCGGACGACCTCGCGTCGATCCGCGAGCACACGCGCGCGCCGATCATGCTCGTCGCCTCCGGTGAGGCCTCGCGCCTGCTCGACGACGCGCTCGACGCCGACGTCGCGGACGTCCTGCTGCTGCCGCAGCTCGTGGACAACGTCGTGTTCGCGCTGCGCAAGGTCGCGCACACCGCGCGGCGCAGCGACGGGGCCCGCGGCCGGCAAGGCACGATCGTCACCGTCTTCTCTCCCAAGGGCGGGACGGGCAAGACCGTCGTCGCGGCGAACCTCGCCGCAGCGCTCGCGAAGCTCGAGGGCAAGAAGACGCTGCTCGTCGACCTCGACCTGCAGTTCGGCGACGCCGCGATCATGCTCGGCGTCGAGCCGGAGAAGACGATCTTCGACCTCGTCGTCGCCCCGGGCGAGCTCGACTCCGAGAAGCTCGCCGGGTACACCACCCACCATCAATGCGGGCTCGAGATCATGCCCGCGCCGCTACGACCCGAGGATGCCGAGCTCGTGACCGAGGCGAAGCTCGCACGGCTGCTCGAAGTGGCCCGCGAGTCGTACGACGTGATCGTCGTCGATACGTCGCCGTTCTTTCACGGGCCGATGCTCGCCACGCTCGACCGCACCGACGAGCTCTTTCTGATCTGCGGGCTCGACGTGCCGACGTTGAAGAACGTGAAGCTCTCCCTGCAGACGCTCGAGCTGCTCTCGTTCCCGCGCGACCGGATCAGGATCCTGCTCAACCGCGCGAACTCGAAGGTGGGGATGAAGCCGAGCGAGGTCGAGGACGCGCTCGGCATGAAGCTGGCCCACCAGATCCCGTCCGACCGAGCGGTGCCGATCGGCGTGAACCGTGGCAAGCCGGTCGTGCTCGACGACGACGGCGCGGAGTTCTCGCGGGCCCTGCGAGGCATCGCAAAGACCGTCGGCGCGAAGCCGGCTCCCAAGCAGCAGAAGAAGAGGCTGTTCCGGACCCTGGCGAAGGCGTAGGCGATGGGCCTCCAGGACCGCCTCAGCAGACCGGACGGCAACGGCGCGTCGGCTCTCGCCGACCCCGGCGCATCCGCGCCGGCGACGTCGGGCGAGAAGGCGCGCCGCTCGAAGGGGACCGTCGACCCGTACGCGGAGCTGAAGACGCGCATCCACCACGGCGTGATCGCCACCGTGGGCGTCGAGCTCTTCAAGCAGGAGATGACCGAGGACCTGCACGAGCGCGTGATGCGATCGGTGACGGAGCAGCTCGTCCTCGACCGGACGCCGCTGACGCGGGAGGAGCGCCGGCAGATCGTCCGCGAGATCACCGACGACATCCTCGGCTACGGACCTCTCGAGCAGCTCCTGCGCGACGACTCCGTCACCGAGGTGATGGTCAACGCGTTCAACCGGATCTACTGCGAGCGCGCGGGCAGGATCGAGCGCACGACCGCGGCCTTCGTGGACAACGCGCACCTGCTGCGCATCATCGACAAGATCGTGTCGCAGGTGGGACGCCGCGTCGACGAGGCGTCGCCGATGGTGGACGCCCGCCTCCCGGACGGCTCGCGCGTGAACGCGATCATCCCGCCGCTCTCGCTCGAAGGGCCGACGCTCACGATCCGGAAGTTCTCGCGCGACCCGTACACGATGAGCGACCTCGTCAACTTCGGGTCGGTCTCGCCCAAGGCGGCGCAGTTCCTGGCCGCCTGCGTGAAGGGGAAGCTCAACGTCCTCATCTCCGGCGGCACCGGCACCGGCAAGACGACGACGCTCAATGCGATGTCGGCCTTCGTGCCGGAAGACGAGCGGATCGTGACGATCGAGGACGCCGCGGAGCTCCAGCTCCAGCAGGAGCACGTGATCACGCTCGAGTCGCGGCCGCCGAACATCGAGGGCCAGGGCGAGGTGCGGATCCGCGAGCTCGTGCGGAACGCACTGCGCATGCGTCCCGACCGGATCATCGTCGGCGAGGTCCGCGGCGCAGAGACGCTCGACATGCTGCAGGCGATGAACACGGGCCATGAAGGCTCGCTGACGACGATCCACGCGAACTCGCCGCGCGACGCGCTGTCGCGGCTCGAGACACTCGTCCTCACGGCAGGACTCGATCTGCCGCTGCGCGCGATCCGCGAGCAGATCTCGAGCGCGTTCGACGTGCTCGTCCAGATCACGCGCCTCGTGGACGGCAGTCGCCGCATCACGCACATCACGGAGGTCCTGCGGATGGAGGCCGACGTGATCACCCTGCAGGAGATCTTCCAGGCGAAGCCCGCCGACGAGGAGTCGGCGTCGTTCGGCGCGCGCGTCCGCCTGCTCTCGCCGCTGCAGTGCACGGGGCTGAAGCCCCAGTTCCTCGACAAGCTCGCCGCGAACGGAGTCGCCCTGCACTCGAGCTTCTTCGTCAACGACGACGAGACCGGCCCCGGCATGCGCGACGTGCCGCCCTCGCCGAGATTCGGAGGGTATTCGTGAGGCGTTTCGTCCGGTACGCCGTCGTCGCCGTCGCCGCGCTCGCAGCTGCGGCACCGGCGGCGGCGCACGTCGACCTCGCGTCCGTCGACGCGAGCGCGTTCCCGACGATCCACGCCACCGTCGTCTCGTCCGCCGGCGCCTCGACGGCGCCCGTGCTGACCGAGAACGGCGCCCCGGTGGTCGGGCTCACGTCCGAGAACCTCGGGCGGGCGAAGGCCGTCGTGCTCGCGGTGGACGACTCGCGCTCCATGCGCGGCAAGCCGCTCGCAGCGGCGGCGGCCGCTGCGCGCAACTTCGTCGCGCACAAGCCGCGCGCGGACGAGATCGCCGTCATCGCGTTCGGGCCCCGTCCACTCACCCTGACCACGCTCTCGTCGGCGACGATCGACGCCGACACGGCCCTGCGCGATCTCGGCGTGGCGGGACGGCAGGGCACCGCGCTGTACGACGCGATCGTCACCGCTACCACCCAGCTTCACGACAGCCCCTTGGCCGGCCGCGTGCTGATCGTGCTCACCGACGGCCGGGACGTCTCGAGCGCCGCCACGCTCCAGCAGGCGGTCTCCGCGGCGCGCGACGCCGACGTCGCCATCTATCCGATCGGGATGGAGGGACGCGGCTTCGACGAGGCGGCGCTCCGACAGCTCGCCGGAGCGACCGGCGGCCACTACTACGCCGCCGCGTCCGCCGACGCGCTCGCCGGCGTCTACGGCTCGATCGCGAAGCAGCTCGGCCACACGTGGCGCCTGACGTACGTCACGTCGGCACGCCCCGGCGACCGCCTCCGGATCGAGGCCTCGGTCGCGCACGCCGGCTCGGCCGGCGCCTCGCTCGTCGTCCCCGTACACGCGGGCGACGTGACGGACAATCCGGCCTCGAAGCAGCTGCTGCCAGCAAGCGCGTACGGCCGCAGCGGCGGGATCGTAGTCGGTGTGGTCGCGGGCGCACTCGTGTTCGCCGCGGCATTCGTGCTGCTCGCCGCACGCAGAGGCTCGTGGGTGCGCAACCGGCTCGCCGCGCACACCGGGGGCGCTCGACGCGCCCGCCGGCGCCGCCGCGACCAGCGGTCCGTGGTGCTCGGCGGACTGCTCCGCGCGACGGAGAACGCGTTCGGCGGCATGCGCCAGTGGCAGGCCCTTCAGAGGATGCTCGACCGTGGGAACACGCCGCTGCGCGCGGCGGAGTTCCTCTATCTCACGGGCGGAATCGCGGTCGTGCTCGCCCTGCTCGCCGCAACCATGGGCCTGCCGGGTCCCTCGCCCTCGTTCTTGCGGCGGTCGGAGCATCCGTGCCTCTCTTCCTCGCCCGCCGGCGGATGCGCCGGAGGCTGGGCGAGTTCGAGGACCAGCTGCCCGACCTGCTGATCACGATCGCAGCCTCGCTCAAGGCAGGTCACTCGTTCAAGCAGGGCGTGCAGGCGGTCGTCGACGAAGGTCAGCCGCCTGCATCGGAGGAGTTCAGGCGCGTCCTGACCGAGACCGGCCTCGGCCGGCAGATGGACGACGCGCTCGGAGAGATGGCGGGACGCCTCGGCTCGGAGAACTTCGAGTTCGCGATCACAGCGGTGACGATCCAGCGCCAGGTCGGCGGCTCGCTCGCCGGCCTCTTCGACATGGTCGCCGATACGGTGCGCCAGCGGCAGCAGTTCGCGCGCAAGGTCCGTTCGCTGACGGCGATGGGGCGGATGTCCGCGTACACGCTCATCGGCCTGCCGTTCTTCATCGCGGCGACGATCGCCGTCCTCAACCGCGGGTATCTCCACCCGCTCTTCTACAGCTCGGCCGGTCACCTGCTGCTCGGAATCGGCGCTGTGATGATGGTGATCGGCTCCGGTCTCATCCACAAAGTCGTCTCGTTCAAAGGTTGACGCAGATGCTTCTGATCGCAGCCGTCGTCTGTCTCATGCTCTCTGCACTCGCGGCCGGCAACGTTGCCATGCAGCCGGCACGCAACCGCCGTGCGCGCATTCGCGCCGCGGCGACCTACGGTCGGGCCAAGGCCGTGCAGGGTCCGGAACGCGTGCGCTTCCGCGAGCGCGTCATCGAGCCGCTCGTCATGTCGCTTGCCCGCGCGATGCTTCGCCTCAATCCGAAGCAAGACCTGGAGTCGCTCGCGAAGCTGCTCATGTCCGCCGGTCTGCGGAACGTCTCGCCGCAGACGTTCCTCGCGATCAAGGGAGCCGCGGCCGCCACGAGCCTCACGCTGGGAGTGGCGGTCGGCGGAAGCTCCTCGGCGACGGCCGCGCTCGTGTTCGGGTCCATGGCCGGGGCGATCGGCTACATCGCGCCCTCGATGATCGTGTCCGCGCGTGCCCGCAAGCGCCAGTCGGCGCTCGGTGCGGACCTGCCGGACGCCCTCGACCTGCTCGCGGTCAGCGTCGAGGCCGGGCTCGCCTTCGACGGCGCCGTCGCGAAGCTCACCCAGTACATGAAGGGCCCGCTGCGTGGAGGAGTTCGAGCTCGTGCTCGGCGGCATGCGGGTCGGCGAGAGCCGGGCCGACGCCCTCAAGAAGCTCGCCGAGCGCACCGGCTCGCCCGAGGTCGCGTCGTTCGTGCGCTCGATCATCCAGGCGGACCAGCTCGGGACGTCGCTCGGCCGCATCCTGCGCGTGCAGGCGACCGACTCGCGTCTGAAGCGCCAGGCGACGGCGGAGGAGCGCGCGATGAAGGCTCCGGTGAAGATGCTCTTCCCCACCGTCCTGTTCATCTTTCCGGCGATGTTCATCGTCGTCCTCGGCCCGGCGATGCTGAGCCTCGGCAAGCTGTTCTCGTTCTGAGGTGGCCGCGGTGGAGAAGCCGGCCGAGGAGACGACAGAGCACGGGTTCGGAACCGGGCTGCGCGCGCAGCTCGAGGCGCGTGCGTCCGCGGCCGACAAGGCGGCGCGCAAGGCGCCGCGTTCGCCGCGCGAAGCGGTCGCCGCGGCGGAGCCGGTGCCGCCGACGCCGGTCGTGGAGAGCGACGAGGCGGACGCAGAGGCGATCGCTCTGCGCGACGACCTCGAGGCCTCGCTCGCGCGCGAGGAAGAGCTGCGCTTCTCGCTCAAGGAGCAGCTCGACGCGTCGGCGCGCGAGCTCGAGCTCGAGCAGGAGGCGGCGCGGCGGACGGCGGAGCTCGACCGGCGCGCAGATGCGGTCGACCTCCGGGAGCAGGAGCTCGGGGCCCAGGAGCAACGGCTCGACGAGCGGCTGGCCGAGTTCGACGACCGGCACGTCGAGCTCGAGCGCCTGCGTGACGAGTATGCGACCGCAGCCGCCCGGATCTCGGAGCGGGAGCAGACGCTCGCGCTCAAGGTGCGCGAGCTGAAGCTCGCCGACGAGCAGCGTGCGGCCGCAGCCGCCGAGCTCACACAACAGATTGCTGCAGTCACCGAACGCGAGCGAGCGCTCGCGAAGGGCAAGCAAGAGCTGGCCGCGCACGCCAAGGAGCTCGACGAGCGGCGTGAGGAGTTCGACAGCGCCGCCCTCAAGCGCGAGCGGATGGCGGACGCAGCCGAGCGCGAGCTCGACGAGCGGCGCCACGCGCTCGCCGACGCGGAACGCGCGCTCTCGGCGGCACAGGCCGAGCTCACCGGTCGCGGCGACGAGATGGCCGCGGCCGCGATGGCGCTCGAGCAGCAGCGCGTGGAGCTGCTCGCCGCGCCGCCGGTGACTGTGGCGCCCGTCGTGGGCGCGCCGCGCGGGGCCGACCTCGACCGCCGCGAGACCGAGCTCGTCGCGCGCGAGGCGGAGCTGCACCGCCGCGAGGCCGCGCTCAGGCGCAGCGAGGGCGACGCCGCCGGCGTCCCGGTCCGTCCCGCGGATGAGCTCGCCCTGCGCCGTCTGCAGGAGCGCGAGCGCGCGCTCACCGAGCGCGAGGGCCGGCTCGAGAAGGTCGAGGAGCTCGCCGACGCCTCGCGCGCACGCCTCGTCGAGAAGGAGCAGAAGCTCGACGGTCGCAGCGAGGAGGTCAAGCTTCGCCAGCTGCAGCTCGACGAGCGCGAAGCGGAGCTCCACCGGCTCGAGGCGCAGCTCCTCGCCGATCATGAGATCCGCGAGCACCGGCTCGAGGAGCGCGAGACGGAGCGCGTCGACAAGGAGGAGCGGCTGACGGAGCGCGAGTCGCAGCTCTCCACGTACGTCGCCGAGCTGCAGGGCCAGCTCACGGCCGACGAGGAATGGTGGGCGAAGCAGCTCGGCACGAACCGCGAGGCCACTGCGGCCTGAACCAGGGAGATTGCGATGAACGTCGTGAAACCTCGTCTCGCCGCTGGAGCCCTCGCGGCCGCCGTGCTCGCCACGGCAGCGGCCTCCGCCGGTGCCGCCTCGCCGGCAGTGCGGATCAAGCAGCTGCCACAGCACCTCTTCCAGGGAGGCCCGGCGGTCGTGTCGGTCGTCGTCACGCCTCAGAACCGGCAGTGCGGCCTTGCCGTTCGCTACGCAGACGGCGCACGCCAGCCGGGACTCGTCGCCCACTCGACGGCGGGGCTACGCGAATGGAGCTGGACCGTCGGCAAGGCGGCCGCGGCCGGCCCGGCGCGGGCGACCGTCTCGTGCGGTCGCTCGGGAGTGCTCACACGGACGATCACCGTCGTCGGCGGCACGCTCCGCCACTCCAAGCTGACGATCGCCGACCAGGGCTACTCCCAGCGGCCTGCGTCCTACGGGTCGGGCAGCACCGTGAGCTACGGGATCGTGCTGCACAACCCGTCGCCGGCCGCAGACGCCCAGGACGTGACCGTCCTCGTCAACTTCCTCGACGGATCCGACCACGTGCTCGAGTCGGCGACGACCCGCGTCTCCGCGATCGGCGCTGCGAGCTCGTTCAACCTCGGCGGCTCGGCGACGCTCGACAAGCAAACCCCGGTGGCGCGCCTCGAGATCGTCGTCCAGACCGGCGCGTACAAGCCGGCAGCAATGCACGAGCCGGCGGTCGCCAACGTCGCGATCGTCCCCGGCTCGTTCGACGCCAACTGGGTCGGGTCGGTCACCGGCGAGGTCCTGAACGACCACCCGACCGACCTGCTCACGTACGCGCAGCTCTCGATCGTTCTCTTCGACGCGGCCGGCCACGTCGTCGGCGGCAGCACGGGCTTGATGTCGACGTCCCTGCCACCCGGGACGCGCGCGTTCTTCAGGGCGTCGGGCGGCCTCTCGCCGATTCCGATGGCGAATGCGTCCGCCGCCGCGATCTCGATCGTGCCGACGTACAAGCCGCCCGGCGCCTAGCCCAGCGCGTAGCGCAGAAGCAGCGCCAGCAGGTTCAGCGCGAAGACCGTGAACGCGATCGACGTGATCGCCGCCGTGGCGAGGACGAATGCGTGGGTATTGGGATCGAGCCGCATAGCCGCAGATTGGTGATGCCGGACGCGATCCCCATCGTGGCCGACCCCGGCCCTGACGACCATCCCTCGAACGCGGGCTCCCGCGTAAGAATGCGCGATCCTCCGGCGCCGCCCGCTGGCCGCGGCGCTCGTCTTGCCCGCGGTCGCACAGCGCCGGACCTCAATGTCTGGGAGACATTCAAGGAGAGGGCTCGACGAAATGCGCCCGGCATGATTCGAACATGCGACCTCTGCCTCCGCAGGGCAGCGCTCTATCCCCTGAGCTACGGGCGCGGGGCCGGGACAGTGTAGCCGGGGTCAGCTGCCGCGTCGCAGGCGCGCGAGCAGGCCGGGCCTGCGCGGCTGCGTCTTCTTCCACTCGTCGTACGTCGGCAGGCGGCCGTTGCGGCGGGCGGCTTCGACGCACTCGGGGTGCGCGTGGCGGCGGCGGCTCGTGTCGCCCTCCGGGGCGATCAGCACGTGCTCGCTCATCGCGTGCAGCCGGTAGCCGCAGAGCGGGCAGCGGTACGTCGCCGGCTTGAGGTTGTGCGCCCGGCGCAGCGTCCACCAGGGCGCCGGCTCAAGCTTCGGCATGGGCGAGCTGGAGGCGCGCGTCCTCCGGCACCTCGGCGCGCACGTAGGCGAGCGCGACGACGGAGCCGTCGGGCCGGCGCGCCGCGCTCGTCACGCGCCCCACCGGCTTGCCGTCGTGGACGAGCTCCGTGTCGTACGGCGGCACGTCGTCGAGCTCGAGCACGCGCAGGCCACGGTTCGGATGCCCCCGGTAGTGGAGGCGCGCCACCGGTTCCTGACCCGGGTAGCAGCCCTTCGTGAAGCTGACGTGCGTCGCCTCGAGTCCCGCCTCGGCGGGGAGGATGCGCTCGTCGATCTCCCGGCCCCAGCGCGGCGCGCCGGCCTCGATCCGCCGCAGCTCGAGGGCCTCCGCGTCGAGCGTCGGCTCGAGGCCGGAGTCGAGCGCCTCGACCGCCCCGGGGAAGTCGGTCGGGATGCCGTCGCCGCCGAAGACGAGCACGGACGCGTGCTGCTCGGGCTCGACCTCGCACCGGGCGCGCAGGCGCATCCGCCGCAGGAGCCCGAGGACGGCCTCACCGAGCTCCGGCTCGGTGAGGAGCAGGAAGTCCTCGTCGCCGCGCCGCCAGACGACGAGCGGCGCGATCACGCGCGCCTTCGGCGTCAAGAGCAGCGCCGGGCGGGCGTCCCCGGCCGCGAGCGCTTCGACGTCGTTCGAGACCATCCGCTGGAGGTAGTCGCAGGCGTCGGGCCCGGAGACCCGGACGTAGGACCGCTCTCGTGTCGCCACCTCCACACTGATTAGTGTAGGAAAGGGATGCCGCTCTTCCGCTCGAAGGCCGAGGACAAGGTGCGCGCCGCCGGCTACGACCCGGCGCGGCTGCCGCCGGGCCAGTACCTGACGGAGAAGTGGCCGGTGCTGCACGCGGGCGACGTTCCCGAGACGGATCTCGGCACCTGGGACTTCACGGTCTCGGGTGAGGTGGAGCAGCCGATCACGCTGACCTTCGAGCAGCTGCTGGCGCTGCCCGCCAGCGAGGTCACGACGGACATCCACTGCGTCACGCGCTGGAGCCGCTTCGACGCCCGCTTCAAGGGCGTGCACTGGCGCGAGCTGGCGGCGCTCTGCTCACCCAAGGCGAGCGCGCGCTTCGTGGTCGCCGAGGCGGAGCACGGCTTCACCGCGAACGTGCCGCTCGCCGCCCTCGAGGACGAGCACGCGCTGCTCGTCTACGAGGCGGACGGGGCGCCGCTGACGCCCGAGCACGGCTGGCCGCTTCGGCTGTTCATCCCGACGAAGTACTTCTGGAAGAGCGCGAAGTGGCTCCGCGGCCTCGAGCTCTCGGCCGTCGACCGGCCGGGCTTCTGGGAGCGCTACGGCTATCACAACGACGCCGATTTCTGGCAGGAGCAGCGGTACGGCTTCTAGGGGGATAAAGGGCTAAAGCCCGGCCCGAGATTCGCCGATACCTGGGACACCACCTCCCCACCCCCTCCCCGAAACGGCGCCTCCCCGGCGCCGTTTCCCTTTCTGCAGCCGTTGATCGGCTAGGAGCCGGCGAGCGTCTCCCGGAGCGCCGCCTCGAGGCGGCGCATCGGCTCGAGCACGTCCTCCGGGTCGGCGTCGAGATTGGCGCGGAGGCGGCCGGCCGCGGCGGCGAAGCGCTCGAGGTTCCGCCGGTTCGTCCGCTCGCCGCGCGCGGTCAGCGCGAGCACGGAGGAGCGCCCGTCCCCGGGATGCCGGCTCCGGCGCACCTGGCCGCGCGCGGCGAGGCGCTTGAGCATCGCGGAGAGCGTCGTCGGCGAGAGCCCGAGCAGCCGGGCAAGCTCGGTCGGCGTCGTCGTACCGAGGATGGCGAGCGAGCTCGTGACCGCGAACTCGGAGGCGGAGACGTCGCTGCCGGCGACGATCTCCTCCACGAGCGAGCCGACGAGCTGCGAGACGACGAACGGCTGGAGCAGCAGGCCCGGCTGGAAGGGCGGCGTCACCGCCACTTGACGATCCTGCGATTTCGCAGCAAACTCATGCGAAATCGTAGTTTATTCGAGGAGGTGGACAGACCGTGCTGCGCGCGCTTCTCGCAACGGCGACGCTCGCCCTCGCGACGTCGAGCCCGACCGTCGTGGCAAAGATCGACACCCACGGCTCCCAGCCGTGCGGCAGCGCCGTCTTCGGCCGCTACCTCTACGTCGACGACTACGGCACCGGCACGATCGTCCGGGTCGACCCGGCGACGAACCGCGTGGTCAAGCGGGCCTCCGTGGGCGGCGGGCCGTGCGGCGTCGTCGCCGGCGGCGGCGCGCTCTGGGTCGAGAACTTCCGCCAGAGCACGATCGCCCGCGTCAACCCGGCGACGATGCGCGTCGTCAAGCAGATCCCGGTGGGCGAGAAGCCCTGGGACGTCGCGTACGGCTTCGGCTCCGTCTGGTCGTCGAACCAGGCGGCGGGCACGGTCTCCCGGATCGACCCGAAGCGGAACACGGTCGTGAAGACCATCCTCACCCAGGGGAACCCGGCCTGCATCCGCGCCGGCGCCGGCTCGATCTGGGTCGGCTCGCAGGGCACGGACGACGTCTACCGGATCGATCCCGCCACGAACGCGGTCACGACGATCCACGTCGGCAACGGCAGCGAGCTGTGCGTCGACGCGCGCGACGACGGGGTCTGGGTGTCGAACGACACCGCCGGCTCGGTCTCCCGCATCGACCCGGCGACGAACACCGTCGTGGCCACCATTCCGGTCGGCAACGGCCCCTCCGACGGCGTCCGCGGCCCCGACGGCCTCGAGTGGATCCCGAACAACGGCGACGGCACCGTGTCGCGTATCGACCCCGCCACGAACAAGGTGGTGGACACGATCCCGGTCGGCCCGCACCCCTTCGTCGTGCGCACCGGCTTCGGCGACGTGTGGGTGGATGAGTTCCAGGGGAGCACGATCTGGCGGCTCCACGTCCCGTCGTCATGAGCGCCGCCGGCGGTGAACATCCGCGACCAGGTCGCGACGTGGTCGCGACCTGGTCGCAGCCGTTGAAACGCAGGAGACAGGGCGAAGGTCTACGACCGCGACCTGGTTGAAACCAGGTCGCAAGACACGCCTGCGGCGGACGGAAGCGACGAGCTACCGGCCGCCGCGACCCACACGACCAACCGCCCCGGCACCGTCTGCGCGCGGCCTCCCTCGCGCTCTGCGAAGCACAAACACGAAGGGCCGCCCAAAGGCGGCCCTTCGCAAAGCACGAACGAAAGCGTCAGCTTTCGTTCGTTACATCATCCCGCCCATGTCGGGCATGCCGCCGCCTGCACCGGCGCCGGCCTTCTCGGGCGCCTCGGCGACGATCGCCTCGGTGGTGAGGATGTTCTTCGCGATCGACGCGGCGTTTTGCAGCGCCGAGCGGGTGACCATCGTCGGGTCGCCGATGCCGGACTTGAGCAGATCCTCGAGATTGCCGCTCTCGATGTTGATGCCCCAGCCCGACTTGGCGCCGCGCACCTGCTGGACGATGACGGAGCCCTCGAGGCCCGCGTTCGCCGCCAGCTGGCGGAGCGGCTCCTCCAGCGACTTGAGGATGATCTGCGCACCCGTGCGCTCGTCGCCCTCGAGGTCGGCGAGCACCTGCTCGCGGACTGCGTCCGCGGCGTTGATGAGCGCGACGCCGCCGCCCGGAACCTGGCCCTCCTCGAGAGCCGCACGGGCTGCCTGCAGCGCGTCCTCGACGCGGTGCTTCTTCTCCTTCATCTCCGTCTCGGTCGCAGCTCCGACCTTGACCACGGCGACACCGCCCGACAGCTTCGCGAGGCGCTCCTGGAGCTTCTCGCGGTCGAAGTCGGAGTCCGTGTTCTCGATCTCGGCCTTCAGCTGCTTGATCCGGCCCTTGATCGCCTCCGTGTCGCCGGCGCCGTCGATGAGCGTCGTCGAGTCCTTGTCGACGACCACCCGGCGGGCGTGACCGAGCTGGGAGAGCTTCGTGTTCTCCAGCTTGAGGCCCATCTCCTCGGTGATGACCTCGCCGCCCGTGAGGATGGCGATGTCCTCGAGCATCCGCTTGCGGCGGTCACCGAAGCCCGGGGCCTTCACGGCGACTGCCGTGAACGTGCCGCGGAGCTTGTTGACGACGATCGTGGCGAGAGACTCGCCTTCGACGTCCTCGGCGACGATCACGAGCGGGCGACCCGCCTGGATCACCTGCTCGAGCACGGGCAGGAGGTCCTTCACGGCGCCGATCTTCTGGTTGGCGACGAGGATGTAGGGATCCTCGAGCACCGCCTCCATGCGCTCGGCGTCGGTGATCATGTACGGCGACAGGTAGCCCTTGTCGAACTGCATACCCTCGGTGAACTCGAGCTCGAGGCCGAGCGTCTGGCCCTCCTCGACGTTCACGACGCCGTCCTTGCCGACCTTCTCGATCGCGTCGCCGATGACGTCGCCGATCTCGCGCTCGCGCGAGGAGACGGTCGCCACGCGGGCGATGTCCTCCTTGCCCGAGACGTCCTTCGACTGCGACTTCAGGTTCTCGACGACCCGCTCGACCGCCGTCTCGATGCCGCGCTTCAGCCCCATCGGGTTCGCGCCGGCCGCGACGTTCTTCAGGCCTTCCCGGACGATCGCCTGCGCGAGCACGGTCGCCGTCGTCGTGCCGTCGCCCGCCACGTCGTTCGTCGCCGTGGCGACCTCGCGCACGAGCTGGGCGCCCTGGTTCTCGAACACGTCCTCGAGCTCGATCTCGCGAGCGATCGTGACGCCGTCGTTCGTGATCGTGGGCGCGCCGAACTTCTTGTCGAGCACGACATAGCGGCCCTTCGGGCCGAGGGTCACCTTGACCGCATCGGCGAGGGTGTTGACGCCCCGCTCGAGCGCGCGGCGTGCATCCTCATTGAACTTCAGCTCCTTGTGAGCCATCTTCTCTTCCTACCTCCGTCTCTTCCTAGACCTTGGCCTTGGCGGCGGCCGGCTTCTTCGACGAGACGACCTTCGCGAGCACGTCGGACTCGCGCAGGATCAGGTACTCGTCGATGCCGACCTTGATCTCGGTGCCCCCATACTTGGAGAAGACGATCTCGTCGCCCTCCGCCACGTCCATGGGGATGAACTTCCCGTTGTCGTCCCGGGGGCCCGGGCCGACCGCGAGGACCTTGCCGCGCTGCGGCTTCTCCTTCGCGGTGTCCGGAAGCACGATGCCGCTGAACGTCGTCTCTTCCTCTTCGAGGACTTCGACGATCAGGCGGTCACCAAGCGGCTTCAGGTTCATCCAACTGCCTCCTGACTGCTGAGTGACACAATCTGGCACTCTCGCGGTGAGAGTGCTAAGACATTCTACGAGCAACCGGCCTCTTCCGCAAGGAGACCGGACGGCGGGGACGCCAACTTGTTACAAAGTGAGGCGTGCGCAGAGAGTTCTCGGCAGGCGGCGTCATCGTCCGGACCGTGCGCGGGCGGCCGATGCTGGCGGCGATCCGGCCGCAGGGCAAGCCGGCCGGCGTGTGGGCGCTGCCGAAGGGGAACCTGGACGAGGGCGAGTCGCCGGCGGAGACCGCCGTGCGCGAGGTCTGGGAGGAGACCGGCGTCCACGGCCGCCTCGTCGAGAAGCTCGGCGACGTCAAGTACGTCTACAGCTGGGCGGGCGAGCGCGTCTTCAAGGTCGTGAGCTTCTACCTCCTCCGCGCCGGCCGCGGCCGGATCGGCGAGATCGAGGAGCGGATGCGCGTCGAGGTCGCCGAGGCGCGCTGGCTGCCGCTCGACGAGGCGCCCGCGCTGCTCGCCTACAAGGGGGAGCGGGAGATGGCCGCGATGGCGCGCGATAGGGTCAGGCGGTGAGCGAGCTCGTCAACGTCGCCGACTACGCGGCGCTGGCCGCCGAGAAGGTCGACCCGAAGGTCTGGTGCTATTTCGAGGGCGGCGCCGGCGACGAGGTCACGCTCCGTGCGAACGCCGCCGCGTACGGCCGCTGGCGCTTCCGCCCGCGCATGCTCGTCGACGTCGCGAGGGCGTCGGCCGCGACCACCGTGCTCGGGACGCCGGTCTCGATGCCGCTGCTCGTCGCGCCCTTCGCCATGCAGCGGCTGCTCGATCCGGAAGGTGAGGTCGCCACCGCGCGGGCGGCCGCGGCCGCCGGGACGATCATGTGCGTCTCGACGATCACGTCGAGCTCGCACGCGGAGATCGCCCTCGGCGGGGGCGGCGCGCCGCGCTGGCATCAGCTGTACGTGATCCGCGACCGGCAGCGCACGCTCGACCACATCGCCCAGGCCGGCGAGAGCGGCTACTCGGCGGTCGTGCTCACGGTCGACATGCCGCAGCTCGGGCGGCGCGAGCGCGACCTGAGGCTCGGCTTCCAGATTCCGGCCGACCTGCCCCTGCCCTACCTCCGCTCCGAGGGGCATTCGCACACGGAGACGATGGCGCAGCACTTCCAGACGAGCCCGTCCCTGACCTGGGACGACCTCGGCTGGATCGCCGCCGAGACCGGCCTGCCGCTCGTGCTGAAGGGCATCCTCACGCGCGAGGACGCGGCCCTCGCGGCGGAGCACGGCGTCGCGGCGGTATGGGTCTCCAACCACGGCGGCCGCCAGCTCGACGGCGCGGCGGCCGGGCTCGACGCCCTGCCGGAGGTGGTGGAGGCGGTCGCCGGCCGTTGCGAGGTCTACGTCGACGGCGGCATCCGCCGGGGCGCCGACGTGCTCAAGGCGCTCGCCCTCGGCGCCCGGGCGGCCTTCGCGGCCCGGGCGGTGGCGGCCGGGCTCGCCGTCGGCGGCGAGGCCGGCGTGCGCGACGTGCTCGCGATCCTGCACGACGAGATCGAGCTCGGGCTGGCGCTGCTCGGCTGCACCTCGCCGGAGCAGGTGACCCGCGCCCACGTCGAGCCGGCCGTCCCCTATGATTCCTCGCCGACTTGACGGGTCCCGAGGAGCCGATGTACGCGCTGAACTTCTATTCGCCGATGGTCGCCGACCAGCTTCGCACGGGGCGCAAGTCCGCGACCATCCGGCTCGGCGACAAATCCCCCAAGTACAAGAAGGGGATGGTCGTGCAGGTGCTCTGCGGCGTCCGCTTCGGCGCCCGCGAGCGCGTGTTCGACGCGGTGATCGACAAGGTCGAGGTGAAGACGCTCGGCGAGCTGTCGCCGCGGGAGATCGAGCACGACAACCCGGAGATCCGGCGCACCGACGAGATGGCGCACTTCCTCAGCCAGCTCTACAACCGCGAGGTCACGAGCGACGACCTCGTCACGGTGATCCGCTTCTCCCAGATCCTCAACGGGCCTGTCGTGCCGTCCTGGGGTGGCGAGAGCGAACTGTTCTAACGACTGCGACCAGGTCGCGACCTGGTCGCCGATAATCCGCGCCCAGGCTTCAGCCTGGTCGCTGCCGTAGACCTCCGTCCCTGCGAATCCGCCCCCCGAAGAGCTCGTCCGGCCGGACCGGCTGCCCGCACTCCTCGCAGTCGACGACGGCGATCGACGAGAAGGGCGCGCCGCAGCTCTTGCAGCGGCGGAGCAGCTCGCCGCCGCACTCCGGGCACGCGTCCGGGAGCTCCGCCTCGAACTCCTCGAACCAGCGCCGGGCCGCGCCGCAGCGGGCGCAGACGGCCGCCCAGTCGCCGAGCACCTTGCGCCGCTCCTCGCGCAGCCAGTCGGAAGCCTTGCCCATGTGCGGACTGTAGCCTCGCGCGAATGGAGCCTTACCCCAAGATCGAGCTGCACGTCCACCTCGAGGGGACGGTGCGCCCGCAGACCCTGCTCGAGATCGCGCGCCGCAACGGCTACCCGCTGCCGGCCGACACCGTCGAGGGGCTCGCGGAGCTCTACCGCTTCACCGACTTCCGCCACTTCATCGAGGTCTGGGTGCTCACGACGAACGCGCTCCGGACCGAGGCCGACTTCCGCCAGATCGTCGTCGACTACGCCGCCGAGGCGCGCAGGCACGGCGCGGTCTACTTCGAAGGCATCTTCAGCCCGGCGGAGCGCGTCCGGCGCGGCTGCTCCTGGGAGGCGATCTACGAGGGCGTGTGCGCCGGGGCGCAGGAGGCGCGCGAGCTGCACGGCGTCGAGGTGCGGCTGACGCCCGACATCCCGCGCGGGTTCACGCAGGAGGAGGCGCGCGCGACGGTCGAGTGGGCGGCGCGCTACCGCGACCGCGGGATCGTCGGCGTCGGCCTCGGCGGGCTCGAGGCGGAGTACCCGCCGGAGCCGTACGCCGGCGTCTTCCGGCTGGCGAAGTCGCTCGGGCTCGGCTCGGTGCCGCACGCAGGCGAGGTCGCCGGCCCCGCGTCGGTACGAGGCGCGCTCGAGGCGCTCGGCGCCGACCGTCTCCGCCACGGGATCCGCGCCGTGGAGGATCCCGGCCTCGTGCGGGAGCTCGCCGGCCGCGGCACCGTCCTCGACGTCTGCCCGCTCTCGAACCTCCGCACCGGCGCCGTCCGCTCGCTCGCCGAGCACCCGCTGCCGCGCCTCGTGGCCGCCGGCGTCCGCTGCTCGATCTCGACCGACGACCCGGCGATGTTCGACACCGACCTGACGCAGGACTACGAGGCCGCCGCCTCGTTCGGGCTCGACCCGAAGGGCTTCTACGAGGCGGGCGTGGCCGGTGCGCTGTGCGACGAGGAGACCCGCGCCCGGCTGCGCCGGGCCGGGGAAGCACACGCCTGGAACGACCCTTCCAGCCGTTAGGCTTGCGGTCATGGCCATTGCCAGGGAAGCGGGACCGGTGGGCTCGCTGCTCGAAGTCCGGGAGGCGGGCCTCGATCGCGAGGACCTGCTCGGGATCTACCGGAACATGCTGATCACGCGCGGGATCGAGGAGCGCGGGCACATCCTCTACAAGCAGGGGAAGATCCCCGGCTCCTTCTACACGGGCCGCGGCAACGAGGCGGCCGCGGTCGGCGTCGCCACCGCGATGGGCCCGGAGGACGTCGGCACGCCGCTCCACCGCGACATGGGCGTCCACATCACGCGCGGCGTCGAGCCGTGGCGGATCTTCGCGCAGTTCATGGGCCGCGCCGACGGCCCCACGCACGGGCGCGACGGCAACGTGCACATGGCCGACGAGAGGCTCGGACTGATCGCGATGGTCAGCCACCTGCCGGCGATGCTGCCGGTCGCCACCGGGTGCGCGCTCGCCTTCCGGATCCGGGAGGAGGCGCGCGTCGCGGTCGGCTGGTTCGGCGAGGGC
The DNA here is from genome assembly GCA_963788875.1 of uncultured Actinomycetes bacterium. Classification (GTDB taxonomy): domain Bacteria; phylum Actinomycetota; class Thermoleophilia; order Gaiellales; family Gaiellaceae; genus Palsa-739. The sequence goes on from CAWBIQ010000005.1 coordinate 74,936, forward strand.
GCCTCCGCGCGCGGGGACGTGCACGAGACGATGACGCTCGCCGGCACGCGCCAGCTTCCGGTTCTCTTCGTCTGCGACAACAACCAGTGGGCGTACTCGACGCCGAGCTACCTGGAGTACGCGACCGAGCACGTGGCCGACCGCGCCCAGGCGTACGGCTTCGAGGGCGTCGTCGTCGACGGCACCGACGTGCTCGCCGTCTACCGCGAGGCGAAGCGCGCGATCGAGAAGGCGCGCGCGGGCGGCGGCCCGACCCTGCTCGAGTGCCTGACCCTGCGCATGGAGGGACACGCCGTCCACGACGACGCGTTCTACGTGCCGAAGGCGATGTTCGAGAAGTGGGCCGAGTCCGACCCCCTCGAGCGCTTCCGCCGCTGGCTGCGCGAGAACGCCGCGCTCACCGACGAGGAGGAGAACGGAATCGGCGAGCAGGTGAAGCAGCTCCTCAACGAGTCGCTGCGCCGCGCGGACGAGTCGCCGCTGCCCGAGCCGCACGACCTGCTGGACGGCGTGTACGCGATCGCCGGAAGACCTCGAGACGCCGCACCACAAGTAGAGGCGCGCGATGGCCGAGATGACATACCTGCAGGCGATCTCCGACGGGCTCCGCTCGGAGATGCGCCGCGACAAGCGCGTCTTCCTGATCGGCGAGGACGTCGGCGTCTACGGCGGCGCCTTCAAGGTCTCGCTCGGCTTCCAGGAGGAGTTCGGGCCGTGGCGCGTGATCGACGCGCCGCTCGCCGAGACGGCGATCGTCGGCGGCGCGACCGGCGCGGCGATGATGGGCATGCGCCCCGTCTGCGAGATGCAGTTCGCCGACTTCGTCTCCTGCGCCTGGGACCACCTCGTCACGGTCGCCGCGAAACAGCGCTGGCGTGCCGGCACTCCGGTGCCGATCGTCGTGCGGCTGCCGTCCGGCGGCGGCTTCTCCGGCGGGCCGTTCCACTCGCAGAACCCCGAGTCGTCGTTCGCGCACATCCCCGGGCTGAAGTGCGTCTGCCCGGCGACGCCGTCCGACGCGAAGGGGCTGCTGATCAGCGCGATCGAGGATCCGAGCCCGGTGCTCTATTTCGAGCACAAGCACCTGTACCGGCGGATCAAGGGCGAGGTCTCGGAGGAGCGCTTCACCGTGCCGATCGGCAAGGCGCGCACCCACCGTCCAGGCGCCGACATCTCGGTCATCACCTGGGGCGCGATGGTCTACACGGCCGAGGAGGCCGCCGAGCAGCTCGACGACGACGGCGTCTCGGTCGAGATCGTCGACCTGCGCAGCGTGATGCCGTGGGACAAGGCGGCCGTGCTCGAGTCGGTGCGCAAGACGTCGAAGGTGCTCGTCCTGCACGAGGACACGCGCACCGGCGGCTTCGGCGCAGAGATCGCGGCGACGATCGCCGAGGAGGCGTTCGAGGACCTCGACGCGCCGGTGCGGCGGATCGCGGCGCCCGACACGCCCGTGCCGTTCTCGCCGCCGCTCGAGAAGGCGTTCATCCCGCAGGTCGAGGACGTCGTGACAGGTCTCAGGGAGCTCGCGGAGTACTAGGGGGACGCATGGCCACGGAGACTGCAGTCGACGTCCTGATGCCGCAGATGGGCGTCTCCGTCTCGGAGGGGACGGTCACGAAGTGGCTCAAGCAGGAAGGCGACCCGATCGAGGCGGACGAGCCGCTGCTCGAGATCTCGACCGACAAGGTCGACACCGAGGTGCCGAGCCCTGCCTCCGGCACGGTCACGCAGATCCTCGTCCAGGAGGGCGAGACGGTCATGGTCGGCACGAAGCTCGCCCAGATCGGCGGGCGCGGCGCGCCGCCGCGCCGCCGCCGACTCGCCGAGCCGGAGCCCGTCGCCGTCGCGGAGGCTCCGCCGCCGCCCGCACCGGCGCCGGCCGTCCAGCAGCCGTCCGAGAACGGCGAAGGCCTTCGTGTCCCCGGTCGTCGCACGCATCGCCGCCGAGCACGGCGTCGACCCGGCGCAGATCCCCGGCACCGGCCGCGGCGGCCGCGTCACGAAGCAGGACATCCTCGCCTTCGTCGCGCAGCCCGCGGCGCCCGCGCCCGTCGCCCCACCGCCGGCGCCGCCGCAGGCGGCGCCCTCCCCGCCGCCTCCGGCGGCGGCAAGCCCTACTCCCGAGCCGCAGGCTGGGGAGCAACTGGAGCCGGTCACCGCCATGCGCCGTGGCATCGCCGACCACATGCGCCGCTCGCTCGACACCGCGGCGCACGTGACGAGCGCGATCGAGGTCGACATGTCGCGGATCGTGGCCGCGCGCGAGCAGCTGAAGAAGGAGTACCAGGCCGCGTACGGCGTCAACCCGACGTACCTCGCGTTCGTCGCGCGGGCGACCGTCGACGTGTTGCGCGCGCACCCGTACGTGAACGGCGAGCTGCGCGGCGAGTCGATCGTGACGCGGAACTTCGTCAACCTCGGCATCGCGGTCGAGCTGAAGGACGGCAAGGGTCTGATCGTCCCGGTGATCCGGAACGCAGAGACGATGAACCTGCTCGGCCTCGCGAAGGCGATCGCCGACCTCGCGGCGCGTGCCCGCGACAAGCAGCTGCTGCCGGACGACGTCCAGGGCGGCACGTTCACGATCACGAACCCGGGCGGCTACGGCACCTTCCACGGCACGCCGGTGATCAGCCAGCCGCAGTCCGGCATCCTCGGCACGTACGCGCTCGTCAAGCGGCCGTGGGTCGTCCAGGACGAGCTCGGCGACGACGTGATCGCGATCCGCCCGATCATGAACATCACGCTGACGTACGACCATCGCCTCGTCGACGGCGCATACGCCGGCCGTTTCCTCAAGGCACTGCGCGAGCGCCTCGAAGGCTGGGAAGGCTCGGGAGACTAGGTCGCTGAACGACATGCGACCAGGTCGCGACTCCGTCGCGACCTGGTCGCAGTCGTAAACCTAGGCCGCGTCGTTTCCCCCGCGCACGTACGCGAGCGCGGCGGCGATGTCCTCGGCGATCATCCGCCGCTTGCTCTGCTCGATGAAGAACGCCGGGCCGGCGTGGACGTACGAGGGGTACACCTTCATGCCGCGGAAGCGGTAGTCGTCCCCGCGGAGCTTGTACGTCGCCCCACTCGGGACAACGCGCGGCTCTCCGTTGCGCTTCGCGATCGCGTTGACCGCCTCGATCGCCGTGTCACCCATCAGCATCAGCACCTCGGCGAGCGGGAAGAGGCCGAGCTCGGCCTCGAGCAGCACCGAGCACGTCCGGACGGTCTCCGTCGAGATCGCGTGGTCGCTCTTGCCGCACTTGACCGCCGTCGTGAGGTAGACGCCGAGGTCGAGCACGTCCTGGATCGAGCGGACGTCCTCGCCTGCGTCGCGGAAGGCCTGCACGGTGGTGCGCGCGAACAGCGCGTCGTCGCCGGCGTAGAACCAGTCCGCAGAGTCCGGCGGCGGCACTTCCGCGACCATCAGGATCGTCACCTCGTCGAGCTTCTTGGGCCCGGGCGGGACGGTGTAGCGGTCGACGTCGACGTCGACGCAGGAGAAGGCCTCGCAGAGGACGAGATCGCCGACGTTCATCTCAACACGCTCCTGGTGGCGGGACCTCAGCTTCGGGCCGGCGGCCCGCGCGGCCATCGGTACTTCGCCCGGATCGAGGGCGCTACCCTGACGGTGTGGCCCGGGGCGCCTATCTGATGCAGCTCGGCACAGTGCCGTACCGCGAGGCCTGGGACCTGCAGCGCTCGCTCGCCGGCGCCGTCTCGCAGGGCGCGATCCCCGACACGGTGCTCCTGCTCGAGCACCCGCCCGTGGTCACGCTCGGGCGCCGCACCGACGAGTCGGCGGAGCTCCACCTGCCCGGGGAGGCGGCGGTGGAGATCGTCGAGACCGACCGCGGCGGCAAGTCCACCTTCCACGGGCCGGGGCAGCTCGTCTGCTACCCGATCCTCGACCTGAAACGGCACGGACGCGACGTGAAGCGGTACGTCCGCGACCTCGAGGAGGCCGTGGTCCGAACGATTGCACCGTTCGGACTGGAAGGGCAGAGGCTGGAGGGGCTGACCGGAGTGTGGATCGGTCGGCCGCCGCGCAAGATCGCGTCGATCGGCGTGCACGTCTCGCGCTGGGTCACGACGCACGGCTACGCGCTCAACGTCGACCTCGACCCGGCGCCGTTCACGGACTGGATCACCGCGTGCGGGCTCGAGGACGCGACGTTCACGACGGTCGCGCGCGAGACCGGCAAGCCGGTGACGGTCGACGACGTTCGGCCGCACGCGGTCGCGGCGCTCGGCGAGGTCTTCGGCCTCGCCTTCGACGAGCTCCCGGCCGGGGACATCGGCCTGTGGGCGCAGCCCGTCCACGCGGAGCTCGCGAAGCGGTGAAGAGACCGCAACCTGGTTCAAACCAGGTTGCGTCTCTAGAGACGCCTGCCGCGCAGCCCGTCGAGGATGACGTCGGGATGGCGGCTCCCGGTGGGGACGAGCTCGAGCACGTCCAGGGCGGTGACGTCGCGGCGCAGCGCTCCTGCGCGCTGCGCGCGCCAGACGAGCCGTCCCACGGCGAGTTCCAGCGCGGTCACCTCCTCGGTCTCGAGGCAGCTGTCGAACCGCTCGACGAGCGCGCGGTCGCGCGCGTACGTCTCGGCGGCGAAGCGGAAGAAGCGGTCGAAGGCCGCGCCGGCGTCCGCCTCCTCGATCGCCGCCTCGGCCCGGCGCGTCAGCTCGCGGATCCGCTCGAGCACCACCTCGGCGAGCAGCGCCTCCTTCGTCGGGAAGCGCCGGAAGACGGTTCCGTGGCCGACCCCGGCCCGGCGGGCGATCTCGTCCACGCTCACGTCGGCGCCTCCCTCGGCGAAGCACTCCGACGCCGCCTCGAGCAGCCTGTCGAGGTTGCGCCGGGCATCTGCGCGCAGGGTCTTCACGCCGCGGGCACCGTGGCCGCCTCCGCCTCGATCTGCTCGACGTGGTGGCGCCGCAGCAGCGCGAGGAGCGCGACGAGGGCGACGAGGACGAAGACGGCGCCGCCCGCGAAGGCGACGTGGAAGCCGTTGACGAGCGCCGCCGACTGGGAGACGCCGTGGTCGCCGTTCGTCGCGCTCGCAGCGAACGTGGAGAGGATCGCGAGCCCGAGCGCGCCCCCGACCTGCTGCGACGTGTTGAAGAGACCCGACGCGAGCCCCTGGTCCTCGTTCTCGAGGCCCGTCGTCGCGACGAGCGTGAGCGGCAGGAAGACGCAGCCGAGCCCGAGCGAGGTGACCACGAGCGACGGCAGGACGTCGGCGGCGTACGAGCCGTGGACGGGCAGCCGCGTCAGCAGGAGCATGCCGATGCTCGTGACGACCATCCCGCCGACGGCGATCGGACGCACGCCGATCCTCGGCGCGAAGTTCGACGCGAATCCGGCCGAGACGATGATCCCCGCCGTGAACGGCAGGAACGCGAGGCCCGCCTTCAACGGGCCGAAGCCGAGCACGCGCTGGATGTACAGCGAGTTGAAGAAGAACATCGCGAACAGTCCCGACGCGACGAGGAACATGACGACGTTCGCGGTGGTCAGCGAGCGCGTGCGGAAGATCGAGAGCCGCACGAGCGGCGCCTTCGCGCGCAGCTCGACGAAGACGAAGCCGACCAGCAGCGCCACGGCGACGACGAACGTGCCGATCGCCTGCGCCGAGCCCCAGCCGTCGCGCTGCGCCGTCACGATCGCGTAGACGAGCGTCATCAAGCCGCCCGTGACGCTGACCGCGCCGGCGATGTCGAAGCTCCGGTGCGCCGTCTCGTCCTTCGACTCGGGCACGAGCCGCAGCGAGGCGAGGAACACGGCCACGCCGACGGGGACGTTGATGAAGAAGATCCACGGCCACGACAGCGTCTGCGTGAGCGCGCCGCCGAGCACGAGCCCGACGGCGCTGCCGCCGATCGCGATCGCGGCCCAGACACCGAGCGCCTTCGCGCGGTCGGCGCCTTCCTTGAAGGTGGTCGAGATGATCGCGAGCGCCGCCGGCGAGATGAACGCCGCGCCGAGCCCCTGCAGCCCGCGCGAGCCGATCAGCATCCCCGAGTTGACGGCGAGGCCGTCGAGCAGCGAGGCGGCGGTGAAGACGACGAGCCCGCCGAGGAAGAGCCGCTTGCGGCCGAGCAGGTCGCCGGCCCGCCCGCCGAGCAGCAGGAAGCCGCCGAAGACGAGGGTGTACGCGTTGACGATCCACTGGAGGTTCGCCTCGGAGAGCCCGAGATCGGTCTGGATCGAGGGAAGCGCGACGTTCACGACGGTCGCGTCCAGAACGACCATGAACTGCGCGAAGCAGATGAGGACGAGGATCACCCAGGGGTTCGTCGAGTGGCGCATGGCTCTCCTACCTAAGCGGACTGGTTAGTCCGCTTAGCGTAGCTGCCGCCGCCCGGGCACCGCAAACTAGACTGGATCCCCGTGGAGACCTCGCTTCCCGTCGCCGAGCGCCCGCGCCGGCCGGAGTGGATGAAGGTGCGGGCGCCCTCGAGGGACGGCCGCTACTTCGACGTGCAGAAGCTCGTGCACGGGCTGTCGCTGAACACGATCTGCGAGGAGGCGCGCTGCCCGAACATCTCCGAGTGCTGGGGCCGGGGCACGGCCACCTTCCAGATCCTCGGCGAGACCTGCACCCGGGCGTGCCGCTACTGCTACGTCAACTCCGGCAAGCCGGAGGCGCCCCCCGACCAGCTCGAGCCGCTCCGCGTCGCCCAGGCGGCGGCGCAGATGGAGCTCAAGCACGTCGTCGTCACCTCGGTCGACCGCGACGACGTCCCCGACCGCGGCGCCGGCCACTACGCGGCCACGATCCGCGCGCTCAAGGCGAAGCTGCCCGACTCGACCGTCGAGGTGCTCACACCCGACTTCCTCGGCGTCGAGGAGGAGGCGCTCCGCACCGTGCTCGCCGCCCGCCCCGACGTCTTCAACCACAACATCGAGACCGTCCGCCGTCTGCACGCGCGCATGCGCGGCGCGAAGGCGAGCTACGACAAGGCGCTGTGGCTGCTCGCGCGGGCGAAGGAGCTCGCCGACTACGACGTGCTGACGAAGTCGGGGATCATCGTCGGGCTCGGCGAGACGAACGAGGAGGTCGTCGAGACGCTGCGCGACCTGCGCGCGCACGGCGTCGACGTCGTCACGATCGGCCAGTACCTGCAGCCGAGCTCGAAGCACGCGCCGATCGACCGCTGGGTGCACCCGGACGAGTTCCGCCGGCTGCGCGAGCAGGGCGAGGCGCTCGGCTTCGGCTCCGTCTTCGCCGGCCCGCTCGTCCGCTCGAGCTACCGCGCCGACGAGCAGCGGCACGCCGCAGCGACCGGAAGCGGCGCCGTCTCGTACTGAGGAGCCACCCCCGGTGTCAGGCACGTGCCTGACACCAGGGGGTCCGCTCCGTCAGTGGTGCGAGCTCGGCGGCTGCGGCGCTGCGATGAAGCTCGCCTCGCTGCCGCTCGGGTTCTCGTGGCTGACGATCATCCAGCCGAGCGCCGGCGTGTGCGCCTGCTCGGCCGCGTTGACGGTCAGCGTCTCCGTCGCCGCGGCGCCCGGCACCAGCTCGTCGAACATGCCCGTGCTGACGGCCGGGTTGAACGGGTTGAAGACGCCGGTCATGTCGCTCGTGTCCAGGGTGCCGTCCGTCAGGCCGGCGGCCATCACCGTGTAGCTGATCCGCTGGTTCACGCCGCCGAGCGACGTGGCCGGATTCCCGTCGGTGAGCTGGGCGAAGTCGACCGGCAGCACCATCGTGCTGCTGTCGGCCGGGGCGTCTGCGAGGTAGTTGAGCGAGATCGCGCCCGTAGAGAGATCGACGACCGCGACAGCGTCCACGCCGTCGAAGTTGCCACTCGTGAGCGCGCCGAAGTCGGCGGCGACGACGTCGTAGTCGGGAGACCCGTCGCCGTTGACGTCGACGAGGATGTCGAACTCGTCCATCGCCGCGTTCGACCAGCGGTGATTGGTCGAGATCGCGAAGGCCATGAACTGCGAGCCCGGGAAGGACTGGACGCCGACCGCCTGGAGGTCGTTCGACCTCAGGCCGTGGTCGCGCTTGTCCTTGATCCCCCACGCGTACCAGTCGGCGGTGCCGGCGGCGGGTGCGCGGCCGCTGTTCGTCACGACCGCCTTGGCGCTGCCGGTCCTGCGCAGCTGGTTGGCGTTGACCGGGTGCACGGCGACGTCGGATACCGCCTGCGGGACCATGTAGTAGGGCACGCGCAGCGTCACGCCGTTGTTGCCCGCGCCGGCCGGGGTGAGCGTGATCTGGCCGGAGACGTCGTTGAAGGCGGTGCTGCCGCACACGACGCCCGCGCACGGGACGGCTGCGCCGCCGGCGGTCGCCGCCGGAACGGTGAGCCGGACCGGCAGGAGGGCCTCGCCGCCGTGACCGAACACGGTCACGCTCGACGGGAACGCCGTCGAGTGCGGGCTGCCGCCGTCTGCCGCATCCGACACGCTGAACGTCACCGCGGCGTTGCCGAAGTTCTTCAGCCTGATGAAGCCGACGGAGCCGAAGTTGTGGCTGAGCTCGTTGAAGCCGAAGTTCAGCGAGCCGTTGTCACGCTCGCCGAGCGCGACCACCTGCGTCCGCACGGCAGGCAGGGCCTGGGCGAGTCCGGCGCCGGCGCCGCGCATCGCGTAGCCGTTGACCATGCTCGGGTCGGCCGTGTTCTCGATCGCGGCCGTCCAGTACTTCACCTGCCGCCAGCTCGGATGCGCCTGCTTGACGAGCGCCGCCTCACCGCTGACGTGCGGCGCGGCCATCGAGCCTCCCGAGAGGACGAGGGCGCCGCTGCCGGTGCCGAAGCCCGCCGACGCGATGCCGACACCGGGGCCGACGAGGTTCGGCTTCAGGTCGCTCGTGCCGGTCGCGGGACCCCACGAGTCGAAGCTCGCCAGGGTCTCGAACTGCGGGTTGGCCACCGTCGCGTCGTGCGAGAGCGTTCCGGCCGTCCCGGCCGCGTGCAGGAGCGCCGCGGTGTCGGCGGCGAGAGCGCCGAAGAACGGGATCTGCACGGTGTTGCCGGTGGTCGGGTTGGCGATGTCGCCTTCGAACGGCGGATAGCCGGCCGCGTCGTTCACGAGCACGGCGGCCACGGCGCCCGCGTTCTCGGCGAGGATCGCGCGCGTCACGCGGTCGCAGCCGCCCTGGCTGCTGCGCTGCATGACGACGATCGTCCCGGCGGCGCCCATGTAGTCGGCGGGATCGCAGCCGAGCCCGATCGGGCCGTTGTCGGCCGGGCCGTCGTCGACGGACGACGGATTCGGCGCGACGACGTAGACCGGCGCGGACAGGCCGTCGGCGAAGACGGCGTTGTTCGAGCGCGTGAGGCCGACGTTGCCGCTCGACGTCTTCAGGTCGGCGCCTGCAAGCGCCGAGTGCGAGTCGAGCGCGGCGACGCTGATCGCGCCGCTGCCCGATGCGGGGTCGTTCGTCATGTACGGGTTCGAGCCTTCGTTCCCGGCGGACGAGACGACGATGATGCCGTCCTTCGCCGCGTTCGAGGCGGCGACCGCGTCGGGAGTGTCGGTGGCGCCGAACGGCGTACCGAGCGACATGTTGATCACGTCCATGTTGTGGTCGACGGCCCACTCGATGCCGTCGATGACCGCGCTCGTCGTGCCCTGGCAGCCGAAGATCCGCACGGCGTACAGATCTGCCTTCGGCGCCATGCCGGGGCCGACGTTCCAGGAGTTGGACGAGACCGTCGTCGCGTTGTACGGCCCGGTGTAGCGGGAGCCGTCGGCGAGCACGCCGAAGCCCGCCATCGTGCCGGCCGTGTGCGTCCCGTGGCCGCTGCAGTCGAGCGGGTTGGGGTCGGGCTGAGGAGTCGTCCGGGCCGGGTCGGGGGAGCTCGCGTCGTAGTTGTCGCCGACGAGGTCGATCCCGCCCTTCACCTTCGGCGCGCTGGGCCCGAACCACAGCGGGTTCGGAGCGAGCGTGTCGGAGGCGAGCGCCGTCAGGTAGTCCGCCGGGTTGCCGCTACCGCCGAAGTCGGCGTGCGTGTAGTCGATGCCGGTGTCGATGTCGGCGATCTTGATCCCCTCGCCGTGGAAGCTGCCGTTGACGGCGTCCCACACCTGCGGCCCACCCACGAGCGGCACGCCGGTGACGTTGTCCGGCTTGTACGTCGGCAGCGGGAACACGCCGGTGACGCCCGGGAGCGCCGCCAGCGCCGCCGCCTTGTTCGCGGCGATCTGCACCTTGAAGCCGTTGTACGCGGACTGGTAGCTCGCCAGCACGTGCCCGCCGAGCGACTGGATCTGCTTGGCCACCGGCGCCTGCTGTCCCTTGAGCTGGCTGCGGATCGAGTCCTTCTGCCCCTGCGAGAGCGGCGAGGCCGCGCCCGCGTCCGCCACGGTGATCGGATCCCCGCTGAGCTGGACGACGAGCGTCGTCGGCTTGCTCGACGCTCCGATCGGGGTGTAGACCGGCCGGAACTCCCGGCCCGCCGTCGGTGCCTGTACGGGCTTGTTCGCCGCGCCTGCCGCCGAGACCACGCTCAGGGCAACGCAGGCGGCCGCGACCACCAGCTGCCTCGTCTTCACGATCTGCTCCTCTCGCCGCACCTTCAGTTCGTCGGAGCTGATTCGTGCCCGGCCGCCTGCCGCAGCGCGCCCTCAGCCGACCCCCAGATACTGCTCCTGAGTGTTGTCGGGGCCCGGCGGCTCGTCAAGCCCTCCAAAGCGCTACATGCACTGCCGCTCGAGGAGCGAGGGCCGGCGTCGCCGCCGGCCCTCGCGTCCTACCGCGTGCGAACGACTGCCCTAGTGGTGATGCCCCGGCGGGGGCGAGGGCGGAGGCGGCAACTCGATGAAGTTCGCCTCGTTGTTGCTGTTGTTCTCGTGGCTGACGACCATCCAGCCGAGCGCCGGCGAGAGCGCCTGCTCGGCCGTGTTGACCGTCAGGTTCTCGGTCGCCGAACCGCCGGGAGGCAGCACGTCGAACATGCCCGTGCTCACCGCCGGGGTGAACGGGTTGAACACCGCGCTGTTGTCGCTCGTGTCGACCGTGCCGTCCGTCAGGCCGGTCGCAACCACCGAGTACGTGAAGCGCTGGTTCGCCCCGCCCAGGGACGTCGCCGGATTCGAGTCGGTCAACTGGGAGAAGTCGACCCCCAGCACCATCGTGCTGCTGTCGGTCGGTGCATCGGCCAGGTAGTTGATCGTCCCGCCGCCTTCGTTGAGGTCGAACACGGCCACGGCGGCCACCCCGTTGAAGTCGGGCGAGGTGAGCGCGCCGTAGTCGGCCTCGACGACGTCGTAGTCCGGCACCCCGTCGTTGTTCACGTCGACGTAGATGTCGAACTCGTCCATCGCCGCGTTCGACCAGCGGTGGTTCGTCGCGATCGCGAAGGCGAGGAAGCCGGTGCCTTCACCCGAGGGCGCCGGAGCGGTCGGGAAGGACTGGACGCCGACGGCCTTCAGGTCGTTCGACTTCAGCCCGTGATCCCGCTTGTCCTTGATCCCCCACGCGTACCAGTCGGCGGTGCCGGTGGCGGGCACGAAGCGGCTGTTCGTGACGACCGCGTTGGCGTGGCCCGTCTTCCTCAGCTGGCTCGTGTTGATCCCGTGGACGTCGACGTCCGAGACGGCCTGCGGGACCATGTAGTACGGCACGTGGAGCGACACGCCGTTGTTACTCCCGGCGTCCGGGGTCAGCGTGATCTCCCCCGACACGTCGCTGAACGGAGTGCTCGCGCAGGTGACACCCGCGCAGGGCACGGCAGCACCGCCGGCCGAGGCCGCCGGAACCGAGAGCCGCACGGGGACGAGCGCCTCGCCGCCGTGACCGAAGACGGTCACGTGCGACGGGAGCGACGTCGAGTGCGGGCTCCCCGCGTCCAGACCGTCGGCCACGCTGAAGCTCGCCGGCGCGTTGCCGAAGTTCTTCAGCCGGATGAAGCCGACGTCGTTGTAGTTGCGGCTGAGCTCGTTGAAGCCAAAGCTCAGGTCGCCGTTGTCGCGGTCGCCGAGCGCCACGACCTGGGTCTGGACGGCGGGCAGCGCCTGCGCGAAGCCCGAACCGGACCCCCGCATCGCGAACCCGTTGACCATGCTCGGGTCGGCCGTGTTCTCGATCGCGGCCACCCAGTACTTCACCTGCCGCCAGCCCGGATGCGCCTGCTTCACGAGCGCAGCCTCACCGGTGACGTGCGGCGCGGCCATCGAGGTGCCGGAGTCGTTCTGCGGTCCGATACCCGTGCCCATGCCGGCCGAGAAGATGCTCACGCCCGGAGCCGTGACGTTCGGCTTGAGCGCGCTCGACCCGGTCGCCGGGCCCCACGAGCTGAAGCTCGCGAGCGCCTCGAACCCCGGGTTCGCGATCGTCGTTGCACCTTCCGTCAGCGTGCCGCCGTCCGCGGCGATCAGTGCCGTGCCGTTGGCGGACGCGGACGGGTTGCTGCCGCCCTGCACGCCGAGGAACGGGATGGTCACGCTGTAGTGGAAGCCGCCGAACAGCGGCGGGCCGGGCGCATCCGGGTCGCTGGTGATCGGGCCCTCGTACGGCGGGAACGCCGACGAGTTGTTGACCATGATCACTCCGGCGGCGCCCGCCTGCTGGCCGAAGATCGCCTTCGCGACGCGCGCACAGCTGCCGCGGGCGACGACGATGAACGTGTTCGGCGTCGTGATCGCCGGATCCTGGCCGTAGCAGCCGAGGCTGATCACGCCGGGGCTGCTGTAGATGACCTGGATGTTGAACGGCCCGGCCGGGAGCGGCGCGAAGCCGTTGGCGACGATCCCCGTCAGCGTCGTGCCGGTGCTCAGCGTGACGTTCGCAGCCGGGAACGACTGCGTCGGATCACTCGCGGCGGCGCTGATGACGCCGCTGCCCGAGGCCGGATCGCCCGTCATGTACGGGTTGGGGCCCTCGTTGCCCGCCGACGAGACGACGATCACGCCGTCCTTCGCCGCGTTCGAGGCGGCGACGGCGTCCGGGCTGTCGGTGGCCCCGAACGGCGAGCCGAGCGACATGTTGATCACGTCCATGTTGTGGTCGACTGCCCACTCGATGGCGTCGATCGTCGCGTTCGTCGAGCCGTTGCAACCGAAGATCTTCACCGAGTAGATGTCGGCCAGCGGCGCCATGCCGGGGCCGACGTTCCACTGCTGGCTCGAGACCGTCGTCGCGTTGTACGGGCCGTGATAGGTGGCGCCCGTGGAGAGGACGCCGAAGCCCGCCATCGTCCCGGCGGTGTGCGTGCCGTGGCTGTTGCAGTCGAGCGGGTTCGGGTCCGGCACCGGCGTGTTGATCGCCGGATTCGACGAGCTCGCGTCGTACGCGTCGCCGACGAGGTCGGTGCCGCCCTTCACCTTCGGCGCGCTCGGCCCGAACCACAGCGGGTTCGCCGGCAGCGTGTCGGAGGCGAGCGCGTTGAGGTAGTCCATCGGATTGCCGCTACCGCCGAAGTCGGCATGCGTGTAGTCGATGCCGGTGTCGATGTCGGCGATCTTGATCCCCTCGCCGTGGAAGTTGCCGCCGATCGCGTCCCACACCTGCGGCCCGCCGACGAGCGGGATGCCGTGGATGTTGTCGGGCTTGTAGACCGGGAGCGCGAACACGCCGGTGACGCCCGGGAGCGCGGCCAGCGCCGCCGCCTTGTTCGCGGCGATCTGCACCTTGAAGCCGTTGTACGCGGCCTGGTAGCTCGCCAGCACATGGCCGCCGAGCGACTGGATCTGCTGGGCCACAGGCGCCTGCTGGCTCCTGAGCTGGCCGCGGATCGAGTCCTTCTGCCCTTGCGAGAGCGGCGACGCCGCGTTGGAGTCTTGGACGGTGATCGGATCCCCGCTGAGCTGGACGACGAGCGTCGTCGGCTTGTTCGAGATCCCGATCGGCGTCGACACCGGCGTGAAACTCTGGCCGACGTTCGGCGCCACGATTGGTTTGTTCGACGCGCCCGCCGCCGAGACGACGCTGAGCGCGACGAAGGCTGCTACGGACAGGGCGATCCAGATCGCGTTCCTGGAGGCATGACGCCGCCCCGCCGGCCTGCCGACACGACTACTCCTCACTGCTGTCTCCTCTCCCCTCACGTTCAGTCGACCTCCGACCGGCCCGACCGCCATCCGGCGACGCGCCCTCGGTCAACCCCCCTGATCGGCCGACTGAGTGTGACCCGGGACCGGGCCACCGTCAAGCTTTGAACAGGGGAAATTCGCCCTACGAGCCGTGCGGCTTCGCCATGGCGCGGTAGTCGAGCGCCTGGTCGAGGACCGACTCCTCGACGCCCTTCTCGCGGGCCACCTCGCGGAGGGAGCGGCCCGAGGAGGCGGCCTCCTTGACGATCTCCGCCGCCCGGTCGTAGCCGATGTACGGATTGAGCGCGGTCGCGGCCGAGAGCGTCAGCTCGGCGTAGTGCTCGGCCGTCTCCCGGTTGGCCTGGATCCCGTCCACGCACTTGTCGGCGAAGAGGCGGCAGGAGCTCGCCAGCAGCTTCACGGAGTCGAGGATGTTGCGGGCGAGCAGGGGCACGAACACGTTCAGCTCGAAGTGGCCCTGCATGCCGCCGATCGCGATCGCGGTGTCGTTGCCGATCACCTGGGCGGCCACCTGGGTGACGACCTCGGGCATGACCGGGTTGACCTTCCCGGGCATGATCGAGCTGCCCTTCTGGAGCTCGGGCAGGACGATCTCGCCGAGGCCGGCGCGGGGGCCGGAGCCGAGGTAGCGGATGTCGTTGGCGATCTTCGTCAGCGAGACGGCAACCGTCTTGAGGGCGCCGGAGGCCTCGACGATGCCGTCGCGGGCCGCCTGGGCCTCGAACGGGTCGGCGGGAGCCGAGATGGCGAGCCCGGTCTCGGCGGTGAGGATCGCGCGCACGCGGGCGGCGAACTCGGGGTGGGTGTTGAGCCCGGTACCCGTCGCGGTACCGCCGAGCGGGATCTGGCCGAGCCGCGGCATCGCGTCGCGCAGCCGGGCCGAGCCCTGGCGCACCTGGGCGGCGTAGCCGGCGAACTCCTGGCCGAGGGTGACGGGGACGGCGTCCATCCAGTGGGTGCGGCCGGACTTGACGACGTCGGCGAACTCGCGGGCCTTCGCCTCGAGCGAGCTTCCGAGCTGGTCGAGGGCGGGCAGGAGGTCGTTGGCGATCTCGTCGAGCGCGGCGAGGTGCACCGCCGAGGGGAAGACGTCGTTCGAGGACTGGCCCATGTTGACGTCGTCGTTCGCGTGGACGCCCTCGCCGGCGAGGGTGGCGATCACCTCGTTCGCGTTCATGTTCGAGGAGGTGCCCGAGCCGGTCTGGAAGACGTCGATCGGGAACTGGTCGTCGAGCTCGCCCCGGGCGATGCGGTCGGCGGCGGCGGCGATCCGCTCGGCCTTGCCCCGGTCGAGGAGGCCGAGGTCGGCGTTCACGCGCGCGGCAGCGCCCTTGATGCGGCCGAGCCAGCGGGCGACAGGCGCCGGGATCGGCTCTCCGGAGACGGGGAAGTTGGCGATCGCCTTCGTCGTCTCGCTGCCCCACAGCTCGCTCATGGCCCCCTCGTTTCGCTACGCCGTTTCCGCGGCGACGCTCTCCGCCGCCTCGAGCAGATCTTCCCAGGTGACGAGCTTCACACGGGGGCGGCCCAGCTTCCCGCCGGCGGCGCACTCGGCCTCGTCGATGGCGCACCAGCCGGCGTAGGAGACGGGGCGCACGCCGCGTTCGGCCAGGAGGGCGTCGACCTCGGCGGCGCTGCCGCCCTTGCGGGGCGCGTCGCGGAGATCCTCGAGCAGCAGCTCGACGGTCTCGGTCGCGTCCTTCTTGTTCGTGCCGATGACGCCGCTCGGGCCGCGCTTGATCCAGCCGGCGCAGTAGACGCCGGGGGAGACCCGGCCGCCGTCGTTCAGGATCGTCGCGCGGCGCTCGTCGAAGGGGACGTCCGCGACCGGGACGCCCTGGTAGCCGACGCTGCGGAAGACGAGGCCGCACGGGAGGGTCTCGCGCTCGTCCGTCGCGACGGCGCGAAGCTGCCCCTGCGCGTCCGGCTCGAGCCGGTTGCGCACGAGCTCGATCGCCTCGACGCGCTCGTCGCCGAGGAGGGCGACCGGGGAGCTGAGGAAGCGGAGCACGAGCCGCTTCGGCTTCCCGGCGGGGGCGCGCGCGGCGTACTCGCGCAGCACCTCGAGATTGCGCTCGGAGTTCGTGTCGGTCGCCTCGGCGCCTTCGAGGTCGGCGGGGTCGACGATCACGTCGGCGCCCGCGAGCTCTCCGAGCTCGATCAGCTCGGGCGTCGTGAACGCCGCCTGGGCCGGGCCGCGCCGCGCGACCATGACGATCTCCTTGATCGCCGCGCCGCTGATCGCCGCGATGGCCGCGTCCGTCGTGTCGGTCACGTCGAGCTCCTCGGGCGTCAGCGCGAGCATGCGGGCGACGTCGACGGCGACGTTGCCGGCCCCCACGACCACGGCCCGCTCGACGGAGAGGTCGAAGTCGAGGTCCTGGTAGTCGGGGTGGCCGTTGTACCAGGCGACGAACTCGGTGGCCGGCCACGAGCCGGGCAGGTCCTCGCCGGGGACGCCCATGCGCCGGTCGGTCTGGGCGCCGACGGCGTAGAGCACCGCGTCGTAGAGCCGGCAGAGGTCGGCGTGCGTGAGGTCGCGGCCGGCCTCGACGTTGCCGAGGAAGCGGAAGCCCGGCTTCGCGGCGATCTTCTCGTACGCGCGCGAGACGGACTTGATCTTGGGATGGTCGGGTGCGACGCCGAGCCGGACGAGGCCCCACGGCGTCGGCAGCCGCTCGATCAGGTCGACCTCGACGGGCACGTCGGCCCCGAGCAGCGCGCCGGCCGCGTAGAAGCCGGCCGGCCCCGATCCGACCACGGCGACACGGAGCGAGCTCATCGGAAGAAGATGCTAGTGGCCGTGCGGCGGCGCCTGCCTCCGGGGAAGGCCGCAGCCAGGCCAACGGCAGCGACCAGGTCGCGACCTGGTCGCAGTCGTAAACCTTCGCCCTAGACGACCGTCAGTGACTGCAGCCGGAGCCGCAGCCGTGCGCGCCCTCTTCGGGCGCTTCGCCGTCGGCCACCTGGAAGGAGTGGCCACAGCCGCAGGAGGAGACGGCGTTCGGGTTGTCGATCTTGAAGCCGGACTCCTGGATCGTCTCGAGGTAGTCGACGGTGGCGCCCGTGAGGTAGGGCGCGCTGAAGGGATCGACGACGACCTTGACGCCCTCGCACTCGAACTCGTGGTCGCCCTCCTGGGCGCCGCGGTCGAAGCCGAGGCCGTACTGGAACCCGGAGCAGCCGCCGCCCTCGATGGCGACGCGGAGCACCGTGACGTCGGACTCTTCCGCCATCAGCGCGCGGATCTTGTCCGCCGCCGACGGCGTCAGCGACACGACCTGCTCGGTGCGCTCCTGAATCTCCATCCGTACAAGCGTAGCAACGACGATCGACGTGTCCCTGTTCCCGACTTTGTAACACCTGCCTCACGCTTGGCTACGCGGGATCTCCTCCCGCTCGTGCAGGGGCCGGGTTGATAACGTCAACCCCCGGGATGCTCCGCGACTGGCTGCCGTTCCTCATCTACGGGCTCATGGCGCTCGCCATTCCGGTCACGATGCTGGTGATGTCCTTTGTCTTCGCGCAGCGGCCGGTGCGGCGGACCCGGGCGCGCGTGATCCCGTTCGAGTCCGGGGTCTCCCAGGGGCAGATGAAGCCGCAGCGCTTCACCGTGAGCTTCTACCTGACGGCGATGCTCTTCATCGTCTTCGACATCGAGATCGTCTTCCTCTACCCGCTCGCCGTGCAGCTGCACGCGCTCGGCTGGTTCGGGTTCGTCGAGTTCGCCTTCTTCATCCTGATCCTGCTCGTCGCCTACGTGTACATCTGGCGCAAGGGCGCGCTCGAATGGTGAAGCGCCTCCGCGACTACGGCCTCCAGTCGGAGCGGCTGCTGTGGCCGACGAAGGGGCCGTCGCACTTCGAGGAGGAGCTCGGCGTCGAGGAGCTCGAGCAGGCGCTCGGCCTGACGACGCTCGACAAGGCGGTGCGCTGGGCGCAGACGAAGTCGATGTGGCCCGACACGTTCGGGCTCGCGTGCTGCGCGATCGAGATGATGTCGATCGTCGGCGCGCGCTACGACCTCGCCCGCTTCGGCATGGAGGCCTTCCGCTCCTCGCCGCGCCAGGCCGACCTGCTGATCGTCTCCGGCCGCGTGTCGCACAAGATGGCCGAGCCGCTGCGCCAGATCTACGACCAGATGCTGGAGCCGAAGTGGGTGATCGCCATGGGCGCCTGCGCCAGCTCGGGCGGCATGTTCAACAACTACGCGATCCTCCAGGGCGTCGACCGGATCGTGCCGGTCGACATCTACATCCCCTTCTGCCCGCCGCGGCCGGAGGCGCTGATGGAGGGGATCATCCGCCTCCACGAGGCGCACCAGGCCGGCGTGCCGGGAGCGTACGAGCGCCGCGAGGTGGCGACGTGAGCTTCGAGGCGGTCCCCGGGTTCGTCGAGGCGAGGGAGGGGCACGGCGAGACGACCGTCGTCGTCGAGCGCGAGCAGATCCGCGCCGCGTGCCTGTACGCCCGCGACGAGCTCGGCTTCGCGTTCCTCGCCGACCTCGTCGCGACCGACTACCTCGGCTGGGACGCGCACACCGTCTCGGGTTACATCGGCACCGCAGCCGGCCGCGACCTCAACCACCCGATGACGCAGGGCTACCAGGCGGTGCCGCAACCGAAGCCGAAGCGCTTTTCGGTCAGCTACCACCTCCTGGCGCTGCGGCAAGGGGCCCCGCGTGTCCGGCTCCAGTGCTGGCTCGACGACGGCGACCCGGTGCAGAGCGTCGTCTCCGTGTGGCCGACCGCCGACTGGCACGAGCGTGAGCAGTTCGACCTGATGGGGATCGAGTTCGCCGGCCACCCGAACCTGACGCGCATCCTGCTCGAGGACGACTGGGACGGGCACCCGCTGCGCAAGGACTACCCGATCGGCGGCGAGCCGGTGCGTTTCTCGGACGCCGAATGACGATCGCGCCGTACGAGGGCTCGCGCATCCCGGCCCGCGTGCCGACCATCCTCGACGTCCCGCCGGCGCTGCGCGAGACGGACGACATCCTCCAGGTCAACTTCGGCCCGAACCATCCGTCCACGCACGGCGTGCTGCGCCTGATCGTCGACCTCGACGGCGAGCGGGTCGTCGGGATCTCGGCCGTGATCGGCTACCTGCACACGGGCTTCGAGAAGAGCATGGAGCAGAAGACGTGGTGGAAGGCGATCACGTACCCGTCGCGCGTCGACTACGTCAGCTACCAGAACAACGAGCTCGTCTTCGTGCTCGCGATCGAGAAGCTGCTCGAGCTCGAGGTGCCGGAGAAGGCGACGTGGACTCGGATGCTCCTCTGCGAGCTGAACCGGCTCCACTCGCATCTCGTCTTCCTCGGCACGGCGGCGCTCGAGCTGGGCGCGATCTCGATGTTCTGGTACTGCTTCCGCGAGCGCGAGACGATCCTCGACCTCGTCGAGCAGGTGTGCGGCCAGCGCATGCACACCCGCTACTTCCAGGCGGGCGGGCTCGCCGAGGACATCCCGGCCGGCTTCTTCCCCGAGTGCCGCGCGTTCGTCGACTGGATGCCGCACGCGCT
The DNA here is from genome assembly GCA_963788875.1 of uncultured Actinomycetes bacterium. Taxonomy (GTDB): domain Bacteria; phylum Actinomycetota; class Thermoleophilia; order Gaiellales; family Gaiellaceae; genus Palsa-739. The sequence goes on from CAWBIQ010000005.1 coordinate 94,470, forward strand.
CGACGACTACCTCACGCTGCTCGACCGCAACCAGATCTGGCTCAAGCGGACGAAGGGCGTCGGCCTGCTCTCCGCCGAGGACGCGATCGCCCTCGGGCAGTCGGGCCCGGTCCTGCGCGGCTCGGGCGTCGACTGGGATCTCCGCCGCGACTCGCCGTATCTCGCGTACGACCAGGTCGACTTCCACGTCCCGGTGTACACCGGCTGCGACGTCTACGACCGCTACCGCGTGCGCATGGACGAGATGGCGGAGTCGACGAAGATCGTCCGCCAGTGCCTGGACCGGCTCGAGCGGATGGAAGGTCAGCCGTGGATCGCGGACGACCGCAAGGTGGTGCTGCCGCCGCGCGAGGAGCTGCACACGTCGATGGAGTCGCTCATCCACCACTTCAAGATCGTCACCGAGGGCTACCGCGTTCCCGAGGGCGAGGTCTACGTCGCGATCGAGTCGCCGCGCGGCGAGTCGGGCGTCTACGTCGTCTCGGACGGCGGCCCGAAGCCGTGGCGCGTGCACTTCCGCGCGCCGTCGTTCGCGGCGCTCGGCGCGACGGCGACCTGCGTCAAGGACGTGCTGATCGCCGACCTGATCGCGATCGTCGGCTCGCTCGACGCCGTGATGGGGGACACCGACCGGTGAGCGAGCTGCGCGACGAGATCGCGGAGGTGCAGAAGCTCTACCCCGCGGGTGCGCGGTCGGCGGTGCTGCCGGCGCTGCGGCTCGCGCAGGAGCGCTACGGCTGGCTGTCGCGCGAGGCGTTCGAGGAGGTCGCCGACGCGCTCGAGCTGACGCCCGCCTACTGCATGTCGGTCGCGAGCTTCTACGACATGTTCCACCTCGAGCCCGTCGGCAGGCACATGGTCGAGGTCTGCACGAACGTCTGCTGCGGGCTCGTGAACGCGCAGGCGGTGCTCGAGGCGTTCGAGGCCGAGCTCGGCGTCGGCCCGGGCGGGACGACCGCCGACGGCGAGATCACGCTCCGCGCCGTCGAGTGTCTCGGCGGCTGCAGCACGCCGACGATCGTCGCGGTCGACCATCGTTACCGCCAGTCGGTGACGCCGGCGGACGTGCCGGCGATCGTCGAGGAGCTGCGCCATGGCTGATGCACCTGTGCTCGTCCTCGCCGGCGCGGAGGAGAGCCCGCTCCGCGAGCTCGCGGCCTACCGCGCGGCCGGCGGCTACCTGCAGCTCGAGCGCGCACGCGCGATGACGCCGCAGGCGGTGACGCAGGAGCTGATCGAGTCCAACCTGCGCGGGCGCGGCGGCGCGTTCTTCCCGATGGGCCGCAAGGCGAGCTTCATCCCGTCGCCCGACAAGATCGCCAAGCCGATCTACCTCACCGTCAACGCGGACGAGTCGGAGCCCGGGACGTTCAAGGACCGCGAGATCATGCTGCGCGTGCCGCACCGGCTGATCGAGGGCTGCCTGATCGCAGCGCACGCGATCCAGTCGAAGAACGTCTACATCTACATCCGCGGCGAGTACCTCGCGGAGGCCGAGACGGTGCAGGCCGCGCTCGACCAGGCGCGCGCCGCCGGCATCCTCGCCGACGTCGAGATCGTCATCCACCGCGGCGCCGGCGCGTACATCTGCGGCGAGGAGACGGGGCTGCTCGAGTCGCTCGAGGGCAAGCGCGGCCAGCCGCGCTCGAAGCCGCCGTTCCCGGCCATCTCCGGCCTCTACGCCTCGCCGACGCTGATCAACAACGTCGAGACGATCACGACCGTGCCCAAGGTGCTCGAGGTGGGGGCGTCCGCGTACGCCGAGATCGGCGCGCCACCCGACTCCACCGGCACGCGCGTCTTCTGCCTCTCCGGGAACGTGAAGCGGCCGGGCGCCTACGAGCTGCCGCACGGCATCACCGCGCGCCACCTGATCGAGGAGGTCGGGGGCGGCGTGCCCGAGGGGCGCACCCTCAAGGCCGTGATGATGGGCGGCTCGTCCTTCCCGGTGATGACGCCGGCCGATCTCGACACGAGCCTCGACGCGAACTCGCTCGGGAGCAAGGGCTACTTCATCGGCTCCGGCGTCGTCACGGTGATCGACGACAGGACGTGCATCGTTCAGTTCGCGCTCCGCGTCGCGCAGTTCTACATGCACGAGTCGTGCGGCAAGTGCACGCCGTGCCGCGTCGGGACGCGCTGGCTCGTGCAGCTGCTGCAGGCGGTCGAGCACGGATCCGCGAGCGAGCAGGATCTCGAGCTGCTGCTCGACGTCTGCGACCGGATCATCGGCAAGTGCCTCTGCGTGCTCGGAGACTCCGCCGCGATGCCGGTCGCGAGCTGCGTGACGAAGTTCCGGGAGGAGTTCCGCGCGCACCTCGAGCACGGCGGCTGCCCCTTCGGGCACGACTCGACGCTGGACGGCCTCTTCGCACCGGTGGATCAGCATGCGCAGGGTCACGCGGTGGTGGCGACATGAGCGTCTACGGAATGCGACCAGGTCGCGACCTGGTCGCGACCTGGTCGCAGTCGTCGGTGAGGCCGGTATGAGCGCACCCGACCTCGTCCGCGTGACGATCGACGAGCGCGAGGTGCACGTGCCGAAGGGCACCGGCATCGTCGAGACGGCGCTCGCGGCCGGGATCGAGATCCCCGTCTTCTGCTACGAGCCGCGGCTCGGGCCGCCGGTCGGCGCATGCCGCATGTGCCTCGTCGAGGTGGACGGCATGCCGAAGCTGCAGGCGGGCTGCACGCTGACCGCGCAGGACGGGATGGTCGTCCGCACCGCGCGCACGTCGAAGCAAGCGGCGGACGGCCAGAACGCGACGCTCGAGTTCATCCTCGTCAACCACCCGCTCGACTGCCCGGTCTGCGACAAGGGCGGCGAGTGCCCGCTGCAGGACCTCACCTTCCGCTACGGGCCCGGCAGCACGCGGATGAACTTCGAGAAGACGACGTTCGAGAAGCCGATCCCGATCTCGCCGGCGATCTCGCTCGACCGCGAGCGCTGCATCCTCTGCTACCGCTGCACCCGCTTCAGCGAGACCGTGAGCGAGGACGGACAGCTCGTCGCCGCGAATCGCGGTGCGCTGTCGGTGATCACCACCTTCGAGGACGAGCCGTACTCGGGGCCGTTCACCGGCAACGTCACCGAGCTCTGCCCGGTCGGCGCGCTGCTGCCGACGCAGTACCGCTTCGAGGCGCGCCCGTGGGAGATCGTCAACGTGCCGACCGTCTGCGGCATGTGCCCGGTCGGCTGCAACACGAACGCGACCGTACGCGAGGGCAAGGTCAAGCGGATCCTGTCGCGCAACCATCCGGAGATCGACGAGGGCTGGATCTGCGACAAGGGCCGGTTCGCCTTCACGCACCTGCGCTCCGCCGACCGCATCGTCGACCCGATCAAGCGCGTGCGGCTCCGCGGCCTCGAGCCCGTCTCGTGGGACGAGGCGCTCGACGAGGCGGAGCAGCTGCTGCGCGCCGCGAAGGGGCGGATCGTGACCGCGCTGTCGGGGTCGGAGACGATCGAGCAGGCGTACGCGCTCGCCAAGCTGCTGCGCGTGGGCCTCGGCTCGCACCAGGCGATGCTTCCCGAGCCGGTGCTGGACGCGCTCGACGCGTACCGGCTGCCGCTGTCCGGAATCCGCGACGCCCAGGTCGTCGTCGTGCTCGGCGACGTCCCGGTCGCCGAGCGCGCGCCGATCGTCGAGCTCTGGATCAAGGCCGCGCGGCGCAACGGCGCTCGGGTGCTCTACGAGCTGGACGAGGACGCCGTGCGCGCAGCCGAGCGCGCCGTGCTGATCTGGTGCGGGCCCGGCGGCGGCGGCGCGCGGGTCGCCGCGCTCGCCGAGCGGCTCGGGCTCGCCGACAAGGAGGGCTGCGGCGCCTTCTTCGTGCCCGAGACGCCGAACGGCCGCGGGGTCGCGGACGCATGGGCGGCCGCCTCCGACGAGGAGGCTCCGGACGTGGACTCGATCGGACTGCTCGTCGTCTCGGGCGACGAGGCCGCGACCAACCCGAACGTGCGCGCGCTCGCCGAGCACGCCGACGCGGTGCTCGTCACCTCGATGTTCCACGGGCTCGCCGCCGGCTGGGCCGACCTCGTCCTGCCGGGCACGAGCTACCTCGAGCGCAACGGCACGTACGTCAACCTCGAGGGCCGCCTGCAGCGGCTGCGCCAGGCGGTGACGCCGCCCGGGCTGGACGAGCTGGAGTGGATCTCCCGGCTCGCCGCCCGCTTCGGCGTCGACGTGCCGCCGAGCGCGGCCGGCATCTTCGCCGAGGTGTCGGAGTGCTGCTTCGGCAACCTCTCGTTCGGCGAGATCGGCGAGCAGGCGCCGCTGCGCGTCTACGCCGGCGCGCCCGAGCACGTCGAGCCTGCGCCGCTGCCCGAGCCGAAGGAGGCCCCGGCGGACGGCGGCCTCCATCTCGTCACCTACAACGCGCTCTTCTCCGGGCCGGCCGTCGAGCGCGTGCCCGAGCTGCAGTTCCAGCGGCCGCCCGCCGAGGTCGAGATCTCCCGGGCGGACGCGAAGTCGCGCGGCCTCTCCACCGGCGACGTCGTGACGGTCGGCTCGAACGGCACGTCCGTGACGCTGCAGGTGCGCGTCAGCCGGTCCTTGCGCGCGGGCGTCGCCCGCATGCCGGCCGAGCACGCCGGCGGCCTCCTGGGCACGGTGGAGGTGTCGAAGTGACCGAGCCCTGGTGGATCTCGCTCATCAAGGCGGTCGTCATCGTCAACGTCGTGCTGCTCCTGTTCGCGTACATGACCTGGCTCGAGCGCAAGCTGCTCGGCCGCATGCAGCTGCGCTTCGGGCCGAACCGGGCCGGCAAGTTCGGCGTCCTGCAGCCGTTCGCGGACATGATCAAGCTCATCCGCAAGGAGGCGTTCGCGCCGTCGAGCGCGATCGGCATCCCGTACATCCTCGCCCCGGTCGTCTCCGCGTTCACGGCGATCGCCGCCTTCTCGGTGATCCCGTTCGGCTCGGGCTGGAGGATCTACCACTGGCAGGTGAACGGCGAGGTCGCCGAACGTGTCGATCGCGCTGCTGCTGATCTTCGCGCTCGGCTCGATCGGCATCTACGGCTTCATCGTCGGCGGGTGGGCGTCGGAGTCGAAGTACTCGCTGCTCGGCTCGATGCGCACGTGCGCGCAGCTCGTCTCCTACGAGGTCTCGCTCGCGCTGTCGGTGCTCGGCGTCGTCATCCTCGGCCGCTCGCTCTCGCTCGTGGACATCGTGCACCGGCAGGCCGAGTTCCTGCCCTTCGTCGCGCCGCAGTTCGTCGGCATGCTCGTCTTCGTCTTCGGCGGCATCGCCGAGACGAGCCGCGCGCCGTTCGACCTGCCGGAGGCGGAGCAGGAGCTCGTCGCCGGCTACCACACCGAGTACTCGGGCATGCGCTGGGGCCTGTTCCAGATGGCCGAGTACATCAACCTGATCACGCTCTCGGCGCTGATGGTGACGCTCTTCTTCTCCGGCTGGCACGGCCCGTGGAACCTCGGCCCGCTCTGGTTCCTCTTGAAGCTGCTCGGCGTGCTGTTCGTGTTCATCTGGCTGCGCGCGACGCTGCCGCGGCTGCGCTACGACCAGCTGATGCGCTTCGGCTGGAAGGTTCTGCTCCCGGTGGCGACGGTCAACGCGGTGGTCACCGCGCTCGTCGTCGTGTGGGTGTCGTGATGCAGCCCGCCACGACACTCAAGGGCTTCGGCGTCACCTTCAAGCAGATCTTCAAGAAGCCGCTGACGCAGCAGTACCCGGAGTTCAAGCGGCCGGTCTACCCGCGCTTCCGCGGCCGCCACAAGCTCCACCTGCACGAGAACGGGCTGGAGAAGTGCGTCGGCTGCTCGCTCTGCGCGGCGGCGTGCCCGGCCGACTGCATCCGCGTCGTCCCCGCGGAGAACACGCCGGACAACCGCGTCTCCGCCGGCGAGCGCTACGCGCGCATCTACGAGATCAACATGAGCCGCTGCATCTTCTGCGGCTACTGCGAGCTCGCCTGCCCGTTCGACGCGATCACGCTCGGCAACGAGTACGAGATCTCCGAGCACAACCGGGACGACCAGATCTACACGAAGGACATGCTGCTCGCCGACCCGGTGAAGCGCGTCACGCTCGCCGACCAGTCGCTCTACGACACGCCGATCCCCTACTACAAGACCAGCTCGTGATCGTCGCAGCGTCGGCGGGAGGCGTGCTCGTCTGGATCGTCTGGGTGGCGGCCGGCTTCGCCTGTCTCGCCTCCGGGCTCGCCGTCGTCTCCTTTTCCAACCCGTTCTACTCGGCGCTCGCGCTGATCGGAAACCTCGGCTCGCTCGCCGTGCTCTACCTGCTGCTCTCCGCGGAGTTCGTCGCGGCGGCGCAGGTGCTCGTGTACGCGGGCGCGGTGATGGTGATGTTCCTGTTCGTGATCGCGTACGTCGGGCCACGGCAGGAGACGCCGTGGGCGGGCGGCCCGAGCTGGCAGACGGTCGGCGCCATCCTGGCCGCGGCCTCGATCTTCGTCGAGATCATCGTCGCGATCGGGCTCAAGGCCGGCGGACGGTTGAGTCACTCCGACCACGTGAACGCGCCGTTCGGCACGCCGGGCTGGATCGGGCGGCTGTTCCTCACCGACCACCTGCTCGCGTTCGAGATCACGTCGATCGTGCTGCTCGTCGCCGCCGTCGGCGGCGTCATCCTCGGCTCGCACGCGCGCCGCGGCGAGGTGACGAGCTAGTGCTCGGCCCGGGCGTCGCCTGGTACCTCGGCATCGCCGCGTTCCTCTTCGGCACGGGGGCGACGGGCGTGCTCATCCGGCGCAACCCGCTGATCGTGCTGCTCTCGCTCGAGATCATGCTGAACGGCGGGAACCTCGCGCTGATTGCGTTCGCCCGCCACGCCGGCAACGGCGCGGGCCAGATCTTCGCGCTCGCCGTGATGGCCGTCGCCGCCTCGGAGGTGTGCGTCGGCCTCGGCCTCGTCGTCGCCATCCACCGGCGCCGGCTCGTCCTCGACGTGGACGCGCTGTCGGAGCTGCACGGATGACCGCCGGCGCGTGGCTCTGCCTGGGCTCGCCGCTCGCCGGCGCGATCCTGATCACGCTCGCCGGCACGCGCATCTCCCGCCGCGCCGCCGGCTGGATCTCGACCGCGAGCGTCTTCGTCGCCTTCGCGGGAGCGGTCTGGTCGTTCTTCGGCCTGCGTGCGCACGGCTCGGCGCACGGCGTCCTCTCGACTTCGTGGACGTGGCTCCAGAGCGGCAACTTCAAGATCGGCCTGGAGGTGCTCGTCGACCCGCTGAGCACGATGATGATGCTGATCGTCTCCGGCGTCGGCGGCCTGATCGTCCTCTACTCGATCGGCTACATGGACGGCGACGACGAGGAGCGGCGCTACTTCGCCTACATGTCGCTGTTCGTCTTCTCGATGCTGCTGCTCGTCGAGGGCGGCAACCTGCTGCTGCTGCTCGCCGGCTGGGGCCTCGTCGGCCTCTCCTCGTACCTGCTGATCGGCTTCTGGCACGAGAAGCCGTCGGCGGTCGCGGCCGCGAAGAAGGCGTTCATCATGAACGCGATCGGCGACGCGACGATGGCGCTCGCCTTCTTCGTGCTGATCGCGCACTCGCATTCGCTCGCGTACGCGGCGTCGTTCGCAACGGCGGGGCATCTCTCCTCGACGACCGTGAACCTCGTCGCGCTCGGCCTGCTCGGCGGCGCGGCGGCGAAGTCGGCGCAGGTGCCGCTGCACACGTGGCTGCCGGACGCGATGGAGGGCCCGACGCCGGTCAGCGCCCTCATCCACGCGGCGACGATGGTCACCGCCGGCGTCTACCTGATCGCGCGCACGCACCCGATCTTCGAGCAGGCGCGCACGGTGGAGCTGGTCGCCGCCGGCATGGGCGCGACGACGCTGCTCGTCGCCGGGCTGATCGCGCTCGTGCAGACGGACATCAAGCGCGTGATCGCGTACTCGACGATGTCGCAGATCGGCTACATGTTCCTCGGCGCGGGCGTCGGCGCGTACTCGGCGGGGATGTTCCACCTGATGACGCACGCCTTCTTCAAGGCGCTGCTGTTCATGGCCGCCGGGCTCGTCATCCACGCGCTCTCGGGCGAGCAGGACATCCGCAAGATGAGCGGCATCGGGCAGCTGATGCCGTGGACGCGCTGGGCGTTCCTCGCCGGCGCGCTCGCGCTCGTCGGCGTGCCGCCGTTCGCCGGGTTCTTCTCGAAGGACGGGATCATCGCGGCGGCGCTGCACGACCACTGGTACGGCGTCGTCTTCTGGGTGGTGGCGCTGATCGGCGCGTTCCTCACCGGCCTCTACACGTTCCGGATGTACTTCATCGTGTTCCCGGGCTCGCCCGTCCCGTTCGTGCGCGAGCACTACCACGACGGGCACGGCGAGGGGCCGCGGACAATGCTCCTCCCGGTCGGCGCGCTCGCCGTCCTCGCCGTCGTGGGCGGCTGGATCCAGTTCTCGCCGCTCTGGCATCCGGTGACGAGCTGGCTCTCGCCGGTGGCCGCCACGCTCGGCGTCGCCGAGCCGACGAGCTGGCAGGACGGTCTCTCCTCGGCGCTCGCCGTCGCGCTCGGCCTGGCCGGGATCGGGGTCGCGTACGCGCTCTACGGGCGCGAGCGCGTCGTCGCGCCCCGCATTCCGGCGGCCTTGCAGCGCGCGCTCGAGCACAAGCTCTACTTCGACGAGGCGTACGACGCGCTCTTCACCCGGCCCGCGGCCGCGTTCGCGACCTCGCTGGGCCGCGACTTCGAGGAGCCGGTGATCCTCACCACGAGCGGCGACGTCGGCGACGGCGCGCTCGAGCTCGGCCGCGGCGTGCGGCGCCTGCAGACCGGGCTGCTGCGCACGTACGTCTTCTTCCTCGGCGCCGGCATGGCCGTCGTCGCCGTCGTCTTCCTGGTGGTGCGATGACCGCCTCGTCGCTCACGACGGTGCTGATCTGCCTGCCGATCGGCGCGGCGCTCGCCGTCTGGATCCTGCCGCTCTCGCGCTACGCGACCGGCGGCCTCGCCGTGCTCGCCTCGCTCGTCGAGGTCGCGCTCTGGATCGAGCAGGCAGCGCGCTTCGACTTCGGCCGCCGCGGCCTCCAGTTCTCGCAGAACACGCCGTGGATCAAGGACCTGCACGTCTCCTACCACGTCGGCGAGTACGGCTTCTCGCTCTGGCTCGTCGGGCTGACCGTGGTCGCGATGGCGGCGTGCATCGGCTACGGCTTCTGGGCCGGCCGCGATCGTGCGCGCGCGTACTTCGGCCTGATGCTCTTCCTCACCGGCGCGACGGTCGGCGTGTTCGTCTCGCAGGACCTGCTGCTCTTCTACGCGTTCTTCGAGGGGATGCTGATCCCGCTCTACGTGCTGATCGGCGTCTGGGGCGGGCCGGGTCGCCTCGGCGCGACGATCAAGCTGCTGATCTACACGATGGCCGGGTCGCTCGTGATGCTCGCGGCGATCGTCGTGTACGGGTTGAAGGCCGGCACGTTCGACCTCGTCGACGCTCCACCGAGCATCAGCCGCTGGCTCTTCCTCGGCTTCATGCTCGCGTTCGTGGTCAAGGCGCCGCTGTTCCCGTTCCACGGGTGGCTGCCGGACGCGTACCGCGAGGCGCCGCCGGAGGTGACGGCCGTGCTCTCGGGCGTGATCGCGAAGGCGGGGACCTACGGGATGCTGCGGATCGCGATCACGAAGTTTCCCGAGCCCGCGCACTTCTACGCGACGTCGATCATGGCGCTCGCGGCAGCGACGCTCGTGTACGCCTCGGTGCTCGCCTTCCGCGCCCCGGACCTGCGGGGCGTCGTCGCCTACTCGTCGATGGCGTTCTCGGGATTGATCGCGCTCGGCCTCTTCTCGGGCAAGGACCTCGGCTACGACGGCGCCGTGCTCCAGATGGTCGCGCACGGGCTGATCTCGGTGTCGCTGTTCCTGATCGCGGGCATGGTCGAGCGGCGGACGACGACCGGTGAGTTCGCGCTGCTCGGCGGCATGGCGCGCGGCCGGCCGGCGCTGGCGACGCTGCTGATGGCGACGGGGATCATCTCGCTCGCAGTGCCGGGCTCCGCGTCGTTCGCCGGGGAGTTCCTGATCCTCGCGGGCTCGTACCAGCGGGCGTGGTGGTGGGCCGTGATCGGCGGCGCGGCGATCGTGCTCGCCGCGATGTACATGCTGCGCCTGATCTCGGCGGTGCTGCACGAGAGGCGCGGCTCGACGGTCAGCGACGCGGCGCTCGACCTGCGGCCGGGCGAGCTCGCGCTCGTCGTCCCGCTCGTCGCCGTGCTGCTGGTGCTGTCGGCCTGGCCGGCGGGGATCTCGCACCATTCGTTCGCCGGAGACGCGCCGGCGGCCGCGGTGAAGGCGCAGTTCAAGTGATCGCCACACCGCATATCGACTGGTTCTCGATCTCGACGATCCTCGTGCTGCTCGGCGCGATGGGCGTCGCGCTGCTCGGCGCGGTGCTCGTCCCGCGCGCACACCGGCGCACGTTCGCGGCGACGGTGGCCGCGCTCGGGTCGGTCGGCGGAGTCGTCACGTCGGTCTGGCTATACGTCGACAGCGCGAGCGGCCATCCCGTGATCGCGGACGGCTTCTACCGCGACCGCTGGACCGCGCTCGCGCAGGTGATCCTCTGCGTAACGGCTCTCTGCACCGTGCTCGTCTCCGTCGAGCACGTTCCGGAGGAGCACGTCGCCGAGTTCTTCGCGCTGCTGCTCGCGTCGGTCGCGGGGATGACGTTCTTCGTCGGCGCCGCGAACCTGATGACGCTCTTCCTCTCGCTCGAGTGGTTCTCGGTCGCGCTGTACATCATGTGCGCGATCGACTACCGGCGGGAGGGGTCGCTCGAGGCGGGGCTGAAGTACCTGATCGTCGGCTCCTTCGGCTCGGCGTCGCTGCTCTTCGGCTCCGCGCTCGTGTACGGCGCGACGAACCACATCGGCTTCGCCGAGATCGCGCGGGCGGTCGGCTCGCGCGGCCTCCACGGCGACCTGCTGCTCGTGCTCGGGCTGGCGATGATCGTCGCCGGGCTCGGCTTCAAGATGTCGGCGGCCCCGTTCCACATGTGGACGCCGGACGTGTACGAGGGCGCGCCGACGCCGGTGACGGCGTTCATGTCGTCGGCGACGAAGGTCGCCGCGCTCGTGCTCACGCTGCGCGTGCTGCGGACGGCGTTCCCGCAGGAGGCGCACCTGTGGTCGTGGGCGTTCGCCGGGATCGCGGTCGCTTCGCTCGTGATCGGCAACTTCGCCGCGCTCGTGCAGAAGAACGTGAAGCGGATGCTCGCGTACTCGTCGATCTCGCACGCGGGCTTCATGCTGATCGGGCTCTCCGCCGGCACCGCCCTCGGCAGCCGCGCGGTCATGTACTACCTGATCCCCTACTCGGCGATGGCGTTCGGCTCGTTCGCGATCGTGGCCGCGCGGGAGCGCGAGCTCGGCGTGCCGGTGACGCTCGAGAGCCTCGCCGGCTTCGGCTGGGAGCGGCCGTTCCTCGGCGTCGCCATGTGGTTCTTCATGTTCGGCTTCGCCGGCCTGCCGCTCGGCGGCGGCTTCGTCGGCAAGTTCTACGTCCTCTCGGCCGCGTACCGGCACGGCTGGACGTGGCTCGTGATCGTCGGCGTGCTCGCGACGCTCGTCAGCCTCTACTACTACCTCGGCGTCGTGCGCGCCCTGTACATGCGCCCCGGCGAGGGGCTGGGCGTTGCCGCGGTCGCGGGCGGCTCACCGGCACGCGAGCCGCTGCTGCACGTTGCGGTCGGCCTGGCGCTCGACGGTCTCGGTCGGCTCGCTGTTCGCCGTCGGGCCGCTGATCACGCTCGCGCGGCACGCGGCGGCGTCGCTGCCGTTCTAGGGACGACGCTAGCTCACGCGCTCGGTTCCAGGGACGACGGGGGCGCCGTCGCCGCGCTCAAGTGCGGCCGCGAGGTCTCTCAGGGCGCGTTCGGTCTCGTCCGTTCCCCGCACCTCGTAGGCATGCACGATCGGCGGGAATCTCTTGCCCCACGGATAGGTCCGAGCCTCGATCGTCCAGGGCAGCAACCGGAGCGCTCGAAGGAGGAGCACCAGCGGGAGGAACGGCAGCGTGAACGGCACGAGGAGAAAGCCCGCCGCCAGCGGAGCGGTTATCTGGAGAGACGGCGAGAGTCGGGACCATTTCGCTCGGTGGGTGCGGCAGCATCGAGACCGGGAGCAGAAGCCGCCGCACCGTCCACGTCAGCCCACTCGGGCCGGTCACCGTCAGCGTCGTTCGACGGGACCGCTCCGCGCGGCCGCTGCGCCAGGCGGCGCCGAAGAAAGGACGATCTGCAGCCGCATAGTCGATGAGTCGGAGTTCCGCAGGATCGTGCGTCACAACTCAGACGATAGGTCTGCCTCCCAGCCGTCTCAAGCCCCCTGGTGCCAGGCACGGTGCCTGGCACCAGGGTGGCTCAGGTGCGCAACAGCGAGGGACCCGGAGTTTCAGGCAGAGGCGGTGATCGTGATCCCGCCGCGGGCCTTCTGGCGGAGCGTCACGTGCACGGCCGACGGTCGAGCTCGAGCGTTTCCGCGACCGCGTCGCGGATCTGAACGGCCAGCGCCTCGCAGAAGGCGCCCTGGTCGCGGAACCGCGCGAGGTAGAGCTTCAGCGACTTCGACTCGAGGCAGAGGGCGCCCGGCTCGTACCGGATCGTCGCCGTGTAGAAGTCGGGTTGGCCGGTGATCGGGCACACCGCCGTCAGCTCGTCGCTCACCAGCTCGACGGACGTCACGCCCGGGTTCGGAAACGTCTCGAGCCCGGCGTAGGCGTCGCTGCCGGCGTGTCCGAGCGCAACGAACTCGTGCTCCACAACCCGTACTCTAGACGCGTGCCCGAGGACCACTTCGGAGAGCGCATCGCGGAGCGCTACGACGCGGGGCTCGGCGAGATGGGCGATCCCGCCGTCGTCGAGCCGACGGTGGACTTCCTCGCCGGGCTCGCGGGCGGCGGCGCTGCGCTCGAGCTCGGCATCGGCACGGGACGGATCGCGCTGCCGCTCTCGCGGCGCGGTGTCCGCGTGCACGGGATCGACCTGTCGGAAGCGATGGTGGCGAAGTTGCGCGCGAAGCCTGGCGCCGACGCGATCGGCGTGACCATCGGCGACTTTGCGACGACGAGGGTCGACGGCACGTTCTCGCTCGCCTATCTCGTCTTCAACACGATCATGAACCTGACCACGCAGGACGCGCAGGTCGCGTGCTTCGTGAACGCCGCCGCGCAGCTCGAGCCCGGCGGCTGCTTCGTGATCGAGGTGATGGTGCCGGCGCTGCGCCTGCTGCCGCCGGGCGAGACCATCCACGTCTTCTCGTACAACGGTCCGACGCGGTTCGGCTTCGACGAGTACGACGTCGCCGGCCAGGGTCTCGTCTCGCACCACTACGGCGAGCGCCCTGACGGGAGCCTCGGCCGGGCGTCGATCCCGTTTCGCTACGCCTGGCCGGCCGAGTTCGACCTGATGGCCCGGATTGCCGGCATGCGGTTGCGCGAGCGTTGGAGCGGCTGGAACCGGGAGCCGTTCACGAGCGACAGCACCTCGCACGTCACGGTCTGGGTGAAGTAGGGAAGCCGCGAGCGGCGAGGTACGCGTCGAGCTCGTCGAGCGTCCGCACCTCGCGGCTCCGAACCCCCGGTGTCAGACCCGGGTCTGACACCGGGGGTTAAGCGCGCGGGAACTACAATCGGCGGATGGCTGGGTATACGCACAAGAACCTCCGCGACGACGTCGAGGATGCGGCGACGCAGTTTGGGCTCTCGCCGGAGCTCGAGGCCCACTTCGGGCGCACCGCGCTCGACTGCGAGAGCACCGGCATCAGCCTCCAGAGGATCGCCCCGAACTTCCGTGTCCCCTTCGGCCACAAGCACGCCGAACAGGAGGAGATCTACGTCGTCCTCTCCGGCAGCGGCCGCGCCAAGCTCGACGACGACATCGTCGACCTGAAGCCGCTCGACGCGCTGCGGGTCGCGCCCGCCACCGTCCGCGCGTTCGAGGCCGGGCCGGACGGGCTCGAGCTGCTCGCCTTCGGGGGCCCCCGCGACGGCGGCAACGACTCCGAGTTGCACCAAGGCTGGTGGGTGGAGTAGTCCTAGCGGGTCTGGCCGAACCCACGAAGGAGCCCACCATGTTGAAGGAGTTCAAGGACTTCCTGCTCCGCGGGAACCTGATCGCACTCGCCGTCGCATTCGTGATGGGCGGCGCGTTCGCGGCGCTCGTCACCTCGCTCGTCAGCGACATCGTCACGCCCATCATCGCCGCGATCATCGGCAAGGTCGACTTCAAAGGCCTCGCCTTCACCATCCACCACGCACAGTTCCTCTACGGCTCGTTCATCACCGCCGTCATCACCTTCATCTCGATCGCGGCCGCGGTCTTCTTCTTCATCGTCAAGCCGGTCGACGCGCTCACCACGCGCTTCGCCAAGCCGGCGGACGAGGCGGGCCCGAGCGACGAGGAGCGGCGCCACCAGGAGCTGCTCACCGCCCTCAGGGAGCTCGCCCACTGACGCGCGCGCTCCGCTGGACGACGCTCCCCGCGGCAGCCTGCGCCGGACTGCTCGCGGCGTGCGGCTCGACGGCGACACACACCGCGACGCAGCAGGCGTCGTGCCGCAGTCCCGCGGCCGTCCGCGCGACCGCGCGCCTCGCCGCCGACGTCGCCGCGATCAGGCGGGCCGCCGTGCTGCCGGCGACGAACACGCTCAAGGGCAACGCGGCCGTCAACCGCGCGACCGACGCGTTCCTGCGCGAGGTCGAGACCGCGCCGATCGGCAACCTCGCACGCAACCGGATGATCGACCATGCCGCCGCCGCGCTCGTCGGCGCGTGCGAGCAGTGCTTCCAGGCGCTCGAAGCGGCACGCCCGATCGTCCAGATCGAGCACCACGGCAACTCGTGTACGAGCTAGCGGGCCTTCGTCACGCGACCCAGGCGGGCTCGAGCTGCACGTACAGCGCGATCCCGGGCAGGCGGTTCAGGTTCGTGTACGGATAGTCGACGACCGCCCAGGGCTGCCGCTCTCCGCGCGCGTGGAGCTCGTTGTCGATCGCGTGCTCGACGCAGATGAACTCGCACGTGTCGTCCTCCAGGAGGGCGACCGCCCCCTCGCCCGGATCGAAGATGTAGCGCTGCACCTCGTAGGCCGCGTGGTTCGGGCAGCCCGCGACAGAGCAGCGGTGGCTCTCACTGGTCATGGAGCCTCCTTTCGCCGTCAGTCTCCGACGGCGGCGGCGGGCCCCCATCGGGGGGCTCACGCATCTCCGCGCGTCTTACAGGTCGGCGGCGGCGCGCACGGTCACCGTGCGCACGCGCGGGCGCGGCAGGAACGGCTCGAGCACCCAGGCGAGCGCCGGGAGCCCGTAGACGACGACGGCGGCCACGATCGCGGAGACGGCGAGCGCCGGTACCGCCGCGCCTTGCGGTGCGTTCTCGCGCACGGCCGAGCCGAGCACGAGCAGCATCAGCGCGAGCGTGGTGGAGATGCCGCGCAGCCAGGCGCCCTTGCCCTCGAGCGCGTCGCCGGCGCCGATGAAGGCGGCGGCCGCGGCGCCGGGGATGGCCAGAAGCACGAGATAGAACGCGAGGCGGTGGACGCCCGCCGTGTCGGCGAGCAGCGCGCCGAGCGCAAGCGACAGCGGCAGCAGCCTCGACCCCATCATTGCCGGAGCATTCGCCTCCGGAGCGGGCGATCCTTCCCCTTCGTTACGCTCGCACCTCCCGGCCCGAAAGGAGACGCGATGCCGGACACGACCCTCACCTGGCTCGGCCACTCGGCCTTCCGCCTCGACACGGCGGCCGGGAAGCGCATCTACGTCGACCCGTTCCTGAACGGCAACCCGACCTGCCCGGCCGGCGAGCTCGAGCCGGAGCGCGCGGACGTCGTCGCTCTCACCCACGGCCACGGCGACCACGTCGGCGACACGGTCGCGATCGCGCAGAAGCACGGCTCCACGGTCGTCGCCATCGTCGAGCTCAGCCACTGGCTCAGCACCAAGGGCGTCGACAGCGCCAAGCTTCCCGGCCCGAACAAGGGCGGCACCGTCGACGTCGGCGGCGTCAGGTTCACGCTCACGGTCGCCTTCCACACGGGCTCCGGGCCGGACGGCTCCTACGTGGGCGAGCCGTCGGGCCTCGTCGTCGAGACCGAGGACGGGAAGACGCTCTACTTCGCCGGCGACACGTGCATGTTCGGCGACATGGCGCTGATCGCGCGCGTCTACAAGCCCGACCTGGCGATCCTGCCGATCGGCGACCACTACACGATGGGGCCGCGCGAGGCGGCGGTCGCGCTCGAGCTGCTTCAGGCGAAGCGGTGCGTGCCCTGCCACTGGGGCACCTTCCCGGTGCTGACCGGGACGCCCGCCGAGCTGCAGAGGCTCGCGCCGAACGTCACGGTCGAGCAGCTCCAGCCGGGCGAGTCGGTGACGGTGTGAGGGAGCGCTGGTTCGGCGCGTCCGGGCAGCGCGTGCCGGAGCTCGCGCTCGAGGGCGGCCTCGACACGACCGGCGCGCTCGTGCTCGACGACGTCTCCGGCCTGGACGGGCTGCGCGCCGCGTTCGAGGCGGGAACGCCCGTCGTCGTGCGTGCCGACTCGGCCGCGGCGGTGAAGGCGGCGCTCGCACGGCCGGAGGTGTCGTGCGTCGTCGTCCCGCCGGAGCATGCGGAGCTGCTCGAGCTCGACCTCACCGAGCTGACGTACGGATGATCGTCGCCACCTACTCGATCGCCGCCTGCGACCTCGACGCGTCGCAGTGGGGGGTCGCGGTGCAGTCGAAGTTCCTCTCCGTCGGCTCGGTCGTGCCGTGGGCGGAGCCGCACGTCGGCGCGGTGGCGACGCAGGCGTACGCGAATCCGCGCTACGGGCCGGGCGCGCTCGCGCTGCTGCGCGAGGGCGTACCCGTGGCGGAGGTCGTGCAACGGCTCGTCGAGGCGGACGAGGGCCGGGACGAGCGCCAGCTCGGCGTCGTCGACGCGCACGGGGACGCCGCGGCGTGGACCGGGGCGAAGTGCATGGACTGGGCCGGCCACCGCACCGGCCCGTGCTACTCGGCGCAGGGGAACATCCTCGTCGGCGCCGAGACGGTGGACGCGCTGGCGGAGACGTTCGAGGCCGGCGCGCACCTGCCGCTCGACCGGCGCCTGCTCGCCTGCCTCGAAGCGGCGCAGGCGGCCGGCGGCGACCGCCGCGGCCAGCAGTCCGCAGCGCTCCTGATCGTGCAGCGCGACGGCGGCTACGCGGGCCTCTCCGATCTCGTCCTCGACCTGCGCGTCGAGGACCACGCCCGTCCGATCGCGGAGCTGCAGCGCGTCCACGCACTCCACCACCGGCTGTTCGGCTCGACGCCGCGCGGCGAGTGGCTGCCGCTCGCGGGCGAGCTGGCCGCCGAGGTGCGCGGGCGGCTCGAGCGGCTCGGCTACACGGGCGAGCTCGCCGTCGCGCTCGAGGCCTGGGCCGGCGTCGAGAACCTCGAGGAGCGCGTGGACGGCGGCGAGGCGATCGACCCGGTCGTGCTCGAGGCGCTGCGCGCGAGCACGGTCTACCTCGACGACCCGCTGCAACGCCGCTCCGCCGTCGCCGCCGCGGAGCGGTTCCGCGAGCACGCGGCGACGGACGAGGACCTCGACTCGATCCGCGACGACCCGCGCTTCCCCCGCTAGGGTCGGCGGCCGGAGGAGTCCGGCAGCGGCACGAGCGCTATTCCCTCCGCTCGAGCGACCGCCGCAACGGCGGGGTCTGCCGTCGCGATCCGATCGTCCGCGCCTGCACCGGCGACGAGATAGCAGTCGGCGAGCGAGACGTCACACGTTCCCTTCGCGTAATGGGTCTGACGAAGTCGGATACCGCCAACCGGCCGAACAGTCTCCTGCCGCGTCTACGGACGCGCGTACGAGGACGTTCGCGACGTCGTCGACGCATTCGCTCACGTTCACGAGCGTCGCGGCGCAGTCGCCGGCGCGAACCAGCTTCTCGACCTCGTCGCCGGCGGCCTCGCCACGCAGGAGAGCCACGAGCGCGTACGCGTCGAGCAGGATCACCGACGGCGCGACTCGGCGGCTGCTTCGTCCCGGCGGGCGCTCGCCCGAAGCTGCTCCGACGAGAGCCCCTGCCCCTGCCAGAGCCCGCGCAGCGCGGACACGGGATCGTCGGGAAGCGGCTTGACGACGAGGTAGTCGCCGCGATCGTCGAGAACGACCCGTCGCGTGCCCCAGCGGACGGAGATATCGCAATGTACGACGTTCCACGGCAGCGACCAGGTCGCGACCTGGTCGCGACCTGGTCGCAGTCGTTTACCGCTCGCCCGGCAGCCGCACCCCCGCGGCCCGCGCGCGCAGCGCCGGCACGGGGTCCGCCTGCGGCTGCGCGACCACGAGCACCGCGCCGAAACCGTCCTCCCGCTGCAGCGCCCCGACGAGCAGCTGCAGCCCGAGGGCGAGCGCGAACGCCTTGTGCGCGTGCTCGCCGCCGAAGGGCACGAGCGCCTCCGGCCCCGCGAGCCCGGCAAGGACATCGCCGTAGGTGACGCGGCCCATGGAGACGTCGCTGACGAACGGCTCTCCGTCGGAGCTCGGGATGCCGATCGCGAGCGGCGTCGTGCCGGCGAGCGGCGGGCCGCCCTCCGGATGGGAGCAGCCGCGCCGGCGAGGTGGCGGTGAGCGCGGCGACGAGGCCACCCGCCGCGAGCCGGCGCACCCAGGCGCCGAGCATGCCGGTGGGGAAGGTCTGCTCGCAGACGATCACGCGCGCGAACTCGGGCGGGTCGGCGAGCTGCGCGCGCACGACGGCGTCGAGGACGAGGTAGCCGAGCGCGCCGCGCCCGTGCCAGCGCTCGAAGCTCCCGAACGCCTCGAGCACCTCCGGCCGCGCGCCCGGGTCGGCGTCGAGCGTCTCGAGCCACTCGACGCGCGAGAAGCCGTGGCCGAGCTTGCCGCGCGCCTCCGCCTCGGCGAAGTGCGCGCACAGCCGCTCCGCGTCCTCGGCGGAGAAGCCGCGCGCCCGCAGCCGGGCGAGCGCCTGCTCAGCCTGCACGGCGCCGCTCCGCGACGAGCACGCCGAGCAGGAAGAGCGCGCCGGCCGCCCACACCCCCGGCGGCACGCGCCGCCGCGCGTGCGGATACGCCTGCGTGCTGAACTCGATCACCGGCCAGCCGCGCCCGGCCGCGATGCGGCGGAGCTCGCGGTCGGGGTTGACCGCGACCGGCTTGCCGACCGCCTCGAGAAACGCGAGGTCGGTGTGGCTGTCGGAGTAGGCGGTGCACTCGGCGAGGTCGTAGCCGCGGCTGGCCGCGAGCTCGCGCACCGAGAGCGCCTTGTTCTCGGCGTGCAGCGCGCGCACCGCGTGCCCGGTGTAGGCACCGTCGCGCACCTCGCACACGGTGCCGAGGGCGCCGTCGAAGCCGAGGTCGTCGGCGATCGCCTGCACGATCTCCTGCAGCGTCGCGGAGACGATGTACACGGGCTCGCCGCGCTCGCGGTGCTGCTCGATCAGGTAGAGCGGCTCCGCGTAGACGAGCGGGCGCAGCACCGGCTCGAGCGCCTCGGCGACGAGATTGCGCAGCTCGTCGGGGCTGAAGCCGCGCAGGACGAGCAACCCGTCCTCGGCGGCGCGCCGCACCGCCTCGTGGCTCGCGCCGCGCAGAACGAAGAGCAGCTGCCAGGCGGCCGCCTTCGCCATCTGGCTGCGGGAGATGATCCCCCGCTCGCGGAACGAGCCGGCGAGCGCGAGCGCCGACGAGCGCCGCAGCAGCGTGCGGTCGAGGTCGAAGAACGCAGCCGCAGCCACGGCCCTCTACGCCTTCAGGCCGGCGGCGGCGAGCGCGTCCTCGCGGCGTGCGTAGTCGCGAATGCTCGCGACCTTGCCGTCGCGGACGACGACGATCTGGAACAGCCGCGGCACGAACCCCTTCGCGCCGAGCCGCTCGAGCCGCTTGCCGCGCAGCTGCACGAGCACGCGGTCGCCGAGGTCGATCATCTCGCCCGGCCGCATCCGGTTCGCCTCGGCGCGCCAGAGCAGCGTGCGCACGACCTCGTCCGCGGCCGTGCACGGCTTCCACGCGCCCTCGCGCGCGGGATCCCAGGTGACGTCGTCGTGCAGCCGCGTGCGCAGCTCGCGGTGGTTCGCGCGCCGGGCGAGCTCGTACACCTCGCGAACCGCGTCGGCGCTCTTCGACTGCATCGGCTCAGCCGACGAGCGGCAGCGACTTGAGGATGGCGCCGCTGCTCTGCCGCAGCGCGTCGATCGCCTCGGCGATCGCGACGATCGCCCTGGCGCTCTCCGCCTCGGGGAACGCGGCGACGATCGGCTCGCCGAGGTCGCCCTGCTCGCGCAGCAGCGGGTCGAGCGGGACGCGGCCGAGGAGCGGCACGCCGAGCTCGCCGGCGAGCAGCTCGCCGCCGCCGGAGCCGAACACCTCGCCGCTCATGTTCTCGACGACGCCGAGCAGGCGCATGTTCGTCTTGCGCGCCATCGAGGCGGCGCGCGAGGCGACGTCCTGCGCGAGCTTCTGCGGCGTCGTCACGACGACGACCTCGGCGCGCGGCAGCAGCTGCCCGAGCGAGATCGAGACGTCGCCGGTGCCGGGCGGCATGTCGACGACGAGCACGTCGAGGTCGCCCCAGTGCACGTCGGTGAGGAACTGCTCGAGCGCACGGTGCAGCATCGGCCCGCGCCACATCACCGGCTCGTTGCCGTCGAGGAAGAAGCCGATCGACATCAGCTTCAGGTCGTCCTTCACCGGCGGCACGATCAGCTCGTCGACCGCGACCGGCTTCTGGTGGATGCCGAGGATGTGCGGGATCGAGTGCCCGTAGATGTCGGCGTCGAGGATGCCGGTCTTGCGGCCGAGCCGCGAGAGGGCGACGGCGATGTTCGCCGACAGCGACGACTTGCCGACGCCGCCCTTGCCGCTGGCGATCGCGATCACGCGCGTCTCCGGCCCGAGCTTGAGCACGGCGTCCGCAGGCGCGCCGCCGCGCAGCTTCGTCGTCAGCTTCTGCCGCTCCTCGGGCGTCATCACCGCGAAGGAGAGCTGCACCCCGGTGACGCCGGGCACGCCGGCGAGCGCGCGGTCGATCTGCTCCTCGAACGAGTTGCGGAGCGGGCAGCCCGCGACGGTGAGCACGATCGTCAGCGAGACGACGCCGTCCGCGGACGAGACGTCGCGCACCATGTCCAGCTCGGTGACCGGCCGCCGCAGCTCGGGGTCGATCACCTGCTCGAGCGCCTTCAGGATCGCGTCGCGGTCCGGCTCCATCTCGCCTGCGAGCGTAGCGGTTATAGGGTCAATGACATGACCTGGGTGGGCCTGGTCTGGAAGAACCTGCTGCGGCGGCCGGTGCGGACGCTCCTGACCTCGGCGGGCGTCGCGCTCGGCGTGGGGCTGATCGTCGCCCTGCTCTCCATCTCCGCCGGCGCCCAGAACACGGCCGGCGACCTGATCCACCTCGGCCGGGCCGACTTCGGGCTCTTCCAGAGCGGCGTCAGCGACGCGACGCGCTCGCTCCTGCCGGTCGCGCTCGAGGGCAGGGTGGCGAAGGATCCCGGCGTGGCGAAGACGGCGCGGATCTTCCTGTACGTGACGAAGGTGCAGGGCCAGGACTCCTCGCTCGTCTTCGGGCTCGCCCCGAACGAGTTTCCGATGCAGCGGCTGACGCTGCTCTCGGGCGACCGCTCGGGCGCGCTCGTCGGCGACCAGGCCGCGAAGGTCTTCCACGTGCAGCCCGGCTCGCCGATCGACGTCAACGGCCGTCCCTACCGCGTCACCGGCATGTTCCACAGCGGCGACCGCTTCGAGGATCTCGGCGTCGTGCTGCCGCTGCCGACGGTGCAGGCGCTCGCGAAGCGTCCGGGCGAGGTGACGACGATCGCGGTGACGGTGAAGCTCGGGCAGCGGCCGCAGGTGGTCGCGTCGCGCCTCGAGAAGCGCTTCGGGATCACGGCGATCGTCGAGCCGGGGCAGGCGGTGAAGGTGGACACGTCGTCGCGGCTGATCCTCGACATCGGCTGGGTGATCTCGGCGCTCGCGCTGATCGTCGGCGGGATCGGCGTGACGAACACGATGGCGATGTCGGTGTTCGAGCGCGTGCGCGAGATCGGGATCCTGCGCGCGGTCGGCTGGCGGAGCTGGCGGATCGCGGCGCTGATCGTGAGCGAGGCGCTCGGGATCTCGCTCGTCGCGCTCGCGATCGGGCTCGCGCTCGGCGTGCTCGCCGCGCACCTGTTCACGGCGCAGACCGGGCTGTCGACGCTCGTCACCCCGGACTTCAACGCGGGCGTGTTCTTCTGGGGGCTCGCGTTCGCGCTCGGCGTCGGCGTGATCGGCGCCGCCTATCCCGCGTGGCGGGCGCTGCGGCTGAGCCCGATCGAGGCGCTGCGACGCGAGTGACGCGGCTCCGGCCTGCGCTGCTGCTCGCGGGCGCGCTGACGCTGCTGGCGAGCCTCTACCTCCCGTGGGCGACGGAGTCGTGCAGCGCGCTCGGGAGCATGGGCGGGATGGGCGACCTCACGGTCTGCCCGGCGGTGACCGCCTGGACGGCGCCGGCCGCCGGCGCGGCGGCGCTGGCCGCGCTGCTCCTCGGCTTCGCCGCCGCGGCTGCGCTGGGCCGCCCCGGCGGCCGCTACGAGCGGCTCCTGACCCTGTGCGCGCTGCTCGCCGGCTACTTCGGGCTGGCGCTCGGCGCGGCGACGCACTCGGTCGCCTACGGCCCGCACGTTCGCTTCGCCTCCGGTGCCTACGTCGGAGCGGCAGGCGCGATCGTCGCGCTCGTCGCCGCCGGCGCCGGGCGACGGTGGACGTTCCGGCGCGCCGACGGCCTGCGCCTCGCTTCGTTCGCGGTCGCGGCCGGCCTGCTCGCGGCGCTCGTGCTCCCGTGGGCGCGCGCCGCGAAGGAGCCCGGCATCACCTTCCTCGGCATCGGCGCCGCACCCGCCGTCCCGGCCGGCGCGCTCGCGCTCTGCCTCGTCGCCGGCCGCGGGAACCGGCTCGCGGTCGCGGCCGCCGCGGCGCTGTTCACCGGCGCGGCGTTCGGCAGCATGCCGGCGGGCGAGGAGCGCGCGTACGGCGCCTGGGCCGCCCTCGGTCTCGCGCTCGCGCTCGTGGCGCTCGCGTTGCCGGGCGCCGTGAAGTCGAGGCCGCAGCGACCGTCCGCCTTCGCGCTCGCCGCGGGCGCGGCGGCGGCGCTCCTGGTCGTGAGCCTGTTCCTCCCGTGGCAGCGGGAGTGCTATCCCGGCGCCCGCGGCTTCTGCATGTCGGCGAACGGCTGGAGCTTTCCCGGGACGGTGTCGGCGGCGCTCGCGCTCGCCGTCTTCGTGGCCGTGCTGAGCCGTCGCAGCGCCCCGCTCGTCGAGCTCGCGGCCGGCGTCGGGCTGCTCGTGGCCACGCTCGGCTTCGAGCTCGTCGAGGGCACGTTCGCCGGCGTGCGTCTCGGCTTCGGGTACGGCTCGACGCTCGGCTTCGCCGCGGCCGCGCTCCTCGTCGCGCTCGTTCTCGTGCGTGCGCGCCCGCCGGCGTTCGGCCGTGAGGACGCCGTCCGGCTGCTGCCGGTCGCCGCCTGCGCCGGCTACGCGGCGGTCGTCGTGCTGCCCTGGTGGGGCGTGCTCTCGCTCGACACGGTCCAGACGCTTCGCTTCGCGCCGCTCTCGTGGCTGACGGTCGCCGGCGTGCTCGTCGACCTGCGCCTGCTCGGGCACTGGGCGCGGCGGTGCTCCGACGTCCGGCTCGTGCTCATGCCGCTCGCACTGCTCGCGCTCGCCGCGGTCGAGCTGATCCGCTTCCGCGACCTCGGGCTCGCGTGGGGCGGCGGCACCGTCGTCGGCCTCTGCCTGTTGCTCGCCGCTCTCGGCCGCGTGGAGCAGCGCGGCGGCTGGGCGAACGTGCACGTTCCGGAGCTCCTCCGCATCGACCGGCTCTGACACCTAGAGGTGTATGGTGGTGTCATGGCCCGGGCGCAGATCCATCTCGGCGAGGCGGAGCTCGAGCTCCTCGACCGTGTCGCGCAGGCGACCGGCGCCTCGCGGTCGGAGCTGGTCCGGCGCGCGATCCGGAGCACGTTCGGGGAGAGGACGAAGGCCGAGAAGCTCCAGGCCCTGACCGCCAGCGCCGGCTCGTGGCGCGGCCGTACCTTCACGGGTGCCGAGTACGTCGACGCGGCGCGCGGCGACCTCGACGAGCGCCTGCGGCGGCTCGGGCTCGAGTGAAGCTGCTCGACACGACGATCGCCGTGGACCATCTCCGCGGAGCCGCGCCGGCGGTCGAGCTGCTCCACCGACTTGTCGAGGACGACGAGGAGATCGCCGCCAGCGAGGTCGTCCGCTTCGAGCTCCTGGCCGGCGTACGCAAGAGCGAGCTCCAAGCGCTCGAACAGTTCGCCTCCGCGCTCTCTTGGATCCCGGTCGGCGAGGACGTCGCGCGCACGGCCGGCGCGCTGGCGCGTGCGCATCGCAAGGCCCACGGCGGAATCGACGACGCCGATTACCTGATTGCCGCGACCGCGATCGTCCTCGACGCCGAGCTGCTGACGACGAACGTCCGGCACTTCCCGATGCTCGCGGGCCTGCGCCCGCCGTACGAGTAGTGGTTTGACGGGTGCTGCTGGAGGAGATCGGACCGTTCATGCGGAGCGACAGCGCCTGGCTGAAGCGCCGGCGTGGAGGACGCTCACCCGACGCAGTCTTGCGTAGCATCTGCGCGCGTGGAGGCAGAAGTGCGTACCGGTGGATGTCTCTGCGGGGCGGTCCGCTACAGCGTCCACGGTGACCCTGTGCATGTCGTGCGTTGCCACTGCGCGGATTGCAGAAAGGAGTCCGGCAGCGCCTTCACGGTGTTCGCGCAGTGGCCCGTCGAGGCGTTCGAGCTGAGCGGCGAGATCTCGAGCTATGACGGTCGCGGCTTCTGCCCCCGCTGTGGGTCTCGGCTCCTTGATACGACCGGCGTCGACTCCGGCGGCACGCTCATCGAGATCCGCATCGGAAGCCTCGACGAGGCCCCGTTCGAGCTGAAGCCCGAACACGAGATCTGGGTGAAGCGGCGAGAGAGCTGGGTAGCGCCGGTCGAGGGCGCAGAGCAGCACGACGAAGGTTAGCTGTCACTCCGCGATCCCACGGTGGCTGAAGCGCTAACCGCTGCGAACCGCCCCCACCCCGTCGAGCATGCCGTCGCGGATCCTGAGCACGCGCTCCGCCTGGCCGGCGACGAGGTCGTCGTTCGTGACGAGCAGGATGGTCATACCGTGCTCGTCGCGGACGCGGTGCAGCAGCTCGAGGATCGAGGCGCCCGTCTGGGAGTCGAGCGCGCCGGTCGGCTCGTCGGCGAGCAGCAGGTGGGGCCCGTTCGCAAGCGCGCGCGCGATGGCGACGCGCTGGCGCTCGCCGCCGGAGAGCGTGGGCGGGTAGCTGTCGGCCCGGTCGGTGAGCCCGACCTCGTCGAGCAGCTCGCGCGCGCGGCCTTCGCGCTCGGCGCGGCGGCGCTTGCCGAGCATCGGCACCTGCACGTTCTCGAGCGCGGTGAGCGTCGTGATCAGGTTGTGGAACTGGAAGACGAAGCCGACGGTGTCGGCGCGGTAGCGGGAGGGGTCGTCGAGCCGGGTGACGTCCTCGCCGCCGACCCAGATCTCGCCGGCGTCGGGCCGGTCGAGCGCGCCGATCAGGTTGAGCAGGGTGCTCTTGCCGCAGCCGGACGGTCCGGTGAGCGCGACGAGCTCGCCCGCGTCGAGCTGGAGCGAGACGTCCTCGAGCGCGCGGATGCGGCCGCCCTCGAAGCTCTTGCGCACGTGCCTGACGTCGACCTGGGCGCCGCTCACTTCACGACGGAGATCGCCCAGCGCGCCTTCGCCGTCGCGTACCCCTTGGCCGTCACCGTGGCCCGGAGCGCGAGCGGCTGGCCGACGGCCGTCATAGGAAACGCGTCCGGCCCGTGGGCGACGATCGTCTCCTTCCAGACGCCCTTCTTGACGGTGTGCGTGCCGACCTCGCCGACGACGGAGCTGCCGAAGAGCATCTGCAGGTGGATCTTGCAGGCGACGGGCTTGCCGGCGGCGTTCGTGACGGTGACCTTGTAGCTCCAGGTCTTGCCGACGACCGGGTGGTGGCTCTGGCCCTTGAGCACGACGTGGAGCTTCTTCTTCGCCTGCGGCGCGGCCGAGATCGGGCCGGCGAGGACGGCGGCGGCCAGGGCGAGGGGCAGGAGCGCGGCGATACGGGGCATCACAGCCATCCTACGCCCGCCGCAAGGCCCCACCGCGCGGGGTACCGCCCGGCCGGAGCCCCGTTTGCGGGAGCCGGGAAGCTCTGTAACGAAAGGCTCATTTCCTCATTCGAGGGATCGGAGCGGTGGCATCCTCGGACGATCTTTGAGGTGCGGTCCGCGGCTGAACGCGGCCCACACACCGAGCGGCAGTCCTCATGCTCATTCGTACGCCCGCAATGGTGGCGGCAGCCACCCTCGCAGCCGCATGCGCCTTCACCGGCACCGCCCGGGCGGGCACGGAGACGGCAACCTGCGGCCAGGGCACCTACGCGTACGCGGGCCTGGGCGGGCGCGAGGCGGCGAGCGGCGTGAGCGCGACGATCGTGCCGACGGCGGTTCCGACCGTGCGGGCGGGCCACGTCGACGGCTGGGTCGGCGTCGGCGGGCCGGGCATGGGGCCGAACGGCAGCGACGAGTGGATCCAGGTCGGCCTGACCTCGGTGCCGAACGAGTCGCAGAGCAGCGTCTACTACGAGATCGTGCGTCCCGGCCACGCCGACGTGACGCGCGAGCTGCGCCGCGTCGTCCGGGTCGGCGAGGTGCACGCGTTCGCGGTGCGCGAGCTCGCCGGCAAGCCGAGCTGGTGGCGCGTCTGGCTGGACGGCAAGCCGGCCTCGGCCCCCGTCTACCTGCCGGCGAGCCATGCGCGCTGGACGGCGCAGGCGGTCGGCGAGAGCTGGGCCGGCGAGACGAGCGGCCTCTGCAACGCCTACGCGTACGGGTTCAGCAACGTCCGCTTCGCGAGCGCGCGCGACGGCGTCTGGGACGCGTTCCGCCGCTTCCAGCCGTTCCAGAGCGCGAACTACCTGCTCGTGCGCCGCTCGTCCTCGAGCTTCCTCGCCCGCAGCGTGCTCGCTCCCTCGCGCGCGGCGGCGACCCTGAAGAACGAGCAGGGCGGCCTCACGGCCGCCCCGGTCTCGCAACTCCCTGGCGCGTAGCTCCTACTTCACCTTGCAGTAGCCGCGCGTGGCCTTCTTCGCCTTGATCAGTGCGGCGGCGTCCTTCGCGGTGATGCGGATGTTCTGCTTCTTGATGCAGACGACCTTCGTCACTGCGGGCGGGGTGCGCCGGTGGCCCTTGCAGGGGCCGGGCTTGGCGCCGAAGCGCTCGAGGATCCGAGCGGCGCGCGAGTCGACGTAGATCGTGTGCCCGAAGAAGCACAGCGCGACGCGGTACTGCGCCTGCGCCGAGGTGAGCGGCTGGTTCTGCTGCACCGGCGCGGCGATCTGCACGGGCGCGCTGGCGTTCGACGGCGTGCTCTTGTGCACCGGGGCCGCCTTGTGCACGGGAGCGGCCTTGTGCAGGGGCGCGACGACGTGGGTGGCGGTGCTGACGGCGTGCTGGACGCCGGTGGCCGCGTAGCCGAGACCGCCGAAGGCGCCGACCGCGGTGACCGTGACCACGGTGAGGACGCCGGCCAGGCCGAGGCGCAGCCGGCGGGACGGCAGCCACTGCCCCTCGCTGCGGATGCGGCTCTCGAGGGCGTGCAGGAAGTCGGCGCGCGGCTCAGGCCGCTCCGCGCGAAGCTCCCGCTCGAGCCGGTCGCCGTGCTTCCAGAAACGCTTCATTCGACCCCTCCCACCCTCGCGATTTCAACCTTCTGCCCCTAATACCGGCGCGGGGCCGAAAACCTTACGGGTGGGCGACGGCGCTGTAGACCTGGGCGATCTCGGGGCTGAGCGGGTTGAGGCGAGAGGCCTGGACGAGCGCGTTCGGTCTGGGTGTCGCCTCTGGAGGCGGCGACGAGGTCGAGCCAGGTGACCCAGTCGTTCCCGTCCGTGGCGATCGCCTTCCGCAGGCTCTGCTGCGCGCCGGCCCGGTCGCCGCGCGCCGAGCTGCGCCTCGGCGAGCCGCTGCCAGCCGGCGTCCGACCAGGGCTGCCAGCGGATCGCGGTGCGGGCGTGCCGCTCGGCCGACTTCCAGTTTCCGTTCTGGGCGGCGGAGTCGCTGGCGGCGACGGCGGTGTTCCCGATCAGGCCGAGGAGCGCGACGACCCCCAGGGCGGTTACGGCTGCCCCGACGCCGGCGCGCGCCCGGACGGAGACCGCCGGCGGCTCGCGCTCCTCGCGCGCGGCCAGGAGGCAGGCGAGCCCGCAGAGGACGGCCGCGAGCGTGACGCCGGCCAGCTCCCAGTCCCAGTCGGCGATCGCATGGACGAGGTAGACGGCGTAGGCGGCGCCGGCGACGGGGACGAGCGGGTGCCGCCGCAGGCGGACCATGGCGACGAGCGGGAGCGCGAGCACGGCGAGCAGGAGCACGAGCCCCGGCGGCGCCGAGCTCGGCGAGCGTCTCGAGGTAGAGGCTGTGCGCGTCCTGCACCTGCTGCGTGTCGGTCCGGTGCTGGAGGTAGTAGCGCTGGTAGCTTCCGGCTCCCGCCGCCGACGATCGGATGCGCCTTCACCTCCTGCCAGGCGACGTGCCAGAGCGCGGTGCGGCCGTTGCTCGAGAGGCTGAAGAGCCGCGCGTTGAGGTTGTTGCTCGTCGTCGGCGACGACGTGAACGAGTCGTAGGCCTTGCGCGCGATCGTCGGCGGGCTGCCGTAGCGCGCCATGCCCGCACCGAGGGCCGCGAGCACGGCGGCGATCAGCGCGGCTGCGAACGCGAGCCGAACGGTGCGCCCGAAGGCGACGTTCCGCTCGACCACCTGCGCCCAGATCGCGGCCGCCGCGGCGACGACCGCGAACAGCAGGAGAGCGAGCGCGAGCCGGTGGCCGTCGTGCGCCGCCTGCGGGAGGATCGAGCTCTGCCGCGTCAGCGCGTGCATGCGCGACGCGAGCAGCACCGCCAGCGCAGGCCAGGGCAGGATGCAGAGCGCGGTCGCCGCAAGCTGGAGCCGGCGCGAGTCGAGTGCGACGAGCACGACGAGCCCGGCAAAGAGGGCGAGCCACGAGCCGCGGCTGAAGGTGAAGTAGAGCGTCGGCACGAGCACGAGCAGGCTCGCCGCGGCGACGCGCGCGCGTGACCGTCCGGGTGCCGCGGGCCGCGAATCCGAGCGCGATCACGGCTCCGATCGCCGCGAACACTCCGAGCCCGTTCCAGTAGCCGATCGGCGTGTTGAGCCGGTAGACGGCGAGCGGGTCGTAGCTGCCGATCCGCACCGGGAAGAGCCGGGTCGCGAGCGCGTACGCGCAGTCGACCGTGATCGCCGCGCCCACCGCCGCCAGCAGCGGTCGCACCGGCCGAGCGGGCGCGAGCGCGAACACGGCGGCGACCGCTCCGATCAGAACGAGCCCGCGCTGTGCCTCGAGGATCGAGGACGAGAAGTCGATCGACCACGCGCTCGAGAGCAGCGTCCAGGCGACGAGCGCCGTGACGAGGCCGAGGAAGCCGAGCTCGAGCCGGCCGAGCCGCGCCTCGGTGCGGACGATGAGCGTGACCGCCGCCACGAAGAAGAGCGCGAGCGCGCTCCAGCCCCACGAGACCGGGAAGAAGCCGCCGTTCGCCGCAGCGAGACCGGCCGTGACGGCGAACGCGCCGACGACGAAGAGTAGTTCGGGCAGCGCGGCAGCGAATTGCCGGCTGCGCGCGACGGGCACGGCCACAGTGCCGCTCATTTTGACGCCTCCGGCTTCAGGACGAGCGACTCGCCGGACGACGCATCCTCCTGCTCGATCGCGCGGCGCAGGCGGCCGAGCGCGCGGTGGAGCGCCACCTCGACGGCGTTCGTCTTCAGGTCGAGAACCCCGGCGATCTGCCGGGCGCTGAGATCGGCGCCGAAGCGGAGCGCGACCAACTCGCGGTCGCGCTCATCGAGCTGAGCGACGGCATCGCGCAGCTCGAGTCGCCTCAGCGCCGTCTCTTCGTGACCCTCGCCGGCGCGCTCGGGCACCTCGCCCGTCGGCGTCACGCTGCGGAGCGCAGCATCGGCGATGCAGCGCCGCGCGATGCCGATCAGCCAGGAGGCCGGCTCGCCGCGGCGCGGGTCGTAGCTGTCGCGATAGCGGAGCGCGCGCTCGAACGTCTCGCTCGTGACGTCCTCCGCGTCGGGCCCGTCACCGATGCGGTAGGCGACGTAGGCGTAGACGCGGCGGATCAGCGGCTGCGGGTCGGCAAGCGGGTCGGTTCTCACAACGTACGCGCCGCCCGGATGCGCACGCCGTACGCCGCTCGCATCGCTGTCATGCGCGGCATCCCGCTCATGGGCCGGCAGGTCACATCCCGCAACCAAGGCCTCCCTGTCGGGACTGCGACGTTGCCGTCATACACTCCGACCTCGGCGCCAGCCCTGGTGGCCCTCCACGGCGCAAGGGACGCCCGATCTCCCCTGGAGACGGCGCGCCGGCGTCGGGCTCCGTGGCAGCATCGAAGGGTCAAGTTGCTGCCCCGCCCCGTGAGTAAACGAGGGCGCGCAAGCGTTCGATGAAGCGACCCTCGGTGTATTGGGCGGCGTGCTCGACCAGGCGGCGCGGGTCCCAACTGCGCCGAAGACGACGCCGCACGGCGTCGGCGATGGCTTCCGGTACAGGCGACTCAAAGAACTCGCCGGTTTCGCCCTCAATGACGGTGTCGAGGAATCCTCCCCAACGCAGTACAACGCTCGGCCGGCCGAATGAGGCAGCCTCGAGGGTGTCAGGCCAAAGTCCTCGTACGCTGCGGCCAGCACATCGCAACACTCAGCGTAAAGCCAGCGCAGCTGGCCGTCGGTCACGTGCTCCAGAAAGACGACATTGCGGGGGGCAAGGGCTTGGAGCTTGCCCCGCTCCGGTCCCTGACCGACAACCACAAGTCTCTCCTCCGGTAGTAGTGCGAACGCCTTCACCACATCACCAACGTTCTTGTATGGGAGAAGCCGCGAGACACACAGATGGAACCCCGGTGCTACCCCTTCGACTTTGACCTGTGCTCCGTCTGCGGTGATTCCTGGCGGCGGCGGAAGAAGCTCGGCATCAATCCCGTACTCGAGCTTGATCCGGTGAGCGACCGCGCGGGAGAGGGTCAGCGCGTGTGTTGCCGTGGCCGCAGCACGCTTGTCCCAGCGCACGAGGGCGGGCCGAAGGACCGCAAGCGCCGTGCCAGCAACTCCGGCACGTTCACCCAGGTACCGGTCAGACTGGTAAAGCCACCGCGCGGGCGTGTAGTAGTAGACGATCTTTACGCCCGATGTCCGTACGCCATGCGCCCAGCCGCTTGAACTGACAAGAACAACATCGGAGCTTATGCGCATGCGACTGAACGTTCGTGCAAGCACGGGGAGCGCGAGCCGATGGTGATGTCGGAGGAGCGGAATGCGATCGAGCCGAGCCGGCCGCACATCGGCGTCCGCGAATTCTGGAAACGTGCCGGTTGGGAGGTACAGGGACGTGAAGATCGGCGCGTCGGGAAATGCTCTGTGCATGGACATCACGACACGCTCCGCGCCGCCCCGCTGCGTCAAATAGTCGTGCACGATCGCGACCCGCATCAACGCACCCGATTTACCGTTGCCGCGTAGATGTCAAGACAGCGCTCCGCCGACTCGCCGACGTCGTAGTGCGAGGCCACAACTTGCGCGCGACGCGCCAGTCGTCGATACGAGTCCCACTGGGAAACAACCTCCCTGAGCTTGGTCGCCACTGCGTCCGGGTCGGGGTTCCGGACAAGCCAGTCCGAGAACTCTCCTTCGAGGATTTCTGCTGGGCCGGCCTCGTCCGGAGCGATGACAACCCGACCAGCCGCCATCCCTTCCACAATCACCTTCCCGAACGGCTCGGGCAGCCGCGGGGTGTGCACTACGACGTCCGCGTTCCTTAGGACGTCCACGACGTCCGGGACGTGGCCGACGAACGTCATCGCCTCCGATGCCCGCGCGCGAAGCCTGTCACGGAAGGCTTCCTCTCCGAAGAGAGCGTCTCCAGCGAAGACGACGGCGACGGGCAGTCCCTCGTGGTCGAGGCGACTGACTGCGTCCTGGAGAATGTCCTGGCCCTTCCATTCAGCGATCCTGCTGATGCTCGCGATTCTGAGCGGGCGCGGCGCACCCTCGCCAAGGGGCGGTACGGCCGCGAACCGCCCGAACCGGATCGCGCTCGGCTCGATTGAGACTCGCGGGTGATTGACCGAGCCCGCGGCGGCCCGAGACACAGCCACGATCCGGTCTGCAAACCGACTCATCTGTTTCACACCCATCGCTTCAACCCGGCTTAGGTGCGGAGGCGCCACGATGTCGCGCAGCCGCCAGACGCACGGGATGTTGGCCAGCTGAGCAGCCAGCGTCCCCACAATGTGGGCCTTGAGCGAGTTTGTCTCTAGGACATCGATGCGGTTTCGCCGAAGGACCAGTGCCAGCCGACGGGACGTGTCGATCGCTGGCGCGGCGCCGCGCGCCGCCCCGCGCAGCGCTGCATGACGGCGGACGCCGGCTGCTGCGCGCCGAAGGGGAACAACCTCCGTCGGGATCCCCCGCCGCCTTGCCTCTTCGACGAGCGGGCCGTCGCTGAGGAGAACGAGGAGCACGTCCGCACCTAGCGATGCGACCGCCTCAGCCATGTCGAGCATCGCGATCTCAGCTCCGCTCCGTTGCGCAACGTGCGACGCCACTGCGATTCGAGTCACGCCAGCACCCCCTCAACGGCCGTGCGGAACGAGTGCCAATCTGCCGTTGGGTCGCACTTAGGCGGCGGGCGGTCGAGCGCGTCCACCATCGCCGTCGCCAGGGCGGTCTCGTCGTCGGGCTGAACCAGCGCAACGCACGCCAAGCCCTGGGCGATTTCCGGGATGCCGCCCACGGCTGATGCGACGATCGGAACCCGCTGCCAAGCTGCCTCGAGAAGCACCGCAGGGAGCCCCTCACGCCGTGAGGGGATTAGCACGACGGATGCCTCCGCAAGAAGATCGCGGCTGTCACACCACCCGACGAACGTCACCCGCTCGGCCACACCGACCGACACGGCGAGGCGCTCGAGCTCGGCGCGCTGGGGTCCGTCGCCCCCTATCTTGAGTCTGAGCGGCGGGTCCGTATGGGAAAGAGCGCGGATCGCGACATCCACGCCCTTTTCCCAACTCAGCCGCGCAAGGACGACCGCGACGGGCCCTAAGCCGTTCTGTTGCCCCTGACTGGTCCGCGATTCGACCCACGGAGCGTCACCGACGCTGTGAGCGACATTGCCTATCACCACGCCACGGGCGTCGTTTTGACGACCGAGGACGGTGAATGCGTCGTCTAGTTGCGCGCGAGAGACGGCGACAACGGTAACGGCACGATTTGCAAGCAAGCGACCGAGGGCGAATCTATAGATGAAACGCTTCCAAGCGGCGACACTCTCCGGGATCGGTGTTCCCTGTAGCCCCGCGATCAGCCGGGCGTGTCGCCCGCCCAGGCCGATTGCGATTTGGGCCAAGAGCATCGACTGGGGAAAAGGAGCGTAGATGACTCCATATCCCGACCGAAGCCACCGAAACACCATCGCCAATGACCACGTCAGCGAGGCGACGGCGCCGCCATGGTGGACGCGCACGCGGGCGCCCGGGATGACAGTGCGCACGAGCTCCTCCGTGCCGGGGGCCCCTGTCCGACTAGCGACGACAACTTCGGCCTCCCAGCCGGAGTCCGATGCTGCTCTTCCAAACGCCAGAGCGTGTCGAAGGCCGCCGCCTACGGAGTAGACCGGACTGGCAAGTATCAGGACCCGGTTCATCGGCGTTCCGAAATGCGAGCGGCCGCTCCCAGGAGCGGCATGAGGAGGATCTGTAGGGTCGGGAGCTGAACGAAGCTCCCTCCTAGCATCGCGATGAGGATGCTCGCCACCGCTCCAACCGATGCCAGTAGAAGTGCCCGCTCGGTCCTCCTTAGCCCGGAGGCCAGGGCACGCCTGGCCGCGACCGCAACCGAGACGAGGAGCCCGACGAACAGGATCACACCAAGGACTCCGAGCTCGTAGGCGATTGTCAGGTACCCGTTGTCGGGTATGACCGCATTGGTAGGGCCTTGCAGCTTAATAGCCGGACCGCCCGTCGTTGCCACCCCGTGGCCCCACGGCTTCGCCTCGATGGCGTGCAGTGTGCGTGGCCACACGACGTGAAGCCGGGTAGCCAGAGCGGGGTCCTGCGTCAGCCGCGTGAGGCTAAGAAGTCGCGCTCGGACTGCATCGCCCTGACTGCTCGTCTGCGAGAGCGTTATCTGGATTGTGGAGGCGGTCACGACTAGCGCAAGCACGCCAAGAGCGATGGTACGGCGCCGTTCTCGACTGACAAGGACGAGCACGAGCAGTGTCCCGACTGCGGCGGCAACTGCTGCCGACCGGACCATGCCCAGCACGGCGAGCGCCGAGGCGGCGATCGCGAGCGCGATCATCAGGGCACGCCTCGTCCGGCGCTCGTGGCCCACCGCTGCAAAGGCAACGATCGACGGGACCGCTACGACAAGTATCGCCGCGAAGTCCTGGTTCGTGGGGAGGGTGGCGGCGAGACGGGGCACACCTTCGTAGAAGATGCTGTGCTTGTCGGCGTTGACCAGCGCCAGCTCTGCAGGGGTGTATCCGTAGAGGAATTGCTTGAATCCGTAGGCGAAGGTCAGCCCAAGCGCAACCCCGGTGGCGCCAAGCGCTGTTGCGAGGGCGCGCTGGTCGTCAACGATCCACCGCCCTACCCAGTAGAGGATTGCGAAGAAGCACCACACCCGAAGACCGAGAAGCGCGCGGCGACTGTCACCGCTCATCGCGGCGACCAGCGAATAGACGAAGACCAGCGCCACGAAGCCCCCGAGAAGCGCCGTCTGCGCAGACAGCCGATCGCGGGGCCAGGCTCGGCTGCGCGCAAGCGCACCGGCGGCGAAGCTTGCGACGGCTAGCGCGGCTACAAGCGCCGACCAAGAGCCTGCCGACACCCCATGCGATTCAACGAATCCTGAGATGAGCAGTGCCCCTAGCGCGGCGGCGAGGAGCCCGCCACTTCGACGGATGAAGGCGGTCACCGCAAGGAGGGCGATCACTCCCACGCCGGCCGCGACGACAGGTCCGCGAACAACGAGGTACGCGACGGCAAGCGAGGCCGCCACCGCACTCACACGGCCGAGTGTGGGCGTGCCGAGACTAAGTGACATTTGCCAGCTGAGTGGTGGGCGCCTGCCGCGTGCGGCGCCGGAGCGATGCGGCTCCGGCGACACCTCCGATGCTGTAGCCGACACTCGATGCAACCGCTGCTCCATTAATCCCCAGCCGAGGGATGAGAAGCAGGTCGAGGGCGACGGTCACCAGCAGCGTGACGACGGAGCAGACCGAGGCGGTCCCCGGCGACGCTAGTCCGGCCAGCCGGTTCGTGATCAGACGAAGAAGCACCAACCCCGGCGTACCGAGAAGAAGGATCAAGAGCGGAGTGGTTGCCCCTGCGTACCGCTCGCCAAAGAGTGCGGGCACCAGCGTCGGAGCGCTCATAGCGAGGAGCCCCGCGAGCAGGGTCACGGCTGTGAGTGCCGCAATGAGCTGGCGACGGAACGCCATGTCCGTGGAACCGCGCGCTGTGTCAGAGAACACGACCACGCCGATCGCCGTCGCAGCAACCAGGACCGCCTCAGACGAGGCAGCGGCGATGGAATAGATGCCGACCGCTTGTGTCGACACGATCGCAGCAACGAGCCACTGGTCGAGGCGCAACGCGCCCAACTGGGCGACCTGCCCGGCGGAGAAGCGTAACCCGAACGAGAGAGAACGCCTCGCATCCGAGATGGAAAACCGGCCAAATCCGGGGTGCCGGTGTAGGACGCCGACCACGACGACGCCCACCACGAGCGATGGCACGACCCAACTGATGTAGAGAGCTTCGGTGGTCACTCGCCGGGACAAGGCCACCACGGGCACGACAGCTGCCGCAGCGAGGAGCGGGATCGTTCGGACGGCACCCGCGCTGAGAAAGCGCTGCTCGCCAAAATAGAACCACCCGACGAATATGAGCCACGCGACCGACGTGTTGCCGGCAAGCAAGATGGGAAGCGGCGGGACGGTTCCTCCCACCGCGGAGAGCAGCGGCGCACCAATTGCCGTCAGAAGGACCCCACTGGCCGCCGCGGCAACCCCGGCGAGGGACGCCATCTTTCGGCTAGATCCAGGATCCGAGGCGATGGCGGCAAGAATTGCGGCGGGAAGCCCGAGGGCTACGACATACGTCCCCACCTGCGGCAGCATTGTTAGGAGGACAAACTCGCCGCGAATCCTTGGAGGCGCGGCTCGCGTCACGGCCACGGTTACAAGAAGCAGGCCGAGCGCCTGTCCGGCTTGCCCCGTGAAGGCCTCAGTCGAGCGTCGAAGAAAAGATGCTTGGCGCATCGGGCCCACCTAGTCGCGGACCGCGCCAGCTCCGCGTCGCGAGATCACGTGCGCGGGCACGCCCCCAACGACTGCATAGCTCTCCACGCTTCGCGTAACGACGGCGCCGGCAGCAACGATCGCGCCGCGGCCGATCGACACGCCCGGAAGAATGACCGCTCGGGCGCCTATCCACACGTCCTCACCGACGCGGACGGGCTGGAATTCGAGGCCTTGGTGCCGCATCGGCACGTCCAGTCGGGCATGACCGTGGCTGCTGGTGAGCACAACAGCCTCGATCCCAACCATTGAGTAGGCGCCGATCTCCAACCCGCCGCGACAGTCAAGGATGGCCCCCGGGGAAACGGACGCCTCTCTCCCGAGGCACAGGTTCCAAGGCGCGATAATTCGCACGTTCTCGAAGACGTAGGAATCTGGCGCAAGGCGTCCGTTCGATCGGAGAAACCACCGCCGAGCTCGGGCCCCCTCCGCGTACGGAAGCCTCGCGACCACCTGCTCATACACGAGTCTGACGCGCTTGTCACGAAGATTCAGGAGGGCCGCCGCGCCCATGGTCAGCGCCCGGTCCGGCATCGCGCTCGCTCCGCGATCATCGTGCGTTCGCCCGGCGGCGCGCCACGATGGGAATGGTTCGGAGTAGCAGGCGGAGGTCGCCGCCTATGGACCACCCCGTGACGTACAGGTAGTCGAGCCTCACCATCTCTTCGAAGGGAATGTCGTCCCGCCCCGACACCTGCCAGACGCCCGTAATGCCAGGCTTCAGGTCAAGGCGCCGTTCCCCCAATCGGTCGACGTGTGCGTCCTCTTCGAGTATCAGCGGACGCGGTCCGACGAGGCTCATCTCGCCGCACAAGAACGTTCCAGAGCTGCGGAAGCTCGTCGAGGGAGTACCGGCGGAGCAAGCGCCCGACGCGCGTCAGCCTGGGATCGTCCGTCAATCTTGAACATGCGGGCGTCGCCGCCGCCCCGCGCATGCTTGTTGAGATGCGCGACGTCCGCCTTCCGCGCCTCCGCGTCGGCGATCATGGTCCGGAACTTCACGATTCGGAAAGTGCGATTACCGGTCGCCCATGCGCACCTGCCGGAAGAGCACCGGGCCCGGCGAGTCCAGCCCTGATCGCGACCGCGATGACAGCCAAAGAGCGGCGCAGATGATCACGAGCCCGACGGCTGCAGCGAACAGGTCGAGCGACCGCTTGAGAAGCTTCGACGAGCGCGACAGCCGCGGCGGTGCGCAAGCCGACGAGGGACAGGCCCTCGACAGTGTGGATGTCGACCCCCGGAGCCACAAGCTCGAAGAATCGCGGCACGATGTCGACCTGAACGTCGCAGGTCCTTGAGCGACCGAATGAGATCGAGCGTCCGTTCATGCGACTCGTTTGAGAACGCGATGATCGACACGCTCAACGTCGAACAGGCGCACGATCGCGGGTAGGCTGCTCGGTTCCCCCGAGCAGCGCAAGATGCTCAAGATCCTCCCGGCGCTCCTTCGGCTGCGCGTCGACGAAGCCGACGAGGTTGATCCCGTACTCAGGATGCTGCAGCAGCTTCTTCGCGATCAGCTGACCGACGTCGCCAGCGCCGACGATCACCGTGTTCTGCAGGTACGCGGCGCTTCGCCGCGCGAGCGATCGCGCCGTCGCGCGGCCGACCGAGATGAACGCAACCGCAGCGGCCCAGAAGATCAGCAGCTTCGGCGTCGTCGGATGGGCGAACCCGGTGACGTAGGCACCGACCCAGAAGAGCCACGTGCAGACCGTGACCATGTGGAAGACGCCGGCGAAGTCGTCGGTCGTCGAGTGGTCCGTTCGCTCCTCGTCGTGGTCGTAGAGGCCGTACAGCTTCGCGACGACCACCCAGCCGGGGAGCGTCAGCAAGGAAGGCGAGGATCTCGGCGCGCATGTCGAGAACACCCAGGCTGTCGTGGCGAGTTGACGACCCACTCCGCGAGCGCCATCGCGGCGATGAGGCCGACGAGATCCGCCGCGAGCAGCATCCGCCGCACGAGCCAGCCGCGACCCTTCACGACGGCCGTCCGCCGACGCCGATCGAGGATCTGCCAGCGTCCGCTCGTCGACGGTCGCGGTCATCTCGTCGTAGAGCTCGAGTCCCTGGAGCAAGGCGGCGCGCTCCGTCGCGTTCATGTCACCGGCCCCCCTCGCGCGAAGAGCGAGCCGGCGACGACGTTTCTGATCGCTTCCGGCGTCGGCCCTTCGCCGTTGCCGACGAGCTCCCACTCGCCTCCGCGGAACAGGCGCAGCTCGCGGTCGCGCATGGACACGTGCAGCACCGGCAGGTCGTTCTCGCGCGCGAACGCGGCCGCCTCGGCCGCGCCCTCGTCGTTGTCGACGATCAGCGCGTCGGGATGCAGCCAGTGCAGCAGGCCGGCGATGTCGCCGCCTGCAGCCGAGAATGAACGGACCTCGGCGAACTCAAGGGCAGAACCCATGGCTTCTCCCAGCAGCGGAACCGAACAGAGCACAGCGACGAGCGGACGCCCGTCCTCCTTCGGCCGCAGTTGGGTAGAGGTCATGCGGTCTGCGCGGCGGCAACGGACGCCTCCTCTTCACCGAACGCAGTCCGGTAGAACGTCGCGGCCGCCCGGCGCGACGGAAGTTCCAGCTTCTGCAGGATGTTCTGCACGTGCCTCTTCACCGTGAACTCGGAGATCGTCAGCAGCGCCGCGATCTGCTTGTTTCGCGCGCCCTGAGCGACGAGGTCGAGGACCTCACGCTCGCGCGAAGAGAGAACTGACGCACGGTCGCGTGCGCGGGTGCGCTCGTCGTCGCCGTGCAGCGCGTCGATCATCAACGAGGCGAGGTCGCGCGACAGCGGCGCCTCGCCCTGGACGACGCCGCGCAACGCGCGGACGAGCCCCTCCGGCGAGATCTCCTTGTGCAGGAAGCCGTGCGCGCCGGCGCGCACCGCGGCCAGCACCGTCTCGCGGGTGGGCTCGAGGCTCCACACGATCGTGTACGCCTGGCAGCGCTTGACCAGCCGCTCGACGGCGGCGACTCCGCCGAACGGCGGCAGGTCGAGATCGACGAGCGCGATGTCCGGGCACTCGCGATCGACCGCGGCGAACACCTCGTCGAGCGACCCGGCCTCCATCACCGCGAAGTCGCTCTCGCGCAGGAGCAGGTTGCGGACGCCCGCGCGGAAGATGCGCAGCGAGTCGGCGACGAGGATGTGCGTGCGCCTCACGCCTCGCTCCCCGCGCGCGCCTTCTCGCTCTGCTCGTACGGCCGCGGGTGGTAGCCGTAGCCGTAGCCATACCCGTAGCCGTACCCGTAGCCCTCGTCCTCGCCGGCACCCGTGACGACGAAGCCGAGCACCGGGCGTCGGCACCGTCGCGAGCTGGCGGTCGAGCTCGCTGAGCATGTGCCGGCGGACGACCTGCATGCGCGTCACGACGATGATCCCGTCGACCTTGCTGCTCAGCGTCATCGCGTCGCCGACGTGCAGCACCGGCGGCGCGTCGATCAGCACGACGTCGGCGCGCTCGCGCAGCTGCTCGAGGATCTCGGTCAGCGCCTGCGTGCCGACGAACTCGCCCGGATCCGGCGGGATCGGGCCGGACGGCAGCACCTCGAGCACGCCCTTGACCGGCTTCGCGCCCGCGTGGCCGTTGCCGTTCGCGCTCCCGTTCTTGAGCGCCGCCGTTCGGCTCCGGATCGGTGATCGCGACCCGCGCGAGCGCCTCGTCGAGCGAGACGTGGCCGAGCGCGACCTGGGTCAGGCCCGGGCCGGCGAGGTCGAAGAACTTGTCGAGGAACGGCCGGCGCAGGTCGAGGTCGACGAGCACGACGCGCTGGCCCGCCCGGGCGAGCGCGACCGCGAGGTTGGCGATCGTCGTCGACTTGCCCTCCTGCTCGACCGCGCTCGTCACCATCAGCGTGCGCACGTCGCGGTCGAGCGTGACGAAGTCGAGGTTCGTGCGCAGCATCCGGAACGTCTCCGCCTGCACGCCGCTCGGGTCGGTGAGCATCACGAGCTTGTGCTCGGCGCGCAGCCTCTTGCTCGGCGTCGGCACGCGCGCCAGCAGCGGCAGCCCGCCGAGCCGCTCGCCGATCTCCTGCGCGTTGCGCACGCGCGTGTCGAGCGCCTCCCACAGGAAGGCGAGCCCGATCCCGAGCACGACCCCGAGCACGATCCCGAGGATGCCGTTCCGCGACGTCTTCGGCTGCGTCTTCGTCGCGCTCGTCGCCGTCTGCACGACCGACGCGTTCGAGGTCTGCAGCGCCTCCATCGTCGCGAGCTGCTGCTGGCGGTCGACGAGGCTCGCGTAGAGGGCGGTGTGGCCGCCGCCGCTCTTCACGAGCGTCTTGATCCGCTGGTCGACCTTCTTCAGCGCGCCCGCGATCGCGGCGGTGTCGAGCTGGCGCCGGTAGATCGTGTAGCCGCGCGCGTACGCGTCGACGAGCTCGCGCGCGACGAGCGGGTCGTGGTTCGTGACGTCGAAGGTGAGGATGTCCGCGTTCGTCGCCGTCGAGACGCTCGAGGCGTCGAGGAACTGCTGGAGCGTGAGCCCGGTTCCCGGGTACGCCGCGAGCACGCGCTGCGCGATCGTCGGCACGCGCGCGACGTCCGCCTGCGTCTGCGCGATCCGGTCGGGCTGCAGGTTGATCCCCGTCGACTGGGTGCCGGTCAGCTGGCGGCGAGGTTCTGCGAGCTGAGCAGCACCTGCGCCGAGGCCTGGTACAGCTTCTGCTGGTGGAGCGAGAAGGCGATCGCCGCCGCGGGCACCAGGACGACGGCCTGCAGGATGATCCACTTGCGCCGGCGGACCACGTGCAGGTAGTCGCGCAGGGACGCCGCATGTCCGGAGTGCGCTCCGACTGTCATCTAACCCCTTCCCCCCTCGATTGCCGCAGTCCGCCCGACGCGGAGTGCACATACTGCACGTCCGGCCAGGGACCATCAATGGGCCGATGGTCCTACTCGATCGAGGGATCAGTGTCCAAAGTCAGCGACTCTGGGTCAGCTTTGGTGAGATTTAGAGAGATTTTCGGACCAGGCCTGCATGGTTATCCACCGCGAACCAGACTTGTGAACAGGTTGGTTCACAGAGGATTCCGACCCATCCAGCACGCGCGGCTGGTGCGGATCCGGCCTGGGATCACACGGTTCCGCTCCTCGCCGCTCCTTGATCGCTCGTTCGAGGGATACACGGCCAGAATCCCCCGTTCGGGGGTATGCCGTACCGGTTCAGATCGGGGATACTCCCCCGGAAGGGGTACGGCTTGGCGGCTGCCCGTTCTCTAACTGGATTTCCTTTCTCTCCGTCCCTGGGGGTGCGGTGAACGTGGGTACGAAGCGCTTCACATCCAAGACCTATCTCAAATGGCTCATCGTGGCCGGCCTGCTCGCCGTCAT
Source organism: uncultured Actinomycetes bacterium (assembly GCA_963788875.1). Lineage (GTDB taxonomy): Bacteria > Actinomycetota > Thermoleophilia > Gaiellales > Gaiellaceae > Palsa-739. Next base: position 136,259 of record CAWBIQ010000005.1, read on the forward strand.
CGGCGGCGGCGCCGGGACGTTCGCGACGTTCAACGCCGAGGTCACGAACTCCGGCAACACGTTCGCGAACGGCACGCTCTTCCTGCACGCGACGCCGAACGGCGGCACGACGTGCACCTCGGAGAGCGACACGATCAACAACGCGGGCAACGACACCTGCACGCTCCTGTTCAACGCCGCGGCGCTCACGAACGGCGTGACGAGCACGGCGACGCTGGACCTCCACAACGCCGGCACGATCAACGCCAGCGACATCAAGTTCAAGGTCGCGAGCTGCACCGTCACCGACAACTCCGGCGCAACCGGCTCCAGCGTCGTCTTCGGCACCGCGCCGACCTGCACCGACCTGGAGCTCGCGGTTCAGGAGACCGACGTGCTCTACACGACGAACGCCTACTGCGCCTACGGGACGCCGTCCGGCAGCGACTGCACGCTCGACGCCGGGCACAACCTCACCTCGGCGGGGAGCTTCCAGACGCTGCAGACGACAGGCCCGGTCAACGCCGACCTCGCGTCCGCAGGCGACCGCTACTACGTCATCCAGATCAACCCGGTCGTCGCCTCCGACAACTCGTTGCAGAACCGAAAGGTCACCTTCGGCCTGACCTGGCACATCGACCAGTAACGGCCTGGCCGGGGACGCAAGGAAGCCCGGGCTGAGGACCGCCAATGTCGATGCGTGAGCTCAAAGGGCTCCTGCTCTTCTGCATGCTCATCGGTGCTGCCGCCTACTTCGGAGGCGGCAGCACCTTCGCATCCTTCAGCGCCGAGACGACCAACGTCGGCAGCGACGTCGCATCGGGCACGCTGACGATGAGCGACCAGGTCAACAGCGGCACCGCGTGCCTCTCCGCCAACGCGACGCCCCAGAACAACGTCAACCCCGCCTGCGCCGCCGTGCTCGCGCTCACGAACGTCGCGCCCGGCGTCTACGGCGGCGTCGCGCAGGTCACGGTGCAGAACACCGGCAGCATCGACGCGTCCAAGCTCTACGTCTGGGCACCGCCCGTGAACGCGACGCTGAACGGCGCGCTCACGAGCGGGAACCCGGTCACCACGCTCACCGTCACCCCGCTCGAGGGCACCGTCACGAGCGGCGACTCGATCGTCGTCAGCTACGGCACGCACACCCAGACCTTCGCCGCCAACGCCGGGGCGAGCGGCGGCGCCACCTCGATCGGCGTCACCTCGCTCGCCGCGAACTTCTCCTACCCGATCGGCACGATCGTGCAGGACACGAGTAGCAACACGACCGCGAGCAACACCGACTGCTACGACGCCAAGACGACGACGCCGGGCACGACGGGCGCCACCAAGGGCACCGACCTGAACTTCAACCCCGTCACCGGCAACCCCTTCTGCGGCGCCGCGCTCGTCTTCGTCCAGGAGACCACCGGCGGAAACCACTACTGCTGGCTCGGCAAGGGCTCGAGCCCCGAGTCGCCGAGCGGCATGTGCTCGGCGCCGATCTCCGTCAACCTCTCGAGCGCGCTCACCACCGGCGGCCCGATCACGGCGCTGCCCGTGACCGCGCTGAACGGCAACGTCGCGAGCGGCGACTCGGTCGTCGTCACCTCCGGAGCGAACACGCAGACCTTCACCGCCTCTGCGAACGCGTTCTTCGGCGCGACCTCCATCTCCGTCAACTCGCTGACGCCGAACTTCGCCTACCCGACGACGTCGACCGTCACCGACAGCACGTCGCTCTCGGCGCTCAACCCCGACACGACCGACACGATCACGAACTTCGACACGGCCCACAACACGATCGGGAAGATCCAGCTCTTCCCGGTCACCGGCAACGGCACGATCAACAACACGGCGACCGTCGAGCTCAGCCACTTCAACAGCGGCACGTACTCGCGCATCTTCCAGGTCGGCGTCTACCTGCCGGCGCCGGCGGGAATCAACCAGAACCCGCTGCAGGGCCTCCAGTCCACCTTCGGCATCACCTGGCACATCGACCAGTGATCGACATTCGCGCATCGGCCGGTCGCACGTCCTCCACCTGGCGGCTGAAGAAGATCCTCGCCTCGCTGATCGCGATCGGCGCGCTCAGCTCGGTCACCGTCACCGGCACGTTCGCGCTGCTCACCTCCCAGGAGCAGAACACGGGCTCCTCCGTCGCCTCCGGAACGCTCACCTTCAGCAACACGGTCGGCACCGGCACCGCCTGCCTCTCCTACAGCGGGCCGGCCAGCCCCGGCAACGTCAACACCGGCTGCGACGCGCTGATCACCTCCGCCACCCAGAACTACCCCGGCGTCGCGATCGCGCCGGTGAAGGTGACGATCGCGAACAACGGCTCGCTCGACGCCTCCTCCCTGTCGGTGTACATGCCGAGCTGCACCGCGGCCGCAACGCCCGGCGCGCCGGCCCCGGGCGGCGCCAACCCGTGCGCGAGCGGCGGGGCACAGCTCTACATCCAGGAGACGAACTCGACGGGGACGGCGACGGCGTGCCGCTACCCCTCCGGCCCGGTCACCTGCGCGTTCGCCGCCAACACGCTCCAGCTCTTCGCCGCCAACGCCAACACCGTGACGAGCGCGCTCAACCTCGGCGCCGGCCCGGCGCACGGCCAGTCGCGCTACTTCCAGATCGGGCTCGAGCTGCCCGGCAGCGCGAGCAACGCGCTGCAGGGGGAGGAGGCCGTGTTCGCACTCACCTGGCACCTGTCGAACTGAGCACCGGCACAGGGCATCCGATGCGAAACGCGAACATAATGGTGATCTCGATGGATCCAGCCCCCCCGACGGACGAGGCAGCAGCGGCCGCTGCGAGCCCGGCGGGCCGCTCCTGGCGGCGTCTTGCGGTCAGAATTCTCTCACCGCTGATCCTGGCCGCCGTCGCCGTGATCGTCTTCGGGCTGCTCGCGATCACGGTCGGGCCGCGCATCCTGCCCTACCAGGCGCTCGTCGTCCGCTCGGGAAGCATGGCGCCGGCGATCCCGACCGGATCGGTCGTCTTCTACCACAAGGTCGCGGCCAAGAACGTGAAGGTCGGCCAGGTGATCGTCTTCAACCGGCCGGGCCAGTCTTCCGAGCGCGTCACCCACCGCGTCTACAAGATCGCCACGAGCCCGGCGGGCCGCTACTTCGTCACCAAGGGCGACGCGAACGGCGTCCCCGACGACTGGCGCGTGCCCGCCGTCGGCAACGGCTGGGTGGCGAGCTTCCACATCCCGGTCGTCGGCTACGTCCTCTACGACCTCCAGTCCACCACCGCACGGCTCCTGCTCCTGCTCATCCCCGCGCTCCTGCTGGGCGCGATCACCCTCTACGAGATCTGGCGGGATCGCGGGCGAGGCGAGCGGACGTGAACCGGAGAGCTCTGCGCTGGGCGGGCGGCGCGGTCGTCGTCCTCGCCTTCGCAGGGTTGCTGCTCAGCACCGGCCCGCTCGGCAGCACGCTCGCGCTCTTCAACGGCGAGACCCAGAACCCCAACTCCACCTTCGCGGGCGGCTGGGTGGACGCCGCCGCCTCGCCGAGCGCGACCGCGAGCGGCTACGACATGGCGCTCGCCTGGACGCCCGGCACGCACGGGCCCGTCACCGGCCAGCAGCTCTACGGCGTCGACAACACGACCAACTCGAACTGCACCGGGGCCGCGTACGCGCTGCTGCACACGATGGCGTCGGCCACGACCGCCGCCTACACCGACGCGAGCCGCGGCACGCTCGCGAACGACGGCGACTGGTTCTGCTACGAGCTCGTGAGCACCTCCGCCACCGTGTGGACGGCGGCGACGCCGCTGGCCGCGGTCCAGCTCGGGCTCGTCGCCAACTCGCTCGCGATCACGAACGTCGGCACGGCCGGCACGATCAACCGGAACGACCAGATCGTGGTCACGTTCAACCAGCGGCCGATCCTGCCGAGCAACAACGGCCGCGTGTGCGTGATCGCGCCGTCCGGCCCGATCGTCCTCGGCGACTCGAGCGCCACCGGCAACCGGGCGTGCGGAACGGGCGACGGCTACAACATCGGCAAGATCACGCTCGCCGGCGCGACGCTCGGGACGACGGTCAAGTTCACGAACATGACCTTCACGCTGTCGGCGTCGGCGCCGTGGACGATGACGCTCACCCTCAACGCGCAGACGGCGACGTCGGCCGTCACGGGAACGCCGACCTGGACGTTCACGCCCGCCGCGACCATCCACTCCTTCATCACCACCCACCAGGCGACGATCTGCAGCGCGGCCACCACCACCTGCCAGCCGACCAGCACGAACAACTTCTGAGGCGGGGGCGAGGCGTGTCCGTCCCCTGGTACCGGCAGCGGTGGCTCCATCTCGTGCTCGGCTTCGTCGTCGCCATCCTCGCCGTCTTCTGGGCGGGCCAGCGCGCCACCCAGGGCGTGAGGGACAACCTCGACGCGCGCCTGCGCGACGCCGGCGCCGGCGCCGACGCGGCACTCGTGTCGCTCGAGGCCGAGCAGCTCTCCGCGCTGCGCGCCGTCACCTTTACCCAGGGCGTCGCGGGCGCGCTCGCCGCGCACGACGTGCCGCTGCTCAACCGGCTCGTCACGCCGGTGCAGGCGAACTCGACCGTGCCGATGGTCGACGTGCTCCTGCCCGACGGCCGCGTCGAGCTGGCCGTGCGCTCGAAAGGCGCGCCCGCTCCGGTCGCGAGCCGCGCCGGCCTGCCGGCGCTCGCGCAGTCGCTGCGCGAGGCAAAGGGGCAGCGCGGCGGCCGCTTCAGCGAGGTGGTGATCTTCCGCAGCGGGCCCGTGCTGATGACGATCGGGCCGGTGCGTGCGACGGGACGAAGGCCGTCGGCGCCGTGCTGACGATGACGCCGCTCGCCGACGCCCTCGGGCGGCTGGCCCAGCAGGTGGGAGTGGCCCTGACCGCCTACGACGCGAACGGCGCGCCGCTCGCGACCACCGCCGCGTTCGACCCGCGTCCGGTCCCGCGCGACACCGCGCAAGGCGCTGCTCGGCGGCGGCGCGATCGTCACGCGCACCGTCCACGGCAGCGAGCGCGAGGCGCTCGGCCGGCTGATCGTCGACCACCAGGCGGTCGACGTGCTCGGCGTCTCGCTCCACGACAACAGCGCCGCCACCGGGCGGGCGGTCACGCTCTACGCCGCGCTCGGGCTGATCGGGACGGTGCTGATCCTCGGCACCTTCTGGGCGCGCATCTCCTCGCGGCGGGGGTGGTGGGGATGAGGCGGCTGGTTGTGGGCGTCGTTGTGGCCGCGGCCGCGGCGGGGCTCGCCGACGCGCGGCACCGCGCGGGCCGCGCCGCCGGTCGCGCGCCCGAACCCGGCGCTCGTCGAGCTCCACCTCGACTACGTGAACGGGCTCTCCCCGCTCGGCCCGCTCCGGCCCGCGGTCGTCGCGGCGGCGGTCGCCGACCAGGAGTACCTCGCCTACGAGACCGCCGACGACCTCGGCGGCTTCGGGCCCGCGCCGATCGGGCGGACACGCGTTCTCGGGCGGCGGGCGGAACGTCGTCGGCCTGGCCGGCGGCGCGCAGCCAGATCCCGCAGTTCGCCCAGGCGGCCGGCGGCAAGGTGAACAGCTTCGCCGCCACCGGCGGCGCCACGGCTCGACGCCGCCGGAGTCGGGCACGGGGCCGGTGTCGGGCCTCGGGCCGCCGCCGCCGGTGCCGCCGCCGAGCAACTCGAACACCGTCCCGCCGCCGAACCAGGGCTTCGGCGGGCGCAAGCCGCCGCCCTCGCCCGGCAAGACGACGACCACCGGGACGACGACGCGGCCCAAGCCGCCGCCGCCCACCACCGGGACGACGACCACCGCGACGACCACGACCGCGGCGGCGCCGCCACCCGCGCCGGGCACGCCACCGGCCGGGCCGGCGAGCACCTCGTGCGGCACCGCCGGGCTGTCGATCACGAGCGACCACGCGACCTGCCTCCTCAACGCGGTCAACATGGCCCCGGGCGGGGCGATCTCCGAGGTGCTGACCGTCCGCAACGACTCGGGCGCGCCGTTCACGCTCTCGCTGCGCGCGTCCGGGACGACCGGGCCGCTCTGGAACGACCTCGAGCTCGGCGTCTGGGAGGCGGGGACGGCGGCCCCCGTCCCCTTCCCGGCGCTGCTCCTCTGGACGACGCAGGACAACGCGCTCGGCGTGCTCCAGGCGGGCCAGACGGTGCGCTACCAGGTCGAGCTGTACCTGCCGCCGACCGCGACGAACGCCGACCAGGGCCGGGTGGCCACGATCGACCTGATCTGGAAGGCGCAAGGGTGATAGCGTCCAGGTGAGGTCTTTGATGCCTGCGGCAGACGGATCAGGGCGTTTTCGCGTGCCCAGAGTTCTTGCGGTCCTCGGCCTGGTGCTCGCGTTCGCGGCACTCGGGCCGGGCGGCTCGGCCTCCGCCGACTCCGGCAACCCGGTGACGGCGACCGTGCTCACGGCCAGCCCGACGCTTGCGGTCGTCGGCCAGGCGGTCACGCTGACGGCGACGGTGACGGGCGTCGGCGGCAACCCGCCGGGGTCGGTCGTGTTCGCGAACGGCTCGACGCAGATCGACACGGTCGCGCTCGCGCCGGTGGCCGGCTCGAGCACGAGCTCGCAGGCTTCGCTCACGACGAGCTCGCTCCCGGCCGGGACGTGGGCGCTGACCGCGACCTACGTCAGCAGCGACTTCGTCGACTTCAGCACGTCGACGTCGGACCCGGTGTCCGTGACCGTCTCCGGCACCGCCATCTTCGACACGACGACGACGCTGACCGCGAGCCCGCCGACCGTCGCCACCGGGCAGCCGGAGACGCTCACCGCGCACGTCGCGCAGGTGGGCGGCACGGGCATCCCGACCGGGCTCGTCACCTTCAACGACAACGGCGTGCTGCTCGGCGACGCGCTGCTCGACGGCACCGGCACCGCCACCCTGACCCGCAGCGACTTCATCGCGGGCGCGCACACGGTCACCGCGGACTACAGCGGCGACAGCGTCGACCGCGCCTCGGGCACGTCGCTCGTGCTGCAGGTCACCGGCAACTCGCAGGCGGTGCAGACGACGACGACCGTCACGGCCACGCCCAACCCGATCGAGGAAGGGACGTCGATGACGCTCACGGCGCACGTCGTGCAGACCGGCACGCCGACGACGCCGCCCGGCGGGCCGCTCGTCACGTTCAGGACGGTCGGCAGCGGCGGCGCGTTCCTCGCGCAGGCGCCGCTCGACGCGAACGGCAACGCGACGGTGACCGTCGGCGGCTGGATCCACGGGCAGTACGTCGTCGAGGCCGACTACGTCGGAGACGTCTTCGACCTCGCCTCGTCCGGGACCGTCACCGTCGTCGTCTCGCCGCCGGGGGCAGATCTGGCGGTGACGGCGGCCGCAGCGCCGGCGACCGCGCACACGGGCGGCCAGGTCACGTACACGCTCGCCGTCACGAACGGCGGCCTCGAGCCGGCGCAGAACGTGCAGCTGAGCGATCACCTTCCGGCGGGGACGGCGTTCGTCTCCGGCGACGGCGGGGTGCACGGTGGCCTCCGGCGTGCTCTCGTGCTCGCTCGGGACGATGGCGAACGGGGCGCAGCAGACGGTGACGGTGGTCGTCGCGGTCGGCGCGGGCCTCGCGGGGACGACGCTCGTCGACGCGGCCCAGGTGGCGAGCGACACCGCCGACCCGGATCCGGGGAACAACATGGCGACGGCGACGACACCGGTGCGCGCGGCCGCGGACGTGCAGGTCGCGGTGAGCGCGCCGGCCACGGCGCTCGCCGGCGGCCCGCTCGCGTACACGCTGACGGTGAAGAACGCCGGGCCCGACCCGGCCGAGGCGGTGACGCTGAGCGACACGCTCCCGTCCGCGCTCGGGTCGGCGGCGGCGACGACGACCGCCGGCAGCTGCGCGATCGCGGCGGGCGTGCTCACGTGCCCGCTCGGGACGCTCGCGGTGGGCGGTACGGTCACGGTGACCGTCTCGGGAACGCTCGCGACGAACGCGGCGGGGAGCATCTCCGGCACGGCGTCGGTCGCGTCGGCGACGGACGACCTGGTTCCGGCGAACAACACCGCGACGGCCGTCACCTCGGTCACGCCGGCGGCCGGCTGCTCGGCGGTCGGCAGCGTCGAGGCGAACCAGAACTTCACCATGGTCGTCGGGCGCAAGACGCGCACGGTGCACGTCGAGGCGAGCGGCGACTGCGACCTCGACTGGAAGACCGGCAAGGTGTTCCTCCACCACGCGCGGCTGCGGGTGCAGATCGACGGCCAGCCGGCGCTGATCGACGCGAAGCAGGGCGGCCGGCACAGCGACATCGCGCGCGTGTCGATCAGCGGCCACGACGCCGTCATCCTCGGCACGTGGGCGGGGACGCCGTTCACCGTGACGTTGCACGACGGCTGGGTGTGGAACCGCGACGACACCGTGCGCGTCCAGTACGGCTCGTTCGACACCGCGACGCTCGCGGCGCGGCACGGCGAAGTTCACATCAGCAACCACTGAGCGCGCGCGTCTAGGCGGCCTGCTTCTCGGACGGGTCCTGCTTCTCGTTCTTCGCTTCCTGAAGGTTCGAGATCAGGTCGTGCAGCGGCTTCGTCCCCGATCCGACCGCGATGCCGCTGATGACGAGGTCGACCTGCTTCGGCACGTCGGTGAAGCCGACGAGGCGCAGCATGTACAGGCCGAAGAGCCCGCAGAGGGCCATGCCGAGCACCGACGCCGCCGTCCAGGCGACGACGGCGGTGTTCTTGCGGATCTGGTCGACCGTCGCTTGCCAGTCGGAGGCCTGCTGCGCGTTTCCGTCGCGCAGCGCGAGGTTGACGTTGTGGGCGGCGACGTCGCGGCGGACGGACTTGCCCTTGTCGATCGGCTCGCCGCACCTGTCCTTGCCGTTGCCGTCGGGGGCCTTCCCCGGAATGAGGCTCGTGAACGGCTCGATCACCCGCTCGATCGCCTGGGCGAGGATGTAGAGCGGGGCGAAGACGCTGATCCCGGACGCAGGAGTGAACGGTGCCGGGTTGCGTAGCCACCAGAGGAGAATCCCGAGGCCGGCGCCTGCGGCGATCACCGCGTAGCTGACGAGGACCCACGAGACACCGACCGAAGCCGGCGGCGTTGCCGCCGCGGCCGGCGCCGCGCCGGCCGCCTGGCCTTCGTGCTGGGCCGGCGGCGGAACGGCAGCGAGACGCATAAGGGGCATCAGGGCCTCCTCCCTTGAGACGCTCAATGCGGACGGGCGAGTCTAGGAGTCCGGCTGACCGACGTCAACGGTGCCTGGGCGGGCGGTTCCAACCCCGGTGCCAGACCCGGGTCTGGCACCGGGGGTCGGCTACCAGGGGCTCTCGACGTAGCGTCGGAGCTGCACGATCGCGGTCTCCGCCGGCTTCCAGCAGTCCGTCACCGGCGTGTGGTCGACGAACGTGAACGTCTCGACGGGCTCGGCAAGCGCCCGGTAGCTGGACCACGGCCAGTCGCCCGACGACCGGCAGAGGCCGGCTTCGACCGGGTTGCGGGCGATGTATCGGAACGCCGTGAGGAGCTGCGCCTCCGACCGGATCCGCTTCGACCAGTATCGGCCGTCGAAGACATGGCCGCGGAGCTTGTGGCGTGCGTTGAAGCGGGTTGCGTGGCCGAGATTGAGCCGTTTCATCCCGATCGGAAGGGACTCGTCGAAGGTCTCGACCAGAGCGTGATAGTGGTTCGACAGGAGACAGACGCTGCTGCACTTCCAGCCGAGCTTCGCCGTCGTGGCGGCGAGATCGGTGACGAAGGACATGCGGTCGATGTCGTCGCGGAAGAGGACGCTCGACCACACGGAGTGACTCGAGACGTGGAAGGTTCCGGGGGCGATGTCGCGTTTCGGGCGGGGCATGAAGGCAGCCTCGCTCCGGCCACCGCAGCGCGCAATTGTCCGTCACGAAGTCGGCACACTTTTGTGACGGTGTCTGACCCGGGTCTGGCACCGGGGGTTGAAACGTCAGCGGCGGCGGACGACGAGCTTCGCGGTCATGCCCAGCCGGCGGTGGTCGGCGACGCGCACCAGAGGACGTACGTGCCCGGGAGGAGGCGGTACTCGCGGTCGACGTGCCCGCCCGGCTGCACCACCGGCCACGCGTAGACGCGCGAGCCGCCGACGCGCCGCATGCGCAGGTCGTGCGCGTCCTCGCCCGCGGTTGACGAGCTCGACGATCGCCGGGCCCGCCGCGAGCGTCAGCCGCGACAGCGTGAACGAGAACTCCTGCGCGACCACCTGCACGCGCGCGGGCGGCGGCGTCGCGGCGGTCACGCGATCAGCGACGGCGCCTGGAACGCGGACGCGCCCGGCATGACCGTCCCCGCGTCCATGCCGAGCCACTGCTCGAGCAGCGCCGCAGTAGACGGCGCGGAAGTCCACCGTCTCGATCAGGTTGCCGTCGGCGTCGAGGCCGCTCCCGTCCGCGAGCCCCGGGAACTCGCCGACCATCTGTCCCCTTCACGCGCGTGCCGACGAGGAAGCCGACGCCGGCGGCGCCGTGGTCGGTGCCGGCCGAACCGTTCTCCTGCGCGCGGCGGCCGAACTCCGACCAGACGTGCACGAGCACGCGGTCGGCGACGCCGCGCGCCTCGAGGTCGCGCTGGAACGCGAGCAGCGAGTCGGACGTCAGCTGCAGCCCCTGCGTGAGCGCGCTCGGCTCGTCCGAGTGCGTGTCGTACTCGCCCGGCGCCGAGAGCGCGACGACGCGCAACGGCAGCCCCGCGGCGATCATCGCGGCGAGCCCGGCGAGCTTCTTCGGGAAGTCGTCGTCCGACTGCGGATACGTCACCGGGCTCGTGTAGCCCGGCTTGCCGTCCTGCGAGCGGAACGGCAGCAGCTGGTTGCGCAGCGGTCGACCTGAGCGCGACGCCGGCGACGGTGCGCAGCGCCGGATCCGTCTGCCGCCGAACAGCCCGAACGACTCGAGCATCCGCTGCTCGACCTCGCCCCACACCCGGTTCGAGTAGAAGTCGTACTGGTCGGGCGCCGAGATGGCCGCGACCGGCACCTTCGCGGTCGCCAGAGCCGGGCGAGAGCGTGTCGTCGAAGCGAGAGGCCCTGCAGCGGGTTGTCCATCGTCGCCGACCGCGTCGAGGTAGCGGCCGAGCCAGCCCGTGTTCAGGCGCGTGTCGGTCGCGCCGACCTCCCAGTAGTGGCGCGAGGTGAAGTGCGACTGGTCGGGATGCGTGTAGCCGACCGCCGGCATGACCGTCACCTTGTGCTCGCCGTAGAGCTGCGCGAGCCCGCCCGTCGCCGGATGCCAGAACAAGCGCGGGTCCTCGGCGAGCGGCGTGCCGCCCGCGAGGCCGAGCGTCGGGCGCAGCGTCCGGTAGAGCGGGTCGCCCTGCGGCGAGAGCACCGAGAGCCCGTCCGCGCCGCCCTCGAGGAAGACCGAGACGAGCACCTGCTGCGGTTGCGCGGCTGCAGCGGCAGCGATCCCCTCCTCGAAGGCCGGCAGGCCGAGCCGCGTCGCGCCGTAGACAGCGAGCGTCGCGCCCAGCCCCTGCGCGAGGAAGCGGCGCCGCGAGAGCCCCGTCCCCGCCGGCATCGGCATCCCCGGCTCGATCGCGGGCAGGCCGCGGCCGGCCTCGGCGATCGCCCTGTGCAGGAGCCGCGAGCGGGTGAGCCCGTCGCAGTGGAGGCAGTCGCTCACGCGGCCTGGCAGCTCCGGCGAGACGGCGATCAGATGGCGCAGCGCGTTCTGCGCCATCGGCGGGTACTGCTGCTGCTTCCACTTCTGCCCCTTCGCGTCGGCGACGGCGTTGCGCGCGAACGTCTGCAGCCCGTGCAGCGTCGCCGCGCCGAGCGCGGGCTGCCGCCAGAAGCCGATCGCGTCGCGCACGAGCGTGTCCGCGTCGTATGGCTGCTTCGCCTTGCCCGGGTCGAGCGCGTACGGGTCGAGCACAGACTGCGCGATCCACCAGCGACCGCGCCACGTCGCGGTGTCGAGCCAGCGCGTGTCGTCCCAGCCGCCGACGTTCGGCGGGTAGAAGAGCTGCTGGCCGGACATCGAGTCGAGCCACACCCACGCGCTCGTGTCGATCGGGCGCCCGATCCGGCGGAGCAGGCCGGCCGTGTACAGCACCGGCGACTTGACCATGCGCGGCCCCTCGTACAGCGCCGGGTGACGGAGGATCGCCGAGACGACGGGACGGATCTCGTAGTTGCCCCTGACGTAGAGTCTGCTGCAGGCCCTGCGCCGTCGCCGCGTCGGGCACGGCCGGCACGAAGTAGCTCCACAGCTTCTGGACGAAGAAGGACGGATGGTCGGGATGCGTCACGCAGAGCCGGCACGAGTCCTTCCACGTGTACGGGCCGCTCTTGCCGAAGATCTTCTTGACGCCCGCGTCGTGGTACTTCGGGTCGTAGCGGAAGTTGACGTCGCCCTTGTTCGGCCGCCAGTCGTTGCGGAAGCCGGTCAGCGCGCGCGCATTCTGGCGCACGTCGTTCTCGCCGTAGCCGCGGCCCGCGCCGAGCGTGAACAGCTCCATCATCTCGCGGCCGTAGTTCTCGTTCGGCGAGTCCTTGCGGTTGTCGGTGCCGTTCAGCCAGAGCAGCATCGCCGGGTCGCTCGGTCACCCGCAGCAGCAGCTCGTGGAACGAGCCGAGCCCGCGCTCGCGGAAGAGCTCGTTCTGGGCGATCATCAGCCGCTGCGAGCCGACGCCCTGGTTCGAGGTGGCGAACCAGTCGTGCCAGACGAGCGCCATCCGCTCGACGAGAGGCCGCGAGGTGCGCACCATCCGGTCGAGCCACCACAGGTGGTCGTGGCCCCACGCGTCGTAGGGGGCGAGCGGGTGCCCCTTCTCGTCGTGCGGGTTCGGGCCGACGAGGCGCTCGCGTCCCGGATAGGCGAGTGCGTGGACGGCGCCCTCGAGCCCCAGCTTGGCGAGCTGCGCGGCCTCGTTCTTGCGCGGGCCGAAGCCGGCCCTCCAGAGTAGCCGCTCTGCCTGGGCGGGGCCGAACGTGCCCTCGGTAGACGGCGACCGTGGACACTCGTCGGCGCATGTTCCCGTAGAGGCCGGACCGCGGGCATCCCCTTTGCGGGGGGCAAAGATAAGAGCGCGGCCCTGTACGGTGAACGTAGTTGCCCTTTGCGGCGGGGAAATCGAACTCCGTCCGAACAGGGGGCACCATGACCGGCAAGACACGCTCGATCCTTCTCGGCGCCGCCGTGGCACTCGTACTCGTGCCGAGCGCGCTGAGCGGCGGCGTGAGCGGAGCAGTCTCGACGACGACGAACCCGTCGTACGACAACGGCGGCACCGGGAGTCCCGTGCTCGTGCGCCAACGGTCCGGGGAACACGACGCCGTCGATCAACTGCAACCTCTACACGGCCAAGCAGTACGTCTGGCTCAGCGGGCTCCCGGGCCGCGCCGCACTCGCGGACGGCACGTACTTCTTCGTCGTGGTCGCTCCCGGCGGCCAGAACCGAGGCCTCGCCGACGGCAGCGCGAAGAACCTGAGCTCTCCGTTCGACGCGTACACCGACCGCGAGTTCGGCATCTCGAACGGCGTGATCACGAACCTCGGCACGCACGTCTACGACGGCGCCGCCAACCTGCTGCAGCTGTTCCCCTACGCGGACACGCCGAACGCGGGCGGCGAGTACGACGTCGCCGTCTGCCGGCTCGCGCCGGGAGACACCTCCGCAACCGTGAGTCCGAGTGACTGCAAGCACGACAACTTCAAGGCGCAGCGGTCAGCCGTGCCCGCGGCCACGCCGGAGCTCGACACGGCGATCATCAACGACCTCACCGGCATGCCCGTCGAAGGCAGCGTCGCGGACGGCGCGATCGTGCACGACGTCGCGGCCGTCACCGGCGGCGTCGTCCCGGCCCTCGCCGCCGGCAGCAGCGCCGTCCCGGCCGGGACGGTCTCGTTCACGTGGTTCACGAACAACGACTGCACAGGGACCGGCACGCCCGCCGGCTCCGTCGTTGTCGACAGTGCCGGCTTCGCCGACGGGTCGGTGCCGGAAGGGCCGCTCCCGGCCGGCGACTATTCCTTCGTCGCCCACTTCACGTCGAGCAGCCCTTCGGAGTGGACGGACGCCGACTCGGCGTGCGAGCCGCTCCATGTCGAAGGAGGCGGGGACTTCTAGACCTCAGCTGCGCAGCTGCGCATGCACCGACCCTGACGTTCGGGGTGATACCGTCGCGGCCCATGGCGGACGAGACGACGACGCTCTACGACCTGCGCGTCACGGTCGAGCGCATCGAGGGACGCTCGGTCTGCGGGCTCGAGGTCGGCGACTACTTCGAGTTGACCGAGTCGAGCAGGGTCCGCATCCCCGCCGGCCGGCACTTCTGCCTCTACGCGCTCCAGGCCGTCGTCCCGCTGCTCCCCGCCAAGCAGCGGCAGCTTCCCGAGTCCGACTGGCTCGAGCGGGACTCGCTCGTCGCCTGCCCCGACCCCGACGAGCGCCTGATCATGCGCATCGAGCGGATCGGCAGGCAGACGCTGCGCACCGACGACCTGACATGATCCGCGAGCTCGGCCTCGCGCTCCAGACCGACAAACCCGTCGGCGCCTACGCGCCGCTGGCGCGCGCAGCGGAGGAGGCCGGCTTCGACGTCGTCACCGTCTTCAACGACCTCTGGTTCCAGCCGGCGCTTCCGCCCCTGCTCGAGATCGCAGCCGCCACGCGCCGGGTCCGCGTCGGCCCCTCCTGTCTGAACCCGTTCACGCTCCATCCGGTCGAGATCGCCGGCCAGGTCGCCGCGCTCGATCACGCGTCGCACGGGCGCGCGTTTCTCGGCCTGGCCGCCGGCGCGTGGCTCGAGTCGCTCGGCGTCGAGCAGCGCGCGCCCGCGACGGCGCTGCGCGAGGCCTGGGAGGTGGTGCGCCTCCTGCTCGCGGGCGACGACGCCGGCTTCGCCGGCACGCGCTTCTCGCTTCCGGCAGGCGCGCGCCTCCGCTACCCGCGCGAGCGCAAGGTCGTGCCGCTGCTCGTCGGCACCTGGTCGCCGCTCCTCGCGGCCGTCGCCGGGGCTGCGGCGGAGGAGCTGAAGGCGGGCGGCAGCGCCAACCCGGAGCTCGTCCCGGTGCTGCGCGAGCGCATCGGCAGGGACGCGGTGGGAATCGTGCTCGGCGCGGTGACCGTGGTGGACGAGGACTCCGCGCGGGCACGCGCTGCCGCACGCCGCGAAGTCGCCATGTACGTCGACGTGGTCGGAGCGCTCGACCCGACCGTCGCGGTCGACCCGGAGCTGCTCGCGCGCATCCGCGCCCTCGTCGCGGCGGGCGACCACGACGGCGCCGGCGCACTGATCGGCGACGAGCTGCTCGACCGCTTCGCCTTCGCAGGAACTCCGGCGCAGGTCGCCGCGCACGCCGAGGCCGTGCTCGACGCGGGGGCGCTCCGCGTCGACTTCGGAACGCCGCACGGCATCGACGAGCGGCACGGTGTCGAGCTGCTCTGCCGCGACGTCGTGCCGCGCGTGGCCGCTCGCTAGACTCGCTCCGATGTTCGACTACGCGGACCGGCGGCGGCGTCTCGACGAGCAGCTGGAGGCCGCCGGCGTCGATGCGCTCTTCCTCGCTCCGTCGGCCGACCTCGAGTACCTCACCGGCGTCGAGCGGCAGATCCCGAACTTCGGCGAGGCCTCGTACGCGCACGGCTGGGTGACGGGCGCCTTCTTCCGGCGGGGCGCCGACCCCGTCTTCGTCGTCCCGCGGATGTTCGCCGCGTTCGACCTGCGCGAGCAGCCCGACGGCGAGCTCGTCGTCGTCAACGAGACCGACGACGGCTTCGCCCTGTTCGAGCGGGTCGCCCGCGGGCTCGGGCCCGTCCTCGCCGTCGGCGACCGCGTCTGGGCGGAGACGGTGCTCAACCTCGGCCGCATCCTCGGCGCCGAGCGGCTTCGGACCGGGTCGACGCTCGTGAACGCGCTCCGCCGCGTGAAGACGCAGGAGGAGCTCGACGCGATGGGCCGCGCGATCGCCACGGTCGAGCAGGCCATGCACGCGGTCACGCCGCTCTGCGTGGCCGGTGTGACCATGGTCGAGCTCGCCGAGGCGGTCGAGCACGAGCTACGACGCGCCGGCTCGCGCTGCCCGTCCTTCACGACCCACATCTTCACCGGGCTCGGCGAAGACGACTTCGACTCCGGCGCGGCCGGCGGGCGCCGCGCGATCCCGGAGGGGACGTCGGTGATGTTCGACTTCGGCGGCGTCGTCGACGGGTACTGCTCGGACTTCGGCCGCACGATCTACTGTGGCGAGCCGCCCGCCGACTACCTCGAAGCCTACGAGGTCATGCTCGCCGCACAGGAAGCCGGGCGCGCCGCCGCCCGCGCGGGCACGCCGGCACGCGACGTGAACGCAGCGTGCCGGGCCCCGATCGAAGCGGCCGGGCTCGGCGAGCACTTCCGCCACCGCATGGGCCACGGGATCGGCATGGACGTGCACGAGCGGCCGTTCATCTCGACCGAGGACGAGACGCCGCTCGAGCCGGGGATGACGTTCACGGACGAGCCTTCGATCATCATCCCGGGCCGCTACAGCCTCCGGATCGAGGACATCGTCGTGTGCGAGGAGGGCGGGGGCGAAAGCTCAACGACTACCCCACCGCCCTCGTCGCGAACGCGTAGCTACTTCGGGCTGACCTGCGTGACGTCGACGTCGTACTCCGCGTTGTAGACCGCCCCCTTGAGGTCGGCCGTCGACACGAAGACCTGCGTCGGCTGGATCAGCGGGAAGTACGGGCCCCGCGCGTTCAACTGCGTCTGGATCTGCTCGTAGAGCGACTTCCGGGCGGCGGCGGCCGTGGTGACGAGCGCCTTCGCCGCGAGCGCCTCGATCGAGGGATCCCCGCCCTTGGGCCAGCCGGCGCGAAGCCCGACGAGGTTCCCCGGGGTGAACGCGAGGTAGTCCGCGGGATCGGGATAGTCAGGGCCCCACAGCGAGAGGCCGAAGGCCATCTTCCCGCTGCGGTAGTCCGTCAGCCAGGACGAGGTCGGCGTACCCGAGAGCGCGATGTTGAACCCGGCCGCCTGCAGGTTCGCCTGCACCTTCTGCGCGAGGCTCGTGAACGGGACGCCGTTGATCGTCAGGTCGCTCGGGTAGCCGAGCGTCACCTGCTGGCTGCCGACGCCCGAGGCGGCGAGCGCGGCCTTCGCCTTCGTCAGGTTCTGCTGGATCGCGTCCGCCTGCGGCAGCGCGCCCAGGAACATCGAGGGGATGATCCCCGGTGCCTGGATCGCACCCGGGCCGGCGAGGCCGACGATCGACTTGTAGTCGAGCGCGTAGCGCACCGCCTGCTGGAACTGCGGGTTGGAGGTCACCGACGAGACCGACGGGTCGTCGTTGGCGAACAGCCAGAACACCCACGTCGACGGCTGCAGCGACACGTTCAGCTTCGAGTTGCTCTGCAGGGTCTGCGCCTGGTCCGCGGAGAGGTCGATCGCGATCTCGTGCGAGCCGCGCTGGATGTTGAGCAGCTGTGTCGGCGCGACCATGTTGCGGATCACGACGCTCGAGAACGCCGCCTTCTTCGAGCCCCAGTAGTGCGTGTTCGGCGTGAGCGTGATCTGGGACGTCGTGCTGTACGCCTTCAGGACGTACGGGCCGCTGCCCGCTCCCGCCGAGGCGGACGTGTTGAGCCACTGCTCCGCCTTGTCGGACTTGTCGGCGCCGACCGCCGCGGAGCCGCCGTGGGCCTTCACGAGCTTCGAGTTGACGACGCCGGTGGACGGGTTGGCGAGGATCGCCGGCAACGCGGTGTTCGGCGTCGCCGAGTGCAGGACGACGGTCGAGCTCCCCTTCGCCGAGACCTTCACTCCGGCGAGCAGGAACGACGGATTGCCCTTCAGGTTGATCAGCCGGTTGAGCGAGAAGACGACGTCGGCCGAGGTAAGCGGTGTGCCGTCGGCGAAGTGGACGTTCTTCTTCAGCCTGGAAGGTGAACGTCTTCGCGTCCTTGCTCGCCGTCCACGACTGGACAAGGAGCGGAATCGGATGAGCGAGGTCGCTGCCCTTGTAGGTGAACAGCGTGTCGTAGAGCGCGCGGTCGACGAGCGAGCCCGTCGGGTCGAATGCGCGCTGAGGATCCGTCGTCTTGATCGTGAACGAGTTGTCGACGACGAGTGTCGCTGCGGCTGTCCTGTGCGTGGTCGCGCCGAGCGCTGCGACGGCGCCTGCGAGCGCGCAGGTCGCCGCGATCGGCAAGAGCCAGACCCAGCGCCTGGCCGTGAGCATCTTCAAGGTGACCCTCCTTGTGGTGTCGCGGGAGAACATTCGACCCTATTCGAAGACCGCACCCGTGGCGAGCCTTGCCGCGCCGTCCGCAGGCGCGACGGGCTCGGCGCCCGCCGGCTGGAGCCAGCAGGCCGCCAGCCGGCCGTCGGCAAGCGCCACCAGCGGCGGCGCTTCCATCCCGCAACGGTCGAAGGCGTACGGACAGCGCGGGTGGAAGCGGCAGCCGGTCGGCGGCAGGCTCGGGTCCGGCACCTCGCCCGGCAGCGCATCGGGCAGGAAGCCGCTGCCGTCAGGGTGCGGAACGGCGCCGATCAGGGCCTCGCTGTAGGGATGAGCGGGGAGCTCCCAGAGCGGCCGCGCCGGGCCGAGCTCGACCATCACGCCGAGGTACATGACGGAGACGACGTCGGCGACGTGACGGACGATCGCCAGGTCGTGCGAGATCAGGAGCAGTCCGAGCCGAAGGTCGCGCGAGAGGCTGACGAGCAGGTTCGCGAGCTGCGCCTGCGCGGACGCGTCGAGCGACGCGAGCGGCTCGTCGAGCACGAGCACGGACGGCTCGGCGGCGAGCGTGCGCGCGATCGCGATGCGCTGCCGCTGCCCGCCGGAGAACTCGTGCGGATAGCGGTCGGCCGCCGTGGCCGGGAGGCCGACGAGCTCGCACAGCTCGCGCACGCGCGCGACCCGCGAGCGCCGCGGCCGCCCGAGCGCGTCGAGCGCGTCCGCAAGCTGGGCGCCGACCTTCCGGCGCGGGTTGAGCGAGGCGTACGGGTTCTGGAAGACGAGCTGGAGGCGGAC
Source organism: uncultured Actinomycetes bacterium (assembly GCA_963788875.1). Taxonomy (GTDB): domain Bacteria; phylum Actinomycetota; class Thermoleophilia; order Gaiellales; family Gaiellaceae; genus Palsa-739. Next base: position 155,188 of record CAWBIQ010000005.1, read on the forward strand.
GAGCTCCGCCGGCCGTGCGCGGCGGCCGAGCGGCGTGACGTCGCCGCCCTCGAAGCAGCACCGTCCCGCTCACCGGTCTCACGAGACCGACGGCGGCGCGCGCGAGGCTCGACTTGCCGCAGCCGGACTCGCCGACGAGCCCGACGATCTGGCCGGGCTCGACCGTGATGCTCGCTCCCGCGACCGCCCGCAGACGGCCGCCGTCGCGGCGCTCGTAGTCGACGACGACGTCGCGGAGCTCGAGCGCGCTCATCGGCCGGCGAAGGGATCGACGGGGCAGGCGAAGGCGCGGCCGGCGGCCGCGACGAGCTCCGGCACCTCTTCCCGGCAGTGTTCCCGCACATGGGCGCAGCGCGGGTGGAACGCGCACCCGGGCGGGATGCTCCCCGGGTTCGGCGGCGCCCCGCCGATCGCCACGAGCGGCTTGTCCAGCGGCGCCTCGGGGTGCGGCAGCGCGTCGAGCAGCGCCCGCGTGTACGGGTGGCGCGACCGCCGAAGCACGTCCTCGCGCGTCCCCGACTCGACGACGCGGCCGGCGTAGAAGACCGAGACGCGGTCGGCGATCGCCGACATCACGCCGAGGTCGTGGGTGATCAGGACCACCGAGAGGTCGTTCTCGCGGCGCAGGCGGTCGAGCAGGCGCAGGATGCCGGCCTGCACCGTGACGTCGAGCGCCGTCGTCGGCTCGTCGGCGATCAGCAGCTTCGGCCGGCAGGCGAGCGCGATCGCGATCGCGATGCGCTGGCGCATCCCGCCCGAGAACTGGTGCGGAAACGCGCGCAGCGCCATCGACGGGTTCGGGATGCGCACCTCGTCGAGCAGCTCGAGCGAACGGCGCTCGGCGGCCCGCCGGTCGAGGTGCAGATGACGGCGTACGTGCTCGGTGAGCTGCTTGCCGACGGAGAGCATCGGGTGCAGCGACGTCAGGGGATCCTGGAAGACCATCGCCAGCTCGCGGCCGGCGACGTCGCGGAGCCGGCGGCGGGACAGCTGCAGGAGGTCGCGCCCGCCGAAGCGGGCGTGGCCTTCGACGTCGGCTCCGTCGGGAAGCAGCCCGAGCAGCGCGAGCATCGAGATCGTCTTGCCGCTGCCGCTCTCGCCGGCGACGCCGAAGACCTCGCCCGGCTCGACCGCGTAGTCGACGCCGTCGACGACCGTCACGTACCCCTGCGGCGTCGGCAGCCGGACCCGGAGGCCTTCGACCTCGAGCAGGCTCACGTGCCTTCCTCCTTGCGACGGGCGGTGCGCGGGTCGAACACGTCGCGCAGGCTGTCGCCGAGAAAGTTGAACGCGAGCACGACGGTGAAGATCGCGAGCCCGGGGAACGTCCCCATCCACCACCATTGGAAGTACTGCGTGCCGTCGGCGACCATCGAGCCCCACTCGGCCTGTGGCGGCTGGGCGCCGAGGCCGAGGAACGAGAGGCCCGACAGAAGCAGGATCGCGTTCGCGAGGTCGAGCGTCGCGAGCACGAACACGGGGCCGGCGACGTTCGGCAGCACGTCGCGGAAGAGCGTCCGCCGGGCCGACGCGCCGAGCAGCCGCGCCGACTGCACGTATTCGGAGTCGCCGACCGAGAGCACGAGCCCGCGGACGACGCGCGCGTACGAGGGCCAGGCGACGATCGACGATCGCGAGCGCCGCGTTCGCGAGGCCGCGGCCGAGCACGGCCACGACGACCATCGCGAGAATGATCGGCGGAAACGCGAACACGAGATCGACGGCGCGCATGATGAGGCCGTCGACGAATCCGCGGAAGTAGCCGGCGATCGCGCCGACGAGACTGCCGATCGTGGCGCGAGGCCGACGAGCAGCAACGCGATCGGAATCGTGACACGCGCGCCGTAGATGACGCGGCTCAGGACGTCGCGCCCGAGCTCGTCGGTCCCGAACAGGTGCTGCCAGCGAGGGCGCCTGCGCCGGCGCGAACGGCTGGGCCAGCGGATTCGAGGGGGCGATGAGCGGCGCGAAGACTGCGATCACGATCCACGAGAGCGCGATCGCCAGGCCGACGACGGCGAGCGGCTGCCGCCACGTCGGGCGGACGAACGAGCGGGTGCGGCGCAGGCGAATCGCGAGCTCGGTCACGTGACGCGGATCCTCGGGTCGATCACGCCGTAGAGGACGTCGACGATGAAGTTGATCGTGATGTAGACGACCGCGACGAACAGGCTCACGCCTGCGATCGCCGGCACGTCGAGGTTGACCGCCGCCTCGTAGGCGTACTGTCCGATCCCCGGCCAGGAGAAGATCTTCTCGACGAGCACGGCGCCGGTCAGCACGTTGGCGAACACGAGCCCGAGCACGGTGACGACCGACGGCAGCGCCGCTCGCAGGATGTAGCGGAGGACGACGACGCGCTCCGGCAGCCCCTTGGCGCGCGCCGCACGCACGTAGTCGTTGCCGACCACCTCGAGCACCGCGGAGCGCGTGTAGCGCGTGAGCAGGCTCGACGTTGAACGCGGCGAGCACGAGCGCCGGCAGGAGCAGGTGGTGGAGCGCCTGGACGAAGAGGCCCAGCTGGCCCGCGATCAACGCGTCGATCGTGTACAGGCCGGTCACGGTCGGCGGCGGATTCGTGCCCGGGTCGAGCCGCTCGGCGCCCGGGAACCAGCCGAGCCGGTAGAAGCCGACGTAGAGCGCGACGAGGGCGATCCAGAAGGTCGGCATCGAGATCCCGGCGAGCGAGGTGACGCGCAGGAGATGGTCGGTGAGCCGGTTGCGCCGCATCGCCGCCATCACGCCGAACGCGATGCCGAACACGGAGGCGAAGAGGATCGAGTAGATCGCGAGCTCGCCTGTCGCCGGGATGAACTGGCCGAGGTCGTGCGTGACCGAGTCGTGCGTGAGGGACGACTGGCCGAGGTCGCCCTGCACGAGATGCTCGAGGTAGATCACGTAGCGCACCGGCAGCGGCTTGTCGAGCCCGTAGTGGTGCTTGAACGCCGCGACCGCAGCCGGGTCGCCCGCCGCCTGCTCGCCGAGATTCGTCGCGACGGCGTTGCTCGGCACGAGCTCGGTGAGCGCGAACACGACGACCGTGATCCCGAGCGAGAGCAGCACGAGCGCGGCCAGGCGGCGCAGGAGGAAGCGAAGGAAGCCGCGCGACGGCAGCAGACGACTGCGCCGCGCGACGGCGGACGCGACGGCGTTCACGCCCTCACCATGGCGAAACGCTACCCCGTGCGCGGCGGCATATGGTGCAGACCTGATGACGGCGATCGTGGTCGGCGCGGGAGTGAGCGGCCTCGCGATCGCGCTCGAGCTGCTCGAGCGCGACCTCGGGCCGGTGACCGTGCTCGATCGCGCAGGCGTGGGCGCCGGTGCGTCCGGCGTCCAGCCGGGCGGCGTGCGCCGCCAGTGGGCGACACGCGCGAGCTGCCTGATGGCAAACGAGTCGTATGCCTTCTACCGAGATTTCACGGAGCGGCTCGGCACCGTCGCACAGTCGCGGCTCGAGGAGTGCGGCTACCTGTTCGTCGCCGACGAGGAGCGGACGCTGCGCCGGCTCGCCGCCGCCGTCGAGGTGCAGCACGCCGCCGGTGTTCCGTCGCAGCTCCTCGACCCGGAGACCGCCGCGGCGCTCGTGCCTGCGCTGAACCCGGAGGCGCTGCGCGGCGCGGCGTGGTGTGCGACCGACGGCTACTTCGACCGGCCGCAGGCGGTCGTCGAGGCGTTCGCAGAGGCCGTCGGCGCGCGCGGCGGCCGCATCGTGGCCGGCGAGGTCACGGCGATCGTGCGCGACGGCGGCGGCTGGCGCGTCGAGCTGCACACGGGCGAGACGGCGGCGGGCGACGCCGTCGTCGTCGCGGCGGCGGCGGCGACGCGCGGCCTCGTCGCGCCGCTCGGGATCGAGCTGCCGATCGTGGAGGAGCCGCGCCGCCTCTTCTTCGGCGAGCGGATCCGCGAGCGGCTGCTCGAGCCGCTGGTGATCGCCGTCGACCGGGGCGTCGCCGCGAAGCAGCTCGCGGACGGACGCGTCCTGGCGAGCGACCTGCGCGCCGAAGGTGACCGCGAGGACGCCTGGCGGCGCCGGCTCCGCGCACACCTCGTGGAGCTGCTGCCGCGGCTCGGGCTCGTCTCCCTCCCCCTCGTGGTCGAGGGGCTCTACGACATGACGCCCGACGGGCAGCCGATCGTCGACACGCTCGACGCCGGGCTCTGGGTCGCAGCCGGCTTCAGCGGGCACGGGTTCATGGTCGCGCCGAGCACCGCGCGGCTCGTCGCCGACGGCCTCGCCGGTCGCGCTCTGCCGGAATGGCACGATGCGGTGCGCGCCGACCGCTTCGCGGGTGCGCTCGAGCGCGAGGCCCAGGTGATCTGACAGCCGACCCCCGACCGAGGAGAGAGACGATGCCGAGCGCCTCACACGACGACCTGCCGCTGCAGGAGATCGCCCCCGGCTACGCGAGCCGATTCGCCGACTGGGGCGGGATCACGGTCGCCTTCGAGCACGCGCGCGCCGGGCAGGATGCGTCGGCGCTCGTGAAGGGACTGCCGGACGACCGCTGCCAGGCGCCGCACTGGGGCTACCTCTTCTCGGGCCGGATCGTCGTCGAGTACGCCGACCGGCGCGAGACGATCGAGGGCGGCCGAGCGTACTACATCGAGCCCGGGCACCACATCGTCTTCGAAGCCGACAGCGACGCGCTCGAGTTCACGCCCACGGCGGAGCTGGAGAAGACGTTCGCCGCGGTGCGGCGGAACGCAGCGCCGTCTTGAACTACGACGACAGTGCGGCCGCGACCTGCGCGACGAGCCGTTCGCTCCCGGCGGCGGCGACGCGCGAGCGGCCCTCGAGGTCGAGCGGCGCCTCGCCGAACGGCTCCGGCACGTCGAACAGGTCGATCGCGAGCCCGAGCTCGCGGACGAGCAGCTGCGCGGCGGCGATGTCGACCGAGCGGGCGCCCTTGAGCGAGCAGACGGCGTCGACGCGGCCGGCGGCGAGATGGCAGAGCGAGAGCGCGAGCGAGCCCATCACGCGCAGCCGGTACGCGAGCTCGGCCACCTTGGGCGCGTCGCGGGCGATGAGCGGCGCGCGCGTCGCCTCGAAGCAGAGCAGGTCGATCGTCTCCTTCGGCCGGATCGCGCCGAGCGGCTGCCCGTTCAGCGTCGCGCCCTCGCCGCGGCGGCCGATCCACTCCTCGCCGCTGCCGAAGTCGAAGACGTAGCCGAGGAAGACGTCGTCCATGCGCTCGCCGGTTGCGAGCGCGATCGAGAGCGAGAAGAAGGGGATGCCGCGCTTCGCGTTGATCGAGCCGTCGATCGGATCGACGACGACGACGGTGGAGCCGCTGCCGAGGCGGCCGACCTCCTCGGAGACGATGGTCACGTCGAGATCCTCGAAGCGGGCGACGATCGCGTCCTCGGCGGCCTTGTCGATCGCCGTCGTGTCGTCGCCGCCGAGGCCGGCGCCGACGACCGGCTCGCGCTCGACGCTCGTCGGCAGCTCCACGAGCACCTGCTGCACGTCGGCGACGGCGGCGCGGCAGACGGCAAGCCAGTCGGTCACAGCGGCATCAGCAGCAGGCCCGACGTGAGCTTCGGCGTGAAGAACGTGCTCTTCTGCGGCATGACCTCGCCGCGGCCGGCGACCGCCCAGACGTCCTCGATCCGCGTCGGGCGGAGCAGGAAGGCGGCGGCCGCCTCGCCGCGGTCGACCGCCGCGACGGCCTCGCGCGCATACGGCGTATACGTGACGCCCTGCGGGGCGAGCCGGTCGACGAGCTCGGGGTCGAGGCCCTCGCCCTCGAGCAGCTCGTAGCCGCCCTGGCGGTAGAGAACGAGTCCCGGCAGGTCATCACCCGGTTGGTCGATCGGCGTGCCGCCGATCCCGTCGACCGCCTGCGCGAGCCGGTGCGTGGGGAAGATCGTCAGCCCCTCCTGGTCGGTGGGAACGATCACGGCGAGCAGCCAGGCCGACTCCTCGGTGCCGTCCTCCGCGTGGAACGCGAGCGTCGTCTCGTAGCGGTGGTGGCCGTCCGCGATCAGCAGCTGCGCGTCCTGCAGCTCCTCGGTGAGCGCGTCGCCGAACTCGGCGTCGAGCCGCCAGAGGCGGGCAG
>CAWBIQ010000006.1:0-128925 GCA_963788875.1 uncultured Actinomycetes bacterium
CTCGGCGCTCCGAAGCCCGACGTCGTCGTCTGCATGACCGACCCGCCGTTCATCGGCGCGGCGGCGGAGCTCGTCGCAAAGCGCTTCAGGGCGCCGCTGCTCGTGATCAGCCAGGACGTCTTCCCCGAGATCGCCGTGAAGCTCGGCCGGCTCCGGAACCCGGTCGTCACAGGGCTGCTCGGCGTAGTCGTCGCGTCGTACCTGCGCTTCGCCGACCGCGTCGTCGTGATCGGAGAGACGATGGAGCGCCGCATCGTCGCAAAAGGCGTCGATCCGGCCCGTGTGCGGGTGATCTCCAACTGGGCCGACGCGGAGAAGGTCACGCCGCAGCCGCGCGACAACTCGTGGGCCCGCGAGCAGGGCCTGGTCGAGAAGTTCGTCGTCATGCACTTCGGCAACGTCGGGCACGCGCAGGACCTCGACACGCTCGTGCGGGCGTCGACACTCCTGCGCGACCTCGACGACCTCGTGATCGCGATCATCGGGGTCGGCGCGCGCCTCCAGGAGCTCACGACGCTCGCGGAGGTGGTCGAGGCCGACAAGGTCCGATTCCTGCCCTGGCAGGACTACGAGCAGCGCGAGCAGCCGATCTCGGCCGCCCACGTCCACGTCGTCGGGCTTGCGCGCGGGCTGGCCGGCTACATCGTCCCGAGCCGGATGTGGGGCGTCCTCGCCGCGGGCCGCCCCGTGATCGCGGCGGCCGAGGACGACTCGGAGACCGCGAAGGTCGTGCGCGAGACGGGCTGTGGGATCGTCGTGCGGCCCGGCGATCCGCTGCAGCTCGCCGAGGCGATCCGCGCCTGCCATGACGGCGCCTACGACCTCGAGGAGATGGGACGCCGTGCGCGCGCGTACGCGGAGTCCGAGACGGACCGCTCCATTGCCGTCGCGCGCTACCGGCAGGTGCTCGAAGAGGTGCGACACGGCGGTCGTTAGGGTCGTCTTCTGGGTTTCGGCCGGTTTGCTCGTGTGGACGCACGCCGGCTACCCGCTTGCGGCGCGCGTCGCTCGCCCGCCTCCGCGCCCGGCCGGTGCGCCGGGACGAGGAGGCGCTGCCGTCCGTGAGCGTCGTCGTCGCAGCCCACAACGAGGAGAGCGTGATCGAGCGGCGGATCGAGAACCTGCGGGCGCTCGACTACCCGGCCGACCGGCTCGAGATCGTGGTGACCTCGGACGCCTCCACCGACCGGACGGAGGAGCTCGGCCGAGGCGGCCGGCGCGCGGGTGATCCGCAATCCCCGCGGCGGCAAGGTCGCCGCGCAGGATCACGCGGTGCGCGAGACGACCTCCGACGTCGTCGCCTTCTCCGACGCCAACGCGAGTGGACGCCGGACGCGCTGCGCAAGCTCGTACGCGAACTTCGCCGACCCCGACGTCGCGCTACGTCTGCGGCCGCGCGAACCTCTAGGCCCGGACGAGGGCGAAACAAGGAGGGCGCGTACTGGCGCTACGAGCTGTGCGCTGCGCGCCGACGAGTCGCGCGTCGAGCTCGGTCACCGGCGGCAACGGCTCGATCTACGCGGTCGCCGCGAGCGCCTACGTCGAGGTCGACCCGCGCTTCGGCCACGACCTCTCGCTTCCCGTACCTGATGGTGCAGCATGGGCGTCGCGCCGTGTACGAGCCCGACGGCGATCGCGGTCGAGAAGGCGACGCCGACGAGCGAGGACGAGTACCGCCGCAAGGTGCGGATGTTCGAGCACTGCTGGGCGATCGTGCTCGAGGGCAGGATGCTCCGGCGGCTGCGGCCGCTCTACCTGGGTCGAGATCGTCTCGCACCGACACCTGCGCTACGCGAGCGGGCTGCTCCATCTCGTCCTGCTCGGCACGATCGTCACGCTCGTGGCGAGGGGCCGCTCTACGCGGTGGCGCTCGGGCTCCAGCTCGGCGCTCGCTCGCCGCCGCGCGCGCTCGGCGTCGGGCTCGCCGCGCTACTACGTCCTCGTCACGTGGGCCACGGTCGCGTCGCTGGTGCGAACTACCTGCGCCGCGGCGTCCCGCCGACGTGGGAGGCCGCGGAGGGGACGCGATGAACCGCGCCGCCGACGTCGCGGTCGCCGGAGCGGCGCTGCTCGTCGCGAGCCCCGTGCTCGGCCTCGCGGCGCTGGCCGTCAGGCTGAGGACCGCGGGCCTGCGCTCTACCGCCAGACGCGCGTGGGCAAGGACGGCGCCGACTTCGAGCTGCTGAAGCTGCGCACGATGGTGGTCGGCGCCGAGACGCAGGGCGCCGGGCTCGCGGTCGACCGAGGGCGATCCGCGCATCACGCGGTCGGGCGGGTCCTGCGGCGGCTCTCGCTCGACGAGCTGCCGCAGCTCTGGAACGTCCTCCGCGGCGACATGAGCCTCGTCGGCCCGCGCCCGACGCTTCGCTACCAGGTGGAGCGCTACGACGAGCGGCAGCGGCGCCGGCTCGACGTGCGAGCCGGGCATCACCGGCTGGGCGCAGGTGCACGGGCGCGCGGCCCTGCCGTGGGCCGAGCGGATCGAGCTCGACGTCTGGTACGTCGAGCACCGCTCGCCCCGGCTCGACCTGAAGATCCTGCGCGAAGACGCCGCTCGCGCTCTTCGGCGGCACGTACAAGGGCGCGACCGGTGGCTGGAAGGCTTAGGTCCCTTACCCCGGAGCAGCTCACGTGGGCCTTCGTCGCTCTCGGCGCGGCCGTCGTGCTCTGGAACGCGTCCGCCTACCCGGCCGGCGCCGGCTACGACGCCGCGTCGCACCGCGAGTACGCCGACTTCCTCATCCAGCACCACCGGCTGCCGTTCCGCAACGAGACGCCCGAGTACTATTCGCCGCCGCTCTACTACCTCGTCGCCGGGGGCGCCACCTGGGTGGGGAAGCAGCTCGGCGTCTTCGGCGACCCGCACAAGCTCGGCCAGCTGCTCAACGTGCCGGCGGTGATCGGCACGCTCCTGCTCGTCGTCGCGCTCGCGCGGCTGCTCTGGCCGGAACGGCGCTGGGTCGCGCCGGCGGCCGCCGGCTTCGTGGCGCTCTCGCCCGTGCTCACGCGCACGGCGTCGATGTTCGGCCCCGAGCCGACCGACCTCTTCGTCTCCATGCTCTGCCTCTACCTCGCGGCGCGGCTGCTCGTGCGGCGCGCGTACCGGTGGCGCGCAGCCCTCGGGCTCGGGATCGCGCTCGGCTGCGGCGAGATGGTGCGGCAGTTCTCGCTCTGGACGCTCGCCGTCGTCATGCTCGCCTTCGGCGGGCGCTGTGGGCGCGGGCGGCCGACCGGCGCGCGCTGCTCCGCGCGCTCGCGGTCACGATCGTCGGGACGGCGATCGTCGCTCTCCCCTGGTACGTCTACCGCGCGATCCACTACGGCAACCCGATCTTCGACCGGCCACAGTCCTCCAAGCCCGCTGTGGGACCGGCGGCCGGCGAGCTTCTACGTCGACCCGGGGCTGCCCGACCTCTTCACGAAGCCGTACCGGCCGAACATGGTCAACCTCGCCTGGCCCGAGACCTACTCGGACCTCTGGGGCGACTGGTATGGGGTCTTCGCCTGGAACAAGGAGACGCAGACCACCCCTTCGTCCGCGCGCAACGGCTGGCTCGTCTTCCAGAACCTGCTCGGCATCGTGCCCACCCTGATCGCGATCGGCGGCTGGCTGCTGCTCCTCGCCGGCTCGCTGCGGCGCCGCGACGCACCGCGACTGCTCGCCTCGCTGCTGCCGCTCGCGGGGATCGCGGGCTATCTCTACTTCACGGTCAGCTTCCCCACACCCGACGGCGACGTCCTGAAGCCCACGTACATGCTCACGACGCTCGGCGCCTGGGCGCTCTGCTTCGGCTGGCTCGCCACCCGGCTCGGCGAGCGGCGGCCGCGCCTCGTCGCCGTCACGCTCGTCCTGCTCGCCCTTCTCGACCTCCCGTTCGTGCTCTACAAGGGCGCCGTCGGGCTCTAACAGCCGCGCCGCACCGTGAGCTGGACGAGCAGCTTCCCGGTCTCGCTCGCCCACTCCTCGGGCAGGCGCCACCAGGGAGAGCCGGTGCCGACGACCCAGAGGGCGTCGTGGTAGCAGCGGCGGACGAGCATGCGCGCCCTCGTCACGTGATACGTCGACGTCACGACGACGACGCGATGCCAACCACGCGCCTTCGCGAGTCGGGCGATCGCACGCGCCTCTCCCTGCGTGCTGTACGGAACGGCGTCGAAGCAGAGCACGCGGAAGCGGGTCGGGCCCTCCTGGCCGCGGCAGAGGCGCTGCGCCTTCTTCCACTTGGAGCCGTGGAAGGCGCTCGGAGATCGCGAGCACGGGCGCGACGCCACGGCGGACGAGCGCCAGGGCGGGATCGAGCCTCCGGTTCAGCCCGCCCGAGAGCACCACCACCGCGTCGGCGTGGCTCGGCGGCGAGTCTGCCCGCGGCCAGACGAACAGGAAGACGCAGGCGACGAGCCAGGCGGCCACGAGGGCGGCGAGCACGAGCAGGAGGCGGCGGATCACCGGGCCGAGTGAAGCAGACGCGGGTACCCTCTCCGCCGGTGAGCGGCGTCCTCTTCACGTGCGCCGGGCAGCGGGTGGACATCGTGACGGCGTTCCGCCGCGCGGGCGCCCGCACGCTTTGCCACCGACGTGGAACCCGCTCGCACCGGCGCTCTACCACGCCGACGCGCACGCCTTCGTGCCGCGCGTCGACGACCCGGCCTACGTGCCGGCGCTGGCAGGAGCTCGTTCGCGGTGCACGACATCCGCGCTGATCGTCCCGCTCACCGACCTCGACCACGGCGTGCTCGCGCGGGCGAAGGGACGTGCTGGGGCCGGCGCTCGTGCTCCTCCCCGCGGCCGGAGGTCGGTCGACGCGCTCGCGGACAAGTGGCTCTCCCACCTGCTGTTCGTGCGAGCACGGCATCGGCTCGCCGTCCACCTGGCTGCCCGGCGACGTTCCCGCCGGCGTGGAGTTTCCCGCTGCTCGTGAAGGCGCGCTACGGCTTCGGCTCGCGCGGCATCTACCGCTGCGCCGACCGGCGGGAGCTCGAGTTCTTCCTCGGCTACACGACCCACGACTCGATGGTGCAGGCCTGCTGCGCCGGCGCGGAGTTCTCGATCGACGTCTTCTGCGACCTCGACTCCCGTTGCCTGAACGCGGTGCCGCGGACGATGATCGAGTCGAAGGGCGGCGAGTCGATCAAGGGGATGACGATCCGCGACGACGAGCTGATCGAGCTCGGACGTCATGTGTCCGAGACGATCGGGCTCGTCGGGCCGGCCAACATCCAGTGCTTCCGCGAGCCGGACGGCTCGCACCTCGTCACCGACATCAACCCGCGTTTCGGCGGCGCGTTCCCGCTGCCGACGGCCGCCGGGAGCCGCTACCCCGAGCTCGCTCTCGCGCTCGCGGCGGGCGAGCGGCCGGAGCCGCGGCTCGGCGACTTCCGCGACGGGCTCGTCATGACCCGCTTCTTCTCGGAACTGGTGCTGTCGGCCGCAGATGGCGGTACCTTGGAGCCGTTCGCAGAAGAGCTCCCAGACCCGCTCGTGCGGGAGGGCTTGGACTCCTAGCGCTCCTGCTCGTGCCGGCGGCCGTGGCGGCCGCGTACGGCGGCCACGCTCGCCCGGTGGCTCCGCGATCCGTCTCCCGTCCGCATCGCGCCGTCGCGCACAAGCCGGCGCTCCTCGTCGTCACCGTGATCGACGGCGACCAGTGGCTACGTGTACCGCACGCGCTCGTCCGGCTCTGGGGCCGCAGCGCCCGCACCGACGAGCGCGGGGCCGTCGAGATCCGCGTTCCCTGGCGCCGCGGCCTGCACGTGACGGTGCAGGCGGCCGGCTACGACGCGCGAACCGTGTTCGAGCAGTTCGACCGGTTCCGGCAGGTGACGGTGCGCATCTACCGGCCGGAGCTGCAGTGGCCCAGCTACGGCGTCAATGCCTCGCGTTCCCAGGCCCAGGTCCACATCCGCCTCCGCCCGCCCTTCCACACGGTGTGGGCCGTGCCCATGGGCGGGCTGATCGAGTTCCCGGCCGTCGTGGACGGCGGCGTCGCCTACATCGGGAACGCGACGGCGACAGTTCGTGCGATCTCGATGCTCTCCGGCAGGGTGCTCTGGCGGCACGACACGCCCCACGGGACGATGGCGTCCTCGCCGGCTGTGGCCGGCCGGGAGGTCGTCTACCACTCGCTCGACGGGTACGTGTACGTGCTCGACCGCGGCACCGGGAAGCTGCGCTGGAGCTATCGGGCCGGCTCGCCGATCGAGTCGTCGCCGATCGTCCGCGACGGCGTCGACTACTTCGGCGCCTGGAACGGACTTCTCTACGCGCTCGACCTGCGTGCGCACCGGCTGCTCTGGACACGCGACCTCGGCGCGAAGATCACCTCGAGCGCTGCGATCGCGGGCGGCACGCTCTACGTCGGCGACTACGGCGGCCGCCTCTGGGCGCTCTCGGCGCGCACGGGCCGGACGGCGTGGGAGCAGACCGTGAACGGGCGCATCTACGGGACGCCGGCCGTCGCCGGTGGGCGCGTGTTCGTGCCGTCCTCGACCGGCGGCTCGCTGACCGCCTTCACGACCGGCGGCCGCTATCTCTGGTCCATCCAGACCGGGGCGTACGTCTACTCGTCGCCCGCGGTGTGGGGCGGCCGGGTCTTCTTCGGCTCGTACAACGGCGTCTTCTACGGCGCCTCCGCGGCGAGCGGCCGGATCCTCTGGCGGGTCGGGACCGGCGGCCCGATCTCGGGCGCCGCCGCCGTCGTCGACGGCATCGCCTACGCCGGCAGCTTCGCGCACCGGATCGTCGGAGTCGACGTGCGCACCGGCCGCGTGCGCGTCCGGTTCGAGCACGGCGAGTACGCGGCCGTGTCCGGGAACGGGATGCAGCTCCTCTTCCACGGCTACTCGACGCTCTACGCGGTCCAGCCGCAGCGCGACGCGGGCTAACCTGACCCGCCCACATGCGCCGCCTGATCCTCGTTCTCGTAGGGCTCGTCGTCCTTGCCGCCGGCGCCGTCACCGCCTTCGTCGTCCACCGCCTGCAGGAGGGCGGGAACGTGCGCGGCTCGCCGACCGTCGAGTACGTGCCGACGACGACACCGGCGCCGAAGCCGCCACTCGGCGTCCAGTGGCCGATGTACGGACTGAACGCCACGCGCACGCGCGCGATCAACCTGCCGCTCAGGCCGCCGTTCCGGCGGATCTGGAAGCACCCGACCGGGAGCTTCGTCGAGTTCCCGCCGGCGATCGGGTACGGCCGGCTCTTCTTCTCGACGAACTCCGGCGTCCTCAGCGCGATCAGCGAGAAGACGGGCAAGCGCGCGTGGAAGTACAAGTCGAACCGCTGCGTGGCGGCGTCGCCGGCGCTCGGGCCGCACGCGCACGGCACCGTCTACGAGGTCTTCCTGAACAGGCCGCCCTGCAACGCGCTCGGCGGCGGGCACGGAGACGACGGCGAGGTGATCGCGTTCTCGGTCGGCTACGGGAAGATCCACTGGCGACACACGATCGGCCCGTCCGAGAGCTCGCCGCTGATCGTCGGGGACCACCTCTACGTCGGCGACTGGAACGGCGACGTGTGGGCGTTCGACGCCAACCACGACCGTGTGTTCTGGCGCAAGCACGTCGGCGGTGCGATCAAGGGCGGCCTCGCCTACGCCGGCGGCCGGCTCTACGTCGGTTCGTACGACGGCCACGTCTACTGCCTCTCGAAGAGCGGCAAGATCATCTGGAACGCGGCCGCCGAGCCGCGCCTCTACGGCCACGCGACGTTCTACTCGACGCCGGCCGTCGCGTACGGGCGCGTGTACATCGGCTCGACCGACGGCAAGGTGTACTCGTTCGGCGCGACGACCGGGAAGCTGCGCTGGTCGCACGGCACGGGCGGCTACGTCTACGCGTCGCCGGCCGTCTGGAACCAGACCGTCTACGCCGGCTCCTACAGCGGCCGCTTCTACGCGCTCGACGCGGCGACCGGAGACGTGCGCTGGGAGTTCGACGCGGGTGGCCAGATCTCCGGCTCGGCAACCGTGATCGGCGGCATCGTCTACTTCTCGACGTTGAAGGAGCGCACGTACGCGCTCGACGCGCGCACGGGCGTGGTGGTCTGGACGTTCCCGGACGGCAAGTACACGCCCGCCGTCGCCGCCGGCAACAGGCTCTTCCTCGTCGGCTTCGGCATCCTCTATGGGATGGTGCCGCGATGAGGTACGTGGTCACCGGGGCGGCCGGCTTCGTCGGCTCCCACCTCGCGGAGGCGCTCGTTCAGGGTGGCCACGAGGTGGTCGGCATCGACTGCTTCACCGACTACTACGACCCCGCCGAGAAGGAGGCGAACGCGCGCGGGCTGGACGTGCGCCGTCTCGACCTCGCTGCCGACGCGCTCGACTTCGCCGGCCTCGACGGCGTCTTCCATCTCGCCGCTCAGGCCGGTGTGCGCAGCTTCGGCGACGTCTTCCAGGTCTACCTCCGCCGCAACGCGCTCGCGACCCAGCGCGTGTTCGAGGCGGCCGCGACGGCCGGCGTGCGCGTCGTCTTCGCGTCCTCGTCGTCGGTGTACGGCGATGCCGAGGCCTACCCGACGCCCGAGTCTGCGGAGCTGCGGCCGATCTCGCCCTACGGGATCACGAAGCTGGCGTGCGAGCATCTCGCGCGTGCCTACGCGGCCGGCTTCGGCCTCGACGCCGTCGTGCTGCGCTACTTCACGGTGTACGGGCCGCGGCAGCGTCCCGACATGTTCTTCCGGCGGGTGTGCGAGGCGCTGCTCGCCGGGACGACGTTCGAGATCTACGGGACGGGCGCGCAGTCGCGGAGCTTCACGGAGGTCGGCGACGCGGTGGCTGCGACGGTCGCCGCGATGGAGCGAGCGCCGGCCGGGGCCGTCTACAACGTCGGCGGCGGCGACGAGGCGTCGATGCTCGAGGCGATCGCCGAGCTCGAGCGGCTGGCCGGCCGGAGCCTCGACGTCCGGCACGTGGGGGCCGCGACGGGCGACGTCCCCCGCACCAGGGCGGACGTCGCGAGGATCGGGGAGGCCCTCGGCTGGGAGCCCGGGACGCCCCTCGCTGACGGTTTGAGCCGGATGTGGTCGTGGGCCTCCGGTAGAGTCGCGGCCCGATGACCTTTCACGAGCCGCGCGGGCAGGCACCCGGCGCTGCCGACACCGAGGCCGAGCAGGAGGTCGACTTCGGCCGGTACGGCCGGCTGCTGGGCGCGCGCTGGTGGCTGCTCGCGGCCGGCATCGTCGCCGGCGCGATCGTCGGCTACGCCGTCTCCCTCGGCGGCAAGCAGACCTTCCAGGCGACGGCGACCCTCTACCTCGGCCAGCCGTACTCCGCGAGCGGCAACATCGCGCTCCAGACGCTGCAGACGAACCCGAGCACGGTGAAGGCGATCATCCACGCGGCCTCCGTCATCGATGCGGTCGCCGGCTCGTGCCAGGTGAAGCCGGCGAGCTTCCGGGGCGGCATCTCGACACAGACGATCTCCGGCAGCGTCGCGAAGAACGGCCAGACCCCGCTCGTCTCGATCACGGTGAAGGCGGCGAAACGAAAGACCGCGGCCTGCGCTGCGAACGGCCTCGCGCGCCATGTGCTCGACCAGGTCTCCCAATACGCCAATCAGAAGATCGCCTACGACAGCAGGCAGGTGACCGCCGACGAGCGCGCGATCAACGCGATCCAGCAGCAGGTCACGGGCGGCGGGGTGAGCTCGACGGACAAGCTGCTGCTCGAGCTCCAGCTGCGCAGCTACCAGGACGATCTCAGCTCGATCAGCCAGCTGCTGCTCCAGGCGAGGCAGGTGGAGGCGCCGAAGCTGCTGACGGCCGCGGCCTCCGAGCGCGTCACCGGGCGCAGCCGCCGCAACAGCGTCGCCGTGGCGGCGCTGATCGGGCTGATCCTTGCGGCGATCGCGGCGCTCATGTGGGACGGCGTCGCCGCCGGCTTCTCGCGGCGCCGCTCCTCTTAGCCTCCGCCATGCTCGAAGGGAAGAGCGTCGCCGTGGTGGTGCCCGCGCACGACGAGGAGCAGCTCGTCGCGACGACCCTCGGCGGCATCCCCGGCTTCGTCGACCGGATCATCGTCGTCGACGACGGCTCGCGGGACGCGACCGTCGAGCGGGCCCGCGCACACGGCGACGCGCGGGTCGAGATCCTGGCTCACGCAAGCCGGCGCGGCGTCGGAGCGGCGATCGTCACCGGCTACAAGCGCGCGCTCGAGGAGGGGATGGACGTCACGTGCGTGATGGCGGCCGACAACCAGATGGACCCGGGCGACCTCGCCGTCCTCGTCTCTCCCGTCGCGCGCGGCGAGCTGGACTACGCGAAGGCGAACCGCCTCTTCACCGGCCAGGCGTGGGCGCTCATTCCGAAGACGCGCTACATCGGCAACGCGATGCTCTCGATGCTGACGAAGATCGCGTCCGGGTACTGGCATGTCGCCGACTCCCAGTCGGGCTACACGGCGATCGCCCGGGACATGCTCGGACAGCTCGACCTCGACCGGGTCTACCCGGGCTACGGGTTTCCGAACGACTTCCTCGTCCACCTCAACGTGTGGAACGCGCGCGTGCGCGACTTCCCCTCCCGGCCGGTCTACGGCGTCGGCGAGCGCTCGGGCATCCGCTACCACCACGTCGTACCGAGGATCTCCTGGCTCCTGCTCAAGGGCTTCTTCTGGCGGCTGCGCGAGAAGTACGTGATCCGCGACTTCCACCCACTCATCTTCTTCTACGCCTTCGGCCTGCTCGCGACGCTCGCCGGCCTCGTGCTCGGCGCGGTCGAGATCGGCTACCGTGCCGCGGGGAACTCGGTGAGCGTCGGCACCGTCGTGCTCGTCGCACTACTGCTCATCTCCGGCTCGCAGTTCATGCTGTTCGCGATGTGGTTCGACATGGAGTCGAACAAGGACCTGCGCTGAGAGCACGTTTCCGCTAGCAGCCTGTCGTCCGGCCGTCGACGTGGTACAGGAGCACGCCGCCGACGAAGTGCGGCGTGGCGATCCGATCGAGCGCGCCGGCCCAGTACTTCGTCTGGCTCTTGTCGACGATGACGCTCGTGACGTGCTTGTCGCGGATGTAGGTGACCAGCTTCTGCGCTTGCCCCGGCGGCACCGGCCCCCCATGCGCGATCAGCCTGACAGCCTCCGGCGTGAGAAACGCATCGGGTGGGTTCTGTGAGACGTAGCCGCCCGCCATCGTGAACCGGAAGTCGCTCTCCACCTGCCAGAGATCAGCGTTGCCGTTGTAGTTCACCGGCAGCGGCAGGACGTTCTCGCCGGAAGCGAGACACGTCCGATAGCTGCTGTCCGTGAACAGCGGCGGCACGGCGTACGGCCAGTACCAGTTGCCCGCCGCCGGATACGGCGCGATCGTGACGATCGCGAGGGCGGGCAGCAGCAGCCGGAGGAGGCGCCCGCGGCCCGGCGACGCCGCCCAGAGCGAGACCATCACGGCGGCCACGAGCGAGACGTAGAGGGTAAGCCTGTCCGTGAGGACGTTGTCGAAGAGCGGAAGATTCTGGATGCGGCCCCACAGCAGCGACACGGTGCGATGTCCGTCGACGACCGGCAGCGGCCCGAGCGCGACGATCGCCGTGACGAGGAAGGACAGGGTGAGGAAGCGCCCGGTCGCGGTGCGCCGCCCTGCCCACGCGAACAGCGCGACGATCACGAGCGCAGGAATGCCCAGGTATGCGCCCTGCTCCGAGACGTTGCCCGGGAACCTGTGCGGGATCGAGTCGGACCAGCCCTGGGCCGACAGCACGAGCTTCGTCGGGATCACGAAGTTCAGCAGGTCGGTCGTGTAGTCCTGCGACCGGTGGATCGACTTCGTCTGGACGTCCGTGAGGAGGAAGTAGAGGAGCGGCGAGGTGAGGATCCCCGCGAGCACGTATGAGCCGGCGACCGGAGCGACGAGCCGTGTGAGGCGTCGGCGGCGGTCCGGCATCAGGAGGGCTGCGAGTGCGACCGAGCCCGACGATCGCGAGGGTCAGCGTGAACGCAAGCTCGGTGGCGAACGTGACCTCGAGCGCGATCAGCGGGGCGAGCCGAGCGGCGAGCGAGCGGCCGCCGAGCTCGCCCTGGACGTAGCGCACCACGAAGAGCGCGACGAGGGGCAAGGGAAACACCGCGAGGACATGGAGGTGGCCTTCCTCCTGGCCGAGCATGTAGCTCGAGAAGCCGAAGAGATAGCCGCCGGCGAGCGAGGGCCAGAAACGCCGGGTCAGGTGACGGCAGAGAAGGAACGCCGCCCACGCGGCGAGCGCGGGCATGAGCACGGCCGCGACGTCGTACGACGTCACCGGGCCCGCGACCACGGTCAGCGGTGCGAAGAGCAACGCGAGCCCCGGCATCGTCGTCGTCCAGGCGAGGTTGACGCCGGTCGGAGCCCAGACGGCGCGCGTGACGAACGGGTTCAGGCCGTGCGCGATCGCGTGCGGCCACCACGCGAACGCCCAGATGAAGACCTGCGGATCGGCTCCCATGCCGAGGTAGTCCGGCCCGGGATGGAGCAACGGAGGCAGACCGAACGCGAGAAACGCGACGAGCGAGTACAGCGCCAGCGCAGCGGATCCCGCCCGGCCGGGTCGCGAGAGACAGGCTCGAAGCCAGCCGAGGCTCACCACCTCAATCGTACGAGAACGGTTTCAGGCGGGCGGCAGCCTCCAGATCACGAGCTTGCCGGTGGTGGCGTGGTCGTTCGCGTCGCCGTAGCCGAGGGCGATCCGGCCGTCGGCGATCACCGGGCTGTTCCAGTGGCCCCGGGGTATCGAGAGCGTGAGCAGCGGCTCGTTCGGCGCCTCCGTGCCGGTCGGCGGGTCGGGGTCGTAGACGCTCAGCCCGCCCTCGTCGACGTTGTACGCGTACAGCAGGCCGCCGGCGATGACCGGGCTCGAGCCCGCGCGGCCGTCCGTCCACCGCAGCACGAGGTGCGGCTTCGGGGTCAGCGCGAGCTCGAAGGCCTCGATCCCGAAGTCGCTCGCGACGAACACCCACGGCGTGCGGCCCGCCCGGTGCCAGACGGCCGGCTGCGGGCGGACCGGCCCTCCGGCCGGCGCCGTGGCGGTGGAGATCTCACCGCCGAGGAACCGCCCGGCGGCGTGCTTGCGGCCGTTGAGCTTGTCGAGGTTGAGCAGGCGGATGACCCCGTCCTTCCCCACCTGAAGGACGATGTGCGGCGTCAGCGGCACCGGCGCGGTGCTGCCGAGGTCGAGGTCTGCGGCGGTGAGCTGCGCCTGGTCCGCGGGCGTGTAGCTCTGCAGCGGCGTGAGCGTGGGCGAGAGCTCGAGCACGCTGTCGCCCCAGGAGGTGCGGCCGTTCCACGCGCCGTCGGCGGTTGCGACGAGCAGGTTGCCGGCCGCGTCGACGGTCGCCGGGAGGCGCCCCCAGATGCCCGCCTCCTGCCCGTCGGCGCAGGTGCCCGCGTGGATGATCGTCGTGCGCGTGCTGCACTGGCTGTTGAACACATGGGCGATCGCCCCGGTCTGGCGGTCGATCTCGACGAGATGGCCGACGCGCGGATAGGGGAGGCCGATCTTCTCGCTGAGACCGGCGAGCGAGGCGAGCACGTAGGGCCCGTACACCTCGAGCGAGGACGAGATCTTCTCCTTCGCCGGATCGAACGTGACCCTCACCGGCCAGCGTCCGCGCACCTCGCGGCCGTTCGCGAGCCGGAGCTTGTGGATCCTGCCCTCCGGCGACGCCGAGTAGACGTAGCTGAGGCTCGGGTCCACCACCGGGCTCGCGGTCGTGATCTCGAGCGATCCCTCCCAGGCGGAGATTCCCTGCGGCACGAACTGCCAGAGGACCGCCCCGGTGGCGGCGTCGATCGCGAGCGTCCTCCCGTACGCCGTGTCGACGACGTACACGTCGTGCGGCTTGCCGCGGACGGTGACGCCGCGGAGATAGAGCGGCGACGAGTCCACCGTCCCGGGAAGCGTGATCTCCTGCGGCTCGAGCTGCGCGAGGTTCGCGGCGGTGATGCCCGTCGTCGCGGGACCGTCGTCGCTGCCCGCCGCGTCGAAGCCGAACGCGCCCCAGACGGCCGCCGGGCCGCCCGCCGGCTGCGCCGCCCGCGCGGAGGCGCACGCCGCGGCCACGCCGAGCGCGAGGGCGGCGGCCAGCAGGCGACGACGGCTCGAGCTGAGCACCGGTCGCTTACTATCGCAGCCCGATAAGAAGGACGTGAGGGCGCGCACCGCCGACCGTGTGTCCGCTGGAGGCGAGCGGCAGAGCCAGAGCGTTCACGCGCGGAAGGGCCGCGCTCGGCGACACGCTGACGAGTTATGTCAGTAAAGAGAGGTCGCCGGCGAACGTCAGGCTGGCGATCGTGGCTACAAGTACCGCACTGAACGCCATGCAGAGTCGGCCCCAACGGTCTCGGTCGCGGCTGTTGATCCAGCGCTGGATCAACAGCCATGCCGAGAGGACACAGAGAGATAGGCCGAAGTATTCGTAGACGACGGACAGATAGCCCTGGCCGAGAGGCATCGCCAACTGCCACCGCCGCGTAAGCGAGATCAGCACGGATGGTCCGACCCACATCCAAGCGCCGACGAGCCCGATCAACGCTGCGGGCCGCCTCGGCGGAATCCACGCCTCGGACCCAGCGATCAAGAGGCCCACGAATACCGGTATCCCGATCAGAGCGAAGGAGAGCGGGATGAGGAGACCCGACACCGGCGGGACGGGCCAGTGGCCGAGCCACCATTGGGAGAGCGGAAGCGCGGCCAGCAGCTGTTTCGTGAACGTGATTGCGACAAGCCTGGGGGCAAAGCTCAGGGTGTATTCGGGGGCGGGGGTGGCGGTCGTCAGGATCCTCAGCAGGACCAGCCCCACCGCCTGGAGAGCCGTCGGGATGGCGATTGCAAGTGCGGGTCGCCAATTGCGTCTGACGAGGATCACGACCGCAATCATCACCGGCGCGAAGACGATTACGGTCTCGTAGGTGAGCAACGCCGTCAGATAGAGGAGACCCGCGAGACTTTCCCACCAATGCCCGTGCTTCGACAAGAGCAGCGTGAGCGCGGCGAACGTCAGCGTGGTGGTCAGCGTGAGCAGGCCGGCGAACGATGTTAGCCCGTCCGTCCACCATCGGATCTGAAACGTCATCGACGCGATCAGGACGAACGCTCCAGCATGCACCCAACTCTGCGTCAGGACTGCCACGAGCATCGCCGCAGCGCAGACCGCTGTCGTCAGCAACACCGCGACCACGAGCTTGTACGAGCTTCTCGAATCGAATGCGTCGAAGGTCGCGTACGTCCATGCGATTCCGCCGGGGAAGAAGCGGCCCTGCAGTCTCGCCCAGGCCGAGATCTGATCGCTGATGAACCCGGCGAGAGACTGGCCGGAGGCCCGCAGGATCTCCGGGAGATGACGGTTGATCGTGTCGTCGTGTCGGTAGGGGGACTCGAGAACGAGTGCGCTGTACGCACCGATCACCCACGAGACGGCCAGGGCGAGGACGGCGCTTCGATGGATTCCGGGAAGCGACAACGAGGGTTCCTGCCTCGCATCGCTGGTGCAGGAGACATCGGCCGCTGTCAACCCGAAGTTCCTTGCCACGGTCGCTGACTCTAGCCGCGCCTCGGGCACTCGATGCGGTGCTGGACCCGAACCTCACGCATCGCCACAAGAAGGACCTGAGGCCGCGCGCCGCTTACCATTGGGTCCGGTGGAGGCGAGCGGCAGAGCCAGAGCACCGAGCCGTGGAGCGGCCGCACTCGCGGCCGGCGTGCTGCTGACAGCCGTCGTGTCCGCCTGCGGCTCCGGCGTCGCAGCGCCGAAGGAGGGCGTCGGCGTCTTCATGACCCGGATCCTGCGCGAGGAGATCAAGGGGCAGTGGGCGCGCCAGTGGAGCGAGCTCCACCCCGGCCATCAGCGGCTGATCACGCGCGCGCAGTACGTGGCGTGCTCGCGCGAGATGCAGACGAATATCGCCACCGGCGCCGAGGTCTTCCGCGTGCTCGACGTCCAGGACGACCCGATCCATGTCCAGGGTGTCCCCCAGCGAACCGCGAAGCTCGTGACGATCATGTTTCACCAGCGCGGCAAGGCGGGCGGCGGGCTCACGTACCGTCTGCACGCCGTCGCGGTCGGCGGCCGCTGGGCGTGGATCCTCGGCGGGCGCTTCCTCACCGCGGTCGCGCACGGGCGATGCCTCGACGGGTCGCTCCTGCCGGCTAACGCGTAGCCGCGTTCGCCGTCTCCGGGGTGAGCACGACCTGCTCGCGGCGGCGCTTCCATCGGGCCTCCACGGCGTCGACCACCTTGATCACGACCACGGCGTAGACGCACCCGAGCACGACCTCGTTCGCGTAGTGCTCGGCCGAGTAGACGAGCGCGAAGGCCATGGCAAGCGGGTAGAGCGCGAGCAGGATCCGGCTTATCCGTCCGGCCAGCGGCCATAGCGTGATCGAGAAGAGCAGCGCCAGGCCCTCGTGCAGCGACGGCATTGCCGCGATGTCGTTCGACCAGTCCGTCCCCTGCTCGAAGAGCGCCCGCCCGTCGAGGTAGGGGAGGTGAGCGGTGACCACACCGACGATCCGGGAGAGCGGTGGCAGGACGTGTGTCTCGCTCGCCAGCCAGGGCGGCATCGCCGGATAGACGACGTAGGTCGCCATCGCGGCGAACGACAGCGCGACGACGAGGATCGCGTAGCGCCGGAAGCGGGCGGGCGCCCAGAGCCAGAGGGCGCCGGCGAGCAGCGGCGTCGCGAAGAAGTGGCTCGTGTAGACGACCCAGGTGGCGTAGTCGTACCAGTGCAGCCGGGCCGGGTCCCACAGGTGCCGCTGGAGGAAGACGGTGGGCACCGAGCCGAACCCGAAGACGTACTTGTCGACCCACATCTGCGGCCGCGCATGCGCCGGGAGCAGGCGGCCGTCGGCGATTCCCCGCAGCAGGTCGTACACGGTCAAGGCGACGATGAATGGCAGCCAGTCCACGAACAGCCCGCGGGCGAACCGCCGGAGGTTCGTGACCGAGAGCGCCAAGAGCAGCGTGAGCAGCCACGGCCAGAGGCGGTCGCCCAGTACCGGCACTCCCCGGCGGTACCACCAGATCGAAGCCGCCGTCGCCCAGGCGAGGAGAGGAACGACGCGGAGTGATCGTCGCACCCGCTTATCCCATCAAGCCAGGCTAAGAAGATCGTAAGGCGAAGCTGAGACCGTGCGGTGAACATCCGGTCGCCGGAGCGGACTCGTCCGACAGGTCGATCGGATAGCGTTGCGGCACGCCGTGGCGCGCTCGGGTTACCGGTTCGAAGCCCTCGTGCTCGGGCTGGTCGCTCTCGCCGCACTCCCGGTCGTGAACCTCACGGGGCCGCAGGACCGCACCCGCTACGAGCTGGCGCGGCACGTCGTCCTCTACCACACGCTGACGCTCGAGCCGACCCTGTTCGACCGGGCCGTCTTCGACGGGAAGACGTACTCGGACAAGGCCCCGGGCATGTCGTTCCTCGCCATCCCGACATACGAGCTCGAGCGCGCGGCCGGGATCGCCAAGGCGCCGAGCGGCTGGCAGGACGAGGGCGACCTCTCGCTCTGGCTCCTGCGGCTTCTGACGTCGGGCGTGCTCTTCCTCGCCTCCGTAATCGTCGTCGGGCGGCTCGCCGAGCGCTACGTCCGGGGAACCGGGGCCGCCACCGCCGCGATCTTCGGCACGGCGACGCTCGCCGCGCCTCTCGCGCCGACCTTCTTCGAGCACGACGCAGCCGGTGCGTTCGGGATCGCCGCCTTCGCGCTCGTGCTCCGCTCCGGCGGCCGGCGCGGCACGCTCGCGCTCGCCGGGCTCTGCGCAGGCGTCGCCGTCCTCTTCGAGTACGCGACCGCGCTGATCGTGGTCGCCCTCGCCGTACTCTGCGCCGTCCGCCTCGGGCGGCGCTGCGTCTGGTTCGTGCTCGGCGGGGTGCCGGCCGCGATCGCGCTCGCCGCCTACGACTGGGCGGCGTTCGGCTCGCCGTTCCATCTCTCGTACCGCTACATCGTCGGGCGGTTAGGCGACCGCCAGCACCACGGATTCTTCGGGATCGGCCTGCCGACGCTGCACGGCCTGAGCGAAGTGCTGTTCGTCGACCGCGGGCTGCTCGTGTTCTCGCCCGTGCTCGTCGCGGCGGCGGCGGGCCTCGTACTGATGTGGCGCCGGGGCCGTCGCGGCGAGGCTCTGGTCGCGGTCGTCGTCACCGTCGCGTTCCTGCTGTCCGACGCGGGCTACTTCCTGCCGTACGGCGGCGGCACGCCGGGCCCGCGCTTCTTCGCCGCGGCGCTGCCGTTCCTCGCGCTCGGTCTGCCGTTCGCGCTCGCGAGGTTTCGACGCACGACACTGGCTCTTGCCGCCGTCTCGGTGTTCCTGACGACGGCCGACGCCGTCACCTGGGGCGTGCGCAAGGAGACTGACCGCTGGTATCCGGGCCACGGCTTCAGCGACCTCTCGAAGACGGTTTGGGTATGGCTCGGCGCCAACCGGATCGAGGGCGCGGGGATCGTGCTCCTCTGCGCCTTCGCCGCGTTCGCGATCGGTGTCCGAGCCCTGAGGGTCGATGCGCAGGCTCATCCGATACCGTAGAGGCGTGGACGCCCCGTTCGGCCGCGGAGCCCGCTCGCTGTGGCTGGTGATCGGGCTCGTGGCCCTGGCGGCGCTGCCGGTGATCAACCTCGCGGGGCCGCAGGATCGGACGCGGTACGAGCTCACCCGTCACATCGTCCTGTACGGGGAGCTGACGATCGAGCCCGGCTTCTACGATCGGGCGCAGTACCACGGGAAGACGTACTCGGACAAGGCGCCGGGGATGTCGTTCCTCTCCGTCCCGGTGTTCGAGGCCGAGCGGCTCGTCGGAATCGCGCGCGCTCCCCACGACTGGACGCAGAAGGGCGATCCGGTCCTCTGGCTCCTTCGCGTCCTGACATCAGGCGTGCTCTTCCTCGTGTCGGTGTTCCTCGTCGGCCGGCTTGCCGAGCGACTCGTGCCAAGAACGGGAGCGATCACGGCCGCCGTCTTCGGGACGGCGACACTCGTCGCGCCGCTCGCGCCGACGCTCTTCGAGCACGATTCGGCCGCCGCCCTCGGCATCGCCGCCTTCGCCCTCCTGCTGCGCGGCAACCGGGCCGTGACGATCGCGCTCGCCGGCCTCTGCGCCGGGCTCGCGGTCTGCTTCGAGTACTCGCTGGGCCTGGTCGTGCTCGCACTCGCCGCGCTTTGCCTCGCTCGCTACAGGCGGAACGTGCTCTGGTACGTCGCCGGCCTCGTACCCGGGGGGATTGCGCTCGGCGCCTACGACTGGGCGACCTTCGGCTCGCCCTTCCACCTCTCGTACCGCTACGAGGCGGGCGTGCTCGGCGGCGAGCAGCACACAGGCTTCTTCGGGATCGGCACGCCGACGCTGCACGGCGTCTGGCACCTGCTCGCCGGCACCCGCGGCCTGCTCGTCTTCTCGCCGGTGCTCATCGCCGCGGCCGCGGGGCTCGTGCTCATGTGGAGGCGCGGACACGTCGCCGAGGCCCTCGTCGCCGGCGTCCTGACCGTTGCGTTCGTGCTCTCGGACGCCGGCTACTTCCTGCCGTACGGCGGCGCCTCGCCAGGCCCGCGCTTCTTCGTCCCGGCGCTGCCGTTCCTCGTCCTCGGTCTGCCCTTCGCCTTCTCGAAGCTTCCGCGGACGGTGCTCGCGCTCGCCGCCCTCTCCGTCGTCCTCATGACCGTCGACGCCGTCACGTGGGGAGCGCGCAACGACGTCGCCTGGATCCCGCCCCACCCGCAAAACCACATCTCGAAGAACCTCTGGGTCTACCTCCACGTCAACCGATTCATCGGCTCGGGGCTGATGGCCCTCTGCGGGCTGGCCGCGGTCGCCGTCGGCTGGCGCGTCCTCCGCGCCCGCTCGCAGCAGGCGGACCCGGCTGCGAGCATCACTGCATGACGGCGCGCCGGTACGCCATCCTCGCCGCTGCGCTGGGCGGCATGCTCTTCCTCGCCTGCAGCCTCGTGGTCAAAGGCGGCCCGCTCGACTCCGCCCAGTACGGCGACGTCACCTACTACGGCCACTACGCCCACCTCATGCGCGAGGGCCAGTGGCCGTACCGCAACTTCTTCGACGAGTATCCGCCGCTGGCGCAACCGCTGTTCCTCGGCGTCGACCTGCTCCCGGGGCCGTTCTTCTCCACGTTCAAGTGGACGATGTCGGTCTTCGGGATGGTCGCGCTCGCCCTGCTGGTCTTCACGCTCGCCTCGGTGGGCGTCTCGCGGCTTCGGATCGCGGCGGCGGCGCTGGTCGCGGGCGTAGCGCCCCTCGCCGCGGGCCCGATCTACCTCACCACCTACGACCTCTGGCCGGCGATGCTGACGACGGGCGCGCTCCTCGCGTTCGTGCGCCGTCACGAACGCCTCACGTACGTGCTGCTCGCGCTCGCCGTCGGGGCGAAGGTCTACCCCGCGGTGCTTCTGCCTATCGCGCTGATCGAATCGTGGGAGCGGGGAGGGCGCGACCTCGCGCGCCGGGGGCTCGTCTGGTTCGTCGGCGTGCTCTTCCTCGTGCATCTACCGTTCGCCATCGCAGGCCCCGGCGGCCTGCGCTTCAGCTACTGGGTGCAGATGAGCCGGGGGCTGGAGGTGGAGAGCCTCGGCGCCTCCGTGCTGCTCGTCCTCAACCGGCTGGGCATCCACCACGTCGCGCTGCGCGACGAGGCCTCGACGAACGCGGTCGGCGCGCTTCCGAACGCGATCGGGGCGGTTTCCTCGGTCCTGCTCGTCGTCGCGGTGCTGAGCGTGGCCTGGCTCTACCTTCGGCGGCGACGCTCGCCGCTGCTCGCCGCCCCGGCGGCGGTGCTCGCGTTCGTCGTCTTCAGCAAGGTCTTCTCGCCCCAGTTCGTCGAGTGGCTCGGAACTCTCGTTCCGGCGGCGGGCCTCGTCGCATCCGGCCTCGTCGTCGTCGTGCTCGTGCTGACCCGAATCGAGTTCCAGCACTTCGTCACCGGACACGCGACGATCGACGAATGGGCCCGCTCCCTCACGTGGTGGGTGTTCGCGCGCGACCTCGTCGTCGTCGCGCTCTTCGGACTCCTGGTCGCGCGGCTCGCGCTCGTCAGGAACCGGGAGGGAGCCAGACCGCGAACCGGCCGCTGACGACCCGCGTGTAGCCGGCTCGGCGCAGGAGCGGCCGGACCCTTGGCTCGACGTCGCCGCCGAGGACGAAGACGTGCGCTGCTTGACGGTGGGCGGCGACCTGCTCGTAGTACGACGGCCAGAAGCCGAGGTCGTGCGGCTTCTCTCCAGGGTCGACCCGCCCGTTTGCGATGAACGGGACGCCGTAGCTCGTCCTGCCGCCGACGATCTTCAAGTTCGACTCGAACGTGATCCGCCAGGCGATCCAGTAGCTCGCGAAGGCGTAGTGGAGATCGTGCGCGCGCAGCGTCTCGAGCACCGGCTGGATGTTCGCCGGGACGGCGACGCCTTCCGTGCTGAACTCGACGACGTGGTTGTGCTGGAGCTCGACCATGCCCCCGACCGAGAGCGCGACCGCCACGGCCAGCGCGGCCGCCGCGCGCCGGACGGTCGTCAGCGCCGATGCGATCAGAAGCGCGAACACCGGCATCACGAGCGCGAGATACCGCGGCTCCGACTCGAGCCACGTATACGGCGAGACGAAGTAGAAGATCGGGAACACGAGCACGATCAACAGCAGCGGCGCGAGCCGCGGCGGCCGCCGCCAGAGGAGCCAGAGGAAGCCTCCGGCGAGGACCGCGTAGAGCACGAGCTCCACGTCGACGCCGCCGAGCCACTCGTACGACCAGGCGAGGCGCAGGCCCAGCGCCTCCGGCAGCGTCGAGACGACGAGGTTGTGGACGTGGTTGAGCCACGTCCCCTCGTTGCGACCGGGGTGGAGCGAGTACCAGCCGTGATCGACGTTCCCGATCAGCCACGGAAGCGCCCCGACGATCACGCTGCCGAGCACGATCCACCAGTCGCGCACGAGCGCTCGGCGCCCCCAGAGGAGCCAGCCGAGCGCCGGGAGGGCGACGATCGCGACCTGCGGGCTCGACCACAGGCCGCAGCCGAGCGCGAGTCCGAGGAGGACGAGATCTCTGAGCGACCGGCGCTCGCGGAGGCGGAGAACCAGCAAGAGGACTGCGAGGCCGAGGAAGAGCTCCGAGCCGTAGAAGCCGTGCGCGCGGGTGGACTTCCAGTCGAAGTACGTCGGCCAGACCCAGAAGAGGACGGCTGCGAGCACCGCACGGCGCTCGTCGAGGACGCGACGACCGATGCGCCAGACGAGCAACGCCGACGCGGCCCAGAGTGTGATCGTCGCGACACGGATCGTCCACACGTGCAGCCCGAACACTGCGATCAGCGGTGCGGTGAGGAACGCCTCCTGGCTGCCGCCGTAGCCCTGGCCGGGGAAGAAGACGGGGAAGCGTCCGTGCAGGATCCCGCGCGCCATCAGCCCGACGACGGCCTCGTCCGAGTCGAGCGCGCCCTGCTGCGAGACGAGGATCCAGACACGCAGCCCGATGCCGAGGCCGGCCCCGGCGAGGGCGAGTGCCGGCAGCGCCCAGCGTCTCATGTCTTTGCCTGCCGCGCCGCGCGCGGCAACCGTCGCAGGTTGCCCAGCACCGCGATGCCTGCGGCCCACAGCACGAACAGCTCCGGGAGGCTCGCGTAGAGGAAGCGCGGATGTTGCGCCGTGTTCGCGTAGAAGCTGTAGAAGACCGGGTTGACGAGCAGGAACGCGAGCACGAGGGCGAGCTGCCACGGGCGGACGAGGCCGGCGATGCCGATCGCCGCGAGCGGCACGATGACCGCGAGCGTGTGCGGCGTGAAGATCGACGAGTGCGTCCAGCTCGAGACGATGTGCGCCGGGTCGAACGGGTCGCTCGGCCACGACTGCGGATTGTCGAACAGCTTCGGATACGACAGCGGCCAGAAGACGCCGACCACCGGCGCGAATGCGAGTGCGCCCGCCAGATAGGGGAGCGCGTCGCGGACGTGCCCGCGCAGGAAGACGACGACGAGCGCGCCGCCGGCGAGGAGGGCGTTCGAGATCTTCGCGGAGGTCGCGAGGCTGAGCGCGCAGCCCGCGAGCGCGAGACGCAGAGGCGTCAGGCGCGGCGACAGCAGCAGCGCGGCGCCCGTCGTCACGAGCAGCGTGGAAAGGGGCTCGGCGTAGTCGTGCAGACCGACGTCGATATTCCACTGGTCGTTCGCCCAGGCGTGGTGGCCGGCGATCACCCCCACGAGTAGCGGCCAGACGGTCCAGCACGCGGCGGCGACCAAGCCGATCCAGCGGCGTCCGCTCGCATTGCGGCCGAGATAGGCGACTGCGACGACGGTGAGGGCGACGAACACGAGCGACAGCCCCGTGCCGATGTCCCAACCTGCATGCCGGCTCAAGCCGAAGCCGAGTGCGCGGTACGGCAGCATGGGCACGGCCCAGGCGATCGGCCAGCCGACCGCCTGCGCGCCGCTCGGCTTCATCCAGTGGATGTCGACGCAGAACGCGAGTCCGACGACGAAGAGCGCGGCCGGCACGAGCCAGGGTCGCGCGTCGGGCCGCCGGCGCCACGCGGCGCCGAGGCCGACGAGCGACGCGAGCACCGCGAGCACGACGACGGCGAGCAGCGGTCGCGGCACCCGGCCCCAGGCCGCCATGAACTCGCGCGCCCCCGCATAGAAGCTGTTCGCGTCCCCCATCAGGCCGCCGTCACGAGCCGGCCGGGTGAAGCGAGGGATGCCGGGGAGCTTCGAGCCCTTGTCAGCGTAGGCGGCGAGCGGGATTGCGAGCCGAACTGCCGCGAGCAGGATTAGCGTTCCCGACCAACTCGTGAGCTTTCGCACGCGCATCGACGCGTGACGCTAGCACTGTCCCAAGCGGTAAATCCTTCGTTAAGTCCGTCCCGATCCGCCGGGGACCCCGCTAGCATCGGTGCGATGCCGACGGCCGTCGTCACAGGAGGTGCGGGTTTTCTCGGCTCGCATCTCTGCGACTACCTCGTTGCCGAGGGGCTCCGGGTGATCTGCGTCGACAATCTGGAGACGGGGTCGCTGCAGAACGTCGAGCACCTGCGCGGCGATCAGTTCGCGTTCCTCAACGACGACGTCACCGAGCACCTCGAGATCGACGAGCCGGTCGACTTCATCTTCCATCTCGCGAGCCCTGCGAGCCCGATCGACTATCTGCGGCTGCCGCTGCAGACGCTGAAGGTCGGCTCGTACGGAACGCATCACGCGCTCGGTCTGGCGAAGTTCAAGCGCGCCCGCTTCCTGCTCGCCTCGACAAGCGAGGTGTACGGCGATCCGGCTGTGCATCCGCAGCCGGAGACCTACTGGGGGAACGTCAACCCGATCGGGCCGCGCGGCGTGTACGACGAGGCCAAGCGTTATGCGGAGGCGCTGACGATGGCCTACCACCGGCAGCAGGGCGTCGACACGTGCATCGTCCGGATCTTCAACACGTATGGCAGGCGGATGCGTCCGCACGACGGGCGCGCGATTCCGACGTTCGTGCGGCAGGCGCTTGCGAACGAGCCGTTGACGGTGTTCGGCGACGGCTCGCAGACCCGCAGCTTCTGCTACGTCGACGATCTCGTCCGCGGCCTCGTCCTGCTCGCCCGCAGCGGCGAGCATCTGCCGGTCAACATCGGCAACCCGCAAGAGCTGACGTTGCTCGAGCTCGCCGAGACCGTGATCCGCGTCACGGGCTCGAAGAGCGAGATCGTGTTCGAGGCGCTTCCCGTCGACGACCCACAGGTGCGCCAACCCGACATCACACGGGCCCGGCAGCTGCTGGGCTGGGAGCCGCAGGTCAGCCTCGAAGACGGCTTGCGGCAGATGCTGCAAGCGAACCCACGGGAGTCATTACGTGTCTAGACGCATCGTCCTGATCATCGTCGCCGGCCTTCTCGTCGCAGCACTCTGCGTCCAGGTTGCCGCGGCTTCGTCGAAGCACACCACAGCGCCGAAGACGAAACAGTCGAGCCACATGCTCGTCGGGATCAATGACGAGGCGGACACGCTCTACGGCGACACGGCCAGTGCGTTCGAGACGCTGAAGGCGCTCAAGGTGCAGGTGCTGCGGGTGAATCTCTACTGGGGCGGCAACAAGTGGGCCGTCGCGAACAACAAGCCGACCGATCCGACCGACCCGGGAGATCCCGCCTACAACTGGTCGCTGTACGACCGTCTCGTCAAGTACGCGGCGGTGGACGGGATCCGGGTCGTCTTCTCGATCCTCTACACGCCCGCATGGGCGAATGGGGGCAAGGCGCGAACCGTCGCGCCGACGAATCCGATGGACCTGCAGAAGTTCGCCGCGGCAGCAGCCGAGCGCTACAGCGGTTACTGGACGCCTCCGTCCTGGCAGCAGAACACGTCGCTCGGGATCGGGAACGAGCCGCTCCCCGTCGTGAACATGTGGACGGCGTGGAACGAGCCGAACAACCCCGACTGGCTCACGCCGCAGTACAAGCGCGTCGGAAAGACGTGGCGGATCGAGAGCGCCTACCAGTACGCGAAGATCTGCAACGCCGTCTACAACGGCGTCCACGGCGTCCTGATCTCGCCCTCGCGCGGCCTCCTCACCGGCGAACAGGTCGCCTGCGGGACGACCGGACCGAAGGGCAACGACGCGCCCAGGACGAAGCGCGCATCGGTCGATCCGCTCTCCTTCCTGATCGCAGCGCACCGCTACGGGATGAAGAAGTTCGACGTCTACGCCCATCACCCGTACGCGGACGCCGGCAACGAGGCCCCGAACTACGTCCCGACCGGGAAGAACAAGCGCCGGATCCAGCTCGGGAACCTCAACGTGTTGATCAAGCAGCTGACGAAGTTCTACGGCCCGAAGCATCTCTGGATCACCGAGTACGGCTACCAGACCAACCCGCCCGACAAGTCGATCTTCGGCATCAGCTGGGCGAAGCAGGCGCTCTACATGAAGCAGGCCTACGCGATCGCGCGCGCCAACCCGCGCGTCGACATGATGCTCTGGTTCCTCGTCAGGGACGAGCCCAGCCTCGGCGGCTGGCAGAGCGGTCTCGAGACCTTGGCCGGAAAGCGCAAGCCATCCTGGAGCACGTTCGTCAACCTGCCGCGCGGCTGATCCGGCGCAGGGGCAGCAGCGAGCGGTAGAGCCGGTCGACGTCGTCGACCAGCCGCTCGACCGCATAGCGCTCGACCACGTGCGCCCGGCCCGCCTTGCCCATTTGCGCTCGCAGATCCGGATCTCCGGCGAGCTCCGCGAGCCTGCCCGCGAGCGACTCGACGTCCCCGACCTCCACGAGGAAGCCGTCGACGCCGTTGCGGACGACGTCCGAGACGCCTCCGACGCGAGTCGCCACGACCGGACGGCCGGCGGCGAGCGCCTCGATGACGCTCACGGGAGTCCCCTCGTTCACGGACGTCAGGAGCAGTGCGTCGATCGCGTCGTAGAACCGGGCGACGTTCTCCTGGTAGCCGACGAAGAGGCAGCGCTTGGCGACACCGAGCTCGTGCATGCGGCGCTCGAGGCGGGCGCAGTCGGGGCCGTCACCGACGAGGCAGAGATAGGCGTCGACGCCGCGATTGGCGAGCGCCCGCAGGGTCCGTGCTATGTCCTCCGTTCGCTTCACGGCCGTCATCCGTCCGATCCAGCCGACGACGAAGGCTTCCGGCGGGATGCCTAGCAACCGCCGTGTCGCCTGTCGCTCCTCCTCGGCGTAGTCGACGCGCTCGTCCAGTTCGATCCCCAGGCGGACGACCGTGAACTTCGACGCAGGAGCGATGCCGAGTGCAACGAGGTCGTCGCGGACCTCCGGGCTGACGGCGACGAGCGTCGTCGCCACGTGGGCGAGGGCCCGCTCGAGCAGGCGGAAGCCGGTGGTGAGGGCCGGGTTGAAGTACCCGCGTAGGACGTGGCCGTGGAACGTGTGCACGATCACGGGCGGCCGCGCGTCCCCAGCGAGTAGCGCCGCGATGCGGCCCACCGCTCCAGCTTTCGCCGTATGCGTGTGGAGGATCGCGGGGCGCTCGCGGCGGATCAGGCGTGAGAGTCTCAGGATCGTTCGCAGGTCGCGGAGCGGTGCGATCTCGCGATGCAGATCGTCGAGCGTCTCGATGCGCACACCGCGCCGCTCGGCGACGAACGCCATCGACTCCTCGCCGGCGCCGACCCTGCCGGCGACGAGCGTCGTGTCGTAACCGCGGTCCGCGAGCCCCGCGCTCAGGTAGGCGACATGAAGCGCAGGCCCGCCGACGTTGAGTCGGGCGATGACCCGCAGCACCTTGACCCGCTCGGGACGGCTGCTGTCTTCAACCACGCAGGAACTCGAGCGTTCGCCTGAGGCCCTCTTCGAGGCCGATCTGCGGCTTGTAGCCGAGCACGCTTTCCGCCTTGCGCAGGTCGGCCCACGAGTCGCGGATGTCGCCTGCACGGGTGGGCAGGTGCCGCTTCTCGACCGGTCTGTCGAGAATCCGGCCGATCAGCTCGGCCAGCGTGTTCACGCTCGCAGAGGAGCCGGCGGCGATGTTGAAGATCTCGCCGCTGGCACCCGGCGTCTCGCCGCCCCGGATCGTGGCGTCGACGACGTTTCCGACGTAGGTGAAGTCGCGCGATTGCTCGCCGTCGCCGTAGACGTCGATCGGGCTGCCGGCTGCGATTGCGGTGGCGAAGCGCGGCACGACTCCGGCGTACTGCGAGAACGGGCTCTGACGCTCACCGAACACGTTGAAGTAGCGCAGCACGACCGACTCGAACGAGTCGTACACGCGTGCGAAGCTGATGCAGTAGCGCTCGGCCGCGAGCTTCGCGACTCCGTAGGGTGAGATCGGGTCGGGGGGCGTGTCCTCCGTCGTCGGTAGTTGCCTGCTCGAGCCGTACACCGATGTGGACGACGAGAAGACGACCCGGCGCACGCCCTCGTCGCGCGCGGCGAGGAGCACGTTCAGCGTCCCTTCGACGTTGACCGCGCTCGACGTGAGCGGGTCCTGCACCGACCGCGGCACCGAGCCGAGCGCACCCAGGTGGTAGACGACCTCCGTCTTGCGAACGGCGTTGTGGACGCGCTCGTAGCTGCGGAGCTCGCCCTCGACGATCTCGACGTCGAGGCCGTCGAGGTTGGCGCGATAGCCGGTCGAGAAGTTGTCGAGGACGCGAACCTCGTCGCCGCGCTCGAGCAGCGCACGAACGAGGTTCGAGCCGATGAACCCCGCGCCTCCTGTTACGAGCACCCGTGGCATCAGGCGCCATTCTCGCCGACGGTGCGGTCTGGGCCCCGGCCGTACTGCGCCGGCATCGCCGCCAGGCCGAACCCGAGCCACATGAGCGCGTCGAGCGGGATACCTGCGATGAAGCCTTGCGACGTCCACAGCCCGACGAGGAGCCCGGTCCAGGCGAGCCCCAGCAGTCCTGCTGCGGTGGAGGCGGCGATCGCGGCCCGCGCGGCGAGCCACGCGGCCAGGGCGAAGAGCGCGACCCAGAGCGCCAAGCCGACCGCGCCGAGATCGGCGAGCGCCTGGATCCAGACGTTCTGCACGCCGTAGCGGCGATCGGGCGCAGCCGCCGGGAAGGCGAGCGGTGCCTCGTGCGGGAAGCGGCGGTGCGCCGCCGGCAGGTACGGCATGAAGTTCCCGGGCTCCGTGGAGCCCTCCCAGCCGACGCCGACGAGCGGATGGTCCTTCCAGATCTCGAAGCCGATCCAGGCGAGGAGCGTGTGATGGGCGTACGTCTGCACCTTCGCCTGCTGCGCCTGCTTCTGTCCCAGGTCCGCGCCGAGGAAGTGCACGAACTGCTCGAGGTCGGTGCCGCGGATCGCGACCGCACCCGCTGCGACGACGACCAGCACGGCGGCGATCGAGACGGCGCGCCGCGGCAACTCGCGGCGGACGGCGAGCACCACGGCGAGCGCCGCCAGCGCGACGAGCAGGCCCACCATCGCCGCGAGCGCGCCGGCGATGATCGTCCCGATCGCTCCGCTCGCCGTTGCGGCCACCGCCAGCCTGCGCCCGAGGCCCAGGCGGGGAAGCGCGAGCGCGACGAGTCCGAGCAGGAGCGTCGCGCCGGAGAGCGCGGCGAAGTCCGCCTCGGAGAGAAACGAGGCCTGGCGGTGCCCGGCGGCGCCCGTGATGAGGATGCGCGCGCCGAAGAACTGCACGACGCCGGCCGCCGTCGCGATCCCGCTCCACACGGTGAGCGACCACAGCGGCAGCATCAGGTCGCGGGCCCGACGGAGCAGGAGCGGCAGCGACGGTGCGAGCAGCGCGTACTCGGCGAACTTCGCCCCGGTCGCCGCATGGGCATGCCAGGCATAGGAGGAGTCGTGGTGCCGCCCGTATGCGACCTCGGCGAACACCCACGCGAAGGCGAGGAGGCCGGCCAGCCAGAGCCACCGCCCGCGCGCGAGCGGTGCGAAGCCGTCGCGCACACCGCTCACGCAGGCCACGACCGCGACGGCGAGGACGGCGAAGTCCGAGAGGTACGCGTTCAGCGTCGTGTTCCCGAAGCGCACGCCGAAGCCAGGTTGGTAGTTGACGTGCAGGAAGAGAAGAGGGATCGCGGCAGCGAGCACGAGCGCGCCGGGCGACACGGTCAGCGCGAGACCCCGCTCCTCCCGGTCTTCGGTGGAGGGAGAGCCGATGGCCAAGGACCGGCAACTATACTGCCGTCGCCTGATGAGCCGACTTCTCGTACGTCGTTCCGTCACGGCCGTCGGGATCTACTCATCCGTCGTTCTCGGCTTCGCCGCGACCGTCGTCGCGAGCCGCGTGTTCCCGTCCAAGCAGGCGTTCGGCGACTACACGACGGTCATCTACGCGACGAGCTTCTTCCAGTCGTTCTTCGACCTGACGGTCGAGGAGGCACTCGTCAAGTACGGGTTCCGCTACGTGACGCGCGAAGACTGGGGACGGCTGCGAGGCCTCTACCGCAGCGCCTTCTGGTTCAAGGTCGCCGGCTCCGTGATCGGTGGCGGTGCGCTGCTCGTCTTCGCCGCGTTCGCCTCCTCGCGTCTGCGCGACGCCCTCCTCGTCGCTGCGGCGATTCCCTTCGCACAGTCGCTCGAGGGCTTCGCCGGCTCGACGCTGTACCTGCGCAGCAGGTACGACCTGCGCGGGGTCTTCCTCGCCTGGTCGATGGCGCTGCGCCTGGTGGGAGTCGCCGTCGGCGCGCACTACGGTCTGACCCAGGCCGTCGCCGGCGTCCTGGCCGCGCAGGTCGTCGCGACCGCGTCCGTCGGCGTGGCGGGCCGCGTCGCGTTCGGTCGCTTCCCGCATGCACCCTCGGTGCCGCTCGGCGAGCAGCGCCGTGAGATCGCCACCTTCGTCGCCCAGTCGAGCGCAGCGACCGGAGTCATCTCGCTTCGCGGCGGGCTCGCCCCGCTGCTCCTCGCCGGCGTGACGAGCACGACCCAGACGGGTCTGTTCAAGATCGCGCAGGCGCCGCAGTCCGGGTTCCAGGCGCTGTCCGCCCCGGCGCGGATGGTCCTGCTCACCGAGCAGACACGCGAGTGGGAGCGTGGCAGGCAGTCGGCGGTTCTGACGCAGGTACGACGCTACAGCGCGGTTGCCGCCGTCCTCTGCGTTGTCGCCGTGCCGCCGCTGTACTGGGTCGTGCCGCGCCTGATCACCCTCGTCTACGGCGCGCGGTACGCGGGCGCGGCGAACGCGGCGAGGCTCTTCCTTCTCACCGCGGCGGTCCAGCTCGTCGTCGGGTGGACGAAGTCGTTCCCGGTGACGATCGGGCGGCCGAAGCTCCGCATCTGGACGCACGGGGCCGAGACGCTCGTCGTGCTGCCGCTCGTCCTCGTGCTCGGATCGCGCTGGGGGGCGACCGGCGCGGCCGGCGCCTTCCTCGCCGGGATGGTGGTCTTCGCGCTGATGTGGGCTGCGATCTTCGTGCGCATCCGGCCGGACGACGTTCAGCAGCCGGCGCCGCTCACCGAGATGGCCGCAGAGGAGCAGGCCGAAGCCGGGGCTCTCTCCCGGTGAGGGTGATCGTCGTCTCCGGCATCTGGCCGCCGGACGTGGGCGGTCCGGCGAGCCATGCTCCTGACGTGGCCGCGTTCCTGCTGTCGCGCGGGCATCGCGTCGAGGTCGTCACGACCGCCGTGCGCGCGCCCGAGCCTCGCGCGTATCCGGTGCGCTGGATCTCGCGCGGGCTGCCCAAGGGCGTCATCCACTTCCGCACAGCAGCGGAGATCGCACGTCGCGGCGCCGGTGCCGATGTCGTCTACACGACCGGGATGTTCGGGCGCAGCGCCGCAGGCGCCCTCGCTGCCCGGACGCCGTACGTGGTGAAGCTCACGGCCGACCCGGCATTCGAACGTGCTCGCCGCCGGAGCATGGTCGGCGGAGACGTCGACGAGTTCCAGCGGCTCGGCGGCCGCCCAGCGGTGCGTGCGCTGCGCGTCGCGCGCGACGTCGAGCTGCGCAACGCGGCGCACGTCTTCACCCCGAGCGCGTACCTGCGCGGGCTGGCGGTGTCGTGGGGCGTGCACGCCGACCGGGTCTCGGTGCTCCCCAACCCTGCTCCGGCGCTGCCGGAGCTGCCGGAGCGGGCGGAGCTCCGGCGTTCGTTCGAGCTGAACGGCGACACGCTCGCGTTTGCCGGCCGTCTCACCGCACAGAAGTCGCTCGGCGTCGCCCTGGCGGCGCTCGCCCGTGTCGACGGGGTGGCGATGCTGATCGCCGGTGAAGGTGACCAGCGTGCTCCACTCGAGCGTCGGGCGGCCGAGCTCGGGCTCACGGATCGCGTCCGCTTCCTCGGACCGCAGCCGCGCGAGCGCGTGCTCGCGCTGTTCAAGGCGGCGGACGCGGTCGTTCTCTCCTCGAGCTGGGAGAACTTCCCGCACGCGGTGGTCGAGGCGCTTGCCGCCGGCACGCCCGTCCTGGCCACCGCGACGGGCGGTGTCGCCGAGGTCGTGCACGACGGCGAGAACGGCCTGCTCGTCCCCGCCGGCGACGCCGAAGCCCTGGCCGGCGCCGTCCGCCGCTACTTCGCCGACGACGCACTGCGCGAGCGGCTGCAGGCCGCGGCGGCGCCTTCCGTCGCCGAGTACGCACCGGAGCGGATCTTCGGCCGGCTCGAAGAGACGCTTCTCCGCGTCGCCCATACAAGCAAGTAACAACGTGTTACTACCCTTGGTCGTGTGAGCAGGCCCCGCGTGCTCTTCGTCGGCCGGACCCGGTACCGGCTGCCGCTGTCGCCCAGCCTCGCGCTGAAGTTCGAGGCGCTCGGCGGCGAGCTGGACGTGCGCGTGCTCGCGTCGGCATTGCCCGGCTCGGCCCGCGGCGACCGGACGTTCACGCTCGTGCCTCCCTTCCCCGTGCGCCGGCTGGACGGGCTCGTCTTCTGGCTGGCCCTGCCCTCGCGTACCGCACGTCTGCTGCGCGCGTTTCGCCCCGATGCCGTCGTCTGCCAGACCGCGTACGACGCCGCGGCGGCGCTGCTCGCACGCAGGATCGCGCGTGTTCCGGCCAGGGTCGTCGTCGAGGTCCACGGCGACTGGCGCACGTCGACGCGGCTCTACGGCTCGTCCGCGCGCCGCGTCCTCGGCAGGGTCGGCGACGCGGTCGCGGCCGCCGCGCTCCGCCGCGCGGACGCGGTGCGCACGGTGTCGCCCTTCACGGCCGGTCTCGTGCGCGCGCTCGGCGTAGAGCCGGCCGCCGACTTTCCGGCGTTCATGGACCTCGAGCCGTTCGTCGGCCCGCCGGCACCGCTGCCGTCCGGGCCGGTCGCCCTCTTCGTCGGCGTGCTCGAGCCCTACAAGAACGTCGACGGCCTCGCCCGCGCGTGGGCGCTTGCCGCGCCGCGTGTTCCGAATGCCTCGCTGCGCCTCGTCGGCAAGGGCACTCGCAGCGACGTGGCGGAGTCGCTCGTGCGCGAGCACGGCGCCCGCTGGGACCGCGAGCTCTCGTCCGCAGAGGTTGCGGAAGCGCTCGACGCCGCCATGGGTGCTCGTGCTGCCGTCGCGGTCGGAGGGGATGGGGCGCGTGCTCGTCGAGGCGTTCTGCCGCGGCCGCGGCGTCGTCGGAACGCGTGCCGGCTCGATTCCGGACCTCGTCTCGGACGGCGTGAGCGGTGTGCTCGTCCGTCCGGACGATCCTGCTGCGCTCGCCGACGCGCTCGTGCGCGTGCTCTCGGATCGTGCGTTCGCGTGGCGGCTGGGCATGGGCGCGCACGGGGCGGCCGAACCCTGGCTCCAGACGCCGGCGGAATACGCGCGCCGGATGCGGGAGCTCGTCACGTGACGTCGCTCGTCTTCGTCACGCAGGCGGCGGACCCGTCCCATCCCGTCCTCGGAGCCACCGTGCCGAAGATCCGCGCTCTTGCGGCGCTTGTCGACGAGGTCGTCGTCCTCGCGGACAGGATCGTGCCGGAGGCCCTGCCGGAGAACTGCCGGGCCAGGAGCTTCGCCGCACCGTCGCAGGCGGAGCGCGGTGCACGCTGTCTTGCGGCGCTCGCCGCCGAGCTCCCGCGGCGTCCCGTCGCCGTGGTCGCGCACATGGTGCCGGTGTACGCGCTGATCGCCGCTCCGCTCGCGCGGCCGCTTCGCGTTCCCCTCCTGTTGTGGTTCACGCAGCAGGGAAGCGGCCCTCTGCTCGCCGCCGCGGCCCGCGTCGTCGACGCGATCCTGACGGTGGACGAGCGGAGCGTTCCGCTGCGGTCGCCGAAGGTGCACGCGATCGGGCACGGGATCGACGTCGACGCACTGCGGTGCGTGCCCGAGCGGTCGGCCCCGCTCCGGCGTCTGCTCGGGCTCGGCCGCTACGCGCCGGTCAAGGGCTGGGAGACGGTGCTGCGCGCACTTGCGGAGCTGCCCCAGGCGACCCTGGTGCTTCACGGGCCGGCGTCGACCGACGCGGACTGCGCGTTTCGCTCGCGGCTCGAGCGCCTCACCGGCGAGCTCGGCGTCGCCGAGCGCGTCACCTTCGGCGACGAGGTCACATACGCCGAGGTGCCGCATCTGTTCGAGCTCGCCGACGCCGTCGTCAACGCGACGCGCGGCTACGCCGCGGACAAGGTCGTGTACGAGGCGGCGGCGTCGTGCCTACCGGTGTTCGCAGCGTCGCCGGTCTTCGACGCGTTACTGCCGGATGAGCTCCGCTTCCACGGCGACTTCCCCGGATCGCTCGCCGAGCGGATCCGCAGCTACGCCGGCGGCGCCGGCCCGGAATTGCGTGCACGGGTCGTCGCGGAGCACTCCGTGGACCACTGGGCCGAGCGCGTGCTGGAGACGGCGGCCCTGTGAAGCCGCGCGTCCTCTTCGTCTCGCGCGAGCGGTTCCGGCTGCCGCACGAGGGCACGCAGCTCCTGAAATGGAACGCGGTCGGCGCCGTCGTCGACCATCGCGTCGTTGCGGCTGCGGCGCCGGGCGCGCCGCTGCGAGATGAGCGCTTCCGCCTCTGGCCGCTCGTTCGGCCCCGTCTGGTCGACGGGCCGCTGTTCTACCTCGCGCTTCCCGTGCGCGTTGCAGCGGCTCTGCGGGAGTTCGAGCCGGACGCGGTGGTGGTGCAGGGCGTACACGAGGCGGCCGCCGTCCTGGCCGCCCGCCGCGTCGTGCGCAGCCGGGCGCGCGTCATCCTCGACGTGCAGGGAGACTGGCATGCGGCCACGAGGCTCTACGGCTCCCGCGCCCGCAGGCTGCTCAACCCGCTCAGCGACGCGATCGGCGCACGCGTCGTCCACCGTGTGGACGGGATCCGGACGCTCTCCGGCTTCACGAGCGCCGTCGTGCGGGCTGCCGGTGCCGAGCCGGTCGCCGAGTTCCCGCCCTTCGTCGACGCGGCCGCGTTCCTCGCGCCGCCCCTACAGCCGCTGCCGGCCGTCCCGGCTGCGCTCTTCGTCGGCGTGCTCGAGCGCTACAAGGGCTTCGACACGCTCGCGGCGGCCTGGCCGCGGGTGACGGCGCGCGTTCCCGGCGCGGAGCTGCACGTCGTCGGGCGCGGGACGCTCGCCCCGCTCGCTCAGGAGCTCGTGCGCGGCGGTGCGCAATGGACCGAGTCGCTCGACGCCGCCGGTATCTCTCGTGCCATGGACGCGGCGACGCTCCTGTGCCTTCCGTCGCGGGCCGAGGGCCTCGGCCGTGTCGTCCTCGAAGCGATGTGCCGCGCGCGCAGCGTCGTCGGCGGGCGGGCGGGCGGCATCCGCGACCTCGTCGCGGATGGAGCGAACGGGCTGCTCGTGGACCCGGACGATCCCCGGGAGCTGGCCGACGCTCTCGTCGCGGTGCTCGGAGATCCGGGCACGGCCGGTCGGCTGGGTGACGCCGCGCGCCGCACCGGTGAAGAGTGGAGCGTCACTCCGCAGCAGTACGCCGGCCGGCTCGAGTCGCTCGTCCGCCACGTCCTCGGCCTCTCCTCCTGAGCGCTCTAGACTGGCTGCATGCGCGAGCAGATCAAGCAGCTGCTGAAGAACTCCGTCTATCGCGCGATCGGCGAGACGGCGAACGGGATCCGCGCGGTCAACGGCGACGGCCGCAGCCTGCGCGTCCTCATGTACCACAAGGTCAACGATCTGCCGAGCAACCGGATGTCGATGCCGGTCTCGCACTTCGACGAGCAGATGGCGGAGCTCGGCGAGCTCGGCTACCGGGTCGTCGGCCTCGACGCTGTGCTCGCCCACTACGTCGGGAGCGAGCCGCTGCCGGAGAGAGCGGTGCTCATCACCTTCGACGACGGCTACCGCGACAACCTCGAGAACGCCGCGCCCGTCCTGAAGAGATACGGGTATCCGGCCGTGCAGTTCGTTCCGATCGCGTACGTCGGAGACTCGCAGCCGCTGCCGCACGAGAAGTACCTGTCTGCCCACGGGGTGTTCAACCCCACCGTCGACTGGGACGAGATCCTGGAGCTCGAGCGCCACGGCGTTCGCATCGAGTCGCACGGGATCAGCCACCGGCCGCTCGCCGAGCTCGAGATCGACGAGGCTGCGCGCGAGATCGCCATCTCCAAGCTCAAGCTCGAGCAGCGGCTCGGCCGCCCGGTGCGCGCGTTCTCGTACGTCAAGGGCTCCGAGGCGGACTACAAGCCCGTGCACCCGAGCCTCGTACGCCAGGCCGGCTACGACCTCGCCTTCACCGCCGTCTCCGGAGCGAACAGCCCGAGCAGCGATCCGCTCCAGCTGCGCCGCTACAACGTCGAGCCCTACTCGCACCGCACGTTCGAGCTGGTGCTGGCAGGGGCGTGCGACCTGATCGCGGTCAAGGACACCGTGACGGGCACGCATGCACGGCGGCTCTTCAACGCGGCGCTCGGCACGTCGTCGAGGTGATCGTCGAGGCGGCGCGGCGCGACGACTTCCTCGCGCTGATGCAGGAGACGTACGGGGAGTCGATGTCCGCAGACGAGTTCGACTGGTGGTTCGACCGCAACCCCAGCGGCCCGCGGATCCTCACGGAGGCGCGCGACGAGGACGGGACGGGCCTGGGCGTGCTCGCGATGTCCTGTCTCCGCATGAGCAGCGGTCTCGCGGCGTACGCAGTGCACGCGGTGACGACGCCCGCGGCGCGCGGCCGCGGCGTGTTCTCGACCCTCGAACTGCACAACGAGCAGGAGGCGGCGCGCGCCGGCGCCCGGTGGGCGTTCGGCTTCACGAATCCGATGGCGGGCCCGATCCTCGTCGGCAAGCTCGGCTGGGAGGACATCACGTCACTGCGGGTCTGGGTGCGGCCGCTGCGGCTGCGGCGCACCGGGACAGGGCGGGTCATCGCCGATCCGGGCGTTCCTCCGTTCGAGGAACGCCACGCCGCGTCGTTCGAAGGGCATCACATCGTCCGCGACGCCGCGTATCTCACATGGCGCTACTCCGAGTCGCCTCGGCCGTACGTCCGGTTCGAGAGCGACGGGGGCTGGGCGGTCGTGACGCACGCGGTCTGGAAGGGGTTCTCGTCGGCAGTCGTCTGCGACGCGGTCGGTCGCGCGACGCGGAAGCTGCTGCGGCAGTGCGTGCGTGCCGTCGATGCCGACCTGGCGGTGGCGCTGGTCAACCCGGGAGAAGAGCGCGCGTATCTCGCTGCGGGGTTTCTCCCGACGCCGCGCACGATCCGCTTCATCGGCAAGCGGCTGACGGACGATGCCCCGCCGCTGCCGAAGAGCCGGCGGGCGTGGCGTTTTTCGCTCGGCGACCTCGATTTCTTTTGACCAGGCTGATCTTCGCGACTCAGAAGCTCGACGCGGGCGATCCGATCCTCGGCGCGACGGTGGCGATGGTGCGCGCACTCGCGGCGCGCGTCGACGAGGTCGTCGTGCTCTGCGACTCCGCGGCGCCCGGTGGCGTGCCCGGGAACGTGAGAGTCCACGAGTTCCGGGCGGCGACGCAGGCGCAGCGCGGCGCCAGGTTCGCCGGCGCACTCCTCCACGAGCTTCGGCCCCGGCCGCTCGGCGTCGTCGCGCACATGGTGCCCCTCTACGCCCTCCTCGCCGCACCGCTCGTCCGCCCGCGGCGCATTCCGCTCGTCCTCTGGTACACGCAATGGAAGGCTCACGCCGTTCTGCGCGCCGCCGAGAGGGCGTGCACCGCCGTCGTCTCCGTCGACCGTGAGTCATTCCCGCTCGCGTCAGCCAAGGTGCGCGGGATCGGGCACGGCATCGACATCGGCGAGTTCCCGTGTGGCGACGGGCCGGGGGACGACGGGCCGCTGCGGGCGCTCGTGCTCGGCCGCTACTCGCCGGTGAAGGGGCTCGACGCGGTCGTGCGGGCCGTCGCGCTCGCCGGCGGCGTCAGGCTCGAAGCGCACGGCTCGACCGGCGGCGGCGAGTACGACGATCACAAGCGGGAGCTCGAGCGGCTCGCAGAGGAGCTCGGAGCCGACGTCGAGCTCGGCGGCCCCGTCGCACGCTCCGACGTTGCGGCCCTCTTCGCCCGGAGCCACGTCCTGATCAACAACACGCTCCCCGGAAGCAGGGACAAGGTCGTCTACGAAGCCTCCGCGGCCTGTCTGCCGGTTCTCGCGTCGAGCCCTGCCTTCCGCGACCTGCTGACCGGGGAGCTGATCTTCGACCGCGACGACCCGGCCGCCCTCGCAGCATGCCTGCGGTCGCTCGACCGGCGCCGCCGGCCGGAGCTA
Organism: uncultured Actinomycetes bacterium; assembly: GCA_963788875.1. Taxonomy (GTDB): domain Bacteria; phylum Actinomycetota; class Thermoleophilia; order Gaiellales; family Gaiellaceae; genus Palsa-739. The sequence continues at coordinate 37,958 of CAWBIQ010000006.1, forward strand.
CGGGAGTTCGTCGCGGCGCACCACTCCACCGAGCACTGGGCCGACGGCGTGCTCGCTACGGTGCTCGAGACGTGAAGCGCGGAACCGTTCTCCATCTCCAGAAGGTCGCGGGCATCTCCGGCTCCGAGGCGCACCTGTTGTCGTTGCTGCCGAAGCTGCAGGCGCGCGGCTGGGACATCCGGATGCTGATGCTGCACGAGAACGAGCCCGGGGCGTGGGACTTCGCGCGCGCCCTCAGGGCCCGGGGCGTGCAGCTCGACGCCATTCCGCTGCGTGCCGACGTCGACCCGATTGCGTTCATCCGGCTGGTCGCGTATCTCGCGCGCGTGCGGCCCGCGCTCCTGCACACGCACCTCGTGCACGCCGACGCCTATGGCCTGCTCGCCGGGACGGTCGCCCGTGTGCCGGTGCGCTTCTCGACGAAGCACGGCTTCAACGAGTTTCGCGAGGCGCCGTACTTCGGTCTCGCCGACCGGGCGGTCGCGAGCCTGGCCCACGTGCACATCGCGATCTCGCGCGGCCTCGCACGCTATCTCGAGGACGTGGAGGGCTTCGACGGCGAGAGCTTCGAGATCGTCCACTACGGGATCGATCCGGACGGCGAGCCGAGGCCGTATGGCGAGGCGGGGCCACGGCTGCTCTGCGTCGGCCGCCTGATCCCGATCAAGGGCCACATCGTCCTGCTGCGCGCCTTCGCCGAGGCGAAACGGGAGCTGCCGGAGCTGGAGCTCGACATCGCCGGCCGCGGGCCGCTCGAGCCGGCGCTGCGCGCGCTCGCGCGCGAGCTCGGCGTCGCCGGCTCGGTGCACTTCCTCGGCCACGTCAGCCCGATCCAGGCGGCGATCGAGCGTTCCGCCGTCGTCGTCGTGCCGTCGATGGGCGAGGGGTTCGGGATGGTGGCGCTCGAGGCGATGGAGCGCGCGCGCCCCGTGATCGCCGCCGCGATCGGCGGCCTCGGCGAGCTCGTCCGGGACGGCGAGACCGGGCTGCTCGTGCCGGCGGGCGAGGCAGAGCCGCTGCGCGCCGCGCTCGTGCGCGTCGCCGGCGACCTCGAGCTGGCGCGAAAGATGGGCGAGGCCGGCCGCCGGCGTGCGCTCTCGCGCTTTCTACAGCAGTTCTGCACCGACCGGACGGAGCTGTTGTACGAGGGTGCGCTCGAGCGCGTGGCCTGAGATCCGGGTCGCGTCGGCCCGCCGCGTCAGAGCGACCGGTACAGCTCGGCCGTGCGGTCGGCCATCCGCGCGACGGAGAACTCGCGGCGGGCGTGCTCGCGGCCGCCGGCTCCGAGTCGCGCGGCGTCGTCGAGGGCCCGCGCAATTCCGCGTCCCAGCGCCGATGGGTCGTCGGGGCGGACGAGGACGCCCGTCTGACCGTCCGCGACGAGCTCGGGCAGGGAGCTGACGTCGGAGGCGACGACGGGCACGCCGGCGAGCATCGCCTCGAGCACGCCGAGCCCGAACCCCTCCCAGCGGGCTGGGTGCACGAGCACGGCTGCGCGGCGCAGCCAGGCGGCGACGTCGGGAACGCGGCCGGGTAGGAAGAGGCGTTCCCCGACGCCGAGCTCGCGCGCAAGCGACTCGAGCCGGCCCCGCTCCGGGCCCTCGCCGAGCACGACGAGCACGGTGTCTCCCGGAAGCTCGGCGAGCGCGCGGATCGCGACGTCGATCCCCTTCTGCGGCGTCAGCCGCGCGATCGCGAGCAGCAGGCGCGCGCCGGCGGGCACGCCGTCGGGCGGGTTCACGCCCCACGCCTCCGGCAGCTCGTCCATGCCGTAGTGGATCGTCTCGACCTTGTCCGCCCGCACGCCGACGCGCTCGATCGTGAAGACGCGCAGCGCGTCGGTGATCGTCACGATCCGGTCCGCAAGATGCGCGAGCCCACGCTCGACGAAGCGGAACGCGCCCGTCCGGAAGGGGTCGTCGTTGTGCTTCGTGGAGACGAGATGCGCACCGCGGAGCCTGGCCGCGACGCCTCCGTAGACGTCTGCGTGTACGAGATGGGTGTGTACGACATCGGCGCGGAGCGAGCGCACGAGCCGTGCGAGCAGCAGCGGGTCGAGGTCGCGCGGCGCCCGGATACGCAGCGACGGCACCTGCAGCGCGCCGTAGAAGTCCGCCGGGTTCCAGCCGGGGTCGTCGAGCCCGACGAACAGCGGCTCGAAGCCGCGCTCGGCCAGCGCCGGCAGCAGCGTGAGCAGGTGCCGCTCGGAGCCGCCGATTCCCCGCATCCGGTGCACGTGTACGACCCTCATCGGGCCCGCACGCGTTGCCAGGCGCGCTCGATCGCCGCGGCGGCGAGCAGCGCGAGCAGGAAGTCCCACGCGACCCGGTAGCGCGTGGCGCCGACGAACAGGGCCGCGCAGGCCGACTGATACGCCGCCAGCAGCAGGGCGAGCGCGACGAAGGCGCGCGGAGCGACGAAGAGCCCGAAGGCCGCAAGGACGTAGAGAGCCCACATGTAGACGGGCTCGACGATCCGGCGCCCGAAGTCGAGCTGCGACCCGGCGCCGTTGCGCCCGCTCGTCTCGAAGACGTCCGGCTGCCAGAGCAACTGCTCCGACAGCGCGGCGAGCTTCGCCTTCCCCCCCGGGTGGTGCTTCAGGTACTGGACCGCGAGGTGCTCGTAGAACGACATCTCGACGCACTCGTTCGGATAGTGGTCGCGCGCGTACTGCAAGCCCACGCCCGGCTTCGTGTAGTAGCCCCACGCGTCCTCCGGCGTGAGCTGGTTCGGAGGCGCCGGGCGCGGCGAGTTGGTCGCCACGTTGTCGATCCAGAGGCCGGAGCTCAGCAGCGCGTACGTCTGCGCGTTGTTCGCCTTCCACAGCGCGCGCCCGTCGGTCGTAATCGCGAGACAACCGAGATTCACCTCGTTCCGGACGAGCCAGGGCGCCACCGCGACGCCGGCCCCCGCGAGGACGAGGGCTGCGACGGTAGCCGTGGCGCGCGTCCGCGGCAATCTCCAAACGAGATACGCGGCGCAGAGGATCGGGACGAAGACGAGCCGCGTGTTGCCGAGCATCGCGAGACCGGTCACGACCCCCAGCAGGGCCGCGAGCCGCTTCGACGGCCGCTCCGCGACGCGCAACGTCAGGAGGACGAGCGCGGCGGCGCAGCACCTGGTCGACGATCTCGCGGTTGACGTGCATGTCGTGCCACGCGAGATACGGGTTGAGTGTCGCGATCGCCGCGGCGATCAACCCGGCGCGCCGGCCGAGCAGCCGGCGGCCGATCTCGTACACGAGCCAGGCGGTGACGACGGCGAGGACGAGCTGGGCGATGCCGATCGATTCCCAGCTGCGGCCGAAGATCCAGTAGATGGGGATCAGGAACCAGCCGTACAGCGGCTGCGTGTACGCGGACGGCTCGCCCGGCACGTAGCCGAACGTCCCGTGCTGGACGAACATGAGCGCGAACGTGTCGCTCTTCTCCGTGAAGGAGGCCGTGATCGCGCCGCGCTCGTGCAGGAGGACGGCGAGGCGCGGGAGCGCGCACGCCGCAGCCAGCAGGACGTAGGCGCGGCGGCGGCTCACGTTGCCGAGCTCATCGCCGGCGCCGCCGCTGCGTCCGCGTCCACATGCGTCCGCTGCCAGAGCTCGAGCATGACGAGCGTCCACAGCCGGTGGCCGTGGTCGGCGCGGCCGGCGGCGTGCTCGTCGAGCAGCTGCGCGACGGCTGCGGGCCGGAACCAGCCGCGGGCGCGCGCGCGCTCGTCGAGCAGGACCTCGCGCGCGAGCGGTGCGAGCTCGCCGCGGAACCAGCGTGCGAGCGGGACGCCGAACCCGGTCTTGCCGCGCTCAGCGACGGACGGCGGCAGCTCCGCGGCGAATGCCCGCCGGAGCGCCACCTTTCCTTCGCGGCCTTGCTGCTTCAGGGTGTCCGGGAGCGCAAGGCCGAGCTCGACGACGCGATGGTCGAGCAGCGGCGAGCGCAGCTCGAGCGAGTGCGCCATCGACGCGATGTCCGACTTCGGCAGCAGGTCGCCCGGCAGGTAGGTGGCGAGGTCGAGCAGCTGCAGTCCCGCGATGCCGCGCGCGGGGGGCGGCCCGAGCAGGAAGCCCGGTGAGGTGAGTGTCCCGATCGCGGCTTGCGCCTCCTCCGTCCACAGCGTTGCGCGCCGGTCGAGGTCGAACACCTGCATCAGCTGCCCGTAGCGCTCGGCGCGTGGGGTCGCCGCAGCGTCGAGGAAGCGCGCGGCGCGGAATACCGGCGAGCGCCGTTCCCGGCGGCCGGCGGGCAGGACTCGCAGCAGGCGGGCGCCGGCCGCGGCCAGGGGCACCGGCACCCGCTCGGCGAGCCCCATCGCCGCGTACCGCTCGTACCCCGCGAACGACTCGTCGCCGCCGTCGCCGACGAGGGCGACCGTCACCTCCCTTCGCGCCGCCTCGCAGATGAGGAAGAGCGGTAGCGCCGCCTCGTCGCCGAGGGGCTCGTCGAAGGCGGCGGCGAGGCGCGGAAGCGTGGCGGCGGCGTCCGGCTCGAGCACGACCTCCTCGTGCCGCGTCGACCAGCGTTCCGCGACCGCGCGTGCGAACGGCCGCTCGTCGTAGCGCTCGTCGGCGAAGCCGACCGTGAACGTCCGCACCGGCGCAGCCGAGGCCTGTGCCATGAGCGCGACCACGATCGCCGAGTCGATCCCGCCGGAGAGGAGCGCACCGAGCGGCACGTCCGCGACGAGGCGCTTGCGGACGGCGGCGGTCACCTCCTCGCGGACGCGCTCCCGCCACGCCTCGTCGCTCGGCGGCGGCTGCTCGGGCTCCGCCTCCCAGTAGCGCTCGGCGTTCTGCGTGTCGCCTTCGACGACGAGGAGCGAGCCCGGCTCGACGCGCTGCACGCCCCGCAGCCCGGTGCGCAGGCCGGGCACGTACTGGAGCGCGAGGTACGCGTCGAGCGCGGCGAGATCCGGCTCGCGATGCATCCCCGGCAGTCCGAGGAGCGCCTTGAGCTCGGACGCAAAGGCGAGCGTGCCGTCGGCGAGGCGCGTCCAGACGAGCGGCTTCTTGCCGAGCCGGTCGCGTGCGAGCACGAGCCGGCCGCGTGGCGCGTCCCAGAGAGCGATCGCGAACATCCCCTCGAGCCGCTCGACGAAACGGGGGCCGTGCTCCTCGTACAGGTGCGGGATCACCGGCGTGTCGCCGCGGCCGCGCACGTCGTGGCCGCGTGCCGCAAGCTCCTCGCGCAGGGCCGGAAAGTTGTAGAGCTCGCCGTTGAAGACCGCGATCACGTCGCCCGTCTCGTTTGCGACCGGCTGGTAGCCGAGCTCCGGGTCGACGACCACGAGCCGCTGATGGCCGAGGACGCACGCGCCGAGCGCGTCGGTCGAGCCCTGGTCCGGGCCGCGGTGGCGGATCCGGGCGCGCATGCCGTCGACGAGCTCGGCCGGTGGCTGCTGCGACGGCGAATAGAGTCCGCAAATACCGCACACGCGCCACATAGTGCCTTCAGCGCCCGTCGCGATCGTGTCCTGCCATCTCGAGCACCCGCTCGACGACGCGTCGTGGCGGCGGTTCGACGCGCTGCAGCGCCGCCGTCCCGGCGGCTTCGACGTGATCGCCCTGATGCGGCCGCCGGATCCGGAGCACGGCGAAGACGAGTCGGTCTGGCTCGACCGCGCGCTCCAGGCTGCGGCGAGAGCTCCCTTCGGGCTGCACACCCACTGGACGAGCCCGGCTCACGCCCGGCCGACCGGCGGCGATCCGGCGGCCCGCGTCCGTGCGGAGGCGGTCTGGATGCGCGAGCACGGCCTCGACCCGCGCTTCTTCTGCGGTGGCGGCTGGTACACCGACGACGGCGTCCGCGCCGCGCTCTCGGACCTCGGGCTCGTGGACTGCACCGTCCGCAGCGGCGTCCCCCGGCCCGGCGTGCTGCCGACGACGCACTCGCTCGGGGCGCTCGCACGCGCCGTGCTGCGGCCACTGCCGGCGTACGTGCACGCGTACTTCCACGACTACGACCTGCTCGACCCGGTGCGCTGGGGGGCGCTGAACGCGGCGCTGGCGGTGCTGGGACGGCGCCGGCCGCCGGTCGATCCGCTCTCCCTCACGTCGGCTTGAGCGGATCGGGAGCGGGGTACAATGGCCGCTCTCATGGCGACCAAGCCTGTTGCCGGCGTCGACTCAACCGCAGGCGACGGCGGATCGTCGGAGCCCCCCGTGTTTGTCGGCGACATCCGCTCGGCTCGCATCCTGCCGTCGCGCGGTCAGCTGCGGGCCGTCGGACGGCGGGTCGTCAGCATTGCGGCACTGGTCGCGATCGACCTGAGCGGGCTTGCAGGCTCCCTGTATCTGGCTCTCGTTCTGCGGGAGCTCTACTACGGCGAGCGCCCGATTCTCTGGGGGCTTCCCTGGAACGCGGAGGCGAAGTGGCTGCCGTTCCTCGCGCTCGTGACCGTCCTCGTGTTCTGGCGTGGAGGCCTGTACGCGCCGCGCGAACAGCGGGCGGGAGCGGGGCGCATCGTCTCGTCGCTGCTGCTCGTCACCGTGATCACGCTCGCGTTCGCGGTCGGAACGGGCTACCAGCACACGACCTTCGGCCTCTATGCGACGGCGTTCGTGCTCAGCGCGATCCTGATCGGGCTGCTGCGCTCGAGCTACGAGGTCGTGAGCGGTGACGTCTGGCGCGTCGCGGGCGTGCGCCGCCGGGCGGTGCTGGTCGGAGGGGCAGAGCGGGTCACAAGCCTGCGCCGGGCTCTCGGTCTCGGTCGCGGCGGGATCGACTACGACTTCCTCGGCGCCCTCTCGTCCGACGGCGAGCCGCGGTCGCTGCCGCTGCTGGGGGGCGTCGCCGATCTACCGCGCGTCCTGCGCGAGCTGCGCCCGGACGAGTTGATCGTCAGCGGCGTCGACCTGCACGAGGAGGAGCTGCTCGACCTCGTCGAACAGGCCCACCGCCTCGGCGTCAAGGTGCGGATCGCCCCGACGACGACGGAGCTGCTGACGCAGCGAGGCGAGTACGTCGCCGGGCAGGGCGTGCCGCTGTTCGAGTTGCGGCCGCCGGTGTTCGCCGGCGTCGACTGGATCGTGAAGCGCGCGTTCGACAGCCTCGTCAGCGGGGCGATGATCCTCCTTGCCGCCCCGGTCTGGGCGGTGCTTGCGCTCGCCGTGAAGCTCGACTCGCCGGGGCCGGTGTTCTACCGCGACCGCCGCGTCGGGCTCGCGGAGCGCGAGTTCGGCATGTTCAAGTTCCGCTCGATGTACGTCGACGCGAGCGAGCGTCAGGCCGGGCTCGAGGCGGACAACGAGGCGTCGGGGCCGCTGTTCAAGATCAAGGACGATCCGCGCGTCACGAGGGTGGGCCGGATCCTGCGTCGATACTCGCTCGACGAATTCCCGCAGATCCTCAACGTTCTCCGCGGTGAGATGTCCCTCGTCGGCCCGCGTCCGCTGCCGCTGCGCGATTACGTGCAGCTCGAGGACTGGCACCGCAAGCGGTACCTCGTCCTCCCGGGCATGACCGGGCTCTGGCAGGTGTCCGGCCGCATCGACCTGTCGTTCGACGATCTCGTACGGCTCGACTTCTACTATCTCGAGAACTGGTCGATCTGGCTCGACATCTCGATCCTCGCGAAGACGTTGCCCGCGGTGCTGGCCCGCCGCGGCGCCTATTGAGACGCGGCGCACCGATCTCCGAGCGGTTGTTCGCCGCAGGCATCGGGACGATGCTTCTGGTCGGCGTCGCCGCCCGCGTCCTCGTGTGGATTTCGGCCGCCGGCATTCCGGACTCGGACGAGGCCGTCGGGGGACTGATGGCGAGGCACGCGCTCGACGGGCACTTCGCGGTGTTCTACTGGGGGCAGGGGTACGCAGGCCCGTTCGAGACCTGGCTCGCCGCTCCCGTGCTCGGCGTCTTCGGAGACTCGTGGATCGCGTTGCGGAGCATCCCGATCCTGATCTCGGCGCTGACGGCCATGACGGTCTGGCGGCTCGGCCTGCGGACGATCGGCCGCTGGGGAGCCGCCACCGCCGGAGCGATCTGCTGGACCTTCCCGTCGCATCTCGTGTGGAGGTCGATCCACTTCCACATCTTCTACGCGTCCGAGATGCTGTTCACCGCGCTCGCCCTGCTTCTGGTCGTCCGTATCCGCGAAAAGCCCTCGCGGCGCGACGTCGCGTTGCTCGGGCTTGCGGCGGGTCTCGGGCTCTGGCAGTCGTTCCAGCTCGCGGCCATCTTCCCTACGGCGATCGCATGGCTCGTCGTGCGACGGCGTGACGTGCTCCGCCTCGTCCCGTTCGCGATCCCCGGTGCGCTGGCGGGCGCCGTGCCGGTGCTCCTCTCCAATATCCGTCACTCGTGGTGGTCGCTCCACATCGGCGAGATCGGCATCCAGAGCACATACACCTCGCGCATCGGCACGTTCTTCACGAACACCCTGCCGATGGCTCTCGACCTCAGAGCCTCGTGCACGCTCCACTGGTTCCTGTGGAAGCCGATCGGGCTCGCGCTCTATGCCGTCGCGATCGCGGTGTTCGTCGGTCTCGCCTGGCGGGCGCGGGGGACGAATCGCGCGGTCATCTTCGCCGTCATCGCGGTCTTCCCGCTCATCTCCGCGATCAACCAATTGACCGGCGTGTACGCGAGCCCCGGGTATGTCGACGTGCTCGTGCCGGTGCTCGTGCTCGCCGCCTGTGCCTGGGTCTCGAGCCCGCTGCAGGGTCTCTGGGCGATGGGTGCGGCGGTGCTCCTGGTCTCCGCCGCGTTCATCGACCTCGAGGCGAACAAGGCGAGTGCGCGTGCCGTGCCCTTCTGCCCGCTCTCGCAGGTGAGCACGCTCCCACGGAGCTTCGGCCCGCTGATCTCCGCGCTCCACCGTCTCGACATCAGTCGCGTCTACGCGAGCTACTGGATCGCCTACCGGATCGACTTTGCGACCGGCGAGAAGATCGTCGCTGCCGAAGGCCGGCCCGACGCGCTGAGGGTCAGCCCCGCCGGCGGCGTCGTCCCGAAGCCGAACGATCCGTCTCTACGCCCGCGGTGGCCGAAGTACGACGAGATCGTCAGCCGCGTCGCGACGCCGGCGTGGATCGTCGACAAGAGCTTCGACGTGGGGAACATCGACTACGGCGCCTTTTCCGGTGCGGGCTACCGGTCCGAGGACGTCGGCCCGTTCACGATCTACTACCGCTCAGGGTCTACTTCGACCGGTAGTACACCGTGATCGTGTCGAAGGTCTCGTGCCGCGGGAACTGCTTCGCCAGCGCTGCGAGGATGCGCGGGCGCGTGTAGAACGACCGGCCGACGACGACGACCGGCACGTGGTACTCGGCGATCGCGTGCAGCACGGTGGCGTCGGTCAGGTAGCCGGTCTGGAAGCGGAGCAGTGCGGTGTCGATCGTCTGGCCCGGCATCCGCCGATGGGCGAGGAACGGCACGATCGGGTGGTCGGAGACGACGAGCTGCCCCGGGGGGACGGCGGCCTCGACCTTGCCGACGGCCCAGGTCAGGCCGGGCATCAACGGCACCTGCCGCTTCAGGTGATGCGTGTCCTGCAGGTAGGCCGCGGCGAGCACGAGCACGAGCCCGACGACTGCGGCAGCGTGCAGGCGGTGGAAGCGCGCGGCCGTCGCGGCGAGCGAGGCGGCCACGGGCGGGGCGAGCGCGACCGCCAGCAGCACCATGTGGTTGTCGCGGATCGGCCTGTGCCAGAGCAGGAACAGCACCGAGACGATGGCCGTCGCCCACAACGGCCAGAGCGGCAGCCTCGTCCGCGGCCGGACGGCGACGGCCGCCGCGAACGCGACGACGGCGAGCCAGGTGAACGGCTGGTGCGGATGGAAGAACGAAGTGAGCTCGTGCTCGTTGGCGGAGATGGAGCCGCCGACCCGGCGGGCGGCGACGTGGTAGGCGACGGCGCTCCGCCAGACGTCCGGCAGCGCTCCGCCGAGGACGGCGGCGCCGGCGGCGAGCGCGACGCCGGCCGACGCGGCCGCGATCCCGATGTCCGCCGGCCGGATCCGCTTCGTCGCGCTGTACGCGGCGACAGGCAGCAGCAGGATGAAGGCGTCGAGCTTGACGGACTCGGCCGCCGCGAAGAGCAGGCCCGCGGCGACGAGTCGCAGCCGGCGCCGCCTCGTCGGCGTGACGAAGCAGGCGAGCGAGAGCGCCGCGAGGACGGTGCCGGGGAGGTCGGCGGAGATCTCGGCCGCGAACGTCGGATACGCCGGGGCGATCGCGAGCAGCGCAGCCGCCACGAGCCCGGCGACGGGGCCTGCGACCGCGCGCGCCACGGCGTAGACCGCGAGCAGGCCGACGAGCGCGAGCGCGAGATCGGCGAGCCGGAGCTGGTCGACGCCGACTCCGTCGATCCAGGAGACCGCGAGCAGCAGCCAGTGGAACCCCGGCGGCTGCGCCGTGAAGACTCCCGTGCCGAGCCGCTGCCCGTGGGCGAGGGCGTCCGTCTGCCCGAGGTACACGGCCTCGTCCCACGTGGGCCCCGCCCGGAGGCCGTAGCGGAAGAGCAGCCCCCCGGCGGCGAGGATGGCGGCGAGGGGCACCGCCTCCGCGGCGACGCGGCTCAGGCGCGCACGCTCCTCCGCCGGCACGGGCGGCACGCTAGCACCGAGGCCGGGCGTGAGCCTTCGGCCGCCCGCCTAACGGTTCCTTCAGATCTCGCCGTCAGAATGACCCCGATGAAGGCCCCCAAGATCCTCGCGGTCGCGTCGACCACCGATCTCGCCTTCCGCTACGGCGTCACGCCCGCGTGGTGGCAGCTGTGGAAGGGGATGGGCGAGGCCGGGATCGACCTCGTCGTCACGCCCTACCGCGGCCGCGCGGTCGAGTCGCCCTGGTGGCGCACTGCGCCGAACCCGCTCTACCGCGAGGCGGAGGCGTTCGCGGCGCTGCGCACGGCCGCGGCGCGCGTCAAGGGGGACCGGTACCTGCGGCGGGCGGAGTCGCATCCGGAGGACACCGCCGCCGACAAGCTGCTGCGCCGCGTGATCTGGAGCACGGTGACGCCGCGCTGGCGCCGCCATCTCGAGCGGATCCTGGAACGCGAGCGGGACGTCGACGCCGTCGTCTTCTTCACCGTGCCGATGAGCCACTTCGCCGGCATCCCCACGGCGCTCCGCGAGCGCTTCGGCGTCCCGGTGGTCTTCTACGACGGCGACGTGCCGATGAGCCTGCCGGAGTTCGGCGGCATGGACACGGGCTTCAACTACTACCACGACGCCGATCCGTCCGAGTACGACCTCGTGCTTTCGAACTCCGAAGGCGGCATCCCCCGCCTGCTCGAGCTCGGCGCGCGCCGGGGCGAGGCTGTGTTCTGGGCGGCCGACCCGCAGCTGTGGGCGCCGCAGCAGGTGCCGAAGGAGTCGGACGTGCTCTTCTACGGCTACGGCGACAAGTTCAGGCGCGAGTGGATGCGCGAGCTCGTGGGCGAGCCGAGCCGCCGGCTGCCCGACGTCGCCTTCATGCTCGCCGGCCGCGACTTTCTCGGTGACACCGGCTCGGCGCGAATCGTCGACCCGCCCTTCAACGTCTATGCGCGTGCGATCTCGAGCGCGCGGATCAACCTGAACCTGACCCGGCGCGCGCACGCCACCGTCTACGCGTCGTCGACCTGCCGCGTCTTCGAGCTCGCCTCCTGCGCCGCTTGCGTCGTCTCGAACCCGCACGAAGGGATCGAGCGGTGGTTCGAGCCGGGCCGCGAGGTGATCGTCGTCTCGAATGCCGACGAGGCGACCGCGGCCTACCAGGAGCTGCTCGCGGACCCGGCGCAGGCCGAGGAGATGGGGCGCCGTGCGCGCGAGCGCGTGCTCGACGAGCACACGTATGCGCATCGTGCGCGGCAGCTGCTCGAGCTGCTCGGCCTGGACGTCCCGGTGGCCGCCCGTGCCTGAGACAGCCGAGGCGGCGGTTCCGGCCGGGCCGCTCGCCGGCCTCGAGGAGCTGCGCCGCGTGGCCATCGTCCCCGCCCTGAACGAGGAGTTGACCGTGCCGCGGGTGATCGACGAGCTCCGCGCCTTCGATCCCGGGCTCGTGATCGTCGTCGTCGACGACGGCTCCGTCGACCGCACGAGCGAGGTCGCAGCCGCGAAGGGCGCGGTTGCGCTCCGGTTGCCGTTCAACCTGGGGATAGGCGGAGCCGTGCAGACGGGCTTCCGCTTCGCGTACGAGCACGGCTTCGACATCGCCGTCCGCGTCGACGGCGACGGGCAGCACGATCCGGCCCAGCTCGCGCGAGTTCTCGAGCCGGTGCTGCGCGGCGAGGCCGACATCGCGGTCGGTTCCCGCTTCGCCGCCGAGGAAGGCGGCTACCGGTCGTCGCGTCCGCGGCGCGCCGGAATCCGGCTGCTCGCGTGGGTCGTCTCCCGGATCGTCGGGCAGCGTGTCACCGATACGACATCTGGCTTCCAGGTGCTCAACCGGCGCGGAATCGCGCTGTTCGCGCGGGACTACCCGCACGACTACCCCGAGGTCGAGGCGACCGTGATGGTGTTCCGCCACCGGCTTCGCCTCGTGGAGGTACCTGTCTCGATGCGCGAGCGCGGCAGCGGCAGCTCGTCGATCACCGCCTTGCGCTCGATCTACTACATGGTGAAGGTGCTGCTCGCGATCTTCGTCGGGCTCTTTCGCCGCAACGTCGTCCCGCAGGAGGGAAGGGAATGACTCCGCTCGCCGTCTCGATCGCCGGCGCTATCGCCTCCTTCACGCTCGTCCTGATCGTGCTCGAGCTGATTCGCAGCCGCCGGCTGCGCGAGCGCTACGCGCTCCTCTGGCTCGTGACCGGTCTCACGTTGACGGCGCTGTCGGCGTGGCGCGGCGGACTCAACACGATCGCCGGCTGGTTCGGGATTCGCAGCTATCCGCCGGCCGTGCTCTTCGCTGTCGGCATCCTCTTCATCCTCGCCGTGCTGCTCCACTACTCGACTGTGATCTCACGGCTCTCCGACCAGAACGTCGTGCTCGCGCAGCGTCTGGCCCTGCTCGAGCAGGAGCTGCGCGTCCACGACGCCCGCTAGAAGATCACGTGGTGGTCGCGGATTCCGTAGAGCATGAATCGCAGCTCGAGCACGCCTGAGACGACGAGCACGAGCGCGAGGGCGAGCACGAGCAGGCGCCAGCGGGCGAACCAGGAGAAGGCGAGCCCGAACGCGAGCGCCCAGATGGGTGCGGTCGTGAGGAGATAGCTCGCCTTGAACAGGTCTCCGTCCGGCGTCATGTTGTCGTAGGAGCGGACGAGGTAGCCGCTGACCGCGACGAGTGGCAGCAGCAAGACGGGCAGGAAGGGAATCCGTTCGAGGCGCCGCGCAGCGACGAGCGCCACCATTCCCAACCACCCGGCGAGAGCCAGCAGCGTCGGCAGGATGCCGATCTTGCTCTGGTCCTGGAGCACGACGAGGGCCTTCGGCCACGGGCCCGCGCTGTAACCCGACCAGGCGAAGTTTCCGGTCCAGTCGCCCCAGATCTCCGTATACGTCTCGGACAGTGCTTGATTCAGGTAGTACGGGCGAACCGGCCGGTTGAGGATGTCGTTCGTCGCGATGCCGAAGAAGGGGGGTCTCGGTCCTTCGCCTGCATAGTGCGGATGGAGAATCGAATGGAGCGACCCAGGCTGGAGCAGCGCGCCTTGCTGGTGGTAGTTGAGGATCTGCCGCGCATACCACGGGCTCGTGATCACGATCGCAGCGACGATCGCCAGCCCGATCTTCTTCAGCGGCATCCGCTGCCTGAGACGGCTGTTCGTGAGTGCGGCGAGGAACGCGATCGCGATGGCGCCGAACGTGAAGAGGCTTGACGCTCGAATCAGCTGGCCCGTCCCGAGGAGGAATCCGAGCAGAAGGAAGAAGCGAAGCTCGAAACGCCGGCGGAGGAGCATCCACACGGTGAGCGTCAATGCCCCCGTCGATACGAGCATGTTGAGCGTCTCCGGATGGAACATCGCGGCGGTCTTCGCGACCACCGGCAGGAACGCAAAGAACCCGAGCGCGGCGACCCAGACGACCGGGCGGCGCGGGAAGAGCAAGCGCGCGAGCACGAGCAGCAGGGCGGCTGTCGCAAGGACGAACAGGACGTTCAGATACTCCGCGGCTCGATGCGGGTCGACCATCCCGAGCTCCCCGCCGACCCACGTTGCCGCTCCGGCGACGGCGTAGTAGCCCGGCGGTGCGTAAAACTCACCGCCCTGCGTAGCGCTCGGAATCGTCCCCTGATGAATCAGCTGGTCGGCGTAGGTCATGTGCTCGTGCGCGTCGTAGCCGAGGATGGTCGGGTAGCGCGCCGCGTTCCAGACGCCGACGAACACGATGAGAACGAACAGGCAGGACATCGCGAGCGCCGCCCAGAGGGGCGTGGCCACCGCCCGGCCGCCCTCGGCCTCCGCGGCGGGTGTCGCCCGCGGCTTGCGGTGGACGCCGATCCAGGCGAGGTCGACCGGCTCCTGTAGCCGAAGCCAGATCGCCGCGAGCGTGAGGCGCGCGGGTCGCTCTGCGCGTCCACGCGGCGCGAGGAGGGGGATCGCGGCGATCGTGATCGCCGTTGCGCACCATGCGGGCAGCGCGTCGTGGAGCATCACGAGGTGAGCCATCGCCGGCGAGGTCCCGTACGACGCGTTGATCGACAGGAACGCGAGCAGGGATGCGACGGCGGCGAAGACGCCCGCCGGCCTCGCTCTCCGCACGGCCCCGATGATCCCGCCGATCGTCAGCCACTCGAGCACGCGCCCACTCCAGAAGTTCTCGTTCAAGGACGCCAGCGCGCCTGACGGCGTGTGCAGGCCGATCTGGGCGAACGAGCCCGAGAGCAGGCCCGTGTCGACCGAAAGCCCGACGCCGACCAGCACGAGCGCGAGCCCGGCGACCGAAGCTGCGCCGACGCGGCGGCTGCCGCCGAGCACCAGCACCGCCGCCGGCGCGACGGCGACGAGGGCCGCCCGAGGCACGAACGCCGCTCCCGCCCCGGCGCTCGCGAGCGACGCCGCCACGAGCGGAGCCCAGCGTTCTGTCGAGAGCGCGCGCAGCGCCAGATAGCCGGAGGCGATGAAGGCGAGCATCGCCGGAAACGCGGGGTCGCCGGTCAGCCCGAGCACGTGGGTCAGGAACCCGTCCGCATACATGTGCCGGAAGGACCGGTTCGCGAACGGATAGCCGGCGTAGGGCAGCAGCACCCAGACGGCGGCGGCCCACGCGGCGAAGACGCGCCCGGCGAGCCGGTCGGCCACGGCGTAGACGAGCCAGAGCGCAAGCGGCAGCAGGACGAGCGTTTGCGCGATGACGATCGCCGGAAGGGCGGAGACGACGCCGCCGCTCGGCCGGCTGGCGATGTCGTAGACCCAGCCGTCGTGTGCCGTGCGCAGCGCCACCGCGGCCAGCGCGCCCCACTGGACGAGTACCAGAGTTCCGACGACGGCGAGCGGCGGAGCGGCGGCGAGCCGCCCGCCCGCCGCTACGACGATCGCCCGTAGCCGCCGGTAGGCCTCGCGGGCCATCCCGGGGGCGGGTGCGTCGACCTCCGTCTCCGTCGATTCGATCACGCGCCGGCCTAGGCTACCGGGGCGTCGTTACGGATTCTTGAGGAGGAGGCCGCTCAGGTCGAAGCGGCGGGCACGGGGGCGTCGAGCCAGTCGACCCGGCCGATCCAGCGCTCGCGGCTCTCGGCGTACCAGCGGATCGTGCGGGCCAGGCCGTCCGCCCACGAGGTGAGCGGCGTCCAGCCCGTGTCGCCGCCGAGCTTCTCGAAACCGACGCGCAAGGCCATCACCTCGCTCGAGCCCGGCCGGAACCGGCCGGGCACCGAGACGATCTCGCGCTCTCCCCACAGACCCATCTCCCGGCCCGTGCGCAGGATCAGCTCGGCCCAGCCGCCCATCGAGATGTTCTCGCCCTGGCCGTAGACATAGTGCTCGCCTGGTACGCCCTTCGCGGCAACCGCGAGGTGCCCACGCACACCGTCCGTGCAGAAGCAGAAGTCGCGCATCGGATCGAGCGGTCCGAGCTCGACGATGTCGCGCGTGAGCGCTTGTGTGATGATCGTGCCGGTGATGTAGCGCGGGTTCTGGCGCGGGCCGTAGTTGTTGAACATGCGCGTCACGACGCCAGGTACCCCGAACGCGTCGTAGTAGTTCATGGTCAGGAAGTCGGCCGCGACCTTCGACGTCGCGTACACCGACTTCGGGTTGATCGGCGAGCGCTCGTGCAGGATCAGGCTCCCGCTCTCGTCGAAGTCGTGGTGATGCGCTACGGAGGGGCGGGGATTGCCGTACTCCTCCGACGTGCCGGCGGTGTCGAACTTCTCGAGTTCGACACCGTGGTCGACGATCGACTGCAGTAGGTTCAGCGTCCCGATTGCATTCGTCATCATGGTTTCGTACGGACGGTGCCACGACTCCCCGACGTGCGCCTGGGCGCCGAGGTGGAAGACGAACAGAGGATCGGGCGCCGCGCGAAGGTCCTTCATCAGGTAGTCGACCGAGGTGCGATCGGTCAGGTCGGCGAAGTGGACGTGCAGCCGCTGCCGCAGAGAGGCGATGTTGTTGAGCGCCCCGCTCGACGTGGCACGGGCGAAGGCGTGGACGTTCGCCCCGAGCTCGACCAGAGCCTCGGTCAGGTGCGACCCGACGAACCCGTCCGCCCCTGTGATGAGGACCGTGCGGCCGCCGTAGACGGCGCCGTAATCCCGGTAGAGCTGCTCGAGCCCTTCGGCGCTCCAGGCCGAGTTGTCTGCTTTGATCGCTGTCATGGCGTTCGGAAAGACTAGCGTCCTGAGGGCACCGAGTGCGCTTCGGAGCGGTCTCCTGACCGGGCTCGCGCAGATCGTCGTCGCCTTCTCCGCAGCCGGGGCCGGCGCACTGCTGGCGCAGAAGTTCGGGCGGACGGCCGAGACCGACGGCTTTCTCGCCGGGTACGGCGTCTATCTCGTGCTGATCCTCGCGGCGCAGGCCTTCCGGATGGTGGTCGTCCCCGACCTGACGCGGGCGGCCGCCGAGGGGCGCCTCGGAGGGGAGTGCCGCGCCTACGCGGTTGCCTTCCTCGCCCTTGCGGTGCCTGTATCCGTGCTCGTCGCTTTGCTGTCGCACCCGCTCGGCGACCTCATCACCGGCACGCTGCCGCCCCAGGCTGCGCACGTCGCCGCGCGCGCGCTCGTCGTGCTCGTGCCGGCGGCGTTCGTCCAGCTCCTGGCGGCGCTCGCTGCGAGCGCGCTCGCGGCGATCGACAGCTACGGCACCGCCGCCGCCGGCTTCGCCTGCGGCGGGCTGGTCGGGCTCCTCGTCTTCGCGGCGCTCGCGAATGCGCACGGGATCGTCGCGCTCGCCTGGGGGCTCTGCGTGAACGCGGTCGTCTCACTCGCGGTTCCACTCCTCGTGCTGTGGCGGCGCGGTGCGCTCGGTGGACCAGCGCCGGCGAGGCTCGACGTGGGGCCGCGGCTGTGGCGCCTCCTCGAGGGCGCAGCCATCCCCCTCGCGCTCCAGGGCTGCTACCTGCTCGCGCTCCGCTTCTCGGCCACGCTCGGGGTCGGCCGCGTGACGAGCTTCTCGTACGCGTATCTCGCCGCGTCGACGCTCGTCGGCGCCACGGCGTTCTCGCTCGGCGTGATCTCGTCGGCTCCGCTCACGCGTCGCGGGTTCGACCCGGTCGCCGCTGGGCGCCACGTCGTGCACGCGGGCTGGGTGAGCCTCTCGATCGTCGGCGCCGCCGCGGGCGTCTTCGCCCTCGTCGGCGGTCGCATCGTCCAGTTCGTGCTCGGTGACCAGTACAGCGGCGGAGTCGGCCGCCAGCTCGGCCACCTCGTGGTCTTCCTCTCGCCGTGGATGGTGGCGTGGGTCGGCTTCGCAGTGACGTTCCCGCTCGTGTTCGTGGCCGGGAGGCGGAAGACGCTCGTTCCGTTGGCGGCGCTCGGCTTCGCCGTGTGCATCCCGCTGGGCCTCGGGCTGCGGGCGGTGTGGGGTCTGCCCGGAATCGCGATCGCGGTCGGGCTCGCGACGCTCGTGATCGCACTCGGCCTGATGGCCGCGCTGTCGACGGAGACGCTGTCGATCGCGGCGCTCGGCCTGGCCAGGCTCGCGCTGGCGATCGGAGGTGCGAGCGCGCTCGCGTTCGGCATCGTCTCCTTCGTGCTGTCGCCGGTGCCGGGAGCGGCGCTCGGCGTCGTCGTGTATGCGCTCATGATCTTCTCTCTGCGCTCGCTCGGTCTGAGCGACGCGTGGGCGTACGTGCGGGGCCTGCATTGAGCGGCCTCCGCGCGATCGTCACGGGCGCCGCCGGCCAGGACGGCTCGTACCTCGCGGAGCTGCTGCTCGAGCGCGGCTACGACGTCGTCGGGATCGTTCGCGGGCAGGAGGCAGAGGGCGAGAACCTCGACCGCGTGCGCAGCAGGGTCGAGCTGACCGAGGTCGACCTGCTCGACCAGGAGGCGCTCACGGCGCTCCTGCGCGCGAAGGCGCCGCACGAGGTCTACAACCTCGCGTTTCCGTCGTTCGTGCCGATGTCGTGGGTACAGCCCGCCGCGGTTGCGGAGTTCGCGGCCGTCGGCGTCACGGCGCTGCTCGAAGCGGTGCGCGCTGTCGATCCCCTGATCCGGATCGTGCAAGCGTCGTCGAGCGAGATCTTCGGCGAGCCGGCGGAAGTGCCGCAGTCGGAGTCGACGCCGCTGTCCCCGGTGACGCCGTACGGCGCCGCGAAGGCGTACGGGCAGTTCATCGTCGGCGCCTACCGGCGCCGGTACGGCCTGCATGCCGGCTGCGCGATCCTCTACAACCACGAGTCTCCGCGCCGTCCGCTCGAGTTCCTGCCGAGCAAGGTGACTCATGCCGCGGCTGCCATCTCGCTCGGGCTCGAGCGGGAGCTCACGCTCGGCGACCTCGACGCGCAGCGCGACTGGGGCTATGCCTGCGACTACGTCGAGGGAATGTGGCGAATGCTTCAGCAGGACAAGCCGGACGACTATGTGCTCGCGACCGGACAGCTGCACAGCGTCCGCGAGCTCACCGAGATCGCATTCGCGTACGTCGGACTCGACTGGCAGGAGCACGTGCGAATCGACGAGACGCTGAAGCGCGGCAGCTCGGAGCTGCACCGGGTCGTCGGCGACGCGTCGCGGGCGCGTCGCGAGCTCGAGTGGCGCCCGACGGTCGGCTTCGAGCAGCTCGTCCAGCTGCTGGTCGATGACGCTCGTTCGCGGCTCGCGGGCGGGCCGGCCGAGGATCACGACTTCGTAACACCGCAGGGTTAGACTCATCCGGATGTCGGAACCTGAGCTTGAAAGCCCTGCTCAGCAGGCACTTTCCGTCGAGGACGCCGTCGCGCAGCTGAGAGCTGCGCTCGATCGCGAGGCGCGCGATCTCGCCGCCGTGCGCGGGTTGGCCGAGCGGTTCTGGGCCGTGAGCGCGGAGAAGCCGCTCGAGCGAAGGCCGGGGGCGAAGGGCCGGCTCGCCTTCCAGGCGAAGCGGGTGCTCCGCAAGCTCATGCGCTGGTACGTCGAGCCCGCGTTCATCGAGCAGCGGATGGTCAACGACGCCCTTCTCCGCCTGATCGACGATCTCACCCGGAGGGTCGAGCAGCTGGAGTCACGGGAGTGAGGCTGGCGGTATGCCTGCCGCAGGTTCCGTTCGAACGCGGCGGCGCGGAGATCTTCGCCGACGATCTCGTAGGACAGCTCCAGGCGCGCGGCCACGAGGCGACGCTCGTCACCGTGCCGTTCAAGTGGTACCCGGGCGAGCGCGTCCTGACCCAGGCGTTTCTGTGGCGGCTGCTCGATCTCGAGGAGGCGAACGGACGGGCGGTGGACGCGGTGATCGCCACGAAGTTCCCGTCGTACGCGGTGCGCCACCCGCGCAAGGTTGTCTGGCTGCTGCACCAGTTCCGCCAGGCGTGGGACTTCGACCGTACCGCGCTGGGGCAGTTCTCCGAGTCTGCGGAGGATCGCGCGCTGCGCAGGCGGGTGCTCGAACTGGAGCGGACGGCGCTCTCCGAGGCGCGCGCGATCTTCGCCACCTCGCGGAACGTCGCCGGCCGCCTGCACGACTCTGTCGGTCTCGACGCGGAGCTGATGCCGCATCCGCCGGCGCCGCTCGCCTATCACTGTGACGGCTACGAGGACTTCATCCTCTCGGTGAACCGGCTCGACCGCGCAAAGCGGATCGACCTGCTGCTCGAGGCGGCGGCCGCCGAGCCGGGGCTGCGCGTCGTCATCGCCGGCGACGGGCCCGATCGCGGGCGGCTCGAGCAGCTCGCGCGCGACCGCGGTCTCGACGGCCGCGCGACGTTCGCCGGGCGCGTGTCCGACGAGGAGCTCGCGGATCTGTACGCGCGCTGTCTCGCCGTCTACTACGCGCCGGTCGACGAGGACTTCGGCATGGTGCCGTTCGAGGCGTTCCTCTCGGAGAAGCCCGTAGTGACGACGACGGACGCGGGCGGGCCGCTCGACGTCGTCCACGACCGAGAGACGGGAATCGTCGTCGCGCCCAGCGCGGCCGAGCTCGCGCAAGCATGCGGATGGTTGCGCGCGCACGGGGACGAGGCCCGCTCTTTCGGGCGCGCAGGCCGCCGGCTCGCGAGCGAGGTCACGTGGGACTCGTGCATCGACCGGCTGCTTGCGGCGGTAGCGTGAGATGAAGGTCGCGTACTTCTCGCCCCTGCCGCCGGACCGGTCGGGGATCGCGGACTACTCGGCGCTGCTCCTGCCGGAGCTCGAGAAGCTCGTCGAGGTCGAGGCGGTTCGTGCGGGCCGCACGCGGCCGGTGGCCGACGCGGACGTGGCGGTCTACCACATCGGCAACAACCCCGACGCGCACGGCTGGATCGTCGACGCGTTGCGGCGCCGGCCGGGAGTCGTCGTCCTCCACGAATTCGTGCTCCACCACCTCGTCGCCGGCCTCACCATCGGCCGCAAGGACCCGCACGCGTATCTCGCCGCGATGGAGCGCGACGGGGGCGTGGTCGGACGGATGCTCGGCCACGGCGTGCTCGAGGGCCGTGTGCCACCCCTGTGGGAGGTGCGGCCGGAGGACTTCCCGCTCGTCGGCGAGATCCTCGACCGCTCGCTCGGACTCATCGTCCATTCGCACTACGTCGAGCGGCTCGCCCGCGAGCGCGGCTACGACGGCCCGATCTGGCGCATCCCGATGCCGGCCTGGCCGGCGCCCCACGTCGACCCCGTCGACGTGCCGGGATCTCCGGTGTTCGGGTGCTTCGGCCACCTGAACGAGAGCAAGCGCATTCCGCAGCTGCTGCGAGCGTTCGCCGTCCTCCGCAAGCACCACCCCGACGCCCGTCTGCTCCTCGTCGGGGGCGAGGCGCCCGGCTTCGATCTCGCAGGCAGGCTGGAGCGGCTCGGGCTCGACACGACAGGGGTGATTCGCGAGCCCTACGTCGAGGAGCGGCGCCTCTGGTCGCTGATGTCGGCGTGTGCCGCCTGCGTCCAGCTGCGCGCACCGACGATGGGCGAGACGTCGGCGAGCGCACTGCGCACGCTGTCGCTCGGGACACCGCTCGTCGTCAGCGACATCGGCTGGTTCTCGGAGTTGCCGGACGACGTCGCGCTGAAGGTTCCGGTCGGCGGGCAGGAGGAGGTGGCTGCGCTCGCGGACGCACTCGAGCTCCTCGGCGGCGACGAGGATCTGCGGACGCGGATGAGCGCGTCGGTCCGGGAGTACGTCGCGCGTGAGCACGACCTCGGCCGGGCCGCGGGGCTGTACGCCGCCGCGCTGGAGGAAGCGGCCGGCGGCACGTCGGTGCGCGAGAAGGTGCTGCGCGAGGTGGCAGCGGCGTCCGTCGACGTGGGGCTCGAGCCGGACCTGCTCGCCCCCGACCTCGCCGCGGCGAGCCTCGTGAGCCCCGACGGGCGCATCCCCGTGGGCGACCTGCCACAACCTGGACGCGGCGCGCGGCTGCTCCGCGTGTGGCCGGTGTGGGTCTGGCTCTCGGCGCTGTACGGCGTCTCGGTCGCGGTCCAGCTCGCGCTCGGGCTGCGCCTCGTCTCACCGTGGATCATGGTCGACGAGCTCGTCTACTCCGACATGGCACGGAGCTTCGCGTCGACCGGCCACTTCCTGATTCGCGGCGCCCACGCCAATTACGGGTTCGTCTACCCGCTGCTCATCTCGCCGGCCTACGCGGTCTTCTCGTCGATCGGCGAGGCCTACCGGTGGGTGCGCGTCATCGACGCGCTGGCGATGTGCTCCGTCGTGCTGCCCGCCTATCTGCTGGCGCGGCGCGTGCTGAAGCTCCCGTCCGCGCTCGCGGTGGCCGCCCTCGCGGTCGCCGTCCCCTCGATGGCGTACGTCGGCACCGTCATGACCGAGAACGTCTTCTATCCGATCTTCGTGTGGCTCATGTTCGCGCTCGTCTGTGCCCTCGAGCGGCCGACGTTGCGCAGGCAGCTCGCCGTCCTCGCGCTCTGCGCGCTCGCATTCGTCACACGCGCGCAGACTGTGGCGCTCGTCGTCGCCGTGCTCACCGCGCCGCTCGTTCTCGCGTGGATCGAGCGCGGTCGGCCACGGCGGCTGTCCGCGTTCAAGCCCCTCTACGGGGCCGCCGGACTCTCCGCGCTGCTCGTCGTCGTCGTCGAGGTGGCGCGCGGCCGCTCACCGGCACAGATCCTCGGCAACTACAGCGTGACGAGCAACGGCGGCTATCACGTCTGGCCCGTGCTGAAGTGGATCGTGCTCCACGTCGCGGAGCTCGACCTCTCGCTCTGGATCCTGCCGTTCGCGGCGCTGATCGTGCTCGTCGCGAACGCGCGCCACCTCGACCGGCCCGTGCGCGTCTTCGTCGCCGCCACGGTCTCTGTCTCCGTCTGGCTCGTGCTCGAGGTCGGAGCCTTCGCGTCCCAGTACTCGCAGCGGATCGAGGAGCGGAACCTCTTCTACGTCGCTCCGCTCTTCCTCATCGCGCTCCTCGTCTGGATCGAGCGCGGGCAGCCGAAGCCACCGAGCGCGACCGTCGTCGCCGCCGTGCTCGCAGCGTCGCTGCCCGGGGCGATCCCCTTCCTGAGCCTGCTGAACATCAACTCCCAGTCGGACACCATCGGCCTGCAGCCGTGGTGGTTCGTCGGCGACGCCTGGGCCGGACGCACGAGCGTCGGCATGGTGGCGGTGCTCGTCTCGATCGCGCTCGGAGCCGCGTTCCTCTGGCTGCCGCGCCGCTACGCGCCGGTGCTGCCCGTGCTCGTCGCGCTCGGCTTCCTGGCGACGTGGCTACCGGTCGAGCAGTGGCAGCACTCGTTCCCGCGGCTCTCCAAGAGCGCCTACGCCCAGGGCATCGGAGCGGGCAAGAGCTGGATCGACCGCGCCGTGGGGCGGGACGCGCATGTGGCGGTCCTCTGGACCGGTGGCAACCGCAATGCGGTCTGGCAGAACGAGTTCTGGAATCGCAGCGTCGATCGTGTTTACGGTTTCGGCGCGTCGATGACGGGCGGCCTGCCATCGGTTGCCGTGTCCGTAGGGCTCAAGGATCGCGCCACCGGCATCCTGCGCGATCGCAAAGGGCATCCGCTCCTCGACGAGTACGTGCTCACCAGCAGCTCTGTTCAGCTTCTCGGCCGCAAGGTCGCCGCCGATCCAGCGAAGAAGCTCGTCCTCTACAAGGTCGATACGCCGATCCGCGTGGCCACGCGCATCACGGGCCTCTACCCGGAGCGGGCGAACCCCTGGTCGACCGGACTCGTCACGTGGACCCGCGCGAAGTGCCGCCCGGGAACGCTCACCGCCGTCGTCTCGAGCGACAGACAGCTCTTCCGCGGCACGATTCAGACGCTGACGATCGGCGGCAGCACGCCCGGGCGCACGCTCCACCTGACCGCCAGCACCAGCCAGCGGAAGATCGTGCTTCGGCTGACGCCCGAGAACGGCACATGCAGCATCACCTTTGCGATCTCCCCCACGAAGCGGCCGATCGACGTGCCGAGCATGCACGACCGCGACCCGCGGCCGCTCGGCCTGCATTTCAACTCGCTTCACTACACACCCAGTCCGTGAGGATCGTCGTCGACGTTGCGCCCTTGTCGCACCAGCGGACGGGCGTGGGCAACTACGTGCGCGGCTCGCTGATCGGGATGGCCGAGGCCGGTGCGGGTGCGCACGCGCTCGTCGCTTTCGCGCCGGTGAGCGCACGCGGCAAGCGCGAGGTCGAGTCGGCGCTCCTGGGGATCGAGCTCGAGCGCCGGTTGCCGGTCGTCCCGGGTGCGCATGCCCTGCGAACGCTGTGGAGCCGAGCCGGTACGCCGCCGGCCGAGCGGCTGCTCGGGCCGTTCGACGTCCTGCACTTCAGCGACTGGATGTATCCGCCGCAGCGTGCAGGCGTCCGCTCGACGATGGTGCACGATCTCGTCCCGATCCACTTCCCGGACTGGGTGCATCCCCGCACGCGGCGGATGCACGGCGCCAAGTACCGGCACGCCGCGCGCACGTGCGACGTCGTGATCGTCAACTCGCGCTTCACCGCTGCGGACGTCGCGGACACACTGGGCGTCCCGCCGGGGCGAATCCACGTCGCCTATCCCGGGGTCGAGGCCGCCTTCGGCCCCGCAGGGGAGCAGCTCGACCTCGGGCGCCCGTATGCGCTCACCGTGGCGACGCTGGAGCCGAGGAAGAATCTCGCGACCCTCCTCGAGGCACACAGCCGGCTCGGTTCGGGCGGGCTCGCGCTCGCGGTCGCCGGCGCCGCCGGCTGGGGCCGCCAGCCTGCACTGGACGCGCCGGACGTCGTGCGGCTCGGCTACACACCGGCGGCGGAGCTTCCCCGGCTGTACCGGGGTGCGGCGGTCTTCGTCTACCCCTCGCTCTTCGAGGGCTTCGGAATGCCGGTCGTCGAGGCGATGGCCTGCGGAACCCCGTGCGTCGTCTCCTCGCACCCGTCGCTCGACGAAGCCTGCGGAGACGCTGCCGTGCGCGCGGACCCCACCGATCCGGAGGCGCTCGCCGCGGCGATCGAGCGTGCGCTCGCCGAGCGCGACAAGCTCGTGCCGCTCGGCCTCGTGCACGCGAGCCGGTTCACCTGGCTCGAGAACGGGCGCGTCCACCTCGCAGCCTGGGAGGCGGCCCGTTGAACGTCGCCGTCGACGTGACCCCGCTCGCACAGACGCGCGCAGGAACGGCCCGGTATCTCCGCGCTCTCCTGCCGCGGGTCGAGCGCGACGTGGCGCTGCGGCGGCTCAGCGGATTCGCGGCCGGCCGTGCCGGGACGCTCTGGCTCGACCTGGCCTGGTACCCGCACGTGCTCCCGCATCGCGCGCGCGGCGCCGACGTCCTCCACTGCCCGACCTACCGCGGCCCGGTCCGTCGAGGCTCCGTGCCCGTCGTCGTGACCGTGCACGACGTCGCAGTGTTTCGTCATCCGGAGGCGTTCCCGCCGTGGACGCGGGCGTACAGCCGGCGAGTCGTGCCCCACGTCCTCCAGGCGGCGCGACGGATCGTCGCCGTCTCCGAGTTCACCGCCGGCGAGCTCGAGTCGGTGCTGCGCGTGCCCCGCGAGAAGGTGCGTGTCGTCCCGAACGCGGCCGACGCCGTGTTCGGTCCCGACGGCCCGCGCGCGGACGGCGACTACGTGCTCGCGGTGGGCACCCTCGAGCCGCGCAAGAACCTCGCCCGCCTGATCGAGGCGGCGCAGCGGATCGGCGTCGAGATCCGCGTCGCCGGCGCTCCCGGCTGGGGCGGCGTCCAGGCGCGCGGCGACGGCGTCACCTGGCTCGGCGCGGTCGACGACGAGGAGCTCGCCCGCCAGTACCGCGGTGCGCTCTGCTGCGCGTATCCGTCGCTCTACGAGGGCTTCGGCATCCCGGTGCTCGAGGCGATGGCCTGCGGGACCCCGGTCGTCACCTCGGCGGACGGCGCGACCGCGGAGGTCGCCGGCGGTGCAGCCGTCCTCGTCGATCCGCTGGACACTGCCGCGATCGCCGCGGGCCTCGAGCAGGCGATCGCGCAGGGCGACGAGCTGCGCCTGCGCGGCCTCGAGCGCGCACGGGCGTTCTCGTGGGACGAGTCGGCACGGCGGATCCTCGAGGTTTACCGTGAGGCCGTAGCGTGAGCGATCCACTCGTCGTGATCGACGCCGACGTCCTCGGCCGCCGCCGCACCGGCGACGAGTCGTACGTCTACGGGCTCCTGGCGGCACTTCCGGCCGTCGGAGAAGGCCTCCGCTTCGCGGCTGTCACGCGACGCCCCGACCTCGTTCCGCCGGGCATCGAGCCCATCGAGCTGTCCGCTCGGATGCAGGAGCTGCGCATGGCCGTTCGGCTGCCCCTGCTCCTGCGCCGGCTCCGGCCCGCGCTCGTCCACTTCGTCCACGCCCTGCCGCTCGCGCTGCCCTGCCCGGCCGTGCTCACCGTGCAGGACCTCTCGTTCGAGCGGGACACTTCGCTCATGGGCTACCGCGAGAGCTCGATCTTCCGGGTCGTGGTGCCGCGGTCCGCACGGCGTGCGCGACGTGTGCTCGCGATCTCCCAGCGCACGAAGGACGACCTCGTAACGCTCTACGCGCTGCCGCCGGAGAAGATCGTCGTCACTCCGCTGGCACCCGACCTCGCCTTCCGCCCCGGTGGGATCCGCGGCGACTACGTCCTCCTCAGCGGCGCGGTCGAGGAGCGCAAGAACCCGCTCCTGGCCGCCGACGCGGCGGCCGCGGCGGGACGCCGGCTCGTCGTCGCCGGCCCCGAGCGCGACCGGAGCCTCGTCGCGGAGCTCCGCCGCCGCGGCGCGGATGTCCGCGGCTACGTCCCGAAGGACGAGCTGGTGCGTCTCTACCAGGAGGCGGCGGCGCTGCTGTTCCCGACCCGCCACGAGGGCTTCGGGCTCCCGGTCGTCGAGGCGATGGCGTGCGGCACGCCCGTCCTGTCGACGCACGACCCGGCCGTGCGCGAGGTCGGCGGCGACGCGATCGCGTACGCCGAGCCGGCCGAGTTCGCCGCCGCGCTAGGACGCATACTGGCCGACCCGGCGTCCTGGGGGCAGGCCGGTCTCGAGCGGGCCCGCCTGTTCTCCTGGGAGCGAACGGCGCGGGCGACGGTCGCCGTGTACCGCGAGGCACTCGCATGAGGGTGTCGGCGGTCGTCATCTCGCACGGACACGCGGACGAGCTCGAGCGCTCGCTTCCTGCGCTCGCACCGCAGGTCGACGAGCTGCTCTTGATCGCCAACGTCTCAGGCAGTGTGCCGCCGGCGCTGCCCGAAGGAACGCGCGTGCTCGAGAACGCAGCTCCGCTTTCGTTCGCCGCGAATGCGAATCTCGGCGCGGCGCAGACCGTGCACGAGCTCGTGCTCATCGTCAACCCAGACGCCGTGCCCGAGCCTGACGCAGTCGCGATCCTGCGCGCGTTCATGGAGGAGCATCCGCGCTGTGGCACCGCCGGCCCGAGGATGCTCTACAGCGACGGCACGTGGCAGGCGTCGCGGCGGAGCTTCCCGACGGTCGGCGCGACGCTCGTCCGCCGCACGCCTTTGCGGCTCGTGTTTCCGCCGTTACGCTGGCAGCGGCACCACTACCTGCTCGACGAGCGGCCGGACCGGCCGGTGCCCACGGACACGATGCTCGGCGCGTTCCTCATGCTCCGCCGCGCGATGCTCGACGAGATCGGCGGCTGGGATGCCGGGTTCCGGATGTACTGCGAAGACATCGATCTCAACTACCGCGCTGCCCGGGCCGGCTGGGAGCGGTGGTACGTCCCCGCTGCGACCGTCCGCCACGAGTACGCCGCAGTGATCGACAAGCGCTTCCTCACGCGTCATACCCTCTGGCACGCACGGGCGATGCTGCGCTTCTTGCGCAAGCATCCGGAGCGCCTGCTGGCATTGCGGTGAAGAGTTGGGACAAGTACGCCGCCGGCGCCGCACGCTGGAGCGAAGATGCGTACGCCGATGCGCGCGCATACCTCGCGCGCCGAGCCGAGGTCGTTCGTACGCTCGGCCCGCCGCTCGCGTCAGGTGACGCCGTCCTCGACCTCGCCTGCGGCGACGGCGGGCTCGGCGACTTCCTGCCGGAGCAGCGCTACCGTGGCGTCGATGCGAGCCCGGAGATGGTCGACGCTGCACGCGGCCGCGGCCGCGACGTCGTACAGGCCGACCTGAACGACTATCAACCCTCCGAGCGCGTGCAGGCGACGCTGATCTTCCGCGCCATCTACTACGCGCGCGACCGGCGTGAGCTCTTCGAGCACATTGCCCGCTACACGGACACGAAGCTCGTCTTCGACCTGAACCCGCGCCAGTACCGGCTCGACGACGTGCGCTCCGATCTCGCGGCAGCCGGCTTCGACCGGCTCGCCGTCCGACCGTTCTTCGTTCCGCAGACGCGCGCGCTGCCTTCGCCGTTGGCGGCTCTGCTGCGCGGGCTCGAGCGGAGCGGGCCGCCCGCACGGCTCGTGCTCCGCTTCCGCTTCACGCTCCTTTGCGCGGCGTTCAGCTCGGGCGCGTGCGGAAGAAGCGGTAGCTGACCTCGGCTCCGAGAACCCGGCAGTCGCGGACGTTCGGGTCCGCCTGGCACGGGATGAACTTCCCGTCCACGACGACGCGAACGGCGAAGCTCGGCGTCGTCACGTGGATCCACACCGGCGGGTCGGTCTGGCCGCTGGCGATGATGAGGTCGACCTTCCGCGTCACGGCGCCCAGCGTCGGCTCGAAGTCGCTCGTCGCGAGCTTCCCGAACAGGACGTGGACGTTGGTCGGCGGCGTCGGGCCGGTCCAGTCGCGGCGCGAGATGTCGACCCGCACCCAGCCGCCCGTTCCGCCGGAGAAGCGGTAGTAGGAGCTGTCGGCCGCGCCCGACCAGCCGTCGGGCGAGATGCCCGTGCACTGCGAGCGAAAGCGGATCGGATGCGACAGCTCCACGAGGCGCCACGTGCGGATCTGCCCGGCCGCGTGGTAGCCGTGTGTACCCACGACCTTGCCCGCGAGGTCGACGCACGGCACGCTCTCGACGGCGTACTCGTACGGGGTGGTCGAGGAGAGCGGGGTCGCCCCGGTGACGAGGGTCCCGTTCAGGGCCATGTTCGGCGCGCCCGCCGGACCGGGTCCGTGGATCGTGCCGTCGAGGCTCGTCGCGCCGGCGATCGAGCGGTTCCAGAACTCGAGCATCCACTCAGCGGTCTGGTCGCTCACACCCTGGTCGTAGTAGAGCGTCGGCCGGCCCTTCGTGATCGCGTCGACCCAGGAGAACGGGCGGACGAGAGACGCGCCGAACTGCCGTCCGATGAAGTTCGTGTTCGAGGCTGCGGAGATCTCGCCGGTCAGGTTCCACGCAACGATCCCCACTGCGAGCACGACCGTCAGTGCGCCGACGAGCCGCTGCCGGGTGGGGAGGAGACGCGGCGCGAGCACGATCAGCATCGAGACGGCAAAGAGCCCGAGCAGCACGAGGCGGACGTCGTGCGGGGTCAGGTAGAAGGTGAGATTCGACTGCTGGGCGATGGAGAAGCCGGGCGCATCCGAGTAGAAGCGGACGCCCATCTCGTACGGCGACTGCGTCGAGTGGTACGCGGCGTAGCCGATGAGGTAGAGGACGTAGGTGCCTGCGAGCGCGAGCGCTCGTAGGTTCACGCTGCGCCGCTCGAGCACGAATGCCGTTCCGACGAAGAGGGCGGGAGCGATATAGATGAGGTTGCGCTCCTCGACGCGGGTCTCGAAGACGGTGGAGATGTACGCGGCCTTCATCGCGGTGTACAGGCCGAAGGCGATCAACGCGGAGAGCATGGTGCAGCGCACCATGCGCAGCTCGCGGCTCTGCGTCTCGTCGGGCGCTCTGAAGAGCGCGGCGATGCCGACGACGAGCGGAATGACGCCGACGCCGATCGCGAGCGACCCCGCCGCCCAGTCGCCCATGACGAACATACGGTGCTTGTAGAAGGTGGTGATCGCATACCACGCCTGGGAGTAGCGGCTGCCCGCTCCGCTGACGAAGAACACCACGCCGAGCACGAGGATGATCGCTCCGATCCAGTCGCCGAGCGACCAGGCGGCGAGCCGGCGCCGTCCGGACGCGCTCGACATCGCGGCGAACAGAGCCGCACCGGCGAACATGAGCGGGACGATGACGAGCTCGCTCTTGACGGCCGGAGCAAGCAGCGAGGCGACGACGGCGAGCGTGATCCACGTGCGCGACTTGCGCGTCCTGTCGGCAGAGACGACGAGCGCTTTCGCGATCAGGAAGATGCACCACGCCGCATATGGATACGCGAGCGGCTCTTCGACGATGTACGAGGAATACACGAGTGCGGGAATCGCGCCTGCTGCAGCCGCCGCGAACACGGCCGCCGGCCGTCGGACGAGCATCCGTGCAAGCAGATAGGTCGGGAATACGGCGGACGTCATCACGAAGACGTCGACGTACTTGATCGCCGCATATGCGGTCGCGGTGTTGTGGATCAGCCACAGCGGCGCGGTGAGGTACGTGTAAAGCGTGTCGGCAGAGTGCGGCTGTCCGCGCCGGGCTGCGTGCCCGGTCTTGGCGATCGAGCGGGAGAGCTGCGTCAGCTCGAGCTCGTCGGTGAACAGCCACGGCGTCACGCGCTGCCAGACCTCGACCACGTAGACGGCACAGAGCAGCAGGTAGACGCCGATCAGGGGAAATGCGCCGGCGAGCCGGTCGGCCAGCGACGTCGCACTGCTCCGCGACTGCGTGCCGGGCCGGGGGGAGGCCGCGATCTCGCTCACTCGACGGCGGCGTGCTGCAGGACGGCGGGATCGACCTCGATCTGCCGCCGGACGAAGTTGCAGGGCACGGCGGCTCGTCGCGTCGCCTCGATCACCCCGTCCAGGAGATCGCGCGGCGCGTCGGGAATCGTCACGAACACGGCGTCCGGCGAAAGGCGCCCGAGAATCCAGCCGATCTCGCCGAGCCCTCCGGCGATGCTGACGCCCTGGATCCGGCGACGGCGCAAGGCGGGGTCGTCGTCGACGAAGCCGATCACGCGCTCTCCCGGCGTCTCGCGCAGCTCGCGCAGCAGGCTGCGGCCGCTGCGGCCGGCGCCGACGATGAGAACACGCCGCTGCTTGCCGCGTCCGACCAGCGACGAGAGCGCGCGCGCGACTGCCCGCTCCGAGAAGCGCGAGGCCCCGATCAGGAACGTGCAGAGGATGACGTCGATCAGGTACGTCCCGCGCGGGAAGCCGTTCCACGGCACGGTCGCCCAGATGAAGAGGAAGGCGGCACCCTCGGAGAGCACGACCGCAGCCAGGACACCCGCGGCGTCCCGCGCACCGGCGTAGCGCCACACACCCCGGTAGAGGCCGAAGGCGATGAACATGACATACCGCGCGACGAGGATCGCAGGCAGCGAGAGGTCGAAGACGTGGCGCTGCCAGAGAAAGCCGGTGCCTTGCAGGCGGATCAGATAGGCAACGGTGAAGGACGCGGTGATGAGGGCGAAGTCGACGAGCGCCTCGATCAGTCGCCGCCGGTGCACGAGCAGCGAGCGGAGGAACGACGGCGCCTCGTCGATCGTCGCATGGTTCACGTCGGCGAGGTAGCTCCCGAACTGGATCAGGAACGCAAAGGTGACGAGGACGCCCGCGAGCGTGATGCGCGTGTCGTCGAGCACCTTGTACGCGAGGCTCGTCAGGCCGAGGGCAGCCGAGACGACGCAGAGCAGGACGACCGCTCGCTTGTCGGAGAGGCCCTGGTAGACGAGGCGGTGCGAGGTGTGGTCGCGGCCGCCGCGCGTGATCGGCCGCCCCTCGAGCAGGCGCACGACCGTGACGAGCGTCGTGTCGAGGATCGGCACGGCGAGGACGAGGATCGGGAGCAGCAGCGTGGCGACCGTGGAGCCGGCCACGGTCCAGCTCGCGGCAAGACCCAGCGAGGCGAGCCCGAAGCCGAGCACCTGGCTGCCGCTGTCGCCCATGAACACCGCCGCGGGCCGGCGCAGCCTGAGGTTGAACGGCAGGAACCCCAGGCAGGCGAAGCAGATGCCGAGCGAGAGGGCTGCGACAAGATGGTTGGGGTGGACAGTGAACGCGTCGACGGCGAAGAACGTGCAGGCGATCGCGGCGAGCGTGGCAGCCAGCCCGTCCATGTTGTCCAGCAGGTTGAACGCATTCGTCATGCCGATCAGCCAGACGACTCCGAGAGCAGTCGCGGCGGCGTCATTCGAGATGATCTCGACCCGGACGCCGGAGACGAGCACGAGGGCGGCCGCGCCTCCCTGGGCGGCGAGCTTCGCGAGCGGTGGGAGTCGGTACGCGTCGTCGACGAGGCCGGCGAAGAAGAGGATGAGGCAGCCGCCGAGAATTCCGCCGAGCTCACGGTTCGCCGGGATGAGTCCTGCTGCCAGGGCGACCCCGACCGCCGTCAGGAGCCCGGCCATGATTCCGCTGCCGCCGAGCAGCGGCGTCGAGCGGGTGTGCCAGCGATCGGCGCGGGGAGCCGCGACGACGTAGCGGGCAGCAGGGCTGCGGCGGAGTGCCCAGATCGTGAGCATGCTCGCCGGCAGCGCAGCGAGTGCGGCCAGGGCCGTCACGGCGGCAGCCTAACGAACGGCTGTAAGGGTGGTGTTTGGGCCCTCACCGCCGGCGTGACCAGGCGCTAGGTTGCCCGGAAGACGACATGGAAGCCACGCTGCTCGAGCTCCTCCGGTGTCCGTTCTGCCGCTCGTCTCTCCAGGATGCGGGCGACGCGATCGCGTGCCCGGCCTGCGGGCGGACGTTCTCCCGCACGACCGACGGCATCCCGCTCATGCTCCACGAGGAGTTGCCCGGTGCGCCGGAGAAGCTGAGGGAGGCGGCGGGGTGGCTCGAGAAGGCGCGCAGCGAGGGCTGGTACGAGCCGGACGACGCGGTCGATGCTGCCCTCCCCTTCGTCAACCGTGACCTCGGCTGGGACGATCCGAACTGGCGCGCGACGGCCTACTCGTTCCAGTTGCTGCTCGACCGCTACGTGGGCGATGCCCGCGGCCTGCGGGTGCTCGAGGTCGGCGCGGCCCGAGCGTGGGCCGCCCGCTTCTGGCTGGAGCGCGAGTGCGAGTACGTTGCGACGGACATCCTCGTCGACGAGAAGATGGGTCTCGGCCGCGGCGCGTTCTACGGCGACTTCGCACGCGTGCAGGCGGATGCCGAGCACCTGCCGTTCGGGGACAGAACGTTCGACGTCACGTATTGCGTGGCGACGTTGCACCACGCCCTCGATCTCCCGCGGATGCTCCACGAGATGGCGCGCGTGACCCGCCCCGGAGGGCTCGTCGCGGGTCTCAACGAGGGCACGCGGGGCGTCCTGCGCAGCCCCGAGAACCCGGACCAGGCGGGGGAGAAGGCGCTCGGGATCAACGAGCACGTCCACACGGTGGGCTCGTACGTGCTGGCATTCGCCCGCGCCGGGCTCGTCGTGCGCCGCCTCGAGCGCTCCGACGGCTGGCCGCCCCTCCCTTTCGGCTACCTGCTCTCGCGCATACCGAAGGTGGGGATGACTCTCGGCACGTTCGTTCACCTGTCCGCCGGCCGGTATGCGGGCGTCTCGATCTACGCGCGGAAGGCGCGGTCGAGGATGCCGCTCGTCCAACGGCCGTCCCGCCCGGTGGGCTAGGCTCGAAGGCGATGGCCAAGTGCGTTCTCGTGACGGGGTCGAGCGGTCTCGTCGGCTCCGAGACGGTCGTCTATCTCGACGGTCAAGGCTGGAACGTTCACGGGATCGACAACAACATGCGCGCCGACTTCTTCGGCCCGGGCGGCGACACGACGCCGACACTGGAACGAGTGCGCAGCACGACGCGCACCTTCACGCATCACGATCTCGACATCCGCGATCGCGCCGCGGTCGCGAGGCTGGTCAAGGAGCTGCGACCCGACGCGATCGTTCACGCAGCCGCTCAGCCGTCGCACGATCTCGCAGCGAGCAGGCCGTTCGACGACTTCGAGGTGAACGCGGTCGGGACGCTCAACCTGCTCGAGGCGGTGCGGCAGTCGTGCCCCGAGTCGCCGTTCGTCTTCACGTCGACGAACAAGGTCTACGGCGACCGTCCGAACGAGTTGCCGCTGGTCGAGCTCGAGACTCGCTGGGAGTATGCGCCAGAGCATTACGAGGGGATTGACGAGGACATGTCGATCGATCGCACCCTGCACAGCATCTTCGGCGCCTCGAAGGCCTCTGCGGACCTCCTCGTCCAGGAGTACGGCCGCTATTTCGGGATTCCGACCGTTTGCTTCCGAGGCGGTTGCCTCACCGGACCGCAGCATGCCGGTGTTCCGCTGCACGGGTTTCTCGCCTACCTCGCGCGCGCGGTTCGTGACGGGCTTCACTACCAGGTGTTCGGCTACAAGGCGAAGCAGGTGCGCGACAATCTGCATTCGCTCGATGTATGTCGTGCGGTCGTCGCGTTCATCGAGAAGCCCCAGGTGGCTGCGGTCTACAACCTCGGGGGCGGCCGCGACAACAGCATCTCGATGCTGGAGGCGATCGCGCGGTTCGAGGAGGTGTACGGCCGGACCCTCGACTGGGAGTACGTCGACGCGCCCCGGGTCGGCGATCACATCTGCTACATCAGCGACCTTCGCCGCTTGCGCGCCGACTACCCCGACTGGGACGTCAGTGTCTCGCTCGAGGCGATCTTCGACGACTTTGCCCGTGTGAGCCCGACTGCCGTCTCGTGACCACCTACGCCGCCCTGATCGAGTACCGCGAGCTCTTCGGCAACCTCTTCCGCCGCGACCTGCAGGCGAAGTACCGCGGCTCCGCGCTCGGTGTCTTCTGGACGGTTGTGAACCCGCTGATGCTGATGGCCGTCTACCTGCTCGTCTTCGGAGTCGTCTGGAAGTCGCCGTTCGCGAGCGGTGGTCACTACCCGCTGTTCCTGCTGGCCGGACTCGCTCCGTGGACGTTCGTCGCCGCCGCGCTGCAATCCTCGACACGCTCGATGCTCGACAATGCGAACCTCATCCGGAAGACGAGGTTCCCGCGCCAGCTCGTGCCGCTCTCCGTCGTCGGCGCCCATGCCGTCAGCTTCGCCGCGATGCTCGTGCTGCTGCTCATCGTGAACTTCATCGCCCTTCCGCGGGCGCGGGCGACGGAGTGGCTGGCGATTCCGCTCGCGGCGCTCGTTCTCGGCATCGTCTGTGGCCTCGCGCTCGCCGCGGCTTCGCTGAATGTGCTCTTCCGGGATATCGAGTTCATCGTCGCCGCGCTGCTCGTGCCGTGGTTCTTCCTGACACCGATCATCTATCCGCTGTCGACGCTGGCGCACCATCACCACGTGATCCAGGCAATCCACTGGGCGAACCCGCTTTCGCCGGCGGTCGAGGCGCTGCGCGCTCCACTGTTCCTCGGGCAGCTGCCGTACTGGGGCGACGCGCTCTACCTCGTCGCCGCCGCAGTGCTCGCGCTCGCGCTCGGCGCGTTCGTCTTCAGCCGCGTAGACGACCAGATCGCGATCGAAGTGTGATCACGATGCGCCCGTCGAACATCCACGGCTCACCGCCGTCGGGCCGGTAGGCGGGCAGGCCTGCGATCTCGTCGTTCGGCTCGAGCGGCGGTAGCAGAGAGGGGCAGACGAGAGGATGCGGAAAACGGGGATGACGGCCGCCCCCGGGAGCGTACGGCGCGAGCTCCGCGCCGGCGCGCCGCCGCAGACCGCGCTCCGGCTCGACGGCGCCGCCCACCGCCGCGTAGCCCTCGGCGTGCAGGGCGTGCACGCGCTCGAGCCAGTCCGGCGCGACCTCCATCCCCTCGGGCAGGAACGCGCGGGCGCCGGCAGCGTCCCGCGGCAGCACGTCGACGTCCTGCTCGAAGGGCGTGTTCCCCAGCTCCGCGAGCCAGAAGCGGTGCTCCTCGACGAGGTCGACCGCGAGCCGGTAGCGCCCGGGCGGGATCGGCGCGCGCAGCGCGAGCTGCTGGCGTAGCGTGTCGCCCGGCGCCACGGCATGCTCGAGCGGCGTCCTCCGGCCGTCCCAGACGATCGGGTTGCCCCGCTCGTCCAGCCAGTGGTAGGCGAGGAAGAGCCCTTCCTTCTCGCCGCGGGTGCGCCAGGTCGCCGTTCCGGCGTTCTCGACCTCGGCAGTCGCCTGCTGCAGCGCTCCCGCCTGGACGGCAGCGAGCTCGAGCGTGTGCCAGCGTGCGACGAGTGGACCGGCGGTGTTCATGGCGGGGCTAGTGTAGGCGCGTGACGGAGCCACTTCTCGTCCGGGCGGCACGGCGCGAGCCGGTCGAGCGCACGCCGGTTTGGTTCATGCGGCAGGCGGGGCGCTCGCTGCCGGAGTACCGCGCGATCCGCGAGCGGCACGGCTTCTTCGAGGTCGCCGAGACACCCGAATTGTGTGCGGAGGTGACGCTCCAGCCGGTGCGTCGTCACGGTGTCGACGCCGCCGTGATGTTCGCCGACATCGTGTCGCCGGTGCGCGGCATGGGGGTGGAGGTCGAGCTCGTCGAAGGTGTCGGCCCCGTCGTCGAGCGCAGGATCGAGTCCATGGCCGATGTCGAGCGGCTGCACGTGGGCGAGCCGGAAGAGTGGGGCCGGCCGATTCTCGACGCGGTCCGCATCGTGCGCCGCGAGCTCGATCCCGGCCGCGCCGTGATCGGCTTCTGCGGCGGCCCCTTCACCGTCGCCGGCTACCTCGTCGAGGGCAAGCCGAGCCGTGACTTCGTGCGCACGAAGACGCTCATGTATCGCGAGCCGTCCGTATGGCACGCCCTGATGGAGCGCCTTGCCGAGCAGTTCGCTCGCTATCTCGCGGCGAAGGTGCGGGCCGGCGCGGACGCCGTCCAGATGCTCGACTCCTGGGTCGGCGCGCTCTCGCCCGCCGACTACGCGGAGTTCGTCGAGCCGTACTCGGCGCGGATCCTCGCTGCGGTCGACGTGCCGACGATTCACTTCGGCACCGGCGCAGGCGAGCCGCTGCTCGAGCTTCTCGCCCGGGCCGGCGGCGACGTGCTCGGCCTCGACTGGCGCATCCCGCTCGATGTCGGCTGGGCCGTCGCGGGAGCCGGGCGCGGCGTGCAGGGCAACCTCGATCCGGCCGTCCTGTTCGGCCCCTGGGAGCGTGTCGAGGCGGCGGCGCTCGACGTCCTCGCCCGCGCCGGCGGCCGCCCCGGCCACATCTTCAACCTCGGCCACGGCGTCCTGCCCCAGACCGACCCCGCGGTGCTCGGCCGCCTCGTCGAGCTCGTCCACTCGCGCACCGCCGTGGGCGCACCGCTGTAGAAGTACACGCGTGATACCCGGGAAACCCCACCACCCTCCCCTGCGTTCGAGCCTAGCGGCCTCGGCGCGGCTCATGGTGCCGCGGTCCTCGCGGCTTTCCGGCCGATGAGCGACGCCGTCGTCCTGATGGCGTACGGGTCGCCGGAGCGGCTCGTGGACGTCCCCGCCTACTACGCGGACATTCGCGGCGGCCGGCCGGTGGCGCCGGAGCACCTCGAGGACCTCGTCGAGCGCTACCGCCGGCTGGGGATCGAGGAGTCGTCGCCGCTCAATGCGATCACCGAGCAGACCCGCGCCGCGCTCGAGGCAGAGCTCGCCCTGCCGGTGTTCACGGGCATGAAGCACTGGACGCCGCGGATCGCCGACGCGGCGGCCGCCGCGCTCGCGACGGGCGCCGCCACCGTCGCCGGGCTCGTGCTCGCGCCGCATTACTCGGCGCTCTCGATCAAGGGCTACCGGGAGCAGCTCGAGCACGCGCTCGCCGGCGGCGCGCGCCTCGCGTTCGTCGACAGCTGGCACGACGAGCCCGGCTTCATCGAGCTGCTCGCGAGCCGTATCCGCGGCACCGAGGCGCACGTCGTCTTCACCGCGCACTCGCTGCCGGCCCGGATTCTCGATCAGGGCGACCCCTACAAGGCACAGCTGCTCGAGACGGCGGAGCTGGTCGCGCAGAGCGCGGACGTGCAGGACTGGAGCTTCTCGTTCCAGAGCGAGTCGCCGACGGGTGAGCCTTGGCTCGGCCCGGACATCCTCGACCATCTCGGAGCACTCCGGGCGGACGGGGTGGCCGAGGTCCTCGTCTGCCCCGTCGGCTTCGTCTCCGACCACCTGGAGATCCGATGGGATCTCGACGTCGAGGCGCGCGAGAAGGCCGCAGAGCTCCGGTTGCACCTCGGCCGGATCGAGATGCCGAATGCGGATCCCGTCTTCGTGCGCACGCTCGCCGGCATCGTCCGGCGCGCGTTGGGAGTACCTTCAGAGCCGTGAGACCCGGGGAGATCCTCGTCGAGCACGCTGCACGCCGCTTCCGCGTCTACCCGCGCGAGAGCCGGGCGTTGAAGGACCTCGTGGTCGCGCGCGGCCGCGTGCACGGCTCCGACGTCTGGGCGCTCAGCGACGTCTCGTTCGGTGTCCAGCCCGGGAGCGCCGTGGGGCTCGTCGGCCGCAACGGCTCCGGCAAGACGACGCTGCTGCGGCTGCTCTCGGGCATCATCAAGCCGTCCGCCGGCTCAGTCGCCGTCGGCGGCCGGGTCGGCTCGCTCCTCGAGCTCGGCGCCGGCTTCCATCTCGATCTGACCGGCCGTGAGAATGTCTACCTCAACGGCTCGATTCACGGCCTGCGACGGGCTGCGATCCGCGAGAAGCTGGACGAGATCGTCACGTTCGCCGGCCTCGAGGAGTTCATCGACCTGCCGGTGCGCACGTATTCGTCGGGCATGTACATGCGGCTCGGCTTCGCGATCGCGGCACACATCGAGGCCGACGTGCTGCTGCTCGACGAGGTGTTCGCGGTCGGCGACGAGGCGTTCCAACGCAAATGCTTCGGGAAGATCTTCGAGTTCAAGCAGCGAGGCGGAACAATCGTGTTCGTCTCACACGACGCCGTTGCGGTGGAGCGGCTGTGCGACCGTGCGGTGCTCCTGCAGAAGGGCGTCGTAGCGTTCGACGGTCCGACCCACGAGGCGATCGTCGCCTACCGCCGGCTGCTGGCGGGCGAGAGCGACCCGGAAGAGCGGGCGGCAGGTCTCAAGGAGTGGGGTGGCGACGTCTGCCGCGTCGAACGAGTTCGGCTCCTCGGCCCCGCGGCGGACCCACGCACGCAGCTTCTCGCCGGGGAGTCGTTTTCGATCGCGGCCGACGTCGTCGCCGAGCGGTCGCTCGCCCCGCCCCGCCTCGTCTGGGAGCTTCGCGACGACGCGGGGATCCTCGTCGCTGCCGACTCCACGTCGACCGCCGATCTCGGCTGGACCGAAGCGAGCCGCTCGCTGCCGCTGCGGTTCGAGGTCGACCAACCGCCCTTCTCCGACGGCAGGCTCCATCTGCGGGTCGATCTCACCGACGAGCGCGGCGGGCTGCGCTACCACTCGGTCGACGACGCACTCGTCTTCGTCGTCTACCCCGCGGACGGTTCGCGTGGCCTCGTGCGTCTCGAAGGACGCTGGTCGCGGGAGGAGATCCCCGCGGCCGCAGAACTGGAGAGCGTATGAGCTCTCGTACGTGCCCTGACTGGCCAGACCTGATGGAGATCGCTCCGGAGCTGCAGTTCAAGCACTACACCGTTGCCGAGGCGCAGCTGCCGGCCGATGCGCTGATGCACATTCCCGACGTGGCGCTCTCGGACGTCGCGATCTGCTGCGACCTCGACCACAACGTGTTCTACGCAGAGCACACCGACGAGCGCGTTGCCGCAGCACTGCGCCAGAGTCACTGGTTCGAAGTCCGCGACTGGATCGGCGCCGGCCGTCCCGGGACGACCCGATACTAGGGCGCGGCTAGTCTCTGCTGCATGCCGAGGATCGTCGTTCCGTTCGCCGGGGCCGAGGGCAAGACGCGGCTGCAGGCGTCGCCCCTCGAACGTCACGAGCTCTCGCTCGCGATGCTGGGCGATGTCCTGGCCGCCTGCATCGCAGTGGGAACGACTGCGGTCGTCACCGGCGACGCGGACGGTGGAGCGCTTGCCCGCGACGCCGGGGCCAAGGTGGTGGACGACCCGGGCGGAGGTCAGGGCGCCGCAGTGCGTGCGGCGCTCGCAGAGCTCGCGCCGGGCCA
Source organism: uncultured Actinomycetes bacterium (assembly GCA_963788875.1). GTDB lineage: Bacteria > Actinomycetota > Thermoleophilia > Gaiellales > Gaiellaceae > Palsa-739. Next base: position 77,766 of record CAWBIQ010000006.1, read on the forward strand.
GGTGCTCGTCGTCAATGCGGACGTGCCGTCCGTCGAGCCGGGCGACCTGCGCGCTCTCGTGGCACGCACGCCGCCGGGCGCCGTCGCACTCGTCGAGGCGGCCGACGGGACGACGAACGCGCTCGTCCTGCCCGAGCCCGGCGCCTTCGCATCGCTGTACGGGCCAGGCAGCGCCGCGCGCTTTCGTGCCCACGCGGCCGAGCAGGAGCTCGAGGTGGTGTCGCTGGCGATTCCGAATCTCGCCGACGACGTCGACACGCTCGAGGACCTGCGCCGGCTCACGGTCCGCAGCGGTCCCCGCACGCGCGCGTGCGTCGCCGGCCTGACGGTCGAGGCGCTGCAGTGAGAGTCGCCGTCCTGTCGGGTGGCGTCGGCGGCTCTCGGTTCGTGCGCGCGCTCGTCGAGCTGCTCGGCCCCGCTTCGGTCACGGTCGTCGGCAACGTCGGTGACGACGTCGACGTGCTCGGGCTCCACGTCTCCCCGGACATCGACTCCGTGCTGTACGCCCTCGCCGGCCTGAACGACGAGGAGCGCGGCTGGGGCCGCGCCGGCGAGACGTGGCAGGCGCTCGAGACGGTGGCCGCGCTCGGCGGCGAGTCGTGGTTCAGCCTCGGGGACCGCGACCTCGGTCTGCATCTCGTGCGCACGCAGGCGCTCGCCGGGGGTGAGCCGCTGTCCGCTGTGACAGCGCGCATCGCTGCGGCACTCGGTGTCGAGACGCGCGTTCTTCCCGCGACCGACGACCGACTGCGCACCTGGATCGCGACGCCTGCAGGCGAGTTCCCGTTCCAGGAGTGGTTCGTTGCGCGCGGCCACCGGGACGAGGTGGACGCGGTTCGCTGCGAGGGCGCCGAGACGGCGACCGCCGGCCCCGGCGTGCTCGAGGCGGTCGACCGGGCCGATCTGCTCCTGGTTGCGCCCAGCAACCCCTACGTGTCGACCGGCCCGATCCTCGCCGTCGGCGCGATTCGCGCGGCACTCGCGGGGCGGCGCGTCCCGTGCGTCGCTGTGAGCCCTCTGATCGGAGGCCGCGCGGTGAAGGGACCCGCCGACCGGATGCTCGTACGGCTCGCCGGCGGCACGAGCCCCCGCCATGTTGCGCAGGCATACGAGGGGCTGATCGACGCGCTTGTCGTCGACCACGCGGACGTCGACGACCTCGGCGGGCTCGGCGACGTACGGCCGGTCGTCACGCACACGCTGATGACCGACGCAGACGCGCGACGCCGTCTCGCGGAGGCGGCGCTCGGGGCGGTGCCCGCATGAAGATCGCAGTCGTCGGCGGTACGGGCGACTTCGGCCTTGCGCTGGCGCGCGTGCTCGTCGAGGCCGGCGAGGAGGTCGTGATCGGCTCGCGCGATCCGGAGCGTGCGAGCGCGAAGGCGGACGAGGCGGGCGCAACCGGTGCGACGAACGAGGAAGCCGTCCGCGGCGTCGATCTCGTCGTCCTCGCCGTGAAGGCCGACGCTGCGCTGCCGACCGCCGAGTTCCTCGCCGCGGCGATCGGCGACACGCCCGTGCTCAGCGTCGCAAGCGAGCTGCGCTTCACGAAGGAAGGCGTCCACCCGAGCGAGGATCGACGCTCGATCGCCGAGAGGACGCAAGAACTGCTGCGCGCGCCGGTGGTCGCGGGTCTGCACTCGCTTGCCGCCTCGTCCCTCGCCGGCGGCAAGGCGGACGGGGACGCGCTCGTGTGCGGCGACGACCCGGAGGCGAAAGGCCGTGCGCTCGAGCTCGCGGCGCACGTCGTGACCGGACGCGCCCTCGATGCGGGCCCGCTTACCAGCGCGCGCGCGCTCGAGGGCATGACGGCGGTGATCGTCAACCTCAATCGCCGCTACAAGGGGCACGCCGGCGTTCGGATCGTCGGGCTGCCGTGAGCGGCTACTCCGTCATGCCGGTCGCCGGCATCCCGGAGCTCCGCGCGGGTGACGATCTGGCCGCGCTGATCCTCGAGCGAGTAGAGCTCGAGGATGCAGACGTCGTCGTCGTGGCGCAAAAGGCGATCTCGAAGATCGAAGGGCGTGTCTTGCATCTAGAGGACATCGAGCCTTCCGCGCGTGCGACGGAGATCGCGGGCGGCGACACGGACCCGCGGCGGGTCGAGGCGATCCTCCGCGAGGCACGGCGCGTCGTACGCGTCCGCCCGCCACTCGTCATCTGCGAGACCCAGCACGGCTTCATCTGTGCGTCGGCCGGCGTCGATGCGTCCAACGCGCCCGAGCCAGAGATGCTCGTGCTCCTTCCGCTCGATCCCGACGGCTCCGCTGTGCGGCTGAGGGAGGAATTCCGCGAGCGCACCGGTCGCGACGTCGGCGTGATCGTCACCGACTCGTTCGGCCGTCCCTGGCGCCAGGGCACGACCGACGTGGCGATCGGTGCTGCGGGCGTCGAGGTGCTTCGCGATCTTCAGGGGGAACGGGATCCCGTCGGGTACGAGCTGCACGCGACGGTGATCGCGGTGGCGGACGAGATCGCGGGCGCAGCACAGCTCGTCTCGGGGAAGCTCGAGCGGATCCCGGTGACGATCGTGCGCGGGCTCGACGTGCGTGGCGAGGGCCGGGCGACCGACATCCCCGTCCCTCCGGAGCGCGACCTCTTCCGCTAGGGTCGCTGCCCGATGAGCGACGACGCGATCTCCACCGCCAATGCGCTTCTTCGCGAGAAGGGGTATACCGAGCGCGACCTGCTGGTGCATCCGGCACCGCGCGGGAAGGCTCTGCTGAAGGGAAACAAGATCCTCAGCCCGCTCAGCGACGAGGCTGGCCTCGTCCTGCGCGTGGTGGAGGAGCTGATCCCGCCCAGCACCGAACTCGGCGGCGTGCTGCGGCCGGCCGACCTCCGCGCCCGGCTCTAGTCAGGAAGTGGCTCGGAGACGCAGAAGCGTCACCGGGACGAGCAGGGTGAGCACGCCGTCGCTCGTGAGGCACCACTGGCAGAGCGCGTCGATCAACGCCACCTGCACGTAGATCAGGTACGCGCCGAACGCGAATCCCCCGAGCGCCATCGCGGCTCCGGCTGCGCGGACGAGATCGGAGCGTGAGGCAGCCGTCGCCGCGATGGCCGCGTAGGCGGCAAGCCCGAGCGCGGCGACGGGAATGCCCACGATCTCGGAGTACTTCGAATGCTGCACGATCTCGCAGCCTCCCGTCGCGCAGGAGAGCCGCGTTCCCGTCACGTGCGTGTAGGTGAGATACGCAGCGACCCCGGCGCCGACCGTCGAGAGGACGACGACCGCGACGCGTAGGCCGCGGTCGGTCATTCGCGGAGAGCCGCGTCGAGCGCGGGCTCGAGTCCGGAAGGATCGAGCGACGTAACCTTGACGAGCTGCAGCGTCTTGTTGGTCTTTCCGACCGCGAAGGTCGGTGTGGAACTGACGCCGGCCTCCTGGGCGAGGGCCGCGGCGGCGGCGAGTCTCTTCGTCACGGTGGCGGACTGCACGGATGCGAACATCCTCTTGGTGTCGAGCCCGGGGACGGCGTTGCCGATTCCGCGCAGCAGCGCGTCCGTGACCCAGCCGGTGTTCTCGATGCCCTGGTTCTGGTAGAGGAGGGAGATGACGTTCCAGAACTTGCCCTGCTCCCCGGCCGCGAGCGCCACCCTGAGTGCCGTTTCCGAGTCCGAGCCGACGAAGTCCATGCCGTTGAAGACGATGCGCACCTTCCCGGGGCGGACGTACTTGTCCACGATCGCCGCCAACGACGCCTTCTCCCAGTCGCTGCAGTACGGGCATTGGGGATCAGCGAACTCGACGAGTGTCACCGGAGCCTTGGGCGAGCCGAGCGCTGCGCCTTGCTGCGGAATGTTGCGCAGCATCGCCGCCACTTCGGCGACGCCTGCCGGTGCGGTTGCCGGCGCGCTGCTCGAGCCGCGGTTGGAGAGCACGAGGGCGGCGATGAGGCCGCCTCCCAGCACGACGGCCGCGGCCGCGGCCACGACAAACAGACGGTTTCGACCCATATTCCAAGGCTAGGCCGGCCGACCCGAGCCGCCATCGGCGATTCGCCGCACCGATCCGTACGGGACGGCGCGGATAATGTGAGAGTCGTGCAGACGGTGGAGGAGCGAACGCGCTCGCTCGTCGCTGCGGGCATCGCCCTCAGCTCCGAGCTGTCGCTCGACGCCGTCCTCCAGAAGCTGGTCGAGACGGCGTCGGAGCTCACCGGCGCCCGCTACGCGGCGCTGGGGGTGCTCGATCCGACTCGTGGCCGGCTCGAGCGCTTCGTCACGTCGGGCATCGACGCGGAGACCCGCGCCGAGATCGGCGGCGTGCCGTCCGGCCGGGGCATCCTCGGAGTCCTCATCCAGGATCCGACTCCGCTGCGTCTCAGCCGGATCGGCGACGACCCGCGTTCCGTCGGCTTTCCGCCCGGCCATCCGGCGATGAGCACGTTCCTCGGCGTGCAGGTCGCCTTGCGGGGCACCGCCTACGGCAACCTGTACCTCACCGAGAAGGAGGGCGGCGCGGACTTCAGCGCCGAGGACGAGGAGGTCGTCCAGCTGCTCGCCGGACAGGCCGCCGTCGCGATCGAGAATGCGCGTCTCTACGAGTCGGCCATCCGCTGGTCGGCGCAGCTCGAGTCGCTGAACGAGGTTGCCAGCGCCCTCGTCTCGGAGTTCGAGCTCGGCCGGCTGCTGCAGCTCGTGGCCGACCGCCTGCGAGAGCTGATTCAGGCGAGCCTCGTCACGATTGCGCTGCCGCACGGGGAGGGAGGACGCATCGCAGCGGCGGCCGGCGAGGACGCCCGGTCGCACCTTGGCATGCTGATCCCGCCGCGTTCGAAGACGATGCGCGTGCTCGAGCGCAAGCGGAGCGAGCGGGTCGACTCGACGATCGACGACCCGGAGATCGATCAGGACTCCGCGCGCCGTCTCACATGCGCAGCCGCGCTGTACGTGCCGCTCGTGTTCCGGGATCACGCCATCGGTGTCGTGACCGCCCACGACAAGCGCGGAGCCGACCCGCGCTTCAACCACGACGACCTGCGCCTCGCCGAAATGTTCGCTCGCGCGCGAGCGTGGCCGTCGATCTCTCGCACCGCGTCGCGCAGGACGCGCTTCGGCGCGTCGTGTCGGCGCAGGAGGTGGAGCGCCGCCGGCTCGCGCGTGAGCTCCACGACGAGACCGGGCAGGCGCTGACCTCGATCCTGCTCGGACTGCACGCGGTGGAGGAAGCGACGAGGGGGAGCTCGATCTTCGCGAGGCGATCAAGGAGGTGCGCGATCTCGTACGCTGCGACGCTTCAGGACGTCCGCCGGCTGGCCGTCGAGCTCCGCCCGACGGCGCTCGACGACTTCGGGCTCGTTCCGGCCCTCGAGCGGCTGACGGACAGCTTCGCGGAGCAGACGGGCATCTCCGTCGACTTCCAGGCATCGCTCACGTCGGGCCGGCTCTCGACCGAGATCGAGACCGCGCTCTACCGGATCGTGCAGGAGTCGCTGACGAATATCGTCAAGCACGCACGAGCCGGACACGGGTCAGTGTCGTCCTGACCCGAAAGGAAGATGCAGTCTCAGTGGTGATCGAGGACGACGGAGATGGGTTCGAGCCTGGCCGCCACGCGCGACGGCGGCCTTGGCCTGCTCGGGATGCAGGAACGAGTCGCGCTTCTGGGCGGCCGGCTGGCGATCGAGTCGAGACCGGGCGCGGGAACGACGTTCGTTGCGGAGGTGCCGCTGTCGTGATTCGCGTACTGATCGTCGACGATCATGCCCTCGTCCGGTCGGGGTTGCGTTTGTTGCTCGACGCCGAAGAAGACGTCACCGTCGAGGACGAGGCAGGGAATGCCGAGGAGGCGGTGCGCAAGGCGCGTCTTCCAAGCCGGACGTCGTCCTGCTCGACGTGGTGATGCCTGGGCGGAGCGGCCTCGACGCCGCACCGGAGATCAAGGAGGCGGCGCCGAAGTCGGAGATCCTCGTGCTCTCGATGCAGGACGACCCGAGCTACGTGCGTGAGGCGTTCGCCTCGGGCGCGAGCGGGTACTGCTCAAGGAGGCCGCCGACGCCGAGCTGGTCGCGGCCGTCCGCGAGGTCGCCGCGGGGCGCCGGTACGTCCACCCGACGCTCGGGGCCCGGCTCGCCGCCGCGGAGGCCGAGGCAGAGGCGCGTGCCGCAGCCGACCCGCTGTCGGAGCGCGAGCGCGAGGTTCTGCGCCTACTCGCGCTCGGGCACACGAACCAGGAGATCGCCAAGATGCTCTACATCTCGGTTCGTACCGCCGAGACGCACCGGGCGCACATCATGCAGAAGCTCACCTCTCCAGACCCGGCCGAGCTCGTCCGCTACGCCCTGCGAGCAGGGGCTCCTCGAGGAGGGCGAGACTCGGTCTGAAGCGCCACGCACGTACGTGACCAGCCGGTAGCGCGGCGAGCGCGGAGCCGAACCCTGACCGCGGGAAGTGCGCAGCACTTCCAGCGGAAGTTCACCGATGGCGGAGACCGCCCGGCGGTCGACCATAGTCCCATGACGAGCTACGCGGTCCTGTGGAACGAAGCGAGCGAGGGCGTCCAGGCCGGGAAGCTCGAGCTGGAGACGAGCGCGCTGCGCTTCGAAGGCTCCACCGGACGCGGAAGGCTCGCTCGTGCACAGGGTGTTCTACGACGACATCGGTCGGTGCACGTCGGGCGCCGCATCGCCGAGCGTCTCGGTGGGAAGCCGCACTCGTGCTGGAGCTTGCGCGTCGACGGTTCGCTCCGGATCGGGAGCATCGACAGCGTAGGCGTCCTCAACGGAGCTGGCGGAGCGCCTGGGGCACCTGACCGCGACCTGCCTCGCAGTATGAGCCGCATCGCGGTCGTCGTCCCGCTTCGGCCGGGTTCGCGCGACAACGCACGGCAGTTGATCCAGGCGGGTCCGCCCTTCAGCTCGGCGACACACCGCTCCTGGAGCACTGTGTGTACTTCACCGACGACGAGGCCGTCTTCGTCTTCGAAGGGCCGGAGGCGCGCGAACGGTCGAGCACGTCCTCGGCGAGGCCGACGTCTGGCAGGCAGCCACGGCGTGGCGGGCGATCCTCGCCGCCAAGCCCCGGCTGGCCGAGACGGTCTTCACCTGGCAGCGCGGCGATTCAGACCCGCTGAACGTCTGACAGCACCCGCCGCACGTCGCGCGCGATCTGGAGGTCCTCGCGCGCCGCGATCACGAACGTGCGCGTGGCCGCGCCGTTCGCACCGATCTCGGCGTCGAGCCGGCGGTCGCGTTCGCCGTCCGGGTCGAGCTCGACGCCGAGGAAGCGAGAGGCCGGCCGCGGCGCGCGCGCGGATCGGAGCCGAGCGCTCGCCGACGCCGCCGGTGAAGACGAGCACGTCGAGCCCGTCCAGCGCGGCCGCCATCGCGGCGATGCCGGCCCGCGAGGCGGTGGAGGTAGACGTCGATCGCGAGCGCGGCGTCCGCGCCGCCCGCTGCTCGCCGCGTCGAGGATCGCGCGCATGTCGGCGGTGCCGGCGAGCCCGAGCAGGCCGGAGCGGTGCTCGAGCGTCGACGCGAGCTCCGACGGGCGGCATGCCGACGTGCTCCTCGAGCCAGAGGAGCAGCCCGGGATCGACCGAGCCGGAGCGCGTCGCCATCACGAGCCCCTCGAGCGGCGTGAAGCCCATCGTCGTGTCGACCGAGACGCCGCCGTGCGACGGCCGCGAGCGAGGCGCCCGCGCCGAGGTGGCAGGTGACGATCCGCAGCTCCTCGAGCGGCCGCCCTGCGAGCTCCGCGGCGCGCGCCGACGCGTAGGCGTGCGAGAGGCCGTGGAAGCCGAACCGGCGGAGGTCCCAGCGCTTGCGCCACTCGGGCGGCAGCGCGTAGGTCGACGCCGCCTGCGGGCATGCGCGCGTGGAAGGCGGTGTCGAAGCACGCGACCGGCGGCACCTCCGGCAGCGATCGCGGCTGACGATCTCGAGCGCCTGCAGCGACTTCGGCTGATGGAGCGGCGCGAGGTCGACGAGCGCCTCGAGCCGCCGCACGACGCCGTCGTCGATCAGCACCGGCTCGACGAACTCGCTGCCGCCGTGGACGATCCGGTGACCGACCGCGTCGACGCCGGCCGCCGCGTCGAGCGTCGTCTCGCAGAGCTCGCTCGTCGACCTGTCCCCGCGGCGAGGGCAGGCTCTGCCGAGACGAGCCGTCGTCGTCCGTCGAGCAGCGAGAGCTTCAGGCTGCTCGAGCCGGCGTTGACGACGAGGACGCGCAAGCTCGCTCGGAGTGCGGCCAGGTCCAGTCGCGGATCTCGCGGCGCGTCCTCGCCGTGCTCGCGCGTGTACGCGCGGCAGCGGACGCGCTCGTCGACCATCTGCTGGCGCAGGTGCGCCGCCTGCGACCCGAGCGCCGGGACGCGGTCGATCACGTCGATCACGAGGTGGAAGCGGTCGAGGTCGTTGAGCATGACCATGTCGAACGGCGTCGTCGTCGTGCCCTCCTCCTTGTAGCCGCGCACGTGGAGGTTGTCGTGGTTCGTGCGCCGGTAGGTGAGCCGGTGGATCAGCCACGGGTAGCCGTGGTAGGCGAAGACGACCGGCCGGTCGGTCGTGAAGAGCGTGTCGAACTCGCGGTCGGAGAGCCCGTGCGGATGCTCGCTGTCGGGCTGCAGGCGCATCAGGTCGACGACGTTCACGACGCGCACCTTCAGCTCGGGCAGCTGCTCGCGCAGGATCGTCGACGGCGGCGAGCGTCTCGAGCGTCGGGACGTCGCCGCAGCAGGCCATCACGACGTCCGGGTCGCCGCCCTCGTCGTTCGAGGCCCAGTCCCAGATCGCCGAGCCCGCGCGTGCAGTGCAGGATCGCGTCGTCCATCGACAGGTAGTTGAGCGCCGGCTGCTTGCCGGCGACGATCACGTTCACGTAGTGCCGGCTGCGCAGGCAGTGGTCGGCGACCGAGAGCAGCGTGTTCGCGTCGGGCGGCAGGTAGACGCGGATGATCTCGGCCTTCTTGTTCACGACGTGGTCGATGAAGCCCGGGATCCTGGTGCGAGAAGCCGTTGTGGTCCTGGCGCCAGACGTGCGAGGAGAGCAGGTAGTTGAGCGACGCGATCGGCGCGCCGCCACGGGATGCCGCGCGTCACCTTCAGCCACTTCGCGTGCTGGTTGAACATCGAGTCGACGATGTGGATGAACGCCTCGTAGCAGTTGAAGAGGCCGTGCCGGCCGGTGAGCAGGTAGCCCTCGAGCCAGCCCTGGCACTGGTGCTCGGAGAGCACCTCCATCACGCGCCCGTCCGGGCGCGAGGTGGTCGTCGGTCGGCAGCGATCTCGGCGTCCCAGGCGCGGTCGGTCACCTCGAACACCGCGCCGAGCCGGTTCGACGCGGTCTCGTCCGGGCCGAAGAGGCGGAAGCGGTCGGGGTTGCGCGCGATCACGTCGCGCAGGAACGTGCCGAGCACGCGGGTCGCCTCGCTGAACGTCGTCCCCGGCTGCGCCGACCGCGACCGCGTAGTCGCGGAAGTCCGGCAGCGTCGAGGTCGCTCGAGCAGCAGGCCGCCGTTCGCGTGCGGGTTCGCGCTCATCCGCCGGTCGCTCTTCGGCGGCAGCGCGGCGAGCTCCGGCGACGAGCGCGCCCTGCTCGTCGAACAGCTCGTCGGGCCGGTAGCTGTCGCAGCCACTCCTCGAGCAGGGCGAGGTGCTCGGGGTTCGTCCGCACCTCGGCGAGCGGCACCTGATGCGAGCGCCAGGTGCCCTCGGTCGGGCAGGCCGTCGACCATCTTCGGGCCCGTCCAGCCCTTCGGCGTGCGCAGCACGATCATCGGCCAGCGCGGCCGCCCGGCGCGGCCCTCGTCCCGCGCCGCGCGCTGGATCGCGGCGATCTCGTCGACGACGCTCGTCGAGCACCGCCGCCATCCGCTGGTGCATCGCCTCGGGCTCGTCGCCGTCGACCCAGTGCGACGCGTGTGGCCGTAGCCCTCGAGCAGCGAGGTCAGCTCGTCGTCGCCGATCCGGGCGAGCACGGTCGGGTTGGCGATCTTGTAGCCGTTCAGGTGCAGGATCGGCAGCACGGCGCCGTCGCTGACCGGGTTGAGGAACTTGTTCGAGTGCCAGCCCGTCGCGAGCGGGCCCGTCTCGGCCTCGCCGTCGCCGACGACGCAGCAGACGAGCAGGTCGGGGTTGTCGAACGCCGCGCCGTAGGCGTGCGCGAGCGCGTAGCCGAGCTCGCCGCCCTCGTGGATCGAGCCCGGCGTCTCGGGCGCGACGTGCGACGGGATCCCGCCCGGGAACGAGAACTGGCGGAAGAGCTCTGCGCAGGCCCTCCTCGTCGCCGCGCGATCTCGCGGGTAGACCTCGCTGTAGGTGCCCTCGAGGTAGGCGTTCGCGACCGCCGCCGGGCCGCCGTGGCCCGGGCCCATCACGTAGATCGCGTTCAGGTCCCAGTTACGGATCACCCGGTTCATGTGCGCGTAGACGAAGTTCAGTCCCGGCGTCGTCCCCCAGTGGCCGAGCAGGCGCGGCTTCACGTGCGGCGGGCACGAGCGGCTCACGCAGCAGCGGGTTGTCGAGCAGGTAGATCTGTCCGACCGAGAGGTAGTTCGCCGCCCGCCAGTAGGCGTCGAGCGGTCGCAGCTCGTCCGGCGTCAGCGGCCCTGTTGCTGCGCCGGCGCCCATCGTCTAGCGACCGGCAACCGCGGCGACGTAGGCCGCGACCGCGCGGGCGTCCGTTCCGCTCACGAGGTCGGCGGGCATGTTGTCCGGCGGCACGGCGAGCGTCTTCAGGACGATGCTCGCGCTCGGCCGCGTCGCGTCGAGGTTGTTGCCGACGATGCCCTTCGCGGCGGCATCAGCCAGCGTGTGACACGCGGCGCAGGTCTTGACGAACAACGCCCTACCGCGAGTCTGCTCCGGGGTGAGAGCCGGGCCGGGCGGCAGCTTCGTCGTGCTCGTGCTCCCGCAGCCTCCCACGACCAGCGCACCTGCCGCCGCGAGAGCCGGCACGCTACGCCGCACCGGGGCGGCGCTCGAACACCACGAAGACGGCGAGCTGCTCGTACGCCGTGAAGCGGTGGTCCGCGCCGGCCTCGACGAAGACGGCGTCGCCCTCCTTCACCGGCACGCTCTTGCCCTCGACCTCGAGGACGCCCGAGCCTTCGAGCACGACGTACACCTCGTCGTCGTCGTGCGGCTGCTGGCGGTCGGGCTCCGGCGCGACGAGGACGTAGACGCCGAGCTCCAGGCCCGGCGACTCGTGCACGATCTCGTAGCCGCCGCCGGCGGCTTGCAGCTTCTCGACGACCGAGCGAACACCGAAGGCGTGCACAGCGGCAACGTACCCGATCGGGCTAAATCCGCGCCATCTCGTGCACGCTGACGGTAACGACACCCGGAACGAGGCCGATGCGCCGGACGAGCAGCTCGCGTTCGGCCTCCGTCTGCGCGGGTGCCTCGACCGTCACCTCCCCCCGCTCGACCAGGATCCGGAAGTCCTCCGGGCTCAGCCAGAGCTCGTGGACGAGCACGTCCTCGCGAATCGCCGCCGCGATCTCCTCATCGGTGTGGATGAACGCACGGACGAGATCGGCGCGGGTGACGATGCCGGCGAGCTTGCCGGCCCTGTCGAGCACGGGCAGGCGGTTCACCTGGCGGTCGAGCATGAGCGCGGCTGCTGCGTCGACCCGGCGTTCGGCCGTGACGGTCACCGCCGGGGAGGTCATCGCCTCGCCCGCGGTGCGGGCGGACGCCTTCGCCGAGAGGGGGTCGTCGCGGTCGAAGACCCGACCCCAGAAACCGGGCTGGCGGCGCCGGCGCTCCTTGAGGATGATGTCCGCCTCGCTGACGACGCCCAGGACGTGCCGTTCCGCGTCGACGACGGGCAGGCCCGAGATGCCGCACCTGCTCAGAAGCTCGGCAACCTGCTTGAGGGAGGTGTCCGGATTGACCGTGAGCACCTCGGTGGTCATCACGTCTGCGACCCGCATCTCAGGTCTCCTTTCTGCTGGCTCCAGCGTCGTGCGGTTGGCCTGGAGGGACATCGGTGGGGCTTCGGGGGCTCCTGCGGGAAACCCGCAGCAGCGATCAGCGCACCGGCCGATGCTTGCCCGCCGCGTGAGGGGGAGGCTGGGGGCACGGTGGGACGCGGCGGCTGCGTTTGAGCTGTCCGCAGTTTCTGCCGACATATCCGGGCTTTTCGAAGCTCCGGCGCATCCACCACGACGGCGCCCGGTCCCCCGGGCGCCGTTGGTTTAGGGGTGCGCGACCGCTACCAGGACTTCGCGCGCCGCTGCGGTGTCTGGCGGGCGACCCGGACGCGGGCGTCGACGGCGATGCAGCGGTCGGCGAGCGCGAGCACCGGGTTGAGGTCGAGCTCGGCCACCTCCGGTACCTCCTCGGCGAGACGCGCCAGCCGGAGGAGCAGGTCGACGAGCGCGTCCTCGTTGGCCGGCGGATTGCCGCGGAAGCCGGCGACGAGCCGTCCGGCCTTGCCGGCGCGGACGAGCTCCTGGGCGTCGAGCTCGGTCAGCGGCGCGAGCCGGAACTGCGCCTGCCCGATCAGCTCGGCCAGCACACCACCGGGCCCGAAGGCGACGAGCGGCCCGAAGACCGGGTCCTGGACGGCGCCGGCCAGCAGCTCTGCGCCGCCCTTGACCATCGGTTGGACGAGCACCGGCCCCCCGATGCGATCTGCGGCCGCACGCACCTCGTCCGCGCTGGCGAGATTGAGGACGACGCCGCCGGACTCCGTCTTGTGGGCGCCTGCCGCTGCGCTTTTCACGACCACCGGGAAGCCGAGCTCCTCCGCCGCCTCGGCGGCGGCCGCCGCGGTGGCCACGACCCGCTCCGGCACGACCGGGAGGCCGTAGGCCTCGAGCAGCGCGCGAGCCTGTCCGGGCTCGAGCCAGACATCGTCGCCCTTCGCGAGAGCGTCGTTGACGACGGCCTCGGCGGCGGCCTGGTCGACGAGCAGCTCCGGGATCGTCCCGGCAGGACGCCGCAGCCAGTCGCCGCGCTCGGCGGCACGGTTGAGCGCCCGTGCTGCTGCTTCCGGATACGGGAAGGAGGGCACGGTCGCGACGCTCTGAAGCGACCCGGGTGCACCCTTCGCCGACATGAACGCGCAGAGCACGGTCTTGTCGCCCGCGCCGGCAGAAGCGCGGCTGATCGCTGCGCCCATCTCGTCCTCGTCGATCCCGACCGTGGGAACGAAGAGCACGATCAGTGCGTCGATGCCGGGGTCGGCGAGGATGATCGGGATGACGTCGGCGAACATCTTGGGCTTCGCCGACCCGAGCACGTCGATTGGGTTGCCCGTGCTGCCCTCGCTCGGCATCACCTGCTCGAGCGCATGCCGCGTGGCCTCGCTCGGGACGGGCAGCTCGAGCCCGGCGGCCTCGCACGCGTCTGCGCAGAGGATGCCGAGCCCGCCCGCGTTGGTGAGGAGGGCGACGCGGCGGCCGCGCGGCACGGGCTGCGCGGACAGCAGCGACGCGACCTCGACGAGCTCGTCGAGCGTACGCGTGCGAATCACGCCCGCCTGCCGGAAGAGGGCGTCGATCGCCGCGTCTGAGCCGGCGAGCGCGGCAGTGTGCGAGCTTGCCGCCTTCATGCCGGCCTTCGTCGTTCCGCCCTTCATCGCGAGGATCGGCTTCGAGCGCGCGAGGTGCCGGGCGATGCGCGCGAAGGCGCGCGGGTTGCCGAACGACTCGAGATAGAGCATCACGATCTCCGTCGCCGGGTCGTCTTCCCACCACTCGAGCAGGTCGTTGGACGAGACGTCCGCCTTGTTGCCGATCGACACGAACGAGGACAGGCCGAGGCCCATCGCCTCCGCCCGCTCGAGCACCGCGAGACCGAGCGCGCCGCTCTGGGACGAGAAGCCGATCTTCCCCGTAGGGAACGCCCGGGGGGCGAACGTCGCGTTCAGCCGGCTCGACGCGGATGCGATTCCGAGACAGTTCGGACCGACGATGCGCGCGCCGTACTCGCGTGCGAGCGCGACGAGGCTCTCCTGCCGTATGCGCCCCTCGGAGCCGATCTCGGCGAAGCCGGCGGAGATGACGCAAAGCGCGCGCACTCCGGCCTGGAGCGCCTCCTGCGCCGCCCCGAGCACGTGCTCGCCCGGGACACAGATGACCACAAGCTCGACCTTGTCCGGGATGTCGGCGATGCAGGTGTATCCGCGCACCCCTGCGACGGGCTCGCCGCCGAGGTTGACCGGGTAGACAGCGCCGGCGAAGTCCGCGGCCAGAACGTTGCGGAACAGCTCGCCCCCGATCGAGCCGCGCCGCGACGAGGCGCCGATCACGGCGGCGCAGGCCGGCTCGAAGAACGGACGGAGCGATGCCTGCACGGCGACGTGGTTGCGCGCCGCGACCTGGTCGCGGTAGTGGCCGGTGGATGCGATCGGGAACCTGATCTCGAGCTCGCCGCCATCGAGCTCGCGCACGACGTCGAAGCCGGCGTCCCGGAAGACGACGAGCATGCTGCGGTTCTCGGGTAGCACCTCGGCGACGAACTCCTCGATCCCGACCTCGGCCGCGAGCTCGACCAGCTGCTCGAGCAGGCGCGTGCCGATGCCGCGTCCCTGGTAATCGTCGTCGACGGTGAATGCGACCTCGGCGGCGCGACGGTCGCGCAGCCGCGCGTAGTTCGCGAGCGCGACGATCCGGCCCTCGAAACAGCCGATGAGCGCACCGCGCTCATCCCAGTCCGGGTCGACGAACGGGGTCACGAGCTTCGGGCCGAGTGCCGGGAACCCGTGGAAGCGCAGATAGCGGCTCCGGTCGGAGAGGCGTGAGAAGAAGTCGAGCATCGCCTCTGCGTCGACGGAAAGCGGCGGCCGCAGCCGCAGCGTCGAGCCGTCGCGGAGGATGACGTCGGTCGGTTCGTGGGCGAGTGCGCTCATCCTGTCCTCTTCCAGTAGTAGCCCTCGACGGCGAGCTGCGGCACCTGGTCGAGCAGTGGTCCCCAGGCGCCGAGCGCGGCGGAGCGAGTGCCGTTGGCGAGAATCTCCTCGACGCCGCGGTCGGCCGCGTCGCCTTCGAAGAGAAAGATCACGTGATCGCCGCTGAGGTAGACGGAGTGGCGCTCGAAGCCTCGGTCGCCGGGGTCGAACGGCGGTCCGCGGCGCACGAGGATCGCCGCCTGTTCGGCGGCGCCTTCCTTCAGCCTTGCGATCACTGCTAGCCGTTCCAACCTGTCCTCCGCGCCGTCTCTCGCATCGTCGTGGGCAGGTGCTCGAGCGCCATCGTGGCAGCCCCGGAAGGCGGCCGCGGCTTTCCCGCACAGGGATCCTCGTCCCTAGACGGCGAGCGGGAGCCGGAGCAGGAGCGCATCGGAGCCGTGCTCGAGCGAGCCGCCGTGGTCGATCGCGATCCGGCGGGCGATCGCGAGTCCCAGCCCTTCCGTGCCGGCGGGGCGGACGCGGAGAACGGCGGTCTGCGCCGTCTCGCGAGCGACCTCGACGTCGACCAGCCCGTTCGGGGCCGCGGCGGCGCGGGCGGACGCGAGCACGTGGAGGGCGGCCTGGCAGAGGGGGCCGCCTGCGCACGCGACGACGAGGGGCTCGTCCGGGTAGCGCGCGGCGAGCTCGAGCCGCCCGCCGCCGCCCTTGCGCACGAGCTGCAGCGCCAGCCGCACGGCGTCCTCGAACACCGTTGACGGGTCGCGCCCCTGCTCGTCGCGGGCGAAGGCGACGAGGACGCGCAGGTCGTTCCTGAGCTCGAGGCCCGTGTTACGGATGAGCTCGAGCCGTTCGGCGGCCTTCGAACCGGGCTCCGTCTCCGCGAGCAGGAGATCGACGAGGCCGATGATGGCGAAGAGGGAGTTGCCGGCGTCGTGGGCGGTGTCGGCGGCGAGCGCTCCGGTCGCCGCGTGGCGCACCGTCGCCGCGAGATCCCTTTGGATTGCGGCCCGCTCCTCGTCCGGGAGCCCGTCGAGCAGTGCGAGCAGGGAGGGAGCCTGGTCGGACACGAGCATGGACATTGCCACGTCTCGCTGCCGCCCGCCGCGCAGCGTACAATTGTAAGAAGCTGCGGAGATCCGGCGTGGGTGCGAGATAAAGGCGTGCAAATGAGCGGGCCGATCACGTGTGTGGTTGCCGACGACCACCCGGCCATGCTGGCTGCCGTGGTCGACACGCTGGAGCATCACGGCATCGAGGTCGTGGGACGCGCCGCCGACGGGCAGCAGGCGCTTGTGCAGATCGAGGCGACGAAGCCCCGCGTCGCGCTCGTCGACGTCCGCATGCCGCGCCTCAGCGGGATCGAGGTCGCGGCGCAGGCGGCGGCGCTTTCGCCCGACACCGCGATCGTGTTCTACACGGCGTTCGGCGACCGGGCGCTCCTGTCGCAGGCGCTCGACGTCGGCGCGCGCGGGTTCGTCCTCAAGGAAGCGCCGCTGGTCGACCTCGTGCGCGCAGTCGAGCGCGTCGCCGAGGGGCAGGCGTACGTCGATCCCGTGCTCGCCGGCATCCTCGTCGGCGGCGCGATGGCCGACAAGGTGCCGACGCTCACCCAGCGTGAGCGCGAAGTACTGCGTCTCCTCGCCGACGGGCTTGCGAACGAGGAGATCGGAAGCCGGCTCGGCATCTCGCACGAGACCGTGCGGACGCACCTGCGCAAGGCGATGTCGAAGCTCGAGGCCGATACGCGCACGCAGGCGGTCGCTATCGCCCTGCGCACCTCGATCATCTCGTAGGCTCGCCACGTGGACGAGCACGACCGGCCGTTGCATCGCGGCGACCTCGACCCGGATCCGCTACGGCAGTTCGAGCGCTGGTTCGACGAGGCGCGCGCGATCGTCCGGGTGCCGGAGGCGATGGCGCTCGCCACGGCCGGCGCCGGCGGCGCGCCCTCCGTGCGCATGGTGCTGCTGAAGCAGGCCGACGAGGCAGGGCTCGTCTTCTACACGCACGACTCGAGTCGCAAGGGTCGTGAGCTGGAGGAGAACCCGCAGGCTGCCCTCCTCTTCCACTGGGATGCGCTCGGCCGGCAGGTGCGGGTCGAAGGTCCCGTCGAGCGGGTGCCGGAGGACGAGGCGGACGCGTATTTCGCCACGCGGCCCCGCGGGGCGCAGATCGGCGCGCACGCCTCGCAGCAGAGCGAGGTGCTCGCGAGCCGGGACGAGCTCGAGCGGCGGGTCGAGGAGCTCGGGGCCGAGCTCGGAGCGCACGTGCCGCGTCCTGCGCGCTGGGGCGGATTTCGGCTGGCGCCGCGGGCGTGGGAGTTCTGGCAGCACCGTGACAGCCGCCTGCACGACCGCTTCCGCTACCGCCGTGGCGGCAGCGGCTGGATCATCGAGCGTCTTTCCCCGTAGCAAGGCTGCGTGCGAGCATCGCGAGCCGCTCGTCCCAGCGCGCTCCCACTTCGACCATCCAGGCGACGGCCGCCTCGAGCGGCTCGGGCGTGACCTCGTAGCGCGTCTCGCGGCCGGCACGGGTTGCGTGGAGCAGCCCGGCGTCGGCCAGCGTCGCGAGCTGCTTGGCCACCGCCTGGCGTGTCACCGGCAGCGCGGAGGCGAGCTCCGTGGCTGTCGCGTCGCCGCGCGCGGCGACCGCCTGAACGAGCGCGCGGCGGCCCGGGTCGCCGAGCGCGGCGAAGACCAGGTCTACGCGACCCGCGCCCATGCGAGCGCGTGCAGCTCGAGCGCCGTGCTCCACTCGCGTGACGTCTCGACGACGTGCAGCCGCGTGCCGCCCTCGACCTCCTCGAGCTCGAGCACGACCTGGCCGTCGTCCTCCCAGTCGAGCACGAGCCGCTCGGCCTCCTCGGCCTCGCGCACGACGGCGCGGCGTTCCTCGCCGTTGCCCCAGCGGAACACGCCGGCTCCGCCCGGACGGGCGTCGAGCTCGACCTCGGTGGCGAACCACTCCTCCAGCCGCTCCGGCTCGGTCAGCGCCTCCCACACCTCGGTGGGCGACGCGGGAAAGACGATCTCACGCTCGACCTGCACGACGCTCCTCCTCCGGGACACGCAACCGTTTGGTTGCGGGTATGATGCGCAACCGACTGGTTGCAAGTCTAGCGAAGGAGGGCCGACGTGTCCCAGCTCGTGCCGATGGTCGTCGAGTCGGACGGCCGCTATGAGCGCTCGTTCGACATCTTCTCGCGGCTCCTGCGCGAGCGGATCGTCTTCCTCGGCACCGAGGTCGAGGACCAGGCCGCGAACCTCATCGTCGCGCAACTGCTGTTCCTGGAGTCCGAAGACCCGGATACGGACATCCGCCTCTACGTGAACTCGCCGGGAGGCAGCTCGTACGCGGGGCTCGCGATCTACGACGCGATGCAGTACGTCAAGCCGGACGTCCAGACGTACTGCATCGGCATGGCGATGTCGATGGGTGCGCTGATCCTCGCCGGCGGGGCCGCGGGGAAGCGCTACGTCCTGCCCAACGCGAAGGTGATGATCCACCAGGGATCGGGCGGATTCCGCGGCACGCCGGCGGACATCCAGATCGCGGCACGGGAGATCCTCTCCATGACGCACCGCTACGCGGAGATCCTCGCCCTCCACTCCGGGCGTGACGTCGAGACCGTCATGCGCGACATCGACCGCGACCGCTTCCTCGGTCCCGGCGAGGCCGTCGAGTACGGCCTCGCCGACCATGTGCTCGCCCGCGCTGCCGCCTGAGTACGCTTCGGGGGTGACGGCTGTCGCGGACCTGCGCGCCGACCTCCTGCAGCTCGTGGCGGACGAGCTGCGCGTGAACGACGGCGAGTCGGCTCTCGATCAGCATGCCGCGGATCTCAGCTACCACCCGCCGCACCGGCCCGACGTCGTCGTCTTCCCCGCTACGAGCACGGAGGTGTCCGCCGTGCTGGGCTACGCCGACCGGGCCGGGGTGCCCGTCGTGCCGTTCGGCGCCGGGACGAGCCTCGAGGGGCATGTCATCCCGCTGCGCGGAGGCATCAGCCTCGACCTCACGCACATGAACGCGATCGTCGCGCTCCGCCCGGACGATCTCACCGCGACGGTCCAGCCGGGTGTCACGCGTTCGGAGCTCGAGGCCGCCGCCGGCCGGCACGGGCTCTTCTTCCCGGTCGACCCCGGGGCGGACGCCACCCTCGGGGGCATGGCGGCGACGAATGCGAGCGGCACGACCACCGTCCGCTACGGCGGGATGCGCACGCACGTGCTCGATCTCGAGGTCGTGCTCGCCGGCGGAAACGTCATCCACACCGGCACGCGCGCGGTGAAGTCGTCGGCGGGCTACAACCTCACGAACCTGTTCCTCGGCTCGGAGGGGACGCTCGGCGTGATCACGGAGCTGACGCTACGGCTGCAGCCGATCCCCGAGCACATTGTCGTCGCGCGGGCCGCGTTTCCGTCCGTCGAGGCGGCATGCCGTGCGGCGGCCTCGCTCATCGGCGCGGGCGTGCTCGTCACGCGGTGTGAGCTGATCGACGCGCTGACGATCGGCGCGCTCAACGCCTACAAGGGCACGACCTTTCCGGAGTCGCCGCATCTGTTCATCGAGTTCGGCGGCACCGAGGCTGCCGTCGCCGGCGACCTCGAGACGGCGCGCGAGCTGCTCGAGGACGAGGGAGCGTCGGCGTTCGAATCGGTGAGTGACCCGACGGCGCGTGCGCGGATGTGGGACGCGCGCCACAACGCGCTCCATGCGTCGCTCGCGCTTGCGCCGGGCTCGAGAGCCATGACGACCGACGTCGCGGTACCCGTGTCGGAGCTCGCGGCAGCGATCGAGTTCGGCCGGAGCGCGCTCGACGAGTCGGGCCTCCGCGGTGGGATCGTCGGCCACGTCGGCGACGGCAACTACCACGTCGCGTTCCTGCTCGACCCCGGCGACGCCGCGTCCATCGCCAAGGCCGATGCGCTGAACGGCCGGCTCGTGGACGACGCGCTCGCCCGCGGCGGCACCTGCACGGGCGAGCACGGCATCGGCTTCGGCAAGCTCGACTATCTCGAACGCGAGCACGGCGACCTGCTGCCGCTGATGCGCGGAATCAAGGCGCTGCTCGATCCGAATGGGATCATGAATCCGGGCAAGGTGATTCCGGGCGAGGCGGTGTAGCGCTCTCGCCGCAGCGTTCCAACGACTGCGACCAGGTCGCGACGACGTCGCGACCTGGTCGCAGTCGTAACCCGTTGCGGGTCACCTACTCGCCGAGCACGCGCAGCGCGCTTTCCAACCCACGATGCATCGTCCACGTGTGGTTGGAGCGGAAGAGGGGGCGGAGCACGGGGGTCAGATAGCGGACGAGCGGCTTCTGGACGGATGGGCGCCAGTCGAGCTGGGCGCGCGTGGCGCCATCCTCCTCCGCGAGCAGCCAGGTGCCCGTTCCCTCGAAGTCGCCCTCGAGCTTCGAGTGGATCCGGTACGGCCGGTCGGCCTCGAGGCACGTCATCGTGAAGCGGATCCTGTAGGGCAGGAAGCCGCGCGCCTTCACGGTCACCCGCTTGCCCGGCGCGGCCTCGCCGCCGTCGCCCTCTGCGGCGAGGAAGACCTCGCCCCACCAGCGCGGGTACTCGAGCGGACGGGCGACGAGGTCGTAGACGCGCTCGACGTCGGCGGGCAGACGCCACTCGTCGAGGAAGCGGTAGTCGGCCATGCGCGGACTCTAGGCGACGGCGCGCTCGCGGAGCTGCTGGTCGAGCAGCTCGTAGCCGCGGGCGATCAGCTCGCGCTTCGCGTCCGCGGTCCACGGCTTCGGATTCCGCACGCCGGTCTCCAGGTTGATCTCACCCGCGGTGCCGCTCACCGCGATGCGCGGGATCAGCCGGGCGCCGAGGAACGGGAACTGCGCTGCCGCGAACCGCTGCTCGACCAACTCCGTGAGTCGCTCGCCGCGACGGCCGCCCTCGCGCCGCACGATCCGGCCGACGTCCTCACGTAGTGCCTCGAGCTCGGCGAGGGCGGCGTCCTTCTCGCGCGCGTTTCGCTCCTCGAGCACGGCGTTCTGCTGCACAGCGACCCGCATCAGGCGGATGATCATGTCGCCCCAGTGCGCAGGCTCGCCTCGCGTGTCGCGCTCCTCGGCCTCGCGCAGCTCTGCGATGAGCGCCCGAACCGGCGGGATCTTCGGAAACCGCTCGAGCCGCCGCCGCAGTGTCGTCAGCCACGCGGCGCTGAAGCGGGGGTAGCTCGGGAGGTAGCGGAAGCTGACGATCAACGCGACGCCGGGCTGGTCGTACGCGTGGCCGAGCGGGAAGTTTCGCACCCACGACCCGTCGGTGGCGATCCGGTCGCCGACCGGCCGGGGCAGCACGAGCGCACTCACGGCGGCGGAAGCGAGCACCGCCTGCGCCATGATCTCCGGCGGCGTCCGGCGGGACGAGTAGACGAGCTCGTAGGCGTGCTGTCCGCTGCCGTGCTCGATCTCGGTGACGTCGGTGGCGGTGACGACGACCTCGACCGGCGCGTGCGCGAGCTCGCGCGCGATCTCGACGATGTCACCGAGCCTCTCGTCCACCGTTCCCGGAAGCCGGTAGTCGTGCGATCCGAGCAGCGGCAGCCGCCAGAGCGAATGCGGGCGGAACGTCTCGTCCGGCTGCAGCTCGAGCATGAACTGCTCCAGCTCGTCGAGCCGGTCGAGCGCCGCCATCGTTCCCGACAGAGCGCCCGCCGAGGTGCCGTAGATCCAGCCGATGCGAGGCCAGAGCTCGGTCTCGCGCAGCCGCTTGAGGAAGCCGAGCTCCATCAGGACGCCGTTGACGGCGCCCCCGGAAAGCACGACTGCGACGTCGCGTTCCATCAACGTTGATGGTACGCCCGCCGGACGGCTAATCCCGCGCGGCGCTGTAGCCGAGCGCCTCGTCGATCCCCTCCAGCGTGGCCCGGTCGAGCTCGATCCCAGACGCGGCCGCGTTGTCCGCGACCTGCTGCGGCCGCGACGCGCCGACAATCGCCGAGGCGACGTTCGGCTCGCGCAGCACCCAGGCAAGCGCGAGCTGGGCCATCGAGATGCCGAGCTCGTCTGCGATCGGCCGGAGCCGCTGCACCCGCTCGAGCAGCGCGTCGTCGTATTGACCCATGAACCCATTCATCGACGCTGTGGCCCAGCGCGTGTTCAGGGGCGGCGGCTCCCCCGGCGCGTACTTGCCGGTGAGCACCCCCTGCGAGAGCGGCGAGAACACGATCTGCGAGATCCCGTTCGCAGTGCAAAGCGGAATCACCTCTCGCTCGGGGCCGCGCTGGAGTGCCGAGTACTGCGGCTGGCTGGAAACGAACTTCTCGACGCCGGACAGGTCGAGCGCGGCGTGGATGCGTTCGGCCGGCCACTCGCTGAAGCCGATGTAGCGCGCCTTCCCCTGACGGACGACCTCGGTGAGTGCTTCCATCGTCTCCTCGAGCGGCGTGTCCCAGTCGTAGCGATGGCACTGGTAGAGATCGACGTGATCGGTGCGCAGGCGGGCCAGCGATGCGTCGATCTGCTTGAGCACCTGGCCGCGCGAGAGCCCCTGATCGCCGTTGGGCATCGGGAAGTAGAGCTTCGTCGCGAGGACGTACGAATCCCGTGGCCGGCCGGCCAGCGTCTCGCCGAGGAACGCCTCGGCGGCGCCGCCCGCGTACACGTTGGCGGTGTCGATGAAGTTGATGCCGACCTCGAACGCCTTCGCGACGCAGGCCTCCGCCTGCTGCCGCTCCACGCCGCCACCGTAGGTGAGCCAGGAGCCGAGGGCGATCTCGGAGACCTGGAGGTCACTGGATCCGAGCTGTCTGTATTCCATGCCTCGACGCTATCCGCTAGCGTCGTGTTCATGCCGCAGCTGAACGCGATCGGCATCGTCGCTTCCGACCTCGCGCGCTCGATCGCGTTCTACCGGCTGCTCGGGCTCGACGTTCCCGAGACGCCGGGTGAGGGCCACGTCGAGACGTTCCTGCCGAACGGCGTCCGCTTCATGCTCGACACGGAGGACGTCGTCCGGAGCTTCCTGCCCGGCTGGACGCGCGCGACGGGCAACCAGCTCGGGCTCGCGCTCGAGTGCACGAGTGCGACGGAGGTGGACGAGACGTACCGCCGGGCGGTCGACGCGGGCTTTCACGGCGAGAAGGAGCCGTGGGACGCCTTCTGGGGCCAGCGCTACGCCCAGCTCGCCGACCCCGACGGCGTGCCGGTCGATCTGTACGCGCCGCTCTGACCTGCGTGGAGCTGATCGACGAGGAGGTCGAGGTGGCGGGCCGGACGCTGCGGCTGTTGCGGCCGCCGCAGGCCGACGAGCTGATCGACGAGGCGGCATTCGACGAGGACGAGTTCCTGCCCTACTGGGCGGAGCTCTGGCCGAGCGGGCTCGCGCTCGCCCAGGCGGTGGCACGGCTCGAGCTGCGGGGCGTGAGCGTCGTCGAGCTGGGCGCCGGCCTCGGCCTTCCCTCGCTCGCCGCGGCGCTCGGCGGTGCCGGGGTGCTCGCGTCGGACTGGGCCGCCGAGGCGGTCGAGCTGCTCGAGCTGAACGCACGGCACAACGGGATCGGGCTCCGTGCCGCGCGTGTGCGCTGGGACGAGCCGGCGCCGCTGCTCGCGGAGGCGCCCTGGGGCCTCGTGCTCGGCTCCGACCTGCTCTACGAGCTCCGCAACGCCGACCTGCTGCTCGAGCTCCTCCCTCGTCTCGGGCCGGACGTGCTGCTCGCCGACCCGGGCCGCCCGTTCGCGAAGGGCTTCCTCGAGCGAGCAGAGGAGCGCTGGCAGGTCGCCACGGAGCTCTCGGGCACCGTCAAGCTGCACCGGCTGCGGTTACGGTGAGCCGGTGGTCGCGCTTGTCCTCGCCGCGCTCGCGCTCGCTGCGCCGCCGAAACCGCACATCGTCTGGAAGCCGATCCCGTTCGGCCCGACCCGGCTCGCCGAGACGGCCGCCTACGCGAAGCGGCACTACGGGATCGACTCGTACGTCCTGCATCCGCGCGCGATCGTCGAGCACGTCACCGCGACGCCGTCGTTCTCGTCCGCGTACAACACGTTCGCGAACGACGCCCCCGACGCGGAGCTGCACGAGCTGCCCGGGACCTGCGCGCACTTCATCGTCGACAGCGACGGGACGATCTATCAGCTCGTGCGGCTGAACGTCATCTGCCGCCACACGGTCGGGCTCAACTGGGCGGCGATCGGGATCGAGCACGTCGGTCTCTCCGACGCCCAGGTGCTGGGCGACGCGGCGCAGATGCGCAGCTCGCTCGCCCTCACCGTGTGGCTGATGTGGCGCTACAAGATCCCGCTCGCGGACGTGATCGGGCACAACGAGAGCCTCTCGAGCCCGCTGCACAAGGAGCTCTACGCCCCGTGGCGGTGCCAGACGCACGGCGATTGGAAGCGGGCGGACATGAACGTCTACCGTGCGCGGCTCGTCGCGCTCGCGCACCGCTACGGTCTCAGCGTGGGCCCGCCGCCGCAGCCGCGCCCGACCGGCTGCTAGTCGTCGCCGAGCAGGCGGCGCAGCGCGGCCTTGGGGTCGTCCACGACCGGCGGGCCGTGGTCGAGGCAGAGCACGGCGAAGGGGAGGCGTAGCAGCCGCTCGACGCTGTGCCGGGTTTCCTCCGGGTCTTCGTGGTACTCGGGAGGGATGAAGGCGAGCTCGCCGTCGCCGCGGTTCGAGACGAGGTCGGAACAGAAGAGGACCCCGGGCTCGCGCTCGAGCAGGAAGGAGTAGTGCGGCCACTCCGGGCCGGGCGTTCGGATCGCGAGCAGGTTGCCGGGGAGCTCGTCGCCCTCCGCATACCGGTGGTCGGGCTCGTCGTCCGCGGGCGGCGCGTCCTCCGGCAGCCACACCTCGATCCCGAGCTCGGCGCGGTAGCGCCAGGCCGCGCGCTGGTGCGTCTTCGCCGTGAGGACGATCGCGCTCGGCGTCGGCAGCGACGCGAGTGCGTCGTCGGCGAGCCGCACCGGGTCGACGAGAACGGAGCCGCCGTCCGTCGCGATCGCGTGCGAGCTCGAGATCGCGCCGCCGATGTTCGCGTTGTGGATGCGCCAGTGCCAGACGCCGTCGACGATCTCCTCGACCCTCTCGGCGACCTCGCTCGGCTCGGTCATGCCGGGACCGTACAACGCCGGTGCCCCGCTGGGCGAGACTATGCCCGTGGCCGGCGTCGACCATGCCTTCCGGGTGTTCTTCGACCACGTCCAGGCGATCGCCTGGCTACCGGTCGTCTACGCCCTCGCCTGCCAGTGCCTGAAGACGGCGGTGCGCACACGAGCCTGGCGGAACATCCTTGCGGCGGCCTATCCGGAGGCGAACGTCCGCTGGCGGAGCGTCTTCGGCGCCTACGCGGCGGGAGCAGGCGTCAACGCCGTCATTCCTGTGCGCGGCGGCGATCTGCTCAAGCTCTTCCTCGTCCGGCGCCGCGTCGAGGGGGCGACGTACGCGACCCTTGCGGCGACGCTGCTCGTCGAGACGCTCGTCGATGCTCTCCTGTCGGCGGCGCTGCTCGTCTGGGCGCTCGAGACGCACGTGCTCCCGGGGGTGAACGTCCTGCACCGGCTCCCCTCGGTCGACTGGTTCTGGCTGTTCGAGCATCCACGTTCGGCGCTGCTCGTCACCGGGGCCACCCTGGTGCTCGGGTTCGCGGCCGGGCTCTGGGCGGCCGCCCGCGTCGCCGCGTTCCGGCACCGCGTGGCGCAGGGTTTCACGGTGCTCCGCACGCCGGGCCGCTACGTCCGCACCGTCGTCCTGTGGCAGCTTCTCGACTGGGGTCTGCGGCTGGCGACGATCTTCTTCTTCCTGCGCGCCTTCCACGTGCATGCCGATGTTCACAACAGCCTGCTCGTCCAGGTGACGGACAGCCTCTCGACGATCGTGCCGCTGACCCCGGCCGGCATCGGCACCGCGCAGGCGCTGATCGTCTACATCCTCCACGGGCAGGCCTCGCGCAGCACGCTGCTCGCCCTCAGCGTCGGCATGAAGACGATCCTCTCCGCGGTCAACGTCGCAGTCGGGCTTGCCGCGATCGCCCTCATGCTGCGGACGCTGCGCTGGCGCCGCGTGGTGGAGCGAGAAGACGCCCACGAGCGGACGTCGGAGGAGGAGGTGAAGTAGCCTCCCCGGGCACCGCTGCGGCTCGTCCGAAGGAGATCGAGATGGCAGGCACGCGCACGAATGTCTCCGGCCACGTCATGCTCAACCTCAACGGGGTCGCGTGCGGCTTCGTCAAGTCGGCTGACGGCGGGGACGCCGTCGGGGAGGTCGTCGAGGAGAAGCCCAATGCCGGGTCGTTCACGAAGAAGCACATCGGCGGGCTGGCGTACGACCCGATCGAATTGAGCATCGGGTTCGGCATGGCGCAGAGCGTCTACGAGTGGATCGCCTCCTCGTGGAAGCTGAACTACACGCGGAAGGACGGCTCGATCGTCGCCGCCGATGCGAGCTTCCAGGCGACGAGCGCGCGGGAGTTCTTTCACGCCCTCGTCAGCGAGGTGACGATTCCGGCGCTGGACGCAGCTTCGAAGGCGGCTGCCTTCCTGGTCGTCAAGCTCGCTGCGGAGTACACGACGGACGTCAAGGTGAGCGAGAAGGTGACGCCGGCCACGACGCCCGCTCAGAAGCAGTTCGTCGCGTCGAACTTCCGCTTCGAGCTCGGCGATCTGCCCTGTGGCAAGGTCAGCAAGATCGAGTCGTTCACCGTGACGCAGGGCATGATCGCCGGCGGCACCGGCGACCTACGCGGCAAGCCCCTGGAGCCGGGGGCGCTCGAGTTTCCGAACCTCCGGGTCACGATCGGCGCGGCCGACGCCGACCCCTGGGCCGCCTGGCAGGAGGACTTCCTCGTCAAGGGCAACAGCGACGACTCGAACGAGAAGAACGGCGCGATCGTCTTCCTCGCCCCGAACCTGAAGGACGAGCTCGGCCGGGTCGACGTCTACAACGCCGGGATCTTCGCGCTCCGGCGCGAGGCGGGGCAGGCCGGCGGCCAGATCGCGCACGTGGTGGCGGACCTGTACTGCGAGCGGATGGAGCTGCAGGTCGGAAAGCCCGTCGCCGATCCGCCCGCACCCGCACCTCCTCCGCGCCGGCCGGTGTCGCTGCCTCGGCCACCCGGGGTCGGCTGAGGCCGGGGGGCCGCCGGTTTCCGCCGGCTCCCCCTGTCGCTCGGTGACAGACTGAGACTCGTGCTCGAGATCTCCGATCTCGTTCATCGTTACGGCGACAGGCTGGCCGTGGACGGGCTCAGCGCCGGGGTCCCCGCGGGGCAGATCGTCGGGCTCGTCGGCCGGAACGGAGCCGGCAAGACGACGACGATGCGGGCCGTGATGGGCATTCTCCGGCCTTCCGGCGGCGAGGTCCGATGGGGCGGCCATCCCGTCGGGCCGAGCGACCGGCTGCGCTTCGGCTACATGCCGGAGGAGCGGGGGCTCTACCCGCAGATGCCGGTTCTCGATCAGATCGCCTACTTCGGCAGGCTGCACGGGCTGGACGCGCACGCGGCGAAGAGCGCCGGCCGGGCGTGGCTTGCCCGGCTGGGCCTCGAGGAGCGAGCGCACGATCGCGTGGTCGCGCTCTCCCACGGCAACCAGCAGCGCGTGCAGCTCGCCGTCGCCCTCGTGCACGGCCCGGAGCTGCTCGTCCTGGACGAGCCGTTCTCGGGCCTCGACCCGACCGCCGTGGACACGCTCTCCGACACCTTGCGGGTGGAGGCGGAACGAGGAACCGCGGTTCTGTTCTCCAGCCACCAGCTCGAGCTCGTCGAGCAGCTCTGCGACCAGGTCGTGATTCTCGAGGAAGGCCGCACGCTCGCCTCGGGCACGCTCCCGGAGCTCCGCGCCCGCGTGCCCCGGCTCGTCCGTGTGAAGGTGGACGGCACCTCCGGCTGGGCGGCGGGGGTGGCCGAGGCGTCGGTGGTGCGCGAGGACGCCGACGGTGTGCTCCTCCGCCTCGGCTCTGCCGCCGACCCGCAGGCGATCCTGAGAGCCGCTCTCGCGGCCGGGCCGGTCGAGCAGTTCGGCTTCGAGGGCGTGGGGCTGGCGGACGTGTACCGGGAGCTGGCAGCTCGATGACCGGGATCCCCACGACGCGCCTGGTGATGGAGCGCGAAGTCGACGAGCGGGTTCACGGCCGCCTGCTCTGGATCATGACGGCGCTCACGGCGCTGGGCGTGATTGCGATCATCGTCGTGCCGGCGCTCGTGCGGCACTCGGCGCGACCCACGACCGTCGGCCTGGTCGGTTCCTCCGCGCAGGCGCTCGGCCCCGCGCTGCGGCGCTCGGCTGCCGACTCGAAGGTGAAGATCAGAACCGTCGACGTCGTGTCGATCACGGCTGCCCGGCTGCAGGTGAAGGACGGCACGCTCGGCGTCGCTCTCACCGTCGGAGCGCACTCCGCCGTCGCGGAGGTCAAGGAGACGCTCTCGCCGACCATGACGGCGCTGTTGCAGTCGACCGTCGACAAGGCGCACGTTCAGAAGACGCTCGTCAGCGTCGGCGTCTCGCTCTCGACGATGCGAACGGCCCTGACGCCGGTGCCGTTCGCGACCGTCGCGCTCCGGCCACCGCCGCCGGACCGGGGTGCCCGCAGCGTCGCGGCGCTCGTGGCGGGCCTGATTCTCTACGTGAGCCTCGGCATCTACGGGGCGGCAGTGGCCACCGGGGTCGCGCAGGAGAAGACGTCCCGGACGGCCGAGGTGCTGCTCGCCGCCGTCCGGCCGTGGCAGCTCCTGGTGGGCAAGGTCGCCGGCATCGGCGTCGTCGGCCTAGGCCAGCTTACGATCGCGATCGTCGGCGGGCTGATCGCCAACGCCGCCGTGCAGCGGGCCGAGATCCCCTCCACCGTCTGGGTGCTCCTCCCCATGATCCTGTTCTGGTTCCTGCTCGGCTTCGCCCTCTACGCGTTCGCCTACGCGGCCGCAGGAGCGATCGTCGCCCGCCAGGAGGAGGTCGCGTTCGTGACGCTGCCGGTCGGGCTGCCCCTCATCGTCGGGTTCATGCTCACGTATGCGGGCATCGCCTCTCCCTCTGCCTGGTGGCTCCAGGTGCTCTCCTTCGTCCCGCCGCTCACGCCGATCCTGATGCCGGTGCGGATCGCGCTGGGACACGTCTCCGCCTGGGAGATCGCCCTCGGCGCGGTGCTCATGTTCGCCGCCGTCTACGGCACGGCGCGCCTCGCGGCGCGCATCTACTCCGGGGCGATCGTCCGCGGCGGCGCCAGGCTGAGCGTGCGCGCCGCGCTCCGAGGCGCGCAGCGGCCGGCCGGATAGGAGAAGGGCCGCCTACGCGGCCCTTGCCCTGGATCTACACGCCGCGCGCCCTTTCGATCAGCTGCAGCCGGTGTTCGTCCCGCAGTCGCGGCACGTGTAGCACGAGCCGGTGCGCACCATGCGGCCGCCGCAGCGGGCGCACTCGACGGCGTCCTCCCACGAGTTGAAGAGCGCCGTCTGGCCCGGAGGAGGCGTGTTGGCCGGCTCGGCCACTGCGGCTTCGCCGTCGCCGCCGTTCGCGTAGCGGTCGGCGAGCATCGCCTTCACCTCGGGCGAGAGGATGCCGGCCTCCTCCTGCTGCTCCGGCGTGAGGAACTTCTTGCCGAACCAGCGGAAGATGTAGTCGACGATCGACTTGGCGACGCGGATGTCGGCGTCGTTCGTCAACCCGCTCGGCTCGAAGCGCATGTGCGACAGCTTCGAGACGTACACCTCGGGCGGCACGCCGTACTGGAGGCCCATCGAGACGGCGAGGCAGAGCGAGTTCATCAGGCCGGCCATCGTCGTCCCGTCCTTCGCGATGTCGACGAAGATGTCGCCCGGGCTGCCGTCGTCGTAGAGGCCGACGTGGATGTAGCCCTCGTGGTCGCCCACCTGGAACTTGCGCCCGATCTCGGTGCGGTCGAGCGGCAGCCGCTTGCGCTCGCGGATCGGCACCGGCGGTGTCGCCGCCTGCTGGCCCGAGCCCGAGCTCGAGAGCGGCTGCGCGACCTTGCAGTTGTCGCGGTAGATCGCGATCGCCTTCACGCCGAGCTTCCACGCGTCGCGGTAGAGGTTCATCACGTCCTCGACCGTCGCCTCCTCCGGCATGTTCACGGTCTTCGAGATCGCTCCGGAGATGAACGGCTGCACGGCGCCCATCATCTTCACGTGGCCGAGGTAGTGGATCGCGCGCTCGCCCACGGCGCAGTCGAACACGGGATAGTGCTCCGTCTTGACGTACGGCGCGCCGACGACGGTGTTGCGCTCGTCGATGAACGCGACGACCTCGTCCACCTCGCGGGGTGCGTACCCGAGCTTCTCGAGCCCGGCGGACACCGTCTTGTTCACGATCGTGATCTCGCCGCCGCCGACGAGCCGCTTCGACTTGACGAGCGAGAAGTCCGGCTCGACGCCCGTCGTGTCGCAATCCATCATGAAGCTGATCGTCCCGGTCGGCGCGAGCACGGTCGCCTGCGCGTTGCGGAAGCCGTGCACCTCGCCGAGGTTCAGCGCGTCGTCCCACGACTTGCGGCAGGCGGTGAGCAGGTCGGCCGGCACGACGTCGGAGTTCTCGATGTTCCCGACCGACGCGCGGTGCTTCGCGATCACGCCGATCATCGGCGCGCGGTTGACCTGGTAGCCGGCGAACGGGCCCATGCGCGAGGCGATCTCGGCCGACTTGCGGTACGCGCGCCCGGTCATGAGCGCCGTGATCGCCGCCGCGTACGCCCGGCCCTCGTCCGAGTCGTACGGCAGGCCGCGCGCCATCAGCAGCGCGCCGAGGTTCGCATAGCCGAGCCCGAGCTGCCGGAACGCCTTCGCGTTGCGCTCGATCTCGGGCGTCGGATACGACGAGTACCCGACGAGGATCTCCTGCGCGAGGAAGACGACGTCGACCGCGTGCTCGAACGCGTCGACGTCGAGCTCTCCGTCCTCGCGGCGGAACTTCATCAGGTTCAGCGACGCGAGGTTGCACGCGGAGTCGTCGATCGACATGTACTCCGAGCACGGGTTCGACGCGTTGATGCGGCCGGTGTTCGGCAGCGTGTGCCACGAGTTGATCGTCGTGTCGTACTGGACGCCCGGGTCGGCGCACTCCCACGCGGCCGCGGCGATCTGCCGGAGCAGGTCGCGCGCGTCGACGGTGGTGAGGACGGCGCCGTCGGTGCGGGCGGTGAGGTTGAACTCGCGGCCGTCTGTCGCCGCCTCCATGAAGGCGTCGCTGACGCGGACGGAGTTGTTCGCGTTCTGGTACTGGATCGAGGCCCAGTCGGGGGAGTCGAGCGACATGTCGTAGCCCGCCACCTCGAGCACGCGCGCCTTGCGCTCCTCCTTGGCCTTGCACCAGATGAACTCCTCGATGTCGGGGTGGTCGACGTCGAGCACGACCATCTTCGCCGCGCGGCGCGTCTTGCCGCCCGACTTGATCGTGCCGGCGCTCGCGTCCGCGCCGCGCATGAAGGAGACCGGGCCGGAGGCGTATCCGCCCTTCGAGAGCTGCTCCTTGGAGGAGCGGAGCCTCGAGAGGTTGACGCCCGAGCCGGAGCCGCCGCGGAAGATGACGCCCTCGCGCCGGATCCAGTCGAGGATCGCCTCCATCGAGTCCTCGATCGAGAGGATGAAGCAGGCGGAGCACTGCGGCTTCTCCTCGAAGCCGACGTTGAACCAGACGGGGCTGTTGAACGAGGCGTACTGGTTGACGAGGATCGCCTTCAGCTCGGCCTCGAACGTCTCGGCCTCCTCGGCGTCGGCGAAGTAGCCGCCCTGCTTGCCCCAGGCGACCGCCGTGTCGACGACGCGGCCGATCATCTGCTTCACGCTCGATTCGCGCTCCGGCGAGGAGAGGCGGCCGCGGAAGTACTTCTGGGCGACGATGTTCGTCGCCGTCTGGGACCAGAACTTCGGGAACTCCACTCCCCGCTGCTCGAACGTCGGGCCGGAGCGGCCGGGGATCGTCGCATCGCGGATCTCCCACTCGATCTCGTCGAACGGGTCGCGCCCGGGGATGGTGAAGAAGCGGCGGACGCCCAGATGGGCGCCCTCGTCGAGGACGGAGTTGACCGCCTCCTCGACTGGCCGATCGGTCGTGTCTTTGTGCTCTACGTGCGCCATTTCGACCCTCCCGAGCTGTTGCCTCGCCTGTCCCGACCCCGCCGTAGGGGGACCGCGCAGGTTAGGGCTCGCACCGGACGGTACCGGGTGCGCTAGCGGGGCTGCTGCTGCACCGGGGCAGGGCTCACCCGGCGTGCCTGCAGCCGCCTGGCGAGCCACGTTCCGGCTCCCGCGAGCAGCAGGAGCAGCGCGAGGGCGGCGAGCACGATCAGCGGCAGCGGGATCGACTGCGCGCTCGACGGATGGAAGATGCTGCTGACCGGGCTCTGCGAGCCGCCGCCACCGCCTCCGCCTCCGCCCGCCGGCGGCGTGCCTCCGCCTCCCGAGCTGTGCGAGCCGCCGCCTCCGCCGCCGCCGAGGCTCGGCGGGCCGCCGCTCGTGTTGCGCTCCTCGTGGATCGCCCCGAGCAGTGCCCGCTGGATGTCGTCGACCGCGCTCGAGTACTGCTGGAGGTCGGTGTAGCCGTTCAGATGCTGGATCGCCTGCGTGTAGCAGGGGATCGCGTAGAGGCCCTGGATCACGCCGTGGTGGTCGAGCCAGTCGTTGACGACCTGGAGCCAGCACCCGTTCGTCGGTGTGAGCTCGGCGGCAGGAGCGGCGGCCGCGCGCGGGGTGCCGGCCAGGAGCGCACACGCGGCGACGAGCACCACGAGCGCCGCCTTCGCCGTTCGCTGTCTCTCCCGAGTCGCTCTCATCGTTGGCTTCGCCCGCGCGCGCGTCAACGCGCCGCCGGGCGGATCTTCATCAGTGTCCCGGACGGGGGTGTTCCCGCGGTAATGCCGATGTAAACCGTTTGTGAACGCAGCTTCGCTCGCCGTTCGCCAATGCTACCGTCCTCGCCCGTGCGCGCTGCGGGCGAACGGTTCGCGGGTCGCCGGCCCGCCGCCGTCGCGGCCGCCGCCGCCGCCGTCTGCTTCTGCGCCCTCTTCTTCAGCGGCGGCGACGCCCAGGCCCCGCTCGTCTGGATCGGGGCGCTCGCGCTGGTGCTGGCGGCAGTGCTCGCCGCGGGAGCCTTCCTCGGCCTGCTGCCGGTACGCGTCGATCCGGCGGCGGCGGTGTTCCTCGGCTGCCTGCTCGGGCTCGCCGCCTGGGCCGGGGCCTCGACACTCTGGTCGATCTCGCCCGAGCTGTCCTGGACGACGACGAACCGCACCCTCGTCTACGCCGCGTTCGCGGCGGCCGGCGTGCTCGGCGGCGGGAGCCGCCCCGGGGCCGCGGTCTGGCTCGCCCGCGCGGCCGCCGCTCTGCTCGCGCTCGTCCTCGGCTGGGCGCTGCTCGCGAAGTGCGTGCCGGCCCTCTACCCGTCATACGGCCGCCAGGCGGGGCTGAACGCGTCGCTCGGCCTCGCGCGGCTGCGCTCCCCGATCGGGTACTGGAACGAGCTCGCGCTGCTGGCGGACGTCGCCGTCCCGGTCGCGCTCTGGCTGGCCGCGCCGCGGACGCGCCGGGCCGCCGTTCGCGCGGGAGGAGCCGTTCTGCTCTTCACCGCCGCACTCGTGACGCTGCTCACGTACTCCCGCTTCGGCATCGCGCTCGCCGTCGCCGCCGCGGCCGGCTGGATCGTGCTCGACGGCGACCGCGTCGAGAGCCTCTTCGCCGCCCTGCTCGGCGGCGGCGCCGCGGCCGCCGTGTTCGCCGTCGCGCTCGCCCTGCCCGGGATCACGAAGGACGGGCAGGCCCGCTCGGTGCGCGCGCACGACGGCTGGGTCTTCGCGCTCGACGTGCTGGCCGCCGCCGCCGTCGTCGCCGCGGCAGCCTTCGCGCTCGCGCGCGCCGAGGGCCGGCGCCCGCTCGGCGAGGGGGCGAGGCGGCGGGTGGAACGGGTCGTCGCCGTGGCGGCGCTCGTGGCCGTGCTCGCAGGGCTCGCCGTGGCGGGCGCCTACGCGGGACGTATCTGGCACTCGTTCACGAACCCGGTCTCGAGCCAGATCAACTCGCAGCCGGGCCGCCTGCCGAGCGTCAACTCGAGCAACCGCTGGCGCTGGTGGCAGGAAGAGTGGCACGCGTTCACGCAGCATCCGGCCGGCGGCACCGGCGCCGGCACGTTCCAGCTGACCGATCTCGCGCTCCGGCGGAGTCCGCTCACGACCACCGAGCCGCACAACGTGCCGCTCCAGTTCCTCGGCGAGACCGGGATCGTCGGCCTCCTGCTCTACCTCGGCGCCGCCGCTGCGGCGGTCGTCGGGATCGTCCGTGCCCGCAGGCGCGCCCGCGGCCCCGAGCGCGCTGCGGTCACCGCGGTCGCGGTCGGCCTGGCGGCCTTCCTCGTGCACATGCTCGTCGACCTGGACTGGAACTACGTCGCAACGGCGGGGCCGCTGCTGCTCGCCGCCGGCGTCCTGCTCGCCCGTCCGGCGCCGGTGTCCGACGCGCGCCCGGCACGCCGGCCGCTGCTCGCCGTGGGCGCGGTCCTCCTCGTGCTCGCGGCCGGCTACTCGCTCGTCGCGCCCTGGCTCGCGCAGCGGACGCTCGCTTCGGCGACGACCGCTGCGGACGCGCAGCGCGCGCACTCGTACGACCCGCTCTCGACCGCCGCGCTGATGGACTGGGCCGCATTCGAGGACCTCGGCGGCCACGCGTACCGGGCCGAGCAGCTCTACAAGCAGGCGGTGTCGCTCGAGCCGCAGAACAGCGAGACCTGGTGGGCGCTCGGCTCCTTCTACTACGCCCTGAAGGAGTGGCCGCAGGCGTATGCGGCGCTCAGCAGCGCGTGGACGTACAACCGCTTCGGGCCTGCCGGCACGCCGTGCGGCCTGCTCGACCAGGCGCGCCACAAGGCGCTGCACATCTGGCCGTCTAGCTGCCCAGGAGGAGTACCAGCGGCGACGCCCTGAGCGCCGACTTCGTCAGGCCGTCGGCGGGAGCGACCATGCGGATGCCGGTGTCGCGGGAGAGGCGCCGCGCCTCCTTGCCGTATCCCGGCGCGTACATCACCATCGAGCGCGCGTAGTCGTGGCGAACCGCGTTCTCGGCTCCGCCGATCCGGTAGCCGAGCGCGTGAAGGCGCGCTGCCTCGCTGCCGGCGGCGCCCTGGACGCCGTTCCCGTTGAGGACGAGGACGGCGACGTGCGAGCGGGGGCGGAGCGGCACCGACGGCACTCTGGGCGCCGCCGGCGCGTGCACGACGGGCCGCGCGGCCGCGGCCGCGATGGTGCGTTTCGGCGCCGTTGCCGCCGGGTGGTGGACGGGTCGCGCGAGCAGCGCGGTTCCGCCGGCGACGAGCGCGACGAGCTCGGCTGCGGCGATCGTCGCGGTGACGAGCGCGGCGGCGCGCCAGGGGAACCCGCGGGGCAGCTGCTGGGCGTGGTCCACGGCCGCCTCGTTTCGGCGCCGGGCGGGCCGCTCCTCCTATCCGGCGACCCAGGCCCAGGTGGCCGCGAGCCCCTCGGCGAGCGGATGTTCCGGCCGCCAGCCGAGCTGGGCGGCCGCGAGCGAGGCGTCGAGGACGCTCCGCTCCAGCTCGCCGAGGCGCGCCGGCGCGAACTCGGGCGCGCGCTCGGTTCCCGCCGCCGCCTGGATCGCGTCGTACAGCTCGAGCACCGACGTCTCGGCGCCGGTGCCGACGTTGAAGACGCCGCCGTCGTGGTCGAGCGCGAGCAGCAGCGCGCGGGCGACGTCGCCGACGTACACGTAGTCCCGCGTCTGGCGGCCGTCGCCGAAGACGGTCGGAGTCCCGCCTTCGTGCAGCAGGCCCATGAAGATGGCGACGACTCCTGCCTCGCCGTGCGGCTCCTGCCGCGGCCCGTACACGTTGCCGAGCCGGAGCGAGACGTGCGTGCTGCCGTGGAGGCGGTTGTACGTCGCCAGGTACTCCTCGCCGCAGAGCTTCGAGGTGCCGTACGGCGCCAGCGGCCGCAGCGGCGCCGTCTCGGCGGCCGGCCCGTCGCACTCGCCGTAGGCCGCGCCGCCCGAGGAGGTGAAGACGAGCTTCGCGCCGTGGCGCCGCGCCGCCTCGAGGATCCGCACCGTCCCGACGACGTTCACGTCGGCGTCGTGGTCGGGGCTTTCGACGGACACGCGCACGTTCGCCTGCGCGGCGAGGTGGAGCACGAGCTCCGGCCGCACCGCGGCGAAGACCTCGTCCGGCGCGCGGATGTCGGCGACGTGCAGCTCGGCGCCGGGGGCGACGCTCTCGCGCTTCCCCGTCGAGAGGTCGTCGAGGACGTGCACCTCGTCGCCGCGCGCGATCAGCGCGTCCACGACGTGCGAGCCGATGAATCCGGCGCCTCCGGTCACGAGCGCACGCATCTGCCTCGTATCCTAGGCCGCGATGGGATTGCTCCTGGCGTTCGAGGGCATCGACGGCTCCGGCAAGGGGACACAGGCCGGACGCCTCGCCGGGAACGCCGCAGCCGCCGGCTACCGCGTCGCCTCGTTCAGCTTTCCGCGCTACGACGACAACCCGTTCAGCGCCGCGGTGGCCGCCTACCTGAACGGCGAGCTGGGCGGCCTCGACGAGGTGCATCCCCAGCTCTCCGCGCTGCTCTACGCGTGCGACCGCTTCCACGCGCGGCCGGAGCTCGTCACCGCTCTCGCCGAGAACGACCTCGTGGTGTGCGACCGCTACGTCGCGTCGAACATGGCGCACCAGGGGGCGAAGCTCGAGGGCGAGGCGCGCGCGGAGCTGCTCGAGTGGCTCGACACCGTCGAGTACGGCGAGTTCGCCCTGCCCCGCCCCGACCTCGTCGTCCTCCTCGACGCACCGGCCGCGCTCGCCCGAGAGCTCGTGGGCCGCAAGGGCGCCCGGGCGTACACGACGCTCGAGGCGGACATCCACGAGTCGGACACGGGGCACGGCGACGCGTCGCGCGCGATCTACCTCGAGCTCGCCCGCCGCGACGGCTGGCTCGTCGTGCCCGCGTCGACTCCGGCGGGGACGCTGCGCGACGTCGACGAGATCGCCACCGAGATCTGGCGCGCCCTCGAGCCGCGCCTGGGAGCGGTCGTGTGAGCGACTTCGAGGCCGTCGCCGAGCAGCACGAGGCGAAGCGCCTGCTCTCGGCCGCGCTCAGCGAGGGGCCGGCGCACGCGTACCTCCTGCACGGTCCGCCCGGCGTCGGCAAGCGCGACCTCGCCCTCCTCTTCGCGGCGGAGCTGCTCGGCGACCACCATCGCGTCGCCCGCCGCTCGCACCCCGACCTGTACGTGCTCGAGCCGCTCGGCGACCAGATCCGGATCGACGACGTCCGCGAGCTGCGCCGCGACCTGCACATGCGCCCGTTCGAGGCCTCCCGGCGCGTGTACCTCGTGTTCGGCGCCGACACGCTGAACGAGGATGCCGCCGACGCGCTGCTCAAGGATCTCGAGGAGCCGCCGCCGTACGCGGTGCTCGTGCTCGTCGCGGACGAGCTCGGCCCGCTCCCCGAGACGATCCGCTCGCGCTGCCAGCTCGTCGGCTTCCGGCGGCTGTCGGAGCCCGTGGTGCGCGCGGCGATCCGCGCGCGCGCTCCGGAGCTTCCCGACGCCGAGGTGACGACGCTCTCCCGCGTGGCCGGCGGCCGGCTCGACCGGGTGGCGCGCCTGCTCGACCCGGCGGCCGCCCGGCGTCGCGAGGCGCTGCTCGGCGTCGCGCGCGCCGTCTACCTGGACGCGGACTTCGACGCGGGCGACGGCGCCCAGGCGCTGCTGGAGGGGATCGCGGAGCGCGGCGCAGAGGCGAAGGAGAAGGCGGAGGAGTCGGTCGCGGTGCTCGAGCTGACCGGGCGCGAGGCTGAGCAGCGGCTGCGGCGCGCACAGCGCGGCGCCGAGCGCGACGAGCTGCTCGCGGTCCTGGAGGAGCTCGAATGGTGGTACCGGGACCTCGTCGTGCTCGCCGCGGGCGCGGAGCGCGCGGTGGTGCACGTCGACCGTCTCGACGAGCTGCGCGAGGACGCGACCCGCGAGCGCCTGCTGGGCGCGGAGCGCGCCTGCGAGCTCGTCCGCGCCGCCTGGCGCCAGGCGGAGGAGCTCCAGCTCTCCGCCCCGCTCGCGCTCGAGGCCCTGCTCGTCCGGCTGCGCCGCGAGCTGGCCGGGCCGGCACTCGCCCGGACCTGATCCGCGCAAGTTTTTCGTCCGAATCCCCTCTTGTCTAGAAACCGGCCCCATGGCGGAGGGCGTACGAGGACGAGAGGAGTCGAACGGGATGAAGAAGAAAGTCGTCGTCGGCGAGCAGCACGGCGCCATGCTCGGCGCAGTCGTCAGCGCCAGCGGCGGCCACTTCACGATCGTGGGCCGCTCGCGGACCGCGGCCGTTCGGGGCATCGTCGTCCGTCACATCGGAGCGATGATGTTCCTGTCGAGCAGGCGCTCGTTGCGGCCGTCGGCGCCGGCACGGTGTCGCTGACCGTCAACGGCCAGACCCTGGTCGTGCCGCTGCCGGCCGGGTTGACGCTGCCCGCGTCGCTCGTCGGCCAGGCCGTCACCGTTACCCTGGAGCTCGCCGGCCCGGCGGCCGGCGCCGGCAACGACGACGACAATGGAAACAACAACAACGGCTTCAGCGGCGGCGGCCATGACGGAGGCGGAGGCGGCGATTAGCGCATCCGAGCGCCAACAGCTCTCCTCCCAGGGCCGCTCCGATCTCGGGGCGGCCCGCCCCCGGACCGAGGAGCTGTACGCCAGCCACGGCCGCATGGTCGCCGGGCTCTGCCGCGTGCTGCTCCGCGACCGCACTGAGGCGGAGGACGCGGCGCAGCAGGTGTTCCTCTCCGCCCACCGCGCGCTCCTCAACGGCTCGGAGCCGCGCGAGCCGGCGGCGTGGCTTGCGACGATCGCGCGCAACGAGTGCGGGGCGCGCGCCCGGGCGCGGATGCGCCAGCCGCTCGCCGTCCATGACGTCGAGGTGGAGGGAAGGCTGGCCGATCCGGTGGAGGAGGCGGCGCGGCGCGCCGACCTCGCCGCCCTCTGGCGCGCGGTCGCCGAGCTGCCGCAACAGCAGCGGGACGCGCTCCTGTTGCGCGAGTTCGGCGGCCTCTCCTACGAGGAGCTCGCCGTCGCGCTCGCCGTCACCGGGGCGGCGGTGGAGTCGCTGCTCTTCCGCGCGCGGCAGGGCCTGCGCGTGCGTCTGAAGGCGGTCTACGCGGCGCTCACGGGCGCCTCGTGGATCGAGACGCTCGTGCGCCTGGTCGCCGGCGGGTCGGCACCCGTGGCGACGAAGGCAGTGGCGATCGGCCTCGGCGCCGCCGCGCTGTCGGGAGGCGCGACCTTTGCCCCGCGGGCGTTCGATCATCCGGCGCGCGCGAAGCCCGCAGTGGTGCCGGCGAAGCCGGCGGCGAAGGCTCCGGCGCGGATCGCTCCGGCGCCCGCGGCGCCCGCGTCCGGCGCCCGCCTGCCCGTCCCGCACCGGATCCGACCGGCCGCCGCCTCGGTGGTGCTCACCGCGACTCCACCCCCGTCCGCCCCCGAACACCAGCGGTCTGGGGGCGACGACGGAGGTGGGCAGGTGGCAGGCCGGGCGGCGTCCGCGGGGAGCGGGGAGACGGAGGACAACCAGTCCTCGGCGGGGCCGGCCCTCCTGCCGCCCGTCCGGACCGTGTCCGGCCCCGACGAGGGCGGCGGCGACGGCTCGCCGCAGGGGGCTTCGGACGTGTCGGGCCACGCGAATGACGGCGGATCGGCCCCGGAGGACGGCCTCTCCGGGGGCTCGGGCGACGGCGGCGGCGGCGATTCGTCCGGAGGCGGCTCCGACGGTTGACGAGCCCCGCCGGGTAGGGTGTTTCCCCGGCAGGGCGAAATTACGGGGATCTTGCAAAAGGGGGATTGCCCAGCGGCGACCCCTGACGCAAGATGGGGTTTCCGGCGTGCTCGGGCGGGGCACGCCGCAACATCTTCCTTCCGCAAGGGGAGAAGCTTGGCCGCAGAACCGTCCATAGGCCGTGCCGCACGCGTCGAGGGGACACGGGTTCCCGAGGCCGACCTCACACGCGCCCTCTACGAGCAGTACGGCAGCCAGATCTTCCGCTACTGCCTGCACCAGCTCGGGTCCCGCGAGGAGGCCGAGGACGCTGTCCAGAGCACCTTCCTGAACGCGTTCCGCGGCATCAAGCGCGGGATCGTGCCCGAGCTCGAGTCGGCCTGGCTGTTCAAGATCGCCCAGAACGTCTGCCTCTCCCGCCGCCGCTCCACCTGGCGCCGCGACCGGATCGAGTCGCCCACCGACTTCGAGCTCGTCGAGGAGCTGACGCCGGCGCCGTCCCGGCGCGCCGACGAGCTGATGGGCCTCCAGGACGTCCTCGAGCAGATGCCGGAGAACCAGCGGCGCGCCATCCTCCTGCGCGAGTGGCAGGGCCTCTCCTACCACGAGATCGCCGACGAGCTGGAGCTCTCGCAGTCGGCGGTCGAGACGCTGATCTTCCGGGCCAGGCGGGCGCTCGCGCAGGGGCTCGAGCAGCCGCCGGCCCCGAAGAAGCGGCGCCTCGCCCGCAGCACCGACTGGGGCAACGTCCTCGCCGGGCTCAAGTCGCTGCTGCTCGGCGGCGGCGCGGCGGTCAAGGTCGCGGCGACCGTGGCCGTCGTCAGCGCGACCACCGTGGTCGCGACGGCGCCCGTCGTCGGACACCAGTCCAAGCCGCACGCGACGCCGCCTGCCACCGCGCCCGCGACCGGCACCGCCGCCGCGAGCACGACGGCTGCCGCCGCCGGTCCCACGACGAGCCGGGCGGGCGGTGCTCCGGCGCCTGCCCGCCACCACGCGGCGAAGGCCCGCGTCCTCCGGGCGCCGGCACCGTCGATCGCCGCCGCCGACCCGCGGACACCGCGGTTCCGGCGACTCCGCCGGTCGACCAGACACCGGCCGCGCCCGCCACGGCTCCGGCCGCCGCGCCGGCGCAGCCCGCGTCCGGCTCGAGCGGCGGCGGCCACGCGGACGGCGCCCCGACCGTGGTCGTCAAGGCGCCGGTCGAGGTGGAGAAGGACGGTACGTCCGGCACGCCGATCGTCGTCGCCGCACCGACGACTCCGACCGAGCCGGCGAGCGGCGCCGGCACCCCCGTTTCCTCCGCCACGCCGACCGTGACGCCGACGTCCCAGCAGACGCCGGTGATCGCGCCGGTCACGACGACGCTCGACGCTCCTCCGCCCGGCGACAACGCGTCCAACCCGGCGCTCGTGCTCCCGCCGGCGTTGACGATGAAGCTCGACTCTGAGCCGGCCTCGACGCCCGGCAGCTCGACGCCTGCCGGCTCGTCGCCGCCGGCCACGACCACGACGACGACGTCCGTCACGCTGCCGGCGGGGAGCGCCCCTCCGGCCGGCCTCTCGGTGCAGCCGCCTGCGACCACGTCGGGACACACCACGGTCTCGCTGAACGGCGCGAGCACCGGCTCGAACCACTAGGACGGTCCGGCCGGCCGCCAGAAGTGGCCGGCGCGGTACGCGTGCCGTTCGAGCTCGACCGCCCATTCCTCGGGATAGCCGAGCAGCCTGCACAGCTCGGAGATCGCCGCCTTCGACGTCTCGCGTGCGCCGTGAACGCCCGAGGCGCGGGAGATCGAGACGGTCGTGGCGACGGTCTCGACGAGCTCGCGCTCGACGAACGGCTTGCGCAGGCAGGTGACCGCACCGGCGTCGAGCGCGTCGACGGCGAGGCTCGGGGAGCGCCCGGTGAGCGCGACGATCGGGACGACCCGCTCGCGCAGGATCCGCCTCGTCGCCTCGACGCCGTCGATCCTCGGCAAGCCCAGGTCGAGCACGATGACGTCGGGCAGGTGGAGCCGCGCGAGCGCGACGGCCTCGACCCCGTCGCGGGCGCCCGCGCAGACGTCGAAGCCGGCGTTCTCGAGGACGAGTCGCAGGTCTGCGCGGACGATCGGGTCGTCCTCGACGGTGAGCACTCTCGCGGCGGCGCTGGTCATGGCGGTTCACGTCCTTCCGGTTTCGGGCAACAAAAAAGGCCCCGGCGCGTGCGCCTGAGGCCTCGAAGCCATGCTCTGTGTCGCCCTCCTCGACGACTGGTGCCGATGCTAGCGGAAGCAGAACGAGAGAGGGCGCCGGCTCAGCCGACGCCCTCTCCGTGCGTGAATCGGGTGCGCTGCCTCAGGCGGCGCTGGCCAGCTCGTCGCCGAGCTCGAGCTGCAGGCGCATGAGCGCCTCGCTCTCGAGCTGGCGGACGCGCTCGCGCGTGAGTCCGAGCTCCTTGCCGATCGTCTCGAGCGAGGCTGCCTCGCCACCGAAGCCGAAGCGCAGCTCGATGATCCGGCGCTGGCGCTCGGGCAGCTCGGCGACGGCACGCTGCACGCGCTGGCGGCGCAGCGAGTCGACGGCCTCCTCGGCCGGGTCGAGCGACGTCTCGTCGGCGAACAGGTCGCCGAGCTCGGAGTCGCCGTCGGAGCCGAGACCCTGGTTGAGCGAGATCGAGTCGACCGCGTCGAGCGCCTCCTCGACGTGCTCGCGCTTGAGGCGGGTCGCCTCGGCGAGCTCGTCGACGGTCGCCTCGCGGCCCAGCTTCGCCTGGAGCTCCGCGGAGGCCCGGTTCAGCTTGATCCGCCGCTCCTGGACGTGGACCGGGATCCGGATCGTCTTGGACTGGTTGGCCACCGCGCGCTGGCAGGCCTGGCGGATCCACCAGGTCGCATAGGTGGAGAACT
Organism: uncultured Actinomycetes bacterium; assembly: GCA_963788875.1. Classification (GTDB taxonomy): domain Bacteria; phylum Actinomycetota; class Thermoleophilia; order Gaiellales; family Gaiellaceae; genus Palsa-739. Next base: position 120,179 of record CAWBIQ010000006.1, read on the forward strand.
TGTAGCCCTTCCGCCAGTCGAACTTCTCGGCGGCGCGGTTCAGGCCGATGACGCCCTCCTGGATCAGGTCGAGCAGCGGCACGTCGTGGCCCTGGTAGCGCTTTGCGATCGAGACGACGAGGCGGAGATTGGAGTTGATCATGCGCTCCTTGGCGGCGTCGTCGCCGCGCTCGATGCGCTTGGCCAGGGTGACCTCGTCTGCCGCCGTGAGCAGCTTGTGACGGCCCGCGGAGTCCATGAAGAGCTGCAGCGGGTCGAGCGTGCCCGAAGGAGCCGGGCTGTGCTCGGTCACGGCGCCGGCTCCGGCGCGCACGATGACGTCGCGCTCCTCGAGCGCGTTGCGCAGCGCCGCCACTTCGTCGTCGGCGAGCTCGTGCTCGTCCGCGAGCGCCTCGAGCTCCTTCTCGTCGACGAAGCCGCGCTCGGCGGCCTCCTCGAGCAGGCGCTCGGCGGGGGTGAGGTCGTGCAGATGTATCGTGTCGCTCAGTTCGATCCCTTTCTCTCTCGGGTGCGGCCGCGGGGGACTCCCGGCCATGGTGGCCCCGGCGCGCGGCGATGAACCGCGATGTGCCGGTAAGCCTCCTCTGGAGTTATAGAACGGCGCGGGGCCCGCGTCCATTCCCCGGCATCGCATTTTTGCGATTCCCTTACAACCCCCAACCTGGCCTCAACAAGGCCTCTATCGGGGTCCGGCCGGCTTGGTCAGGCCTCTGCGACGGCGCTGAGCGGCTCCCCGACCGGTGGCTCGGCGCTCCAGGGGAAGGTGATCCAGCGGTCGGTCCGGCGCCAGACGTACTCGCAGGGGACGGAGCTCCAGGGCTTCTCGTAGAGCACCGCGCAGCGCACCTCGGCCACCTTGCCTTCGCAGAATCCCTTCACCAGGGCGAGCGTGGCGCCGGTGTCGGCCACGTCGTCGGCGATCAGCACCCGCGTCTCCCCGAAGTCCACCAGGTCGGGCACCGGCGGCAGGATCATCGGCATCTCGAGCCGCCGGTCGACGCCGGTGTAGAACTCGACGTTCATCGTGAAGGTGTTCTTCACGCCGAGCGCGTAGCCGAGCGCGCTGGCGACGAGCATCCCGCCGCGGGCGATCGCGAGCACCATGTCCGGCCGGTACCCGTCGTCGTGGACCAGGCGGGCCAGCTCGCGCGTGCCGGCGCCGAGGTCCTCCCAGCTCATGATCTCCCGTTCGGTGCTCACCGGCCCAACTCGGAGTCAAGCACAGTCCGGCCGCGCCGTCGGCTGCTGCCGGGCGGGGCGGCTAGAATCGGCCCCACGCCGACGTAGCTCAGCTGGTAGAGCACATCACTCGTAATGATGGGGTCCGCGGTTCGAATCCGCGCGTCGGCTTCAGGACGAGGGCGCCTCGGGCTCGGGTTCCGCCTTCGGCTCGCTCGTGAGCACTCGCAGCCCGTCGGCCGGCAGGTGCAGGCTCACCGCCTCCCCCTGCTCGAGCGCGACGCCGGCCGCTTGCCGTCGTTCGGCGACCATCGCCTTGAGCAGGTCGCCGCCGAGCGACGCGCACGTGCAGCTCGTGCGAGCTGCCGAGGAAGACCGACCGCTCGACCATGCCCGGGCAGCCGGTTCGTCGCCGGCGGCGCCGTGCGGCTCGACGCCGACGCGCTCGGGCCGGATCATCGCCTTCACCTCGCCGCGCGCACTCGATCGCGCCCTGCCGCGCGCGGCAGCGTGCGCTCGCCGACCGTCAGCGACGCACGTCGTCCGCGCCGTCCGGCCGACCGCCTCGGCGCGCGAGCAGGTTCGAGACGCCGAGGAAGTCGGCGACGAACACCGTCTCCGGCTCCTCGTAGACCTCGCGCGGCGCGCCCGCCTGCTCGACGCGACCGCTCGTTCATGACCGCGATCGCGGTCGCTCATCGTGAGCGCCTCCTCCTGGTCGTGCGTGACGAAGACGAAGGTGATCCCGAGCTCGGCCTGGAGCGCCTTCAGCTCGACCTGGAGGTTCTTGCGCAGCCGCGCGTCGAGCGCGCCGAGCGGCTCGTCGAGCAGCAGCACGCGCGGCCGCAGCACGAGCGCGCGGGCGAGCGCGACGCGCTGCTGCTGGCCGCCGGAGAGCTGTGCCGGGCTTGCGCCGCTCGAAGCCGGCGAGCTGCACGAGCTCGAGCGCCTCGCCGACGCGCTGCGGCCGCTCGTCCTTGGTCGACGCTTCTGGTACTTGAGCCCGAACGCGACGTTGCCGGCGACGTCGAGGTGCGGGAAGAGCGCGTAGCTCTGGAACACGGTGTTGACGTTCCGCTTGTGCGGCGGCGTGCTGCGCCACGTCGACGCCGTCGAGCAGGATCCGCCCGCTCGTCGGGCCGCTCGAAGCCGGCGATCATGCGCAGCGTCGTCGTCTTGCCGCAGCCGGACGGGCCGAGCATCGTGAAGAACTCGCCCGGCGGCATGTGCGAGGTCGATGCCGTCGACGGCGACGACGTCCGCCGAAGCGCTTGTCGAGCTCCTCGAGCCGGATCTCGCCTGCACTGGCTTCCATCAGACCTCCAGCGCAGCTGCGAGCGCCGCGGCGTCGCTCGCCGCCGGCGAAGCGCCGGTAGACGAGGAACGGCAAGAGCGAGCGTGCACGAGCGTGATCACGAGCGCGACCGTCGCGAGCGCGTTCAGCGCCGGGGTCGGCGCGCCGCGCGCCGTCGCGTAGAGCAGCATCGACACGGTCGTCGTGCTCGCGTCGCTCGAGAGGTACTGCGTGACGACGAAGTCGTCGATCGAGAGCGCGAAGACGACCGCCGCGCTCGCGACGATCGCCGGGGCGAGCAGCGGCAGCAGCACGCGGCAGCAGCTGATCGCGCGGCGGCGCACCGAGGTCGGCCGCCGCCTCCTCGTACTCGCGGCCCGATCGACGACGAGCCGGCCGCGCACGATCACGACGACGTACGAGAGCGTGAACGTCACCTGCCCGATCACCTGCGCGGTCGTGCCGAGACCGATCCCGGGAAGACGCTGCAGGAACAGGAGCAGCAGCGCGACGCCCATCACGATCTCGGGCGTCACGAGCGGCAGCAGCATCAGCGTGTTGACGGTGCCGCTGCCCGCGGCCGCGCCAGCGCTGCAGGCCGAGCGCGAGCGCGACGCCGAGCGGCGTCGCGACGAGCACGCAGATCACCGCGAGCATGAGCGTGTGCTTGAGCGCCGCCTGCAGGGCGGGGTCGTGGAAGCACGCTGCCCGTCGGATCGCCCGTGAACCAGCGCAACGAGAAGCCCTGCCAGGTCGTGCGCGAGCGGCCCGTCGTTGAACGCGAACAGCGATCGCGATCACGACGGGCAGGATCGACCAGACGATGTAGAGCGCCGGTCACGAGCGCCGAGCCACGCGCGGGCTTGCCCCACGGGTTCCGCAGCCAGTGATCATGCGGCTCGCCGCCTCGCCGCTCGCGCCGGCGGGTCGTGCGCAGGTAGTAGACCATCAGCACGAGCAGGACGCAGCGCGAGCAGCATCGTCAGCACCGCGCCCGTCACCTTCTCCGAGCCCTGGCGCGTGAACTCGTCGATCTGGTTGCCGATCATGTTCGTCTGCGGTCGACGCCGAGACGAGGTCGGGCGTGTAGTAGTCGCCGAACATCGGCAGCGCGATCAGCACGATGCCGGCGAGGATGCCGGGCACCGAGAGCGGCAGCGTCACGCGCAGGAAGGCGCCGAACGGGCTCGCGCCGAGGTCGCGCGCGGCCTCGATCTGGCGCTGGTCGATGCGGTCGAGCGCGGCGAACAGCGGCAGGATCAGGAACGGGATGTAGCCGTAGACGAGCGCGATGATCGACCGTCGACGGCTGCCCGTCGAGCCAGCCGCCCTGGCTCGGCGAGCAGGCCGAGCTAGATGAACAGCCGCTCGATGCCGACGTCGTGGAGGACCTTCGTGCCCCAGCCGTCCGGCGACGAGCAGGTTGATCCACGCGAGCATCCGCATCAGGTAGTTGATCCAGAACGGCAGGACGAGCAGCGAGCAGCACGAGGCCCTTCCAGCGGCCGGCGTGGCGCGCGGCGAAGTAGGCGACCGGGTAGCCGATCGCGAGCGAGAGCGCCATCGCGATCGCGACGTAGGCGATCGTGCGCAGCGAAGACGGTGAGGAACTGGCCCGCCGTGCCAGATGTTCGCGCAGCGACTCGAGCACGTAGCCGACGTTCCAGTCGAGCGGGTTCCAGAACGGCACCGGCTGCGAGAGCGTGTCCTGGTTGCCGAACGCGACGCGACCACCGCGTAGAACGCGACGAGGAAGAAGATCGACAGCCACGCGACGCCCGGGAGCGCGAGCAGCGCGCCAGATCCAGCGCGGACGTCCACTCAGCCTGCCTTGAACTTCGACCAGGCGTCGTCCCAGAGCCGCTCGCCCGTCGACGGTCAGCTGCGAGCAGCTCCTGGTTGGCCGCGAACTGGTCGGGCCGCGACGACCGCGCCGCGCGAGGCTCTCGGGGATCAGCCCCTGCTTGATCAGCGACTCGGCGTCGATCGCCGTTCTGCGGCGGCGTGTAGCCGATGAAGCTGGACGAAGTTGTCGTACGCGTTCTTCTCGTCGAGCATGAAGTTCGAGGAAGCGGTGCGCGAGCACCGGGCTCTTCGGCGTGCGGCCGATGCAGAGGAAGTCGTTCTGGACGACGCCGTTCTCGTCGGGCGCCCAGTACGAGAGGACGTCGGGCTTGACCCCCTTCGGCATGTAGTAGAACGCGCGCGCCGAGGAGGTCGCCCGACCACGACTGGTGCAGCCACGTCTTCGCCTCCGGGCAGCGTCTGGTAGTCGGTGATCGTGACCTTGATGTTGCAGATCGTGCCGTCAGCTGCGCGAGATCGCTCGCCCGCCTGCGTGATGATCGCCGGGTCCTCGGTGTTGAGGTCGGGGACGCGCCCCGGTGCGCATCGCGTCGCGCTGCATCGGCATGCTGAGCGCGTCGCGCTTGTCGTCGAGCAGGCCGACCTTGCCGCGGTACGGCTGCGGCGTCCCAGAAGATGTCCCACGGGACGTCCATCGCCGGCGATGTCTTCCTTGAGCTTGTCGTTGCGCCAGCCGATCCCGTCGCTCCAGACGACGTACGGCACCGTGTAGCGGCTGCCGCGGTCGTAGAACGGGTCCTGGAGCTCGGGCCAGATGTTCTTCTCCAGGTTCGGCAGGTACGAGTGGTTCAGCGGCTGCAGCAGCTGCTGCGCGATCAGGTCGACGATGTTCGAGCCCGACAGGCCGATGATCACGTCGAAGCCGACCGCGCCGGCCGCGAGCTTGGCGATCGCCTCGTCGGCCGAGTTGTACGTCGCGATCTGCGACCTTGCAGTCGAGTACTGCTTCTCGAAGCGCTTGACGAGCGCCGGGTCGATGTAGTCGGCGTAGTTGTAGACGCTGCAGCGGCCCGCCCTCGGGCTTGCGCCCGTCCGCGATCGGCTGGTTGTCGTCGGTGATCGCCCAGGTGACCGCGTTGTCCGGGCGCGGCAGCGGCAGGCCGCCGGGCCCGAGCGGCTTCGGCTCGACGAGCTTGCGAGCTCGCACCGCCGGCCGCCCGCACGCGCCGATCGGCGTCGTCGTGTTCTCGCAGCCGGCGAGCGCGCCGACGCCGCCGAGCCGCGAGCGCCGAGCCTGCGGCGCCGCTTGAGCAGCTGGCGTGCGGCGTCAGTCCCGATCGGTCCTTGGGGTGAGCCATGCGGCGAGGCGCCCGATTGAATCCCGGTCCTGACCGTCAAGTCAAGCGGGCGGAAGCTCAGCGTTAGGATCGCGCCCGCGTGCACGAGAAGCGGATCGAGATCCGCTGGCGCGACCTGGACGCGTACCGCCACGTCAACAACGCCGTCGTACGCGACGTACCTCGAGGAGTGCCGCGACGAGTGGCTCGAGCGCGCGCTCGGCGCCGCGGGCGAGGCTCTGGGACTTCGTGCTCGCTCGCGTCGCGATCGACTTCCGCCGCGAGCTGCCGGCAGGAGGACGACACGGTGCTCGTGACGCTGCCGCGCTCGCCAGGATCGGAAGCTCGAGCCTCACGACGCGCGAGGAGATCCGCACCGGGCGGCGAGCTGTCCGCGAGGCCGAGGCGGTGCTCGTCGCTCGCGACGCCGAGACCGGACGGTCGCGGCCGCTGCGCCGTCCGAGCGCGAGGCGTTCGAGCGGGTGAGCGGTCTCGAGCACCTCTTCAGCCCGCTCGCGCTCGGCCCGGTCGAGCTGCCGAACCGGATCGTCTCGACCGCGCACCAGACGACGCTCGTCCACGACCACCTGCCGACCGACGACTTCGTCGCCTACCACGAGGCGCGCGCCCGCGGCGGCGCCGGGCTGATCGTGCTCGAGGCGACCGCCGTGCACCCGTCCGGGCTCCTCACGCCGCACACGCTCGCCGGCTACCTCCCCGAGATCGTCGCCGGCTACCGGCGTGTCGCCGACGCCGTGCAGCCGCACGGGACGCGGCTCTTCGTCCAGCTGCTTCCACGGCGGCCGCGAGCAGATCGTCGACCGCCCCGCGCGCGCCCGCGCTCGCACCGTCGGCGGTTCCGAGCCAGCGCTTCCGCGTCGAGCCCCGCGCGCTCTGCGGCGCGCGAGATCGACGAGATCGTCGACGGCTACGCGCGCGCGGCCGAGCTCGCCGCCGAAGGCGGGCTCGACGGCGTCGAGATCTCCGCCGCACACCGCTACCTGGTCGCGCAGTTCTTCGACCCGGCGCTCAACCGGCGCGACGACGACTGGGGCGAGCCGAGCCGCTTCCTCGCTCGCCGTCTCCGGGCCGTGCGCCAGGCGGCGCCCGGCCTCTGCGTCGGGCGTCCGCCTGTCCGCCGACTCGGAGCGCGGCGCGGGGTCGGCGGCCTGCTCCGCGGCCGAGGGTCGACTACGTCTGCGCTCGCGCTCGGCGAGTCGTCCGACGTATCTCGGCTCGTCGGGATCGTGCCGCCGCCGCCCGTCGCCGAGAGCGCGATCGCGCGCGCACGCCGAGCCGTTCGCCGGCGGCCTCCCGCTGATCGCGACGTCGCGCGTCGTCGATCCGGACGAGGCGGACGCGCTGCGTCGCCGACGGGCGCGCCGACGCCGTCGGCATGACGCGCGCGCTGATCACCGACCCCGACCTGCCGGCGAAAGCGCGCGCCGGCCGGCTCGGACGAGATCATGCCGCTGCATCGGCTGCAACAGGCTGCATCGCCCACTACCACGCGGGGTACGCCGATCGCGTGCGCGGTCAATCCCGCGCACGGGCCGCGAGCTCGCACGCCCGCACCGCCGCGCGCGGCGCCGCGGAAGCGGCTCGTCGTCGTCGGCGGCGGCCCCGCGGGCCTCGCCGCGGCCGCCGAGCGCCGGCCGCGCCGGCCACGAGGTCGTCCTGCTCGAGCGCGCTGCCCGGCTCGGCGGCCAGGTCGCGCTCGCCGGGGCGGCCCCCGGCGGTGCAGACCTCGCCGCCACGTTCCTCGACAACGCGGCGCGGCAGCTCGCGGACGGCGGCGTCGAGGTCCGGCTCGGCTCGAAGGGCGACGCGGACGCCGTGCTCGCGCTCGCGCCCGCCACCGCCCGATCCGCGAGTAGCTGGCGTAGTGAATGCCGTGGAAGGTATGGACGGCCGACACCCCCGTCCACCAGGCGGCCAGCCGGCCGTAAAGGCCGGGCCCTTTGCCGTGGGTGTGGACGACTGCGATGTCGAACTGACGGATCAGGCGGATGGCGAGCAGCAGGTGACGCAGGCCCAAGCGGCTCGGCGGGAACTCCACGACTTGGAGCCCGAGGGCCTGAAAGCGTTCGAAGAAAATCCCATCGCGCGGCGCGCCGACCACGACCCCGAACTCGCTCTTGGGAAGGTCGCGCACAAGGTCGTAGACTTGCTTCGGGCCGCCGCCGGGGGTGGACGTGGGCAACAACTCAAGGACTGCAATGCGGCCGCTCATGGTAGCCAGGGGCTTCCGCGTCGCTGGCTCCCCTGTGAAAATCGCCTGATCCGCCATTTCCTGGTGCCGAAGGGGGACTCGAACCCCCACGAGTTACCCCACACGCCCCTCAAACGTGCGCGTCTGCCAGTTCCGCCACTTCGGCGCAGGCCGTATGATGCCGCGCCCGGCAACGCATTGTCAAGCGCGCGCGGCCTTCCTCGGCGGCCCGCACCCGCGCGCGGCGGGCCTCGCGTCTACTGTTCGCGCAGCCGCGGGTTGAAGGCTTCCCGCAGTCCCTCCCGAACAGGTTGAAGGCCAGCACCAGCAAGAGGATCGTCGTCCCCGGGATCAACGTGAGCCACGGCGCGTCGAAGATGAACCGCTTGCCGTCGGCCAGGATGTTCCCCCAGGTGGCGTCGGGCGGCGGGGACGCCAAAACCCAGGAACGACAGGCTCGGACTCGGTCAGGATGGCCCCGGCCACGCCGAGGGTGGCCGAAACGAGGACCGGCACCGAGCGAGTTCGGGATCAGATGGCGGAGGATCACCCGAGCGCCCCGACGCCCCGACCCCCTGGGCGGCCTGAACGAATCCCGCTCGCGAAGCGACAGGATCTCGGCCCGCACGAAGCGCGCCGTCCCCTCCCAGCTCGTCAGGCCGATGACGATCATGATGTTCCAGATCGACGGCTTGAGGACGGCGACCACGGTCAGGATCAGGAAGAAGGTCGGAAACGACAGCATCACGTCGACCAGCCTCATGATGAACGCGTCCACGATGCCGCCGTGGTAGCCGGCCGCGGCGCCCAGCACGATGCCGATCAGCACCGCGATTCCCACCGAGACGAATCCGACCGCCAGGGAAACGCGGGAGCCGTAGAGCAACCGCGAGAGCACGTCGCGCCCGATCTGGTCGGT
>CAWBIQ010000007.1:0-273908 GCA_963788875.1 uncultured Actinomycetes bacterium
CGGCGGCCGTAACTATAACGGTTAAGACGGAGTAATTCGCTCTCCGAAATGGCTGTTACAAAATCCGACTAAATGCTGGAATACCCGTGTATCCCGCACTACTCACTGTGACCGTCCGAAGGGACGTTTACAGTAGTGACAACGTGACGGGTGCGGACAATCAGCAGGAAAGACTCTCGCGCGACGAGAGTGCCAAGTGGTTCCTTGCCGGCTTCATCGAGGGCGAAGGATCGCTCGCGGTGAGCATCAAGAAGCATCCAAGCCGATTCGGCTTCATCGCTAGTCCAGAGTTCTTTCTGTACCAGCATGAAAGCGGTCGGCCGCTTCTCGAGCTCGCCCGGGAGATCTTCGAGTCCGGCTCGATCACACCCAAGCCTGGGAATCCCCGGGTGCTGGTGTTTCGGGTCGCGTCTCGCCAAGTCCTCCTCGAGCGCGTCATCCCCTACTTCGAGCGGTACATCGTGCCGTTCACGTGCAAGGGAGCGATGTTCGAGGGGTTCCGCGAGATCGTCCTCGCAATGAGTCGCAAGGAGCACTTGACTCCGGAAGGCCTTGTTCGTGTCATCGAGCGTGCGTATTCGATGAACCCGAACAGCAAGGGCCGCGAGCGTTTACGGACGCTTCCGGAGCTGCGCGAGAGAATCCTCAGAGGCCATACGTCGGACATTCCGCTGGCACGCGGATAAAGATATGGTCCAGTCCCTATGGCGACATAGGGGGCAACTGCCTAAGGTAGCGAAATTCCTTGTCGGGTAAGTTCCGACCTGCACGAATGGCGTAACGACTTGGGCGCTGTCTCAACGAGGGATCCGGTGAAATTGTAGTTTCGGTGAAGATGCCGAATACCCGTGGCTGGACGGAAAGACCCCGTGAACCTTTACTACAGCTTGACGTTGAAGTTTGGGATTCGTTGTCCAGGATAGGTGGGAGACTTTGAAGCGGGGACGCCAGTCCTCGTGGAGTCACCCTTGGGATACCACCCTTCGTGTTCTGGGCTTCTAACCCGCTGCCGTTATCCGGGGCGGGAACAGCGTCAGGTGGGTAGTTTGACTGGGGCGGTCGCCTCCTAAAATGTAACGGAGGCGCGCAAAGGTTCCCTCAGTACGGTTGGAAATCGTACGTAGAGTGCAAAGGCATAAGGGAGCTTGACTGCGAGACGTACATGTCGAGCAGGCGCGAAAGCGGGCCTTAGTGATCCGGCGGTAACTAGTGGACGTGCCGTCGCTCAACGGATAAAAGGTACTCCGGGGATAACAGGCTTATCCTTCCCAAGAGTCCACATCGACGGAAGGGTTTGGCACCTCGATGTCGGCTCGTCGCATCCTGGGGCTGAAGCAGGTCCCAAGGGTTGGGCTGTTCGCCCATTAAAGCGGTACGCGAGCTGGGTTCAGAACGTCGTGAGACAGTTCGGTCCCTATCCGCCATGGGCGCTGGAGCTTTGAGAGGAGTCGTCTCTAGTACGAGAGGACCGAGACGAACAGACCTCTGGTGTATCAGTCGTCGTGCCAACGGCGCTGCTGATTAGCCACGTCTGGATGGGATAACCGCTGAAAGCATCTAAGCGGGAAGCCCACCTCGAGATGAGAGCTCCCATCCCCTCGAGGGAGTAAGGGCCGTGGGAGACCACCACGTCGATAGGCGGGACGTGTAAGCACAGCAATGTGTTCAGCGCACCCGTACTAATTGCCCGAGGTCTTGATTTGAACATCGGACAGAGTCGCTATGGAGTTTTGAGGGTGCCGCGCTCCGGCGCCGCCCTTGACAGTTCGGCGGTCATACCGGCGGGGAAACACCTCTTCCCATTCCGAACAGAGAAGTTAAGCCTGCCAGGGCCGATGGTACTCGGAGAGCAATCTCCCGGGAGAGTAGGTCGCCGCCGATTATCTTCGCCTTGCGAGCGGTGCCAGACTCGAGTCTGGCACCGTCTCGGTCGTTCTACAGCGGCCTCCCGATCAGCCAGTGGTGGCCGAACGGATCGACGACGCGGCCCTGGCGCATGCCGTAGGGCTGGTCGGCGACCGGGAACATCTCGCTCGCGCCGGCGGCGACCGCGCGCGCCTGCAGCGTGTCCGGATCGTCGACGTGGATGCTGATTCGAACGGTCGTGCCGCCGACCGTCTCCGGGCTCGGCGTTCCGAGCTCGGGCGCCTCGGTGGCGACCCCCACCGGCGTGCCGAGGATCTCGAGCACCGCAACCTGCGGGCCGTCCGGCGCCACGACACGCTCGCGCTGCTCGACGGCGCCGAACGCACGCTCGTAGAAGTCGACTGCAGCGGGCACGTCTCGCACCGCCAGGAAGGGATAGACGCGCTCGATCACAGCGGCAGCGTCAAGGTCTCGAGATCGCGCGGGTAGTACGTCAGCCATTCGACGCCGTCCGCGGTCACCGCGATCGTGTCCGAGTGCCGGAAGCCGCCGACGCTCGGCGCGTAGAGCCCCGGCTCGACGGTGAAGACCATCCCCGGCCGGATCTCCGTCTCGTCGCCGCGGTCGAGGAACGGCCCCTCGTGGTAGCGCAGCCCGATCGCGTGGCCGACGTGGTGGCGCCAGTTGTCCCAGAGCTCGTGCAGGTCGTAGTAGGCGCGTACGCGCCGGTCGACCTCGGCGCAGGACACCCCGGGTCGGATCGTGTCGACGGCGAGATCCTGCAGCGCCACCATGTGCTCGAACAGCCGCCGCTGCTCGTCGCTCGGCGGCCCGATCACCATCGTCCGCTCGAGCTCCGAGTGGTAGCCCCAGACGGGCGCGGTCGCTCCCGTCACGAGCACGTCGCCGGCCTGGAAGACGATGTTGTTCGGCAGCGCGTGCGGAATCGCCGCGTTGCGGCCGATCTGGCCCCGGTAGCCCGCCGCCGCGCCCGAGTACCAGATGCTCTGTGCGCGGTAGATCGGGCCGATGGCGTCGAGCATCGCGTACGTCGCCTCCGTGGAGGCGCGGTTCTCGACCTCCGTCTCCGACACGCCGGGGCGCGTGTAGCGTTGCAGCAGCGTGTGCGCGAGGTTGCCCCACTTGCAGCTCTCGCGCAGCAGCGCGAGCTCCGCCTCGCTCTTGATCGCCATCTGATCCTCGACCGCGTCCGCGATCCGCCGGACGTCGACGCCGGCCACCTCGCCGAGCGACGGGCCGCGGTAGCCGAACACCCAGGGGTAGCCGTTCTGGTCCGCGCCGATCGTCCCGCGAATGCCGAGCGAGCCGAGCAGCTCCGCGAGCGCCGCGAGCGGTGGACGGTCGCCCGGGTACTCGTCGTAGTGCGCAACCTCCTGCACCGCGGCGTTCGCTTGCGCGTGCTCGACCTCGAGTCGCGGCACGAGCATGCCGCCGCGCCCGTCGGCGGCGAGCGCGAACGCGATCGGCCGCTCGGTCGGGATGAACGAAAACCCCGTGTAGTAGGAGACGTGGTGTGGGTCGAACAGCACCGCGCCGGAGAGCCCGCGCTGGTCGAAGCCGGCCGCCAGCGCCGTCCGCCGGGCCGCGTACTCCTCGGGTCGGATCGCGAGCGTCACGCGGCCTCGTTCCCGAGCTTCTCGCGCCAGACCTCGTCGAGGTCGCGCAGCCTGCGCACGCGCTCGCCGACCGGCGGGTGCGTTACGAACAGCGCGGCGAGCCCTTCTTCCATGAACGGGTTCAGCGTATAGAGCGGCTCCGTGGCAGGGCTCGCCTGGAAGTCGAGGAGCTCGGCCGCCTGCTCGAGCCGGATCAGGGCGTCGGCGAGCCCGTGCGGCGAGCCGCAGATGCCGGCGGCGGTTCGGTCCGCCTCGAACTCCCGCTTCGGCGAGAGCAGCACGTGGACGCACGCGGCCGCGACCGGGCCGAGGACGAACAGGAGCGCTCGCTGGAGCCAGCCGCCCACACGGCTCAGCTCGACGAGCGACGCGGCGAGCACCACGACCGCGGTCTGGATGGCGACGTCGCGATGCCGGACGTGCGCCAGCTCGTGCGCGAGCACGCCCTCGAGCTCGGCGGGCGTGCAGGCGGAGACGCACCCGGCGCTGATGGCGAGCGCGGAGCTGCGCGGCCCGCGGCCGGTCGCGAGCGCGCGCGGCAGCCCGTCCGGGATCAGGTACAGCCGCGGCTTCACGACCCCCGCGATCGCCGCCAGGCGCTCGAGGTTCGAATGCAGCAGCGGGGCCTCGCCGACCGGCAGCTCGCGCGCGCCGACCATGCCGAGCACGACGCGGTCGAAGTACCAGTAGCTCCCGGTGACGAGCAGAAGCGCGCAGAAGCCGAAGATGGAGAGGAGGCGGTAACCCCCGAGCTCCCAGCCGGCCAGCGCGAAGAGGCCGGTGATGCCGAGCAGGAGCAGCCAGGCCTTCACGACGTTTCGGGCCGCGATGAAGCCGCGCACCGTGCGCTACGCGTCTTCGGGCTCGCCGCGGCCGTCGTCGTCCAGCAGCCCCCGCGGCGGCCAGTCTTCGTTCTGCGGGGCGTCGCAGCGGCTCGAGCAGTGGAGCGAGGCGATGTTCTGGAGCGGCACGAGGATGTGCCCGTTCAGCTCGATGTGCGCGACCTCGTCGACGTAGCAGTAGGCGGTGAGGACGCCCTCCTGGTACTCCCCCCCGAAGAGAGCCACCTCGACCTGTTCGCCCTTGTATTTGCTGGTGTAGTCCTCCACCGGCTCGAACGTCAGTCTATCGGGCGGAACAACCCGTCCTCGCAGGCCACGGCCCAGACGGCGCAGTTCTCCAGCACGGACAGCGCCACGCCGAGGACCGCCGCCTGGGCGCGCCGGATCGAGCCGCCGTGCGTGACGACGACCACGCGCTCGCCGGCATGCCGCCCGGCGATCGAGCGCAGGACGCGGAGCGTCCGCTCGCGGTGCGCCGCGGTCGTCTCGCCCTCGAAGTCGACGCGCTCCCGCTCGGCGGCCGTGAGTCCCTCCCAGTTGCCCCAGTTCTTCTCGCGCAGATCCGCGTGCACGGCGACCGGCAGCCCGAGACGCGCGGCGACGATGTCGGCCGTCTCCCTGGCGCGGGCGAGGTCGCTGGCGTAGACGGCGTCGACCTGCTCGGCCGCGAGCCGCTCGGCGAGCGCCTGCGCCTGCGAGCGGCCGTAGTCGTTCAGCGGCCGGTCGGTGTGCCCCTGCAGGCGCCCCGCGGCGTTCCAGTCCGTCTCGCCGTGCCGTACGAGGATGAGCGTGGCCACCGGAAGCTAGGCTAGCCAGCCGTGGATCTCGGCCTGCGCGACTCCGTCTGCCTCGTCACCGGCTCGACCGGCGGCATCGGCCTGGAGACCGCGCGGCTGCTCGCCGCCGAAGCCGCGACCGTCGTCACGACCGGCCGCGGCGCGCAGGCGCCCGGTGTCGGCGAGGCGCTCCACGTCGCGGCCGATCTGGGCCGCACCGGCGAGCCCGAGCGCCTCGTCGGCGAGGTCGAAGCGAAGCTCGGCCGGGTCGATTGCCTCGTGAACAACGTCGGCATCGCCTTCCAGCGCACGTTCGCGGAGGTGACCGACGAGCAGTGGGAGGAGATCTGGCAGCTGAACGTCATGAGCTACGTCCGTGCGATCCGCGCCGTGCTGCCGGCGATGCAGGCGCGCGGGGCGGGGGTGATCGTGAACGTCTCGTCGACCGCCGGCAAGCGCCCGTCGACCTCGATGCCCGACTACTCGGTGTCGAAGGCCGCGGTGCTGTCGCTGTCGCGGCTCGTCGCGGACGTCTACGCGAAGGACGGGATCCGCTGCAACGCCGTCACGCCCGGGCCGACCGCGACACAGGCGTGGCTCGGCGAGGGCGGGCTCGCCGACCAGCAGGGTGCGCGCAGCGGCAAGTCGCGCGAGGACGTGCTCGCAGGCGTCGGCGCGGGACGGCCGCTCGGGCGTCTGGCCGAGCCGGAGGAGATCGCCGCCGTGATCGCGTTTCTGTGCTCCCCGCGGGCGAGCTACGTCACCGGCGCCGCCTGGAGCGCCGACGGCGGCACGGTCCCGATCATCGTCTGACCGCGTCCTGGAGCGCCCGCGCCCGACGGCGGAGCGAGCGCCCGGCCCGGAAGCCGTCGCGGCGCGGGGTGACCGACAGCAGGAACCGGCCGAGCCGCTCCGCTTCGACGGGGCCGAGCGAGAGCGCGGACTCCGCGCTCTCGTGCCGCCAGATGCTGAAGCGGAGGTGACGGGGCGAGGTGAGGTAGGCGGAGACGCGCAGCCCGCCGTCGCCGAGCCCGGGGTGGCCGCTGAAGTACTCGACGATCTTGCTGCGCTGCGCGGCGCCGCAGTGAGGGCAGAAGCGGAACTCGTCCGCGAGGTCCCTCGAGCATTGAACGCACGTGCGCACGAGTCGCTTCCTCCTCCGTCTCCCCGCTCTGATTCTACGAGGTCTGCGGCCGGGCGCCAGGGCCCCGCACGGCCACTGTGCGACCTCCGTTCGAGCGACTACGCTGGCCTATGTGCCCCGTCAGCGAATGCCCTCCGGGCTTCTGGCGCGCGATCACACGGCGCGCTGCCGCGTCCTCAGTCGCGCCGATAGTGCAACTATCGGCGCTCCCTGCGTCCTTGCATCGCTTGGCGCTCGCGCGCCAGAAGCGCGGCAACATTCACTGACGGGGCACTGATGCCGGAGCTTGCCGGTCGAGTTGCCGATGCCTTCGAGAGCCTCGTCCGAGAGAACGAGGAGCGCTGGCTGTCGCCGCTCGCGGTTCGCTCGTATGAGAGCCGCGGACGGAATCTGCCCGAGGAGGAGTGCCGCCTGCGCACGCCGTTCCAGCGCGACCGCGACCGGATCGTGCACGCGAAGGCGTTCCGCCGTCTGCGTCACAAGACCCAGGTGTTCGTCGACCCGGAGGGCGACCACTTCCGGACGCGGCTGACGCACACGCTCGAGACGACCGGCATCGCACGCGGCGTCGCGCGGGCGCTGCGCCTCAACGAGGACCTCGTCGAGGCGGTCGGCCTCGGCCACGACCTCGGGCATCCACCGTTCGGCCACGCCGGCGAGCAGGCTCTCGACGAGCTGTTGCGCGAGCGCGGCGCCCGCGGCTTCCGGCACAACGAGCACTCGCTCCGCGTGGTCGAGCGGCTCGAGCGCGACGGACGCGGGTTGAACCTCACGTGGGAGGTGCGCGACGGGATCCTCAAGCACACGGGACCCGACGAGCCCGAGACGCTCGAGGGGAAGATCGTCCGCATCGTCGACCGCGTCGCGTACATCAACCACGACATCGACGACGCGATCCGCGCCGGCATCCTCGATCCCCGCGACCTGCCGGCGAACGAGCTCGCGGTGCTCGGCGCGACCGGCTCGCGGCGGATCGACACGCTGGTGCACGACCTGGTGGAGACGTCCGCGGAGGCGAGGGACATCGCGCAGAGCGACGAGATCGGCGGCGCGATGCTCGCACTGCGGTCGTTCATGTTCGACCGCGTCTACCTCGGCCCGCACTCGGCCGAAGAGCACGCGCGCATCCGGCGGACGGTCAGGCGCATCTTCGAGCACCTCGTCGACGAGCGTGGAGACGATCTCGAGCACGCGACCGACTACCTTGCCGGGATGACCGACCGCTTCGCGCTGACGTACGCCGCCGAGCTCGAATAGCGGTGGCGCGGATCAAGGACACCTCGGTCGAGGCGGTCAAGGCGGCCGCCGAGATCCTGCCGCTCGTCGAGGACTACGTCCGCCTGCGCAAGTCCGGCGGCACGTACAAGGGGCTCTGCCCGTTCCACCAGGAACGGACGCCGAGCTTCACCGTGTCGCCGGCCCGCGGCACGTACAAGTGCTTCGGCTGCGGCGAGGGCGGCGACGCGATCTCCTTCGTCGAGCGGCTGGAGCAGGTGGACTTCGTCGGCGCGATCGAGTCGCTCGCGAAGCGCTTCGGCGTCGCGATCGAGTACGAGGAGATCTCGCCCGAGGCGGAGCTGCAGCGGCGCCGGCGTGAGCGGCTCAGGCAGGTGCTCGAGCGCGCAACCGCGTTCTACGAGCGCGTCCTGTGGGAGAGCGAGCACGGGGCGTTCGCGCGCGAGTACCTCACCTCGCGTGGGCTCGGCGAGGAGGTGTGCAAGACGTTCCGGCTTGGCTACGCGCCCGAAGGCGGAACGCTGTCGCGGCGCGCGCTGCAGGAGGGATACACGCGCGACGAGCTGCTCGCAGCGGGGCTGAGCAACCGCAGCGGCAACGACTACTTCCAGCGCCGGCTCCTCTTTCCGCTCGCCGACGCGCGGGGCGCGGTGCGCGGCTTCCAGGCGCGCAAGCTGTACGACGACGACCGCCTCCAGGCGAAGTACGTCAACTCGCCGGAGAGCGATCTCTTCAAGAAGGGCGACCTTCTCTACGGCCTCGACACGGGCCGGCAGGCGATCGCGAAGGACGACCGCGCCGTCGTCGTCGAGGGGAACACGGACGTGCTCGCGCTGCGGCAGGCCGGCTTCCTGCCGGTCGTCGCGTCGATGGGCACGGCGTTGACGGAGATGCAGCTGCGTGAGCTCACGCGACTGACGAAGCGGCTCTTCCTCTGCTTCGACGCCGACGCCGCCGGGCAGGACGCGACCCTGCGCGGGATGGAGCTCGCGGTGCGGCAGGGGTTCGACGTCCAGGTCGTGTCGCTGCCGAAGGGGACCGACCCCGCGGACGACCCGGCCGCGTTCGAGCTGCGACTCGCCTCGCCGGCGAGCTATCCGTGCCACCGCGTCCGGCTCGAGCACGAGCGGGCGCGCGACCGGCAGAGCGCGTTCGCCACGATCCGGGCCTTTCTCGCCACGCTCCCCGACTCGCCGGAGCGGCAGGACGCGCTCCGTCTCGCCGCCGACCTGCTCGACCTGCCGCCCGAGACGCAGGCTGGGCTCGCTCCGGCCCGGGGCAGCTCGAGAGCCGCAGGCGTCGTCTCGCCGCGGCTGCTCGACGCGGGCGCGCGGCTCGAGCGGAATGCGCTGGCCGGGGTCGCCGCGCACCCGGAGCTGCTGCGCATCCTCGCCGAGCTCGGCCCCGAGCACTTCGACAGCGAGCTGCACCGCCACGCGCGGGCGCACCTGCTCGGCGAGGCTCCGGCCGACGGCGAGCTGACCCCGTTGCTCGCCGAGCTGTACGCGCTGGCCGAGCAGGAGAGCATCGGCGTCCCGACCGCGAAGCAGCTGCTGCTCGGGCTGCGCGAGCGCCAGCTCGAGCGCGAGCTCGCAGCCGCCGCCAACGGGCGCGTCCTGCAGCTTCAGCAGGCGCTGCAGCGCATCCGCGCCGAGATTCGCGAGCTCGATTGACCCCTCGCTAGAATGGCGCCCGCCGATCCCCGGTAGCTCAATTGGCAGAGCATCCGGCTGTTAACCGGAGGGTTGTTGGTTCGAGTCCAACCCGGGGAGCTCCGCTGCGGACGATTCCGCGCACCGACCGAGGGTCTGGGAGGCATGGACGAGCTCGTGATCGAGCGGCGGTTCCGCGGGCCGCAGAACTCCGGGAACGGCGGCTACACGTGCGGCCGCATCGCCGCGCTGCTCGACGCCGAGACCGTCGAGGTGACGCTGCGCCTGCCGCCTCCGCTCGACCGGCCCCTTCGCGTCGAGCGCCGCTCCGACGGCGTCCGCATTCTCGACGGCGGCGCGCTCGTGGCCGAGGCCCGTCCCGCCGAGCTCGAGCTCGCGCTGCCCGAGGCGCCGTCCTTCGCCGAGGCGGAGCGCCTCGCCGCCCGGCACGCCGAGGAGGATCATCCGTTCCCGGGCTGCTTCACCTGCGGCCCGGCGCGCGCCGAGGGCGACGGGCTCCGGCTGCGCCCGGTCCCGGCCGGGGACGGACGGATCGTCGTTGCCTGGCGGCCGTCCGAGCGGCTCGCAGGGCCGGGCCCGCTCCCGCGCGAGCTCGCCTGGGCCTCGCTCGACTGCCCAGGGGCGCACGCGGTCACCGCCTCCGGCTCGCGTGGCTTGAGCGTTCTCGGCCGTCTCACCGCCCGCGTCCTCGAGGCCCCGGCGGCCGGCGAGGAATGTGTCGTCGTCGCCTGGCCGCTCGGCGGCGAGGGGCGGCGCCTCCACGCGGGAACGGCCCTGTTCCGGGACGGGCGCCCGCTGGCGTACGCCCGCGCCGTCTGGTTCCTCGTCGGCGACGAGATGCGTGACGCCTCCACGGCGATCCGGCTACCCTCCCGCGGGTGAACGTCTCGTGAACGGCCGCTTTCAGGAGCTCGAGCGTCGCCTGGGCGAGATTCACGACCTCGAGAAGGCCGCCGGCCTCCTCTCCTGGGACGAGGAGACGAAGATGCCGCCTGCCGGGGCCGACGCGCGCGCCGAGCACCGCGCCACGTTGAACCGGATCGCACACGAGCTTCAGGTAAAGCCCGAGCTGGGCGAGCTGTTCGAGGAGCTGCGCCCCTTCGAGGACGCACACGACTACGACTCGTACGAGGCGAGCCTCATCCGGGTCGCGCGCCGCGACTACGAGAAGGCAACCCGTGTCCCGCCCGACCTCCGCGCCGAGCTGACCCGCGCCGGCTCGCTCGGCTACCGGGCCTGGCTGCACGCGCGCGAGCAGGAGGACTACGGGATCATGCTGCCCCACCTCGAGCACAACCTCGAGCTGCGGCGCGAGTACATCCGCTGCTTCGAGGCGCACGGGGATCCCTACGACGTCCTGCTCGACGACTACGAGCCGGGGATGAAGACGGCCGAGGTCGAAGCGATCTTCGACCAGCTCAAGACGGCGCTCGTGCCAATGCTCCGCGCGGTGGCCGACGCGCCGCCGGTCGACGATTCGTGCCTCCACGCCCGCTTTCCGCACGACGCGCAGCGCCGCTTCTCACTCTCCGTGCTCGAGCGGTGGGGGATGGACCGCGCGGCGTGGCGGCTCGACCGCACGGTGCACCCGTTCGCGATGTCGATGTCGCCGGGCGACATCCGTCTGACGACGAACTTCCACGAGGACAGCCTGCACGGGATCCTCTCCTGCCTGCACGAGTTCGGCCACGGGGTCTACGAGCGGCAGGTCGAGGCGCGGTTCGACCGCACGCCGCTCGGCCACGGCGTGTCGGCCGCGCTGCACGAATCGCAGAGCCGCATGTGGGAGAACCTCGTCGGGCGCAGCCTGTCCACCTGGAAGTTCTTCTACCCGCAGCTTCAGAACGAGTTCCCCGGGCAGTTCGGCGCCGTGCCGCTGGAGCAGTTCCATCGCGCGTTGAACAAGGTGCAGCCGTCCCTCAGGCGCGTCGACGCAGACGAGATCACCTACTGCCTGCACATCATCCTCCGCTTCGAGCTCGAGCGAGAGGTGCTCTACGGCAACGTCGAGCTGCGGGACCTGCCGGACGCCTTCGACGCGAAGATGCGCGAGTACCTCGGCCTGCAGCCGCCGGATTTCTCGCGCGGCGTCCTCCAGGACGTCCACTGGTCGGACATGAGCTTCGGCTATTTCCCCACCTACGCGCTCGGCAACGTCGTCTCCGTGCAGCTGTGGGAGCGTGCGACCGGCGACCTGGGCGACCTCGAGGAGCAGTTCGAGCGGGGCGAGTTCACGCCGCTGAGAGAATGGCTTGGCGAGCATGTGCACCGGCACGGCCGGGTGTTCACGCCTCAGGAGCTGCTCCAGCGCGCCGTCGGAGCCGGCATGGACGCAGCGCCGTATCTCGGCTACCTCGAGCGAAAGCTCGCCGAGCTGTTCGGCGCAGCCGCCGCCTGACTGTCAGTCGCCGCCGCAGTGGCAGACGCGCTCGCCGAGCGCGCGGCGCTCGAAGGGAAGGCCGCAGCGGGCGCAGGTGGGCGGCAGGAGGCGCGCCTTCACGAGCAGGGCCCGCATCAGCGTCGCCCAGAACAACGCATAGCCGAGGAGAAACGGTCCGCTCATGACCGCTTCTATCGGCCGGGAGGGCCGATTGGATTAGCTCCGGATCGAGGTCGCCGGCAGGTGTCCAGGCGGCCGGAGAGCCGCTAAGATCGGTTCGTGAGCTGGCTGTACATCGCCCTGCTCGCGCTGGCGCTCGCCGTCGTCGTCGGAGCAGAGTGGCCGCGCTTCGGCGCGCATGTGGGGGTCGATGCGCGCAGGCGTCGTGCGCGGGAGAAGCGGAAGGCGTCGTTCCGGATCGTGCCCTCGGAGGCAGACGACTTTGCGGCCAGCGTCGAGCGGGATCTTGCCCAGCTGCCGACGATCGAGGAGACGGACCGCCGCTAGCCGCGCACGACGTAGGTCGTGTGCACGGTGCGGGTGTTCGGCAGGATCGGGCCGACGTCTTCCATGTTCTTCGTCTCCTCGTTGTCGGCGACGGTCACCGCCAGCGTGTGCCTGCCGGGTTTGCGCGTGATGCCCAACACCGTGACGGTGCCGGCGGAGTAGCTCGCGGCGACGTGGCGCGCGTCGGCGACGGCGTGGACCGAGCGGGGGTCGACTCCCGAGCCGGCGTCGCGCACGGAGAGCTTCACCGCCGCGCCGAGGCGGACGGTGCGCGTGAGCAACTTCACGGTCGGCGCCGTGACGTCGTTCACCCAGAAGCGGAAGGTGAACTTCCCCGGTTTCGCCCCGGCGGGCGTATCGAAGACGACGTCGTATGCGCCGGGTGCCGGGAGGATGTCGGCGACGACCGCGTCCGCGTTGCCGAAGAGCCCGTACGGGTTGATGTCGACCGGCAGCCCGGTGTAGCCGACGAGCCGGTTCTCGTCGCCGGCGACGACGAGCCGCGGCGAGACGCGGACGCCCGGGGCCCGGCTGAGGACGGCGACGCCGAAATTCGCGATCGGCGTCGTGACGCGGAACCGGAAGACCTGCTCCGGCCCGGAGAGGTTGAGCGGGATCCCCGAGCCGAGATTGCCCTCGGGATACCGGTATGTCGACACGAGCGACGGCCTGCCGGCGGTGTCGCCCTGGTAGACGCCCGGTACCGCGAGCGTCGTGTGCGGCTCGCCGGCGAGCTGCGGCGCCTCGACCTGCAGCCAGTAGGGGACGCGGCGAACGTCGGTGTCGCGCGTGAGCTCGACGAAGCCGGTCGCGGTGCCGAGGGTTGCGTCGGCCGCGACCGTGAGCGTGAGCCCGACGCTCGAGCCGGCGGCGACCTGCGTCGACGTCGGGGCGAGCGTCGTCCCGGCCGGCGCCTCCTGCGGCACGACCGACACCGTCCAGGGGGCAGGGCCGCCTCCGGCGTCGGTCACCGCGAGTTGCAGGGTGGCCGTACCGCCGCGCCTGACGAGGCCGAACGAGAGACCCGTCGGGTCGGTGAAGATGAGCGGGTTGTCCGCGCGCGGCAGGTCGATGCGCCCGCCGCCCTCCCGCAACGGCGTGACCTCGTTCATCGTCCTGGCGACATGGACCGGGTCGCCCGTCGACTCGAGCGCCGACTTGATCTGCTCGACCGACCAGGTCGGGTGGCGTTCCTTGAGCAGCGCGGCGCCGCCGGCGACGTGCGGGGTCGCCATGCTCGTGCCGCTCCAGTCGTGCGGCGACCACTGGTTGTGCGGCAGCGAGGAGAGGAGATCGACGCCGGGCGCGGTGACGTCCGGCTTCATCTGGAGCGAGACGGGCGTGGGGCCGCTCGAGGAGAAGTCGGCGATCTCGTCGGCGGGGCCCGCGTCGCCCTCGGTCGAGGCGGCGACCGTGATCGCCTTCGGCGCGGTGCCGGGCGATCCGATGGAGCCGCGGCCGGCGTCCAGGTTGTCGTTCCCGGCCGCGATCACGGGAATGACGCCGGCGTCCGCCGCGTCGTCGATCGCCTGCACGACGACGTCGCGCGTCGGCTCGACCTCCGGCTCGCCGAGCGAGAGGTTGATCACGTCCATGCCGTCCGTCACGGCCTGCTCGATGCCGGCCGCGATCTCCGGCGAGTTGCCGTCGAGCCCGAACTGCTCGGTCGGGATGGTCAGCACCTTGTAGTTGCCGAGGTACGCGTTCGGTGCGATCCCGGAGACGGGGATGTTGTTCCCCTGGACGTTCGCGATCGTGCCGTGGTCGCCGGCGGCGATCCCGGCGACGTTCGTCGCGTGGTCGGAGTACTGCGGGTCGAACGGCAGGTTCGCGTACTTCCACGCCGGCTCGGCGGGAGCGAACGCGCGCGCGACGATCACCTTCGGGGTCGTGTACGCGGTGTTCCCCTTCGGGAAGCCCGGCGGATAGCTGAAGTTGGCCGGGGAGAAGAAGACGTGGGTCTGGTCGATCCCGTCGTCGATGATCCCGATCTTCATGCCGTTCCCGGCGGTGGCCAGGGTCGGGCCCCAGACGGTCGGGGCGCCGATGAGCTGGGGCGTGCGGTCGAGGAGCTCGTGGTAGGTCACGGTCGGCCAGACGGTCACCCCCTTGAGGGCGTCGAGGCGGCCGAGCTGGGAGCGCGGAACGACCACGGCCATACCGTTGAGCACCACGCCGTAGTGCCAGCGCACCCGTGCCTGCGGGATCGCGCGGACGACCCGCGCCTGGAGCTGCCTCTGCGCGGCCGCGAGCGTGCGCAGGTAGGCGACGCTCGCCGGGGCGCGCACGTTCACGCGGTGGTTCACGGTCGCCGCGGCCGCGAGTCTGCGATCGTGGAGGATCGCCTCCGAGAGCGGCGGCTGCGGCAGCGTGACGACGACCTCGACCAGGTCGCCGCCGCGCGCGGCGGCGGGGCCGGTCCGCGCCGTGGCGCCGGCCACCGCGCAGAGTGCGAGCGAGCCGAGCAGGACGGGAAGGAGGCTGACCCGGGACAGCCGGGACATGGTACGCATGGGCGCGGATCCCGGTTTCACGCGGCTACACTGTCGATCCGCGCGGATGTGGCGGAATTGGTAGACGCGCACGGTTCAGGTCCGTGTGGGCGAAAGCTCGTGGAGGTTCAAGTCCTCTCATCCGCACTGAGGTCGAAGCCCATGCGCAAGCGCCGTTCACTCGTGATCGCCGCCGCCGTCCTACTGGAACCGGCGCTGTTGCGGATTCGCGGGTTCCGGATCGGCGGACGTCTCGTCGTCCGTTGCCGGCAGGGCCATCTGTTCACGACGATCTGGGTTCCGGGAGCGTCGCTGAAGGCGGTTCGCCTGGGCTGGTGGCGATTCCAGCGCTGCCCGGTGGGCAACCACTGGTCGCTCGTGACCCCGGTCAAGGAATCCGACCTCACGGAGGAGGAGAAGCGTGTCGCGGCCGAGCACAGGGACGTTCGGATCCCCTGAGGTCTTAGGAATCTCACAACCTGTTCTCACCCCGGTCTCAGGCGCGCTCGCGATGCTCCCAGGCATCAACCTCACAAAGGAGCCGACGTGAGCACCGCGAACGTGACCCGCATGTACAGGAAGCTTTCCGACCCCCAGGGCGAGGTCGACGACGACATCCGCCACATCCGGGATCTCGTCTTCGTCCGCAACCTGCTCGCAAGGCGCGGGGCGACCTACGCCGAGCTGCACGAGTGCGACAGCGTGATCGACGGTGTCCGGCGTCAGCTCGCGGACTCCGCCAAGCGCGCCTCCGCCAGCTTCGCGACCGCGGCGTAGCGGCCCAGCCCTCCTACGAGTCCAGCTCGACCTCGGCGTCCGGGTACAGCACCCGCCAGACGCGGAGGTAGATCTCGAGCTCGGCACGGTCGACCTCGTCGCCGGACTCTTCGAGCTCGACGTAGTCAGGGCCGCTGACGATCGGACGCTGGCCGAGGCTGCGTAGGAACGAGGCCAGACGGTCGGTGTAGGCCGGATCGCGGAGGGTGAGTTGCATGGGAAGGGGGGTCGTCGATCGATCCTCGCGCGCGGGCGCACCGCTATGCACCCCCCGGAATAGGGAGGGCCGATCCCCCTAACGAGGGATTTCGGTTCGGTCGCTACGTGCCGAGAGCGGCGAGCACTTCGTCTGCGTGCGTCGCCGGCTTCACGTTGTGGAAGATCTTCTTCACGGTGCCGTCGGCGTCGATCACGAACGTCGAGCGGCTCACACCGAAGAACGTCTTGCCCAGATAGCGCTTCTCGCCCCAGACGCCGTACTGCTCGGCGACGGTGTGGTTCGTGTCTGCGAGCAGTGGAAAGGGAAGCCCGTACTTTCTTGCGGAACTTCACATGCGAGCCCTCGTCGTCGGGCGATACGCCCAGCACGACCGCGTCGGCGTGCTCGAACTCTGCAAAGGAGTCGCGGATCCCGCACGCCTGCGTCGTGCAGCCGGGCGTGTCGTCCTTCGGATAGAAGTACAGGACGACCGGACGGCCGCGCAGGGCCGAGAGCCGCACCGTCTCTCCGGTGTCGCTCCTCAGCTCGAAGTCGGGGGCGGCCTTTCCTTCTTCGACCACGTCGCGTCCTCTCAGTAGGGTGGTTGCGTCTCGATGCTAACGGCGCATCACACATTCGCATTCCTCGTGCTGGCGGCGACATGGGGGGCGGCGCTGCTGGCAGGGGTCGCCTACTACCGCCGGCGCGAGCCACGCGGGATCGTCACGCACCTGCTCGCGCTCACCCAGACGCTGCTCGTGGCACAGGTGGGACTCGGGCTGCTGCTGCTCTCCGACCACCGCCGGGCACCGCAGCGGCTGCACTACCTGTACGGCTCGCTCGCGCTGCTGGCCGCGCTCTCGCCCTGGCTCTACGCCCCCGCCGACCGGCGGGCCCGGCTCAGGTGGTTCGCGGGGGCTACTCTGGTGGCAGGAGCGCTCGCCGTGCGGGCGTACATGACCGGTTGAGAGCCTTCTTCTCCCGCCTGAACCCGACACTGCGCGGGTTCCTGATCCTCGCCGCGATCGCAGGGATCGTCGTCCTGCTCCAGCTCGAGACTGCGCTCGCCGCGATCGTCGTGCTCGCCCGGATCGCGTTCCTGCTCGCGATCGCCTTCTTCGTCTTCCTGATGTGGCGAGAGCGGCGGGCCGAGATCGGGATGTGGTCGCTGCGGGCCCGGGTCGTCTTCTACGGGGCCGCGCTGCTCGCGGTCGCCGACCTCGGCGTGGACTGGTACGGCGGCGCGCACGGCCTCCAGGTGCTCGCCTTCGTCGCCGTGCTCGCGCTCTCAGGCTTCGCCATGTGGCGCACGTGGCGCGAACAACACACGCTCTCGTAGGAACGCACGGCGCGGTCGGTGGGGCTGTCGCCTCCCCGACCGCGTGGGTTCGGCCTTCGGTTAGGGCGCTGCGCTGCCCTAACCTCCGGCCCTCGCCGGGTTGCGCGGGCGGAAGCCTAGAGCTGTTCGGCCCTGACGGCGGCTCCGTCGAGGGCGTCGAGGGCGGCTCGCACCGGGACGGACTGGCCGACGAAGATCGGCGTGTCGCGCTCGGTGTAGCGCGACGCCTCGCTCTCGCGCAGGGTCAGCATCAGGTGCATGAAGTCCGCCGGCTCGTCGCACTCGAAGACGGTCATGAACTCCTGGTCGTCGAGCCCGAACGAGTAGGTCGTGTGGTTGTGGATCGACGCGAACTCGTGCCCGACGCGCATGTGCTCCTCCATCGCCCGCTGCCGGTCGGCCTCCGGCAGCGCGTACCAGGGGCGCACCTTCACGAACGGGTAGACGACGAGGTACGGCGACCCCTTCGGGACGATCTTGCGCGCCTTGCGCGCGCTCGTGTACTGGGACGCCTTCGTGGTCGCGAGGTACGAATAGGGCGTCTCGAGCCAGCCCGCCAGCGGCGTCCCGTTGAGCGCGGCCCCGAGCTCGCCGAGGTCGTCGTACCGCTGCGTGATCTTCCAGAAGAAGAAGTCCGTCTCGGCGCGGACGCCCGTCGTCGTGTAGCAGCGGAGCGCGTCGAAGCGGTCGGCGAACTCCTCGATCACCTCGGCGAAGGCGTCCTTGCCCGCCTGGCGCTCCTCGTCGGGGAGCCGCCGCCAGGCCGGGTCGACCCGGTAGAACGTGTATGCGACGTACTGGCCGCTCATGTCCACGAATCCTAGCTGGCGGGCTACCGTTGCCCTGTCGTGGAGAGCCGCGTCGAGAACCAGCTGAAAGCGCTGCCGGCACGGCCCGGGGTCTACGTGTTCCGCGACGCCGGCGGCGAGGTGCTCTACATCGGCAAGGCGAAGTCGCTGCGCTCCCGCGTCCGCTCCTACTTCCAGAAGACGACCGACGGCCGGGTGCAGATCCGGCAGCTTCCCGAGCGCGTCGCCGACGTGGAGGTGATCGTCACCGGCAGCGAGGTGGAGGCGCTCCACCTCGAACAGAACCTCGTCAAGCGCCACCGGCCCCCGTTCAACGTCCGCCTGCGCGACGACAAGTCGTTCCCGTACATCGCGGTCACGGTCGAGGACGAGTACCCGCGCGTCATGTTCACCCGCGAGCGGCACCGCCCCGGCGTCTGGTACTTCGGGCCGTATGCGAACGCCAAGAAGGTGCGGGAGACGCTCGACGTGCTCAACCGCGTCTTCCCCTACCGGCCCTGCGAGGGCCCGAAGCCGGGCCGGCACTCCGGGATCCCCTGCCTCGACTTCCACATCGACCGCTGCCTCGCGCCCTGCGTCGGCTACGTCTCGCGGGAGGACTACCGCGCGATCATCGACGCCGTGATCGAGTTCCTGTCCGGCGACGTGAAGCCGATCCAGCGCGAGCTCGAGCAGCGGATGCACGCCGCGGCGGCAGAGGAGCGGTTCGAGGACGCGGTCCGCTACCGGAACCGGCTGTTCGCGGTGCAGCATCTCGTCGAGCGGCAGTCGGTCGAGCGGCACTCGGGTGGCGCCGCCGACGTGATCGGCTTCGCGGCCGACGGCGACCGGGCCGTCGTCCAGATCTTCCCGCTGCGCGGCGGCAAGATGGTCGACCGGTATTCGTTCCATCTCGAGAACGTCGGCGGCCAGGACGTGACGACGGTGCTCGAGTCGTTCTGCCTCGAGTACTACGGGAGCGTGCCGAGCGTGCCGCCGCAGATCGTCGTCCCGCGTGACGCCGGCGATCTCTCTGCGCTCGCCGGCTTCCTCTCGGAGCGGCGCGGCGCGCGGGTCGAGGTGCGCACGGCCGAGCGCGGCGAGAAGCGGCGCCTGCGCGAGCTCGCCGACGAGAACGCGAGGCACGCGCTCGTCACCGAGCAGGCGCAGACCGAGCAGAGGCGCGCCCGCCGCTACGAGGCGCTCGAGGAGCTGCGCGAGGCGCTCAACCTCGAGTCGCTCCCGATCCGGATCGAGTGCTACGACATCTCGCACGCCATGGGACAGGACCCGGTCGGCTCGATGGTCGTCTTCCAGGACGCCGTCTCGAAGAAGTCGGACTACCGCAAGTTCGGGATCAAGACGGCGGGCGCCGAGCCGGACGACTTCGCCGCGATGGCGGAGGTGATCTCGCGGCGCTTCGCCCGGTATGCACGTCACGCCGGGGACCGGCCCGGGGAGACGTATGACGCGTCGTTCGCCGCGGCCCCGAACCTCGTCGTCGTCGACGGCGGCAAGGGGCAGCTCTCGGCCGCGGTGGAGGCCATGCGCGCATACGACCTGCCGCGCGTGGCCGTGATCGCGCTCGCGAAGCGGATCGAGGAGGTGTTCGTCCCCGGCCGGGCCGAGCCGATCGTGCTCTCGCGCCACAACCCTGGCCTGCAGCTCCTGCAGCAGCTCCGGGACGAGGCGCATCGCTTCGCGCTCGGCTTCCACCGTCAGCGGCGGGAGTCGCGCGGGTTCGGCTCGATCTTCGACGAGCTGGCCGGCGTCGGCCCGGCCCGGCGGCGCGCGCTCATCCAGCACTTCGGCTCGGTCGAGGAGATGCTGGCCGCGAGCCAGGACGAGCTGGAAGGCGTGCCCGGCGTCCCGGCGAAGACGGCGCGCCAGATCTACGCGCAGCTGCACAAGGCTGGCCGCGGATAGCTGCGCGCGCGACCGGGCCGGCCGCGGCCCTGCGGCTGATCGGTGACCGGAACTTCGGTCCGTACTTCGTCGGCAATGCAGCGTCGGCCAGCGGCACGTGGTTCCAGAACCTCGCCGCGGCGCTGCTGATCTACCGGCTGACGCACTCCGCCTTCCTGCTCGGCGTCCTCAACTTCGCGAACTTCGTGCCGGTACTGCTACTCGCACCGTGGACGGGGAGCGCGGCCGACCGGTTCGACCGGCGCCGACTGCTGCTCGTGACGCAGTTCGTCTCGACCGGGCTCAGCGGTGGGCTCGCCGTGCTCGCGTGGACGGGCCACGCGCCGGTCTGGGTCGTGATCGCCTGCGCGGTCGGCCTTGGCGTCGCGAGCGCCTACTCCTCGCCTGCGTCGCAGGCGATGATCGGCGAGCTCGTCCCGCGCGACCAGCTCGCCTCCGCCGTCGGGCTCAACTCGATGACGTTCAACCTCGCGCGCGCGATCGGCCCCGCGCTCGCCGCCGTCTCCGTGCACGAGCTCGGAATCCCGGCGTCGTTCGCGATCAACTCCGCCTCCTATCTCCTGCTCGTCGCCGGCCTGCTTCTCGTGCGGCCGGCGGAACGGCGGCGCGCCGGTCGCGGCGAGGCGCGGCTGCGCGAGAGCCTGAAGCTCGTCGCGGCCCAGCCGCGGCTGCTCGCCTTCCTCCTCGTCGTGTCCGCGGTCGGCTTCGCGTCCGATCCAGTGAACACGGAGGCGCCCGCGTT
Organism: uncultured Actinomycetes bacterium; assembly: GCA_963788875.1. Lineage (GTDB taxonomy): Bacteria > Actinomycetota > Thermoleophilia > Gaiellales > Gaiellaceae > Palsa-739. Next base: position 20,325 of record CAWBIQ010000007.1, read on the forward strand.
CGCGCATGCGTTCGGCCGGCCGGACACCGAGGCCGGGTACATCATCGGCGCGTTCGGTGGCGGCGCCGTCGCCGCCGCGTTCCTGCTCGCGGGGCGCGTCGCGGGCTCGAGGCGGCGCATGCTCTTGACTCTCATCGCTGTGGGCGGCGGCATCGTCGCCTTCTCGCTCGTCCCCTGGCTCTCGCTCGGCTTCGGGTTCCTCGCCGTCGCCGGCTTCGGCTACCTCGCCTCGAACACGTCGGCGACGAGCCGGCTCCAGCTCGAGGTCGAGGAGCACCAGCGCGGGCGGATCATGGCGCTCTGGAGCGTCGCCTTCCTCGGATTACGGCCCGTCGCGAGCCTCACCGACGGGGCGCTGGCCGGCGCGTTCGGCGTGCGCGTCGCCGGCGTGTGCCTCGCGCTGCCCGCGCTGGCCGGGGCCGCGGCACTCGCGCTCCTCGAGCGCCGGCGTGCGAATTTACAGCGCCCTCAACGATCGCCAACAACTGGCATCTAGCCTGGCGGCATGGCGCTGCATCTGATCGCCGAGGACCTTCGCGACCACGCCTGGTACGAGGAGCTCTTCGTGACGACGATCGCCGAGGTCGAGGAGTTCGCTGCCCGCTGGGCGGCCTTCGAGGAGCTCGTCGCGTCCGTCGCCGAAGAGCCGGCGAAGCCGTCTTCCTAGTCCTCGCCGAGGAACGGGTAGCGGTAGTCGGTCGGCGGCACGAACGTCTCCTTGATCGTGCGCGGCGAGACCCAGCGGATCAGATTCCACATCGAGCCCGCCTTGTCGTTCGTGCCGGAGGCGCGCGCGCCGCCGAACGGCTGCTGCCCGACGACGGCGCCCGTCGGCTTGTCGTTGACGTAGAAGTTGCCCGCCGCGTAGCGGAGCTTCTCCCGCGCCGTCTCGACGGCAGCCCGCTCGCGTGCGAAGACGGCGCCGGTGAGCCCGTAAGGCGCGCCCCGGTCGATCAGGTCGAGCGTCTCCTCGTAGCGGCGCTCGTCGTACACGAACGCCGTCACCACCGGCCCGAACAGCTCCTCGCGCATCGTGCGGAAGTCCGGGTCGCTCGTCTCGATCACCGTCGGCTCGACGAACCAGCCGTCGGAGTCGTCGTAGCCGCCGCCGACCAGCACCGAGGCCTCGCTTGATGCGTTCGCCTCGTCGATCGCCGCCTTCTGCGTCGCGAACGAGCTGCCGTCGATGACGGCCCCGACGAAGTTCGAGAAGTCGGAGACGTCGCCCATCCGCAGCCCGCGCACCTCCTCGACGAGGCGCTCTCTCAGCTCCGGCCAGAGGTTCGACGGCGCGAAGACACGCGACGCCGCCGAGCACTTCTGGCCCTGGTATTCGAACGAGCCGCGCACGATCGCCGCCGCCAGCGAGTCCACGTCCGCGGAGGAATGGGCGACGATGAAGTCCTTGCCGCCCGTCTCGCCGACGATGCGCGGGTAGTTGCGATACCTCTCGAGGTTGTTCGCCACGGTCTTCCACATGCCGTTGAACACGCCGGTCGAGCCGGTGAAGTGGATCCCAGCGAGGTCCGGGTTCGCGAGCGCCGGATCGCCGACCTGGGAGCCGGAGCCGTGGACGAGGTTGATCACCCCCGGCGGCAGCCCCGCGGCCTCGTAGAGCTTCATCAGCCACCACGCGCCGTAGGCCGCGGTCGAGGCCGGCTTCCAGATCACCGTGTTGCCCATCAGCGCGGCCGAGGTGGGGAGGTTGCCCGCGATCGCGGTGAAGTTGAACGGGGTGACCGCGAAGACGAAGCCCTCGAGCGGCCGGTATTCGAGCCTGTTCCAGACGCCGGGCGAGGAGGCCGGCTGCTCCCGGTAGATCCGCGTCATGTACTCGACGTTGAAGCGCCAGAAGTCGATCAGCTCGCACGCCGCGTCGATCTCGGCCTGGTGCGCGGTCTTCGACTGGCCGAGCATCGTCGCCGCGTTCAGCGTCGAGCGCCAGGGGCCGGCGAGCAGCTCGGACGCGCGCAGGATCACGGCGGCGCGCTCCTCCCACGGCGTGCGCGACCAGTCCTGCCAGGCGGCGCCGGCGGCCGCGACGGCGCGCTCGACCTCGGCCCCGCCGCCCTTGTGCACCTTGGCGAGCACGTGCGCACGCCGGTGCGGCATCACCGCGTCGAAGGTCTCGCCGGTGCGAACCTCCTCGCCGCCGATGACGAGCGGGATGTCGAGCTGGTGCGACTCCAGCTCGCGAAGCCGCTGCTGAAGCTCGGCACGCTCGAGGCTGCCGGGCGCATAGGACTTGACGGGCTCGTTGTACGGCTCCGGTGCACGGAAGATCGCGTGGGTGCTCATGGCCGGGATTCTAGGATGGGGGTCGTGGCGGTGACGCAGGTCGCCTACGAGGCGGAGGGCTGGGGCGTGGGGGAGCTGTGGCTCGAGGACGGCCGCGTCGTCTGGCACGAGCTGCCCTGGCCGCGCCCGGCGTCTCCGGGTGCGCCGCCTCGCGGCGGCGACCTCGCGGCGGAGCTCGTGCGCCGGCTGCAGGCGTACTTCGCGGGCGAGGCCGTCGCGCTCGCGGACGTCCCGGTCGACCTCGAGTACGAGACCCCGTTTCTCGAGCGGTGCGCGCGGGCGCTGCGGGAGATCCCGCGCGGGGAGGTCGTGACCTACGGCGAGCTCGCCGCGCTCGCCGGCGCGCCCGGTGCGGCGCGGGCCGCCGGCACCTTCTGCGCCCGAAACAGGCTCGGCCTGTTCGTCCCCTGCCACCGCGTCGTCGCAGCCGGGGGCCTCGGCTCGTACGGCTCGTTCGGGGTCGCGTACAAACGCCGCCTGCTGGAGCTCGAAGGTGCCTCTCTCCGCTGACCTGCGCGAGGAGCTCGCGGCGATCGCGCCGCAGTCCGACTGCGACCGCCTCGCGGAGCTGTCCGGGCTCTTCTACGTCGCCGGCAGCGTCCACCTGCGTGGGCGCGGGAACGTCGCCGTCCATCTCGACCTTTCGAGCTCGGGCGTCGCCCGCCGCGCGTTCGCGCTCCTGCGCGCGTTCGACGTCGAGTCGGAGATCCGCACCTACCAGCGCCGGGCCTTCGACCGCGCAACCCGCTACCAGCTCCACGTCGAAGGATCGCCGCACGCCTATGCCACCCTCTACCGGGCCGGGGTGCTCGACTCCTCGCACCGGCCGCTCGAGCATCCGCCCCAGCGGGTGCTCGCCCGCCGGTGCTGCCGCGGCGCCTACCTGCGCGGCGCGCTCCTCGGCGCCGGCTCGATCAGCGGCCCGCGCGACCCGCACCTCGAGATCCGGACAGCCGAGGTCGAGGGCGCGCGCTTCCTCGCCGCCGTCGCCGCCCGCGAAGGCGCCGAGCTCCACGTCGCCGAACGCGCTCGGCATGCGGCCGCCTACGCGAAGGGGACGGAGGCGATCGCGGACGTCCTCGTCGCCGCCGGCGCGACGGACGTCGTGCTCGTGCTCGAGGAGAGCTCTGTGCTCGCAGCGACCCGCGGCGAGGCGAACCGGCTCGCGAACGCCGACCACGCGAACCTCGTCCGCACGAGCCGTGCGGCCCACGCGCAGCTCGAGGCGGTGCGAAAGCTCGACCTCGACGCCCTCCCGGACGACCTGCGCGAGCTGGCCGCCCTGCGCCTCCGGCATCCGACGCTCTCGATCGCCGACCTCGCCGCCCGCTGCCGCCCGCCGGCGACGAAAGCCGCCGCGTACCGCCGCCTGCGGCGGCTCCAGAAGCTCGCGGAGGATTGATCGCAATACGAGTTACAAACTCTCTAGCTCCCCGGAATCCGAGGCGTCATACTCGATCGCGGCGGGTCTACGCTCGTCCGGCGACGGATTCAGACCCCGTCCGTCGCCACGGTCTCGAGTGTGGTTCAACCGGAGGGGAGGGTCGTCCTCGGAGCTTCCCCTCCGGCCCGCCGCTTTGCGGCGTGCCGGAGGCAACGAAGTCCCGCGTAGCGGGCGTAAGTCCGCGACCAGGTCGCCGCAGGCGACCTGGTCGCAGCCGTTCGCTCCGTATTTCCGTGGAAACCCCCGTTCCCGTGCGGCCTCCTGCGTACTTCCCCGCAGACGACCCTGGCTAGACTCGACGGAGAGACGAAACGAACGAAAACGAAAGGCTTGGAGACCATGGCGAAGATCAGAGTCGGGATCAACGGATTCGGCAGGATCGGGCGCAACTTCCTGCGGGCGCAGCTGCAGAAGGGAGGCGACTTCGAGGTCGTCGCGGCGAACGACATCGGCGACTCGAAGACCATGGCGCACCTGTTGAAGCACGACTCCACCCTCGGCACCCTCGCCGAGACGGTCGAGGCCGGGGACGGCTTCATCCGGGTCGGCGGGCACGAGATCAAGTTCCTGTCCGAGCGGGACCCGGCCGATCTGCCGTGGGCCGAGCTCGGCGTCGACGTCGCGCTCGAGTCGACCGGTCTCTTCAACAAGCGCGAAGGCGGCCAGAAGCACCTGGACGCCGGCGCGAAGAAGGTCGTCTTCTCGGCTCCCGCGACCGACCCCGACCTCACCGTGGTGCTCGGCGTCAACGACCGCGAGTACGACCCGGAGAAGCACCACCTCATCTCGAACGCGTCGTGCACGACGAACTGCATCGCGCCCGTCGCGAAGATCCTCCACGAGGCGTTCACGATCGAACGCGGCTTCATGACGACGATCCACGCGTACACGAACGACCAGAAGATCCTCGACCTGCCGCACAAGGATCTCCGGCGTGCGCGCGCGGCGGCGATCAACCTCATCCCGACCTCGACGGGCGCGGCCCGCGCGATCGGCGTCGTCATGCCCGACCTGAAGGGCAAGATCGACGGCATGTCGATGCGCGCTCCGGTGCCGACCGGCTCGATCGTCGACTTCGTCGTGCAGGTCGCGAAGCGAGACGAGCATCGAGGCCGTCAACGAGCTGTTCCGGTCGAAGGCCGACACCGGCGACTTCGAGGGCATCCTGCTCTACTCGGACGAGCCGCTCGTCTCGAGCGACATCGTCACCTCGCCGTACTCGTCGATCTTCGACAGCGGCCTCACCATGGTGAACGGTCCGCTCGTGAAGGTGTTCGCCTGGTACGACAACGAGTGGGGCTACAGCTGCCGGCTGGTCGACCTCATCGCGAAGATCGGCGCAGACGCTGCCCGCCGCGGTCGCGGCGTAGAGGAGGAGCGATGCGTGTGCCGCGCTCCGTCCGCGACGCCGACGTCGCGGGCAAGACCGTGCTGGTCCGGGCCGACCTCAACGTCCCGCTGAAGGACGGCAAGGTCGCGGACGACACGCGCATCCGCGCGTCGCTGCCGACCCTGCAGCTGCTCCTCGACAAGGGCGCTGCCGAGATCCGCGTCTGCTCGCACCTGGGCCGGCCGAAGACCGAGGAGGACAGGCCGAAGTTCACGATGCGGCCCGTCGAGGAGCGGCTCCACGAGCTGCTGCCCGACCCGCGCATCCGCGTGCTCGAGAACACGCGCTTCAACCCGGGCGAGACGAAGAACGACGTCGGCTACGCCCAGGAGCTGGCCGAGGGCTGCGACGTGTACGTGGACGACGCCTTCGGATCGGCGCATCGCGCGCACTCCTCGACCGAAGCCGTCGCCCGTCTGCTGCCGGCCTACGCGGGCCTGCTCCTCGAGGACGAGCTCGCGCACCTCGGCAAGCTGCTCGGCGCGATCGAGCGGCCGTTCGTGCTCATCTCGGGCGGCGCCAAGGTGGACGACAAGCTCGGCGTGCTCCAGCACCTCGGCGGCCAGGCCGACGCGGTGCTGGTCGGCGGCAAGATGGCCGAGCAGATCCGTGAGGACAACCCGCTCCAGTTCGCCGTCGAGCTCCCGACCGACGTCGTCGGTGCGGCCGAGTTCGCGGAGGACGCCGAGCACGGCGTCTACCCGTTCGACGGGCTCCCCGACGGCTGGCTCGGGCTCGACATCGGTCCCGACACGCGGACGCACTTCGCCGCGATCGTCGCCGCCGCGAAGACGATCTTCTGGAACGGCCCGATGGGCGTGTTCGAATGGCCGCCGTTCGCCGAGGGCACGAAGGCGGTCGCCCAGGCGGTCGCCGGCAACGAGCGTGCCTTCTCGGTCGTCGGCGGCGCCGACTCCGTGCGCGCGCTGAACGAGCTCGGGCTCGCGGACAAGATCTCGTGGGTCTCGACCGGCGGCGGCGCGAGCCTCGAGCTGCTCGAGGGGAAGGAGCTGCCCGGCGTGGCAGCGATCCCGTCATGATCGTCGCAGGCAACTGGAAGATGTACGCCGGGCCGGATCCGCGCGAGCTGGCCGACCGTCTCGGCGCCATCTCCGGCGTGGAGAAGATCGTCTGCCCGCCCGGCACCGCGCTCGCCGCGTGCGTCGCGGCGGGCCTCACGACGTTCGCGCAGAACGTCCACTGGGAGCCGGAGGGCGCCTACACGGGCGAGATCTCCGCGCCGATGCTGCTCGCGCTCGGCGTCGCGGGCTCGCTGACGGGCCATTCCGAGCGGCGGCAGTACTTCGGCGAGACCGACGAGGGCGTCGCGCGCCGGACCGCGGCGGCGCTCGCGGCCGGGCTCCGGGTGATCGCGTGCGTCGGCGAGACGCAGGAGCGAGCGCGACGCCGGCGACACCGAGGTCGTGCTGCGCGTCCAGGTGGACGCGATCCGCGCCGCCTGCGGCGCGCACGAGCGGCTCGTGCTCGCATACGAGCCGGTCTGGGCGATCGGCACCGGCCTGACCGCGACGCCTTCGATGGCTCAGGACGCGCACGCGTACGTGAAGTCGCTGCTCGACCTGCCGGTGCTCTACGGCGGCTCGGTCAAGCCCGACAACGCCGCCGAGCTGATGAGCCAGCCGGACGTCGACGGCGCGCTCGTCGGCGGCGCGTCGCTCCAGGTCGAGTCGTTCGCCGCGATCTGCGAGGCCGCCGCGGCGGCCGCGTGATGACGACGTACCCGCTCGTCACGCTCGTCATCCTCGACGGCTGGGGCATCGCCCCGCCGGGTCCGGGAAACGCCGTCGACCTCGCCGACACTCCGGTGTTCGACCGGCTGTGGGCCGAGTACCCGCACACGACGCTCAAGGCGTCGGGCGAGGCGGTCGGGCTGCCGCCCGGGCAGATGGGGAACTCCGAGGTCGGCCATCTGACGATCGGCTCCGGGCGCGTCCTCGACCAGGACTTCCAGCGCGTCAACCGCGCCGTCGCCGGCGGGAGCCTCTACGAGAACGAGGCGCTCGTCTCCGCCTTCCGGCGGGCGCGCGAGCGCGGGGGAGACGTCCACCTGCTGGGGCTCGTCTCCACGGGCGGCGTCCACTCGCACATCGAGCACCTGCGTGCGCTGCTCGAGCTTGCGCAGCGCGAGGGCATGGCCGGGCGCACGTGGATCCACGCCTTCACCGACGGGCGCGACGTCTCGCCGCACTCGGCCGTGCACGACCTCGCCGGTCTGCCGGCCGAGCGGATCGCGACCGTCGCCGGCCGCTACTACGCCATGGACCGCGACCAGCGCTGGGAGCGCACCCAGCTCGCCCTCGACGCCATCGTCGCCGGCGAGGGCGTGCACGCCGGCGACCCGGTGGCGGCCGTCCGGGCCAGCTACGAGGCCGGCGTCACCGACGAGTTCATCGTCCCGATCGTGCTCGACGGCCGGCCCCGGCTCCGGCCGGGCCCGGATGCGGCGATCTTCTTCAACTTCCGCCCCGACCGGACGCGCCAGCTGAGCGAGAAGCTCGGCGGGCTCGAAACCGACCTGACGACGATGACGAAGTACCGGGAGGACTTCACCTTCCCGGTGGCGTTCCCCGAGCAGAGCGTGGACATGGTCATGGCCGAGGTGCTCGCCCAGCACGAAGTCCTACAGCTCCACGCCGCGGAGACCGAAAAGTACGCGCATGTCACGTACTTCTTCAACGGCGGGCGCGAGGAGGAGTTTCCCGGCGAGACTCGTGTCCTCGTCCCGTCGCCCCGTGACGTGCCGAGCTACGACAAGAAGCCGGAGATGTCGGCCCCGGAGCTCGCCGAGCGCTTCGTCGAGGCGATCGGGAAGGGCTACGCGTTCGCGGTGATCAACTTCGCCAACCCGGACATGGTCGGCCACACGGGAGTGATCCCGGCCGTGGTCGAGGCGGTCGAGACGGCGGACGCCTGCCTCGGCCGCGTCGTCGAGGCCGTCCAGGCGGCAGGCGGCGTCTGCCTCGTCACCGCCGACCACGGCAACGCCGAGAAGATGCTCGAGGACGACGGGGTCAGCCCGCACACGGCTCACACGACCAACCTCGTCCCCTTGATCCTCACCGCGAATGGCCTCACGCTGCGACCGGGCGAGCTCTCCGACCTGATCCCGACGGCGCTGGCCCTGCTCGGCTACGAAAAACCTTTACTGATGACGGGCGAGGATCTGACCGATACCTGAGCGATGAATGCTCCTGATGCAACTATCATGAGGTCACTTGTCGCTGCCACAGCCTGACTACGGCGTCCTGCGGAAGGCGCAGCGAGGCGATGAGCGCGCCTTCTCGATCATCGTGCACGCGTATCAGGTGCCGGTCTACAACTACGTCCTGCGGATCGTCGGCGACCGGAGCCTTGCCGAGGACCTGACCCAGGAGGTCTTCCTGCGGGTCTACCAGGGCCTGCCGCGCTTCTCCCTCCGCTCGAAGTTCACGACGTGGCTCTTCCAGGTGACGAAGAACCGCGTACTCGACGAGTTACGGGCGGTCGAGCGGCGGCCGCGCGCGGTCGTCGACATCGAGGACGCGCCGCAGCTCGAGGTGCTCGACGCCCCGTTCGAGCGGCACGAGACGATCGACGCCGTCTGGCGCGCCGTTGGAAACCTCAACGTCGACCTGAAGATGGCGCTGCTGTTGCGCGACATCGTCGGCCTCTCGTACACCGAGATCGCAGACTCGCTCGAGGTGACGCTCGCCACCGTGAAGTGGCGGATCTACAAGGGCCGCGAGGACGTCCAGCTCGCTCTGGCCCGCGAGGGGATCCACCTCTACGGCGAGTCCGAGGTCGACACGTCCGCACCCGCCGTCGAGACCGTCTAGTGACCTGAGTCGTTGATCCGCTGGCAGTAGGCGGCGAGGCTGTCGAGGATCTCGTCGGCGGTCTTGTGCCAGACGAAGGGCTTGGGGTCGTCGTTCCAGTTGGTGATCCAGGTGCGGATCGAGGCGACGAGGTCGCGGACGGAGCGGTGGGTGCCGCGTTTGATCCATTTCGTGGTCAGCTCGGCGAACCAGCGCTCGACGAGGTTGAGCCAGGAGCTGTAGGTCGGGGTGAAGTGGAGGGTGAAGCGCGGGTGGCGGACGAGCCAGCGCTGGATCGACGGCGTCTTGTGGGTCGAGGAGTTGTCGAGCACGACGTGCACGTCGAGGTGGGCCGGCACCGATTTGTCGATCAGGTTGAGGAAGCGCCGGAACTCCTCGGCCCGATGCCGCGGCGTCATCTCCGCGATCACCTGGCCGGAGGCGACGTCGAGCGCCGCGTAGAGGTTGGTGGTGCCGTTGCGGATGTAGTCGTGGGTCTGCCGCGCGGGCACCCCGGGCATCAGCGGCAGCACCGGCGCCGAGCGGTCGAGCGCCTGGATCTGCGACTTCTCGTCGACGCAGAGCACGACCGCGGCCTCGGGCGGGTTGAGGTAGAGCCCGACGATGTCCCTGACCTTGTCGATGAACTGCGGATCCGGGGAGAGCTTGAACGTCTCGACCTGATGCGGCTTCAGCGCGAACGCCCGCCAGATCCGGCTGACCGCGCTCTGGCTCATCCCGGTCGCGGCCGCCATCGACCGCGTCGACCAGTGCGTCGCATTCTGCGGCTGCTCCTCGAGCGTCTTCACGATCACCCGCTCGACGTCCTCGTCGCTGATCGAGCGCGGCTTGCCCGGCCGCGGCTCGTCATGCAGACCATCAAGGCCGCGCCGCGCGAACCGGCCCCGCCACTTGCCGACCGTCGAGTCGTTACAGCCCAACTCGGCCGCGATCTCGGTGCTCGACCGGCCCTCCGCCGCCGCCAACACGATCCGGCAGCGAAACGCGAGCGCCTGCGAGCTCTTCGGCCGCCGAGCCCACCGCTCCAGCGTCTCCCGCTCCTCACCGCTGAGCACGACCTCGGCACGAGCCGCCATGACCGCCCCCAATCGTCGTCGTCGATGAGGACGACATTCGAGACCAAACCACCGGGTCCCTGCCAACTAACGACTCAGGTCACTAGTAGGACTTTGTTAGCTCGCGTCGAAGGAGGTCGTGAGCTGTTCGAGGTCGACGGTTGTTGCAGGTCGGCAGCGGCCAGTCCAGCTGCGGAGGACGGGCTGCAGGAGCAGCACCGCCTGCGGCGAGCGTCAGGCCGGCGCTGGGCTGTGCGGGCGCAGGCGCTTGCTCGGTCAGGAAGGCGTGCGGCGCAGTTGACGAGGCGTGTGGCGGTGGAAGCCGCGGGAGCTGCGGCCTTCGTAGTGGTCGAGCGCGAGCTCGCCTCGAGCTGGCGGTAGTCGAGCTCGATCGTGCAGCGCAGCCGTTGCGAGCCGAGCGAGACGCTCGCGCCTCGTGCTCGACGAGGTCGGAGAGCCAGTAGTCGCTCGGCGCCTCGTCGCCTGCGGGCCGACTCGATGATCAGCCACTCCCAGCGCGGCGCCGCAGATGGCGGTTGTCGCTGCATGGATCGTGGACGACGACCGGACGATCGCGAAGACGGCAAGCGATCTCCTCGACCGGCGGGTGTCGTCAGTACACGGGCAGCGTCTCGGAAAGCTGCTGCCGGCAGCCGCTCGCGCGAGCGTCAGCGTGCGACTCGGGTCGGCGGTCGGGGCGGGCGACGCTGCCGCGGGCCGTGCGAGCTGTACCTTCCGCTCGGGCACCGCGAAGGTGGTCGCGACGCCGTCGACGCTCGTCCGGCGCACAGCGCGAAGATCTCGGACGGGATCCTCGTTGCGACCAAGGCGCAGCTTGCGGAACGGCATCGTCGCCGAAGCGGGTCGGCCGGCTCGGCAGCTGCCAGCGGCTGCCGATCCGGCCGACGCGGCCTACGGCGACGATCGCTCGCTAGCCGCGCCGATTGGTACGCGACGCGGAGCCGCGTACGGGATCGTGGCAGTGCGGGCCGGAACGAGCGTCGTACGGGCCGAGACTCCTTCGGGAGGCACGAGCGCACGGCCGCGCGGACGGCCGCGCCCGTCGCTCGCCCCGACCGTCGAGTCGACGCTGACGCTCGTCCGAGCGGCTGCCGACGGCGTGGCGAACGTTGCCGTGTCGGACGACACCCGCGGGCGAGGAGTCGCTAGCCGTCTTTCGCGATCGTCCGCGTGTCGTCCACGAACCCAGTACGAACACCGGCCCAGGCGCACGCGCTGGGCGCAGTGCGCTGATCATCGACTGGCCCGCCGGCGACGAGGCGGCGAGCGACTGCTGCTTCCAACTCGCCGAGGACACGCCGCGCGGCGTCTCCTCGAGCCGAACCTGCGTCGGACGGCGAGCTCGACTACGACAGCTCAAGCGCGACTCGGGCTCGACGCACGTACAGAGGCGCAGCTACCGCGGCTTCCACCACCACGACCGCCGGTCACGCGCCCACGCCTCCTGACGAGGAACGCCTGCGCCCGAGAGCCTCGAGCGGCCGGCCTCGACGCAGCCGCAGGCGGTGCTGCTCCTGCACCTCCTCCAGCCCGTCGCGGCGAACGGCGCCGCGGCAGGGCGGGCGCTGACCGGAAGCTACTGGCCGAGTGCGAGCCGGGCCGCGAGCGGCTCGGGCAGGCCGGCGGCGCGCATCTCCGCCTGTGTGCGCGCGATGTCGTACTCGACCCGGCGGAAGCTCGCATGCCCGGCGCCGAGATCGAGCAGGAGCCAGGCGGCGCGCGAGTCGCCGTCCCGCGGCTGCCCGACCGAGCCCGGGTTGAGCACGCGGCGCGCCCCGGCGAGGTCGAGCTCGGTGCCAGGGGGCGCAAGCCCACCGTCGCGGTGGCCGTCGAACACCGACACCTGGAGGGCGGCGTGGCTGTGGCCGACGAGCGCGAGCGCGGCGTCCGTGAGCGCGAGCGTCGCCGCGGCGGCCTCGTCCGAGAGGACGTATTCCCAGACCGGATCGCGTGCGCTGCCGTGGTAGAGGGCGACGCCGGCGCGCTCGCCCTCGGGCGCGAGCGAGTCGAGGTAGGCGCCTGCCTCGGGCGTCAGTACCCCGCGGGTCCACGTCGCGGCCGCCGCGGCGTCGCCGCTGAACTCGGTCAGGTCGAGCGCGCCGCGGACGGCGAGGTCGTGGTTGCCGCAGAGGCAGACGTGCGCCCGCGCCGCCACGAGCGCGCAGCATTCGCTCGGCCGCGGCCCGTAGCCGACGAGGTCGCCGAGACACCAGAGCTCGTCGGGCGCCTCGGCGTCGACCGCGGCGAGGACCGCGTCGAGGGCGGCGAGGTTTCCGTGGACGTCGGAGATGACGGCGGCGCGCATGGCGGCGGAAGCCTAGTACCGCGACGCGAGCAGCCCGGCGAGGACCGGGACGGTCGCGGGCAGCGTGGACGTGACGGCGAGGAGCAGGCCCCAGGCACCCGCGGCGACCCCGGTCACGCAGGCGGCGCGCAGGCGCGCCCGCGCCACGACGCCGAGCAGCGCCGGCGCGAAGAGGTCGAGCCAGCCCATCGTCGCCGAGCCGAAGGTTGCGTCCTGCAAGGGTGGCAGCGGACGGCCGGCCGGCACAGGCAGGGCGGCGTGGTGGAGGGCCGTCGAGGCCGGCTCGACCTGCGGTGTGCCCCAGACGAGGACGACGTCCACCACGGCGACCGCGATCAGTCCGAGCTCGATCGACCAGGCCGGCGCGACGAGGGCGACGGCCGCCGCCAGCGCAAGGCAGGCGCCGGCGATCAGCAGGACGCCGGCGGCGTCCGCGACGAGGCCGGAGGAGAGCCACGCGACGAGCCAGAGCGCGAGCGCCGCCGGCGGCCACGCCCACGGAAAGCGTCGCCGGCCGAGTGGGCCGGCCGCGGCCGCCAGCACCGGCGCGGCCACCGAGCCGAGCAGCGCGAGCGCGTGCGGCCCGCCCCCGGTGACGCGGAGGAGCAGGACGCCGAGCGCGAGCGCGGCCGCGGGCACGGCCACGCCGACGGCGCCCAGCCCGCGCGCGCGGGCACGGCGCGCAGGCGCGGCCACCACCGCCGCCTGCACGACGCAGAGCGCTGCGTACGACGGCGCGAGGCCGAGCACTACGGCAGTTCGTGCGGAGGTGCCTCGGGGAGGTTGCGAATCCCCTCGGTCGTCTGCCACTTCGACCAGGAGTCCTGGAGCGCGGCGATCAACTCCTCGAGGAAGCGCGGTGACGCGTTCACGCGGGCGACGACGGCGCCCGGGACGTCACCCTCCTCGACCTCGTGCTCGATCCGCGCGAAGGTCAGCGTGAACTCGTAGCGCGAGAAGCTGATGTTGGCGAAGTTCGCGTAGACGCCGCCGATGTCCTGCGGATCGAGGTGGATGTTCAGCCTGCGCTCGCCCGGGGCGGCCTCGTCGTGACGCGGTGTGAGCTCGTCGTCCACAGGGCCACGATACTAGAGGGGTGGAACAGGACCTCCGCCTCCGCCAGATCGCGCGCCTGCTGATCGCCGTGGCCCTCACGATCGGGGGCGGGACGGTCGGCTTCCGGCTGCTCCTCCACGAGACCTGGCCGCAGTCCGTCTACCGGGCGGTGATCACCGCGACGCTCACCGGCCTCGACACCGTGCCGAGCGGGGACGGGGCCCGGGCGCTCTCGATCGTCATGGTGCTGGCGGGTCTCACGATCATCGCGTACGCCGGCGCGGTTATCGTCGAGGCGATCGCCGGCGGCGTCCTGACCGGCGTCCTGGCGGAACGGCGAAGGGAGCGCAAGATCGAACGCCTGCGAGACCACTTCATCATCTGCGGCTACGGCCGCGTCGGCCGCAAGGTGGCCGAGGAGTTCCGCATGTCGGGCGTGCACTACGTCGTGCTCGACTTCAGCGCCGAGGCGCTCGCCAACGCGAAGGAGCACGGCGACCTGCTGATCGAGGGGAACGCGACCGTGGACAAGGATCTCCGCCGGGCCGGGCTCGAGCTCGCGCGGGGTCTCGTCGCATCCTCCGACTCGGACGCGGACAACCTCTACATCACGCTGTCGGCTCGCGCTGCCGTGCCCGGCCTCTTCATCGTCGCGCGCGCCTCCGACGAGGACGCCGAGCGGAAGCTCATGCTCGCCGGAGCCGACCGCGTCGTCCTCCCGTACACGACGGCCGGCCGCGTGATGGCGAACCTCGTGCTCAAGCCGCAGGTGATCGAGTTCATCGACACCGTCATGACCGCGGCGGGGCCGGACCTCCACCTCGCACAGATCGAGGTGCCGCCGACGTTCGACAAGGCCGGCCGGTCGATCCGCGAGATCCGCGTCCGGCACGAGACGGGCGCGATGATCGTCGCGCTCCGCAAGAAGGACGGCGAGTTCGACACGACGCCCGAGCCGGAGGCGCTGCTCGACGTCGGCGACGTGCTCGTCGGCGTCGGCACGGCGGAGGAGCTGCGCAAGCTCGAAGAGCTGATCGCGCCTCGCGAGACCGTTGCCGGCTGATCCCGTCACGAGCCTCGCCGACGCGGTGGCCGAGCGGATCGGCGCGGCGGTCGAGCTGGAGCGGCCGAGCGATCCGGCGCATGGGGACTACGCGACGAACGCGGCGCTGCGGCTCGCCGGCACGCGCCGGCAGCCGCCGCGGGAGCTCGCGCTCCAGCTCGCCGCCCTCGCCGCAGAGCTGCCGGAGGTCGAGCGGGCAGAGGTCGCCGGCCCCGGGTTCGTCAATCTCTTCCTCGCCGACTCCTGGTTCGAGGCTGCGCTCGCGGGGATGGTCGAGGCGGGCGCCGGGCTCGGCGGCGGCTGGGCGGCGCCGCCGGAGCGGATCCAGGTCGAGCTCGTGTCGGCGAACCCGACGGGGCCGATCACCGTCGCGTCGGCGCGCAACGGCGCGTACGGCGACTCCGTCGCGCGGCTGCTCGCGTTCGCCGGTCACGACGTCTCGCGCGAGTACTACTACAACGACGCCGGCGCGCAGATGGAGCGGTTTCGCGCCTCGGTCGAGGCCGTGCGCCGCGGCGAGGAGCCGCCGGAGGACGGCTATCGCGGGGCGTACATCGCCGATCTCGCCGCGATGCCGGGCGATCCCGTGCCGGAGATGCTGCGCCGTATCGAGGACTCGCTCGAGCGCTTCCGCGTCCACTTCGACTCCTGGGCGCGGCAGAGCGTGCTCGAGGAGCGCCTGCCCGAGCTGCTGCCCCGGCTCGACACGTACGAGCAGGATGGCGCGCTCTGGGCCCGCTCGTCCTCGTACGGCGACGACGAGGACCGTGTGCTCATCCGCTCGGACGGCGGCGCGCCCACGTACCGCGCGGCCGACGTCGTCTACCTCGTCGAGAAGCTCGAGCGCGGCTTCGACCGCGCGATCTACGTGCTCGGAGCCGACCACCACGGCACGCGCAACTGGTACACGGCCGTCGCGCGCATGCTCGGCTACGACCCGGCGCGCGTCGAGGTGCTCCTGTACCAGCTCGTACACCTCGTGCGAGGCGGCGAGCAGACGAAGATGTCGAAGCGTCGCGGCGACGTCGTCTTCCTCGACGACTTCGTGGACGAGATCGGCGTGGACGCGGCGCGCTGGTACCTCGTCAACCGCGGCCCTGATCAGACGATCGAGGTGGACGTCGACCTCGCTGCGGAGCGCTCGCAGAAGAACCCCGTCTACTACGTCCAGTACGCACACGCGCGCATCGCGGGGATCCTGCGGAACGCGGGCGACGCGACCGTCTCGGCGGAGCTGGCGGGCCCGCCAGCCGGCGAGGAGCGCGAGCTCGTCAAGCGCCTCGCCGAGCTGCCGGCGGTCGTGGCCGAAGCCGCCGGGAAGCGCGGCCCGCAGGCGATTCCCGCCTACGCCATCCGCGTCGCCGACGACTTCCACCGCTTCTACCACGAGCACCGCGTGCTCGAGAGCGACCAGCAGGCGTTCCGGCTCGCCCTCTGCCGGGCGACGCAAGCCGTGATCGCCCGCTGCCTCGACCTCGTCGGCGTGGCTGCGCCGGACCGCATGTAGCGGGGTTAGGATCCCCGCCCGTGAGCAGGCCGGCCCCGGACCGCAACATCGCGCTCGAGCTCGTGCGGGTCACCGAGGCCGGGGCCATGGCGGCGGCGCGCTGGATCGGGCGCGGCGAGAAGGAGTCGGCCGACCAGGCCGCCGTCGACGCGATGCGCAGCGTGCTCGACACGGTCGGCATGCGCGGAGTCGTCGTGATCGGAGAGGGGGAGAAGGACGAGGCGCCGATGCTCTACAACGGCGAGCAGGTCGGGAACGGCAACGGCCCCGAGGTCGACGTCGCCGTCGACCCGCTCGAGGGGACGCGCCTCACCGCGCTCGGGCAGCCGAACGCGATCGCGGTGATCGCGGTCGCCGAGCGCGGGTCGATGCTCTTCCCGGGCGCGGCGCTGTACATGGAGAAGATCGCGGTCGGGGCGCGCGCGATCGGCGCGATCGACATCACTCTCAGCCCGACGGAGAACGTGCGGCGAGTGGCGGAGGCGCTCGGGAAGACGCCGCGCGAGGTGGACGTCGTCGTGCTCGAGCGCGACCGCCACGAGGAGCTGATCGCGGAGCTCCGCGAGGCGGGTGCGCGGGTGCGGCTGATCCGCGACGGAGACGTGGCGCCGTCGATCGCGGCGGCGCAGCCCAATACCGGCGTCGACATGCTCTACGGGATCGGCGGCACGCCGGAGGGCGTGATCTCGGCGGCGGCCCTCAAGTGCGTGGGCGGCGGCATCCAGGCGCGGCTCTGGCCGCGCGACGAGGGCGAGCGGCAGAAGCTGCTCGCCGCCGGCCTCGACCCCGCGCGCGTCCTCCACACGGACGAGCTCGTCGCAGGCGAGGACGTCTTCGTCGCGGCGACCGGCGTCACCACCGGCGCCCTGCTCACGGGCGTGCAGTACACGCCCGGCGGCGCGCTCACCGACTCGATCGTCATGCGCTCGCGCTCCGGCACGGTGCGGCGCATCGCCGCGCAGCACGCGCTCGAGAAGCTCTCGGCCCTGACGGGGCTCGAGTACCGCTAAACGTCCGCGACCAGGTCGCGACTTCGTCGCGACCTGGTCGCAGTCGTACACCGTCGCTTACGCGACGGATTGCTCCATCGCCGGCGCGTACAGGCCCGTCGTCGCGGCGGAGTTCATCTTCGCGCGGTGGTAGAAGGCGCGCTGGCCGGCTTCGGCGTTCGTGCCGCCCCAGGCCTTCTGTGCCGCCGCCTGCAGCGCGCGCCCGTACGAGAACGAGAGCGGCCACGGGTGCGGCCCCTTCGCGTTCATCGCGTTCAGGTGCGCGGTCGAGGCTTCGTCCGTCTGCCCGCCGGAGAGGAACACGATCCCGGGTACGGCCGCCGGGACGTGCCGGTAGAAGCACTCGAGCGTCGCGTCGGCGACCTCGTCGACGCCGGCGCGGTCCGACGCCTCGTACCCGGACAGCACCATGTTCGGCTTGAGCAGGGTGCCGCGCAGGTCGACCCGCTGGTCGTGGAGCTCGGTGTAGAGCGCCTGGAGCGCCCGGCCGGTGACCGTGGAGGAGCGGGCGAGGGTGTGCGTGCCGTCCTGCAGCACCTCGGGCTCGACGATCGGGACGATCCCGGCCTCCTGGCAGAGCGCCGCGTAGCGGGCGAGCGCGTGTGCATTCGCCCACGTGCAGTAGTCGCTCGGCAGCGAGTCCGTGATCGAGTAGGTCGCGCGCCACTTCGCGAAGCGGGCGCCGAGGCCGCGGTACTCCTCGAGCCGCTGCCGCAGGCCGTCGAGGCCCTCGGTGACGGTCTCGCCCGGAGCGAGCGCCAGGGGCTTCGCGCCCTCGTCGACCTTGATCCCGGGGATGATCCCCTTCGAGGCGAGCAGCTGCGGGAACGGCGTCCCGTCGAGCGCGGTCTGGCGGATCGTCTCGTCGAAGAGGATGACGCCGGAGATGTACTCCTCGAGCCCCGGGGTCGTGAAGAGCATGTTGCGGTAGCTCCGCCGGTTCTCCTCGGTCGACTCGACGTCGATCGCGTCGAAGCGCTTCTTGATCGTGCCGCTGCTCTCGTCCGCGGCGAGAATCCCCTTACCGGCGGCGACGAGCGCCTTTGCGGTTGTGTGCAGTTCGTTGTCGGCCATGCGTGCCTTTCCCGGTCGATTTGGTCTCGACGGGAATTATCGCGGCCGTGGCCGAGGCCGCATCGGGAAGAGGCCGCAGCGTCGGGGCGGGGCGTGCGGCGCGCCCTGCCCCGTACGCGCGACTCAATGAGAGCGGCGGCGGCCCTCTCCCCAGAGGGCGTCGTGCCTGCTCTCCCGGCCGCCCCTTCCCCAAAGGGCGTTTCGCCGGTCTCCCCCGAAGCTGGTGCTCATGTTCAATGAGATGCCTCACCTGCCCCGTTCTTGCACCGGGCTAGAATCGGCCGACCAGCGCGGACGTAGCTCAGCTGGTAGAGCACTGGCTTCCCAAGCCAGGTGTCGCGGGTTCGAATCCCGTCGTCCGCTTCGGGAGGTTCACTCGTTCGAGGGACGGGGCCAGGCCTCCGCCAGCCGCTGCCGCGTCTCGGCGAGGTACTGCGGGATCACCTTCACGTCGGCCAGCACGGGCATGAAGTTCGTGTCGCCGCTCCAGCGCGGCACGACGTGCAGGTGCCCGTGGTCGACGATGCCGGCGCCGGCGGGGCGGCCGACGTTCCAGCCGAGGTTGAAGCCCTCCGGCCGGTAGACGGCGCGGAGCGCGTCGAGTCCCTGCGCGCCGAGGCGGTGCACCTCGACCATCTCGGCCTCGTCGAGCTCGGCGAAGTTGACGCCGTGCCGGTACGGCGCGACGAGCAGGTGCCCGGACGCGTAGGGGAACTTGTTCAGGAGGACGAACGCGTGCTCCCCGCGGTGCACGACGAGGTGCTCGACGTCGTCGCCCGCAGCCGCGCGGCAGAAGACGCAGCCGTCCGTCTCGTCCGCGTGCTGCACGTACTCCAAACGCCAGGGCGCCCAAAGCCGCTCCACGGCAGGGAGGCTACAGCCAGCGCTTCCAGCGGAAGAAGCCGAGCATGCCGCCGATCACGGCGACGAAGAAGCCGAGGATGATCCAGAACGCGGTCGCGCTCCCGAAGCCGGGGAAGTTCACGTTCATCCCGAACAGCCCGGTGAGGAACGTCAGCGGCAGGATCACGACGCTGAAGATGGTCAGCACGTAGAGGATGTCGTTCTGCTGGTGGGAGATGACCGACTCGTTCGTTCCCTCCAGCGCCTCGACGACCTCCTTGTAGTTGTCGAGCAGGTCCCAGATGCGCTCGCTCGCATCGACGATGTCGTCGAAGTAGAGGTCGAGCTCCTCCGGCAGGAACCGCTCGACGCCGCGCTCGAGCTGGCGCAGCGTCGGCCGCTGCGGCTTGATGATCTTGCGGTAGGAGATGATCTCCTGCTTCACCTTGTGGATGTCGCGGACGAGCTCCTTCGACCGTCCTTCGTCGAGCTCCTCGTCGATCTGCTCGAGCTTGAAGCCGATCTTGTCCAGGATCGGGAAGCAGTAGTCGTAGAGGTCGTCGAGCACCTCGTAGAGGAGGCGGCCGGAGCCGCGCGCGAACAGGTCTTGCCGGAACTGCTCGTTCTCGAAGCAGCGGCGGAAGAGCAGCGACACGGGACGCAGCTCGACCGTCGGCAGCGTGACGAGATAGTCGGGCCCGAGGAAGACGTCGAGCTCGCCCGCGTTCAGCCGGCCGATCGTCTTGTCGTACACGGGGAAGTGAAGGACGGTGAAGAGGTAGGTCTCGTCCTCTTCGGTGTAGACGTCGACCTTCGGGCGCTGGCGCCGCGACATGACGTCCTCGATGTCGAGTGGATGCCAGCCGAAGCGCCGGGCGAGCTGGAGCGCCTCGTCCTGGGTCGGCCGCTCCTGGTGGATCCAGGTCAGCCCGTTGTCGAGGAGCTCAGCGAGACGCGGCCGCTCGACGACCTCGGCCGTACCGGCCGGCTGCACGCCGCGGCGCGTGCGGAGGCGAGGCAGGCTCGGCACTTGTACTGAGGGGGTCGCCGGTAGCGGACTCGGTCATGGACGCATCTTACCCCGTCGATCGCGCCATCGAGGCCGGCGGCTCGGCCCCGTACGGCGTGATGCGCACGCGTTCCGGCAGGCGCCGCTCGAGTGCGAGCGCCCAGCCGGCGCAGAGCAGGTTGACGGCGGCGGCGGTCGGCCACAGCAGGAGCGGGTCGTGCTGCAGGAAGGTGCCGCCGACGGCCGGGCCGACGATCCAGCCCGCCTGCCAGGAGAGGCTCGCGAGGGCGAGATAGCGGCCGACGAGCTGCGGCGGCGCCAGATCCACGGAGAGCGGCGCGTGGATCGCGCCGTGCAGGCTTTCGCCGAGCGCGAAGACGACGGTCGCCGCTGCGAATACCGCGGCCGCCGCCGTCGCGACGAACCACGCGCCGCCCGCCCACACGCCGAGCAACGCGACCGACCAGAGCACGCCCATCAGCGCGAGGCCGCGCATGCGCCGCCTGCCCTCGACGAGCTTCACCACCGGCAGCTGGAAGATGACGATGCCGATCGAGTCGAGCGCGAAGATCACGCCGATCTCGCGCTCGTTCACGTGCGCGACGTTCTTCGCGAACGCGGGCAGGAGCTCCACCATCACCGCGATCGACGCCGCCATGAACGTCGCGTTCAGGAACGAGAAGCCGACGAACGTGCGGTCGCGCGCGACGTCGCGCCAGCGGCCCCCGGCGCGGTCCGGGTGGAGCGAGGGCGCGTGGACGCGCGTGACGACGAGCAGATAGGCGACGAACGTCGCGGCGTTGACGACGAACAGGACCGTGAAGCTGGACGGGTGCGCGACGGAGGCGATCAGGCCGGCGACGACGCCGCCGATCGCGACGCCGAGATTCATCACGAGACGTTGCAGCGCATACGCGCCGGCCCGTCGCCCCGGCGGGGCCAGCGCGGCAAGGAGCGCAGACTGCGCGGGCCAGAACGAGCCGCTGCCGGCGCCCCAGACGACGTAGAGGGCGAAGGCCTGCCAGGCGACCCGGATGCCGGGCATGAGCGAGAACGCGACCGTCATCACGCACAGCGCGGCCATCAGCACGCGCTTCGGCCCGATCCGGTCGGAGAGCGTGCCTGCGAGGAAGCCGCTCAGGAGCGCGCTGGCCGACTGCGTCGCCGCCGCGAGCCCGGCGAGCCCGAGCGAGATGCCGCGCACGTTGTGGAGGTAGATGATCAGGAACGGGAGCACGATCCCGTTCCCGAACGCGTTCACGAGCGCGCCGCCCTGCAGGACGTAGACGTCGCGCGAGAGCTGAGGGTCGAGGCTGCGCAGGTAGGAGCGCACGCCGCGAGGCTACGAGAAGACCGATGCGGAAGAGCGCCTCAGGATGCGCGAGATCGAGATCGGCGGGGCGTGGACGACCTGGCTTCGGTGGCTCGGTCGATCGACTCGATCACCGACCGGAACGCGCGCTCGCGGGCTTCGAGGTGGGGGCGCCAGGCGAGCAGGCGCTCGCAGCCTGCCGCCGTCAAACGGTACTCGCGCCGCTGTGGCCCGAACTCGCCCTCCGTCCACGTCGAGGTGACCGAGCCCTCCTGCTCGAGCTGGCGGAGCAGCCGGTAGAGGCTCGCCCGGTCGACGAGCAGGAAGCCGTCGGTGAGCTGCGCGATCTCCCGGTGCAGGTCGTAGCCGTGAGCCGCCTGGTCGGTGAGCGAGGCGAGCACCGCCGCCTCGAGCAGCAGACGCTTGCCGCGACCGCCGCCGAGCCCGGGGTCGAAACCGACGCCTGTCTGCGGCCGTTCGCGGCACGGGTCGATCCGCGACGGGTTCAACTTCCTCTAGATGTAGATTCCATCTAGAGATAGTATATACCTACTGATCCGTGCCCGTGGGGCGAGCAGCCGCCCCGGAGAGGAGTAGCGAGATGAGCATCGCGCTCGGCGAGGAGGGACTCGCCTGCCTGCTGGCCGACAAGGTGGTCGACACGCGTGGGGCGCCGTGTCCGTTGCCGCTCCTCGACGCCCGGCGGGAGATCTCGAAGCTCGCCCTCGGGGGCGTGCTCGAGCTCTGGTCGAGCGACTCGCAATGCAAGACGGACGTCGGCGCGTGGGCCGGCAAGGTCGGACACGAGTTCCTCGGCTTCGTCCCCTCGCTCGGCTACGACCGCATCTTCGTCCGCCGGGTGAGGTGACGATCATGCGCCCGGCAGGATTCGAACCTGCGACCTCGCGCTCCGGAGGCGCGCGCTCTATCCCCTGAGCTACGGGCGCGGACGGCCTAGTGTAGCCGCGCTCCCTACCAGCGGCTGCGGTCGCGCCGGCGCGGATTCGTGTACGGGAGCAGCCGGAGGAGCGAGGCGACGGCGGCCCAGCTCAGCGCAGCGCCCACCACGCCCGCCGGCGCCGCGGCGAAGGCGAGGCAGAGGCCGCCGACGGCCGTGAGCACGATCACGTTCGCGACGACGAGCAGGCGGACGACGAGCAGCGACACGGCCGACTGCGATGCGGCCCAAGCGGCTACCGACCAGCGCCTCGCCATGTGTGGCGGCCGCCGCCCGGCCTTGCGGGCCGCACGGCGACCACGAGCATCGAATCGCGGCCGGATAAGAACGGCGTGAGAAACGCGGCGGGCCGCCCCTTTCTCATCCCACTCATAGCTAGCTGAGCCAGTGTTCCTCTCGAAACTGCGTTTGCGGCAGAGCCGCGGGCGGTGCATGGTTTGGTCTTCAGACCGAGGAGGACGCGCGGATGAACGTCATCACCAGTCGGCTTCCGTCGCACCTGGCCGGACGCCGGCTACCGGGCCGCTTCGCCCGCATCGGCGTGCTCAACCTCATTCTCGGCGTCGCGTTCGTCGGCGCCGGCGTCGCCGCGTACCTGACGGTCGGCACGAGCAGCTCGCCGTCGAATGCGGCCGTCCGCACCGCGACGGTCCAGCGCGGCGTCGTCCTCTCGACCCTGTCGGCGACCGGGACGCTGCAGGCCGCGACGCAGCTGTCGCTCGACTTCACGTCGAGCGGCGAGATCGCGTCCGTGAACGTGAAGGCCGGCCAGCACGTGAAGAGCGGCCAGGTGCTCGGCCGCATCGACTCGACCTCCGCGCACCAGTCGCTCCTGCAGGCCGGGGCCTCGCTGAAGACGGCGCAGGCGCAGACCTGCAGACGACGCTCACCGGCGAGACCCCGCAACAGCGCGCGCAGGACGCTGTCACGATCGCGCAGGCGCGCCAGTCGGTCGCAAACGCCAAGATCTCGCTCGCCGCCACGAAGCGGTCGATCTCGCTCGACAAGATCACCACCGCCGCGAGCATGAGCCAGGCGCAGAAGCAGCTGCGCACCGACCAGGGACAGCTGCAAGTCGACCTGGCCAAGCAGAAGACCGACTCGGCGACGTACGCGAACGCCGACGCCGCAGCGGCCGCGGTCACGGCGGACAAGGCGAAGCTTGCGGACGACCAGGCCAAGCAGCAGACCGACCAGCAGTCGCAGCTCACGTGGCAGCAGCAGCTCTCGAGCGACCAGGCGAGCCTCAAGACGGCGCAGACGAACAACGACGCCGCCGGGATCACCGCGTACACGAATGCGACGAACTCCGACCAGGGCCAGCTCAATGCGCTGGCGAAGATCCTGCAGAGCGACGGCTTCGCGGTCACGGCAGGACCAGAGCCAGCTGAGCACGGACCAGGCCGCACAGTCGGCGCTGACGAGCGACGCCGCGGCGATCAAGGCGGACGAGCAGAAGCTCGCGCAGGACCACACCTCGATCGCGAGCGCGCAGACGAGCCGCAAGGGGACGGAGCTGAAGGACGCGCAGAGCCTGCAGTCGGCGAAGCAGCAGGTCGCCTCGGCTCAGCTCGGCCTGAAGTCGACGCTCGCGTCGATCGCGATGAAGCAGGCGCCGCCGACGCCGTCGGCGCTCGCCGGCGCGCAGGCGAGCGTGCTGCAGGCGCAGATCTCGCTCGCCAACGCGAAGAAGGCGTACGTCGAGACGACGCTCCGCGCCCCGGTCGCCGGCGTCGTCGCAGCCGTCAACGGCACCGTCGGCACGCAGGCGAGCGGCGGCGGCAGCTCGAGCAACTCCTCGGCCTCGAGCTCGCTCGAGCGGGAACGGATCGTCGTCCGGGTCCAGCTCGAGCTCAGCGTTCGTGACCCTGACCGGCCTCCAGGGAATGCAGGTCCTCGCCCGCTTCGCCGAGACCGACGCCGTCAAGATCCAGCGTCGGCCAGGCCGCGACCGTGACGGTCGACGCGCTCCCGAGCAAACAGCTCGCCGCGCATCGTGCTCGCGGTCGCCGACATCGCGACGTCCTCCTCGAGCGTCGTGACCTACAACGGCGTCTTCGCGCTCGACCGCACCGAGCCGGAGCTGAAGCCGGGGATGACGGCGAACGTCGACGTCGTCACCGGCGAGGCCGACAACGTCCTGCACGTGCCCGACCGCGGCCGTGCGCGGCAGCGGCTCCAACGCCACCGTCACCGTGCTCCAGAACGGCAAGCAGACGACCGTGCCGGTCGTCGCGGGCCTCCAGGGCGACTCGTCGACCGCGATCCTCAGCGGCCTCAAGGAAAACCAGACCGTCGTGCTGCCCTCCGTCTCGATCTCCGCCTCGAGCACCGGCGGCACGGAACGGGACGACGGCACGACGGGCTTCACCGGCCGCGGCGGCGGCGGCGGCGCCTTCTTCGGCGGGGCGGGTTCGGCGGATGAGCAGCCGCCCCCGCCGCCGCAGGCCGACGCTCGTCCTCAAGCGGCGTCTCGAAGAGCTACGGCTCCGGCGACATCGCCGTGCAGGCGCTGCGCGACGTCGACCTCGTGGTCGAGCGCGGCGACTTCGTCGCCGTCATGGGCAGCTCGGGCAGCGGCAAGTCGACGCTGATGAACCTCATCGGCTGCCTCGACGTCGCCGACGGACGGGCCGCTACCTGCTCGACGGCATCGACGTGAGCCAGCTCGACGACTTCGAGCTCGCGTTCATCCGCAACCGGAAGATCGGCTTCGTCTTCCAGAGCTACAACCTCATCCCGCGCACGACCGCGCTGCGCAACGTCGAGCTGCCGCTCGTCTACGCGCGCGTGCCGAAGCGTGAACGGCGGCGAGCGCGCCGAGGCAGCGCTCGTCGCGGTCGGCCTCGGCGACCGCATGCACCACGTCCCGTCCGAGCTCTCCGGCGGACAGCAGCAGCGCGTCGCGATCGCGCGCGCGATCGTCACCGAGCCGGCGCTCGTGCTCGCCGACGAGCCGACCGGCAACCTCGACAGCGTCTCCGGCGCCGAGGTGATGCAGATCTTCGCGCGGCTCAACGTCGCCGGCCGGACGATCGTGATGATCACGCACGAGCCCGACATCGCCGAGTACGCGAAGCGTGTCATCCACCTCGTCGACGGCCGCATCGACTCGGACCGCCGGACGACCCCCCTGCACGCGCTGCCGCCCAAGCTCGTTGCCGCCGAGGTCGCGAAGACGGAGTCCGCGTGAGTGCAGCCGAGGCGTTCCGGATGGCCGTGCAGGGCGTGCTCGCGAACCGGCTGCGCTCGCTGCTGACGATGCTCGGGATCACGATCGGCGTCGCTGCCGTGATCATCCTCGTCGCGGTCGGCCACGGCTCGGCGGTCGCGGTGCAGCAGCCGGATCGAAGCGCTCGGCACGAACGTCGTCACGATCCAGCCCGGCGGCTTCGGCTTCGGCCGCGGCTCCGGCGGCTCCCGGAGCGCGTTCACGCAGCTGACGATGAAGGACGTGAAGGCGCTGCAGGATCCGACGGCGGCACCGGACATCAAGTCGGTCACGCCCGTCGTCATCGAGCTCCGTCACGGCGACCTTCGGCGCGGCGAGCTACTCGCCGGGCCAGTTCGTCGGCACGACACCGTCCTACGAGGAGGCGCGCAAGTCGCCGGTCGAGGCGGGCACGTTCATCACGCCGCAGGACGAGTCGCAACACGCCCGCGTCGTCGTGCTCGGCCAGACGGTGGTCGCTGAACCTGTTCGGGAACGCCAACCCGCTCGGGCAGACGATCAAGCTGAACGGGATCGGCTTCACGGTCGTCGGCGTGCTCGTCGCCGAAGGGCACGAACGGCATCCAGGACCAGGACGACATCGCGATCGCACCGCTCACGACGACGCAGGACCTGATCACGGGCGTCACCAGCGGCCTCAACCAGATCATCGTCGAGGCGAACTCGGCGCATCAGGTGAACGCGGCCGAGACGGAGGCGACGTCGATCCTGACGCCGACGCACACCTCGAACGGCAGCGCGACCTTCCGGGTGCTCAACCAGGCGTCGCTGCTTGCAGACGACCGCGTCCACCAACCACGTCTTCACCGTGCTGCTGGCGGCAGTCGCCGCGATCTCGCTGCTCGTCGGCGGGATCGGCGTCATGAACATCATGCTCGTGACGGTCACCGAGCGGACGCGCGAGATCGGCATCCGCAAGGCGATCGGCGCCCGCCGCGCCGACATCCTCGGCCAGTTCCTCACCGAGGCGGTGCTGCTGTCGGTCTGCGGCGGCATCCTCGGCGTCGCGGCCGGGCTGATCGGCAGCCAGTTCAAGATCGTCGGCGTCCAGCCGGTCGTCGAGTCGTACTCCGTGCTGCTCGCATTCGGCGTCGGCGTCGCCGTCGGCCTCTTCTTCGGCATCTACCCCGCCAACCGGGCGGCCTCGCTCCGGCCGATCGAAGCACTGCGCTACGAATAGGAGTCCCGCACCATGACGACCGCTGACACCGATTACGCACTCACGGGAGACGACGACGACGACGACGACGCGCTCGAGCTACAGGCGCTCGCGATGCGCCGCCGGCGGCGGCTGCCGTTCCTGACTGCCGCACTCGCGGTCGGCGTCGTCGCCGCCGGCGCGTTCATCGTCGGCGTCGAGGTGCAGAAGCACTGGGGCACGAGCTCTTCCTCCGGCGGCTCGGGCTCCGCGGCCTCGTTCGCGTCGCGCTTCGCCGGCCGCGACAGCAGGACGACGACCGGAACGACCACCGGAACGACCACCGGTGCGGGCGGCGGCGGCTTCGCCGGCGGTGGCGCGACCGTCGGGACCGTGAGCGTGATCAAGGGCTCGACGCTCTACGTCACCGATTCGAGCGGGAACACGGTCAAGGTCACGACCTCTCCGGCGTCGAGCGTGACGAAGACGGTCACATCGAAGGTGACGGGCATCCTCCCGGGCGACACGGTCGTCATCCGCGGGACGCAGCAGAAGAACGGGAGCATTGCGGCGGAGACGATCAGCGTCGGCTCCGCGGGCGCTGCGAGCTTGTTCGGCGGGGGCAACGGCGGCGCGACCGGCTTCGGCGGCAGCGGGAGCAGCGGAGGCGGAACGACGACCGGAAGCAGTGGGGCCGGCAGCAACGGCGGGGCGACGGGCTTCGGCGGAGGGAACGGTGGGTGAGCGCCGTGCGAGCTTGCACTCCCCTTACCGCGGACTTAGACCGTTCTTAGCCGTCCCAGGCACGCTGGAACGGATGTCGAAGCGGACTATCGGACTCGGCACGTGCCTTCTCGCCGCCGCGCTCGTGCTGACGGGCGTCGCCGCGGCCGCGTCTCCGGTGAGCGGCTCGATCTCCGGCCCCGTCGTCTCGGTGAAAGGCTCGACCTTCACCGTCACGACCTCGCTCAGCCCCACGGGCAAGTCGACCGTCTCGGTCGGCAAGGCGACGGTCATCACGGCGCAGCAAACGCTCACGCGGAGCGCGCTCAAGACGGGCGTGTGCGCCATGGCGACCGGCCAGAAGAACAGCAAAGGCGTCGTGACCGCGCAGCGGATCTCACTCTCCACGCCCGTGAAGGGCAAGTGCACCGCCGGCTTCGGCCGCGGCGGCACGCGTCCCGGCGGGGGCACCGGCACGCCGGGCGCCGGGCAGCAGCCGCCCGGCGGCACGGGCGGCGGCGGCACGGGCGCCGGCGGAGGCGGAGGCTTCGGGAACTCCGCGAACTTCGGCTTCGCCTTCGGCACGATCTCGGCGGCGAAGGGCAATACCCTGAGCGTCAAGGGGACGCTCAACGGGAAGGCGGTCACGACGACCGTGACGGTCTCCGCGAAGACGCAGATCTCGAAGACGGCCACCGTCGGCATCTCTGCGGTCGCGGTGAAGGACTGCGCGTTCGTCCGCGGGACGAGCGCCGACAAGGGCGTCACGGTCACCGCGCAGGACGTCAGCCTGACGAAGCCGACCTCGGCGGGTTGCCAGTTCGGCTTCCGCGGCCGCTAGACGATGCCGTAGCCTCCCGTCCGTGGAGGCACAGGCGACCATCGTCACGCTCGAGCTTGCCGAGACGTTCGTCATCTCGCGCGGCGCGCGGGACACCGAGGACGTCGTCGAGGTCGAGCTCACGCACAGCGGCGTGCGCGGGTACGGCGAGGCCGCGCCGATCGAGCGGTACGACGAGTCGGCCGAGTCCGCGCTCGCGTACGTGCAGGAGCACGCGGGCCTGCTCGGCGACGATCCCTTCGCGCTCGAGGAGGTGCTGGCGCGGCTCCCAGCGCGGGAGTTCGCGGCGCGCGCGGCGCTCGACGCAGCGCTCCACGACCTCCAGGGGAAGCTGCTCGGCCAGCCGGTGTGGCGCCTGCTCGGCCTGCGGCCCGCGGGGCCGCCGACGACCTGGACGATCTGGCTCGGCGATCCCGACGACATGGCGAAGCGGGCCGAGAAGGTGCGGGGCCGTTTCAAGCGCCTGAAGCTGAAGCTCGGCGGCCGCGACGGGCGCGATGTCGAGCGCGTGCGTGCGGTCAGCGAGGTTGCCGGCGTGCCGCTCCAGGTCGACGTCAACGAGGCGTGGAGCCTGGACGAGGCCCTCGACGCGCTGCCGCAGCTTGCCGCGCTCGGCGTCGACTACTGCGAGCAGCCGCTCCCGGCCGGCGATCCGAACGGACCCGAGCTGAAGGCGCGCTCGCCGCTTCCGATCTACGTCGACGAGGATTGCCACACGCTCGCCGACGTCGCAGCGTGCGCCGAGCGGGCGCACGGGATCAACGTCAAGCTCGCGAAGTCCGGCGGCATCCGCGAAGGGGTGCGCATGGTGCACGCGGCGCGCGCGCTCGGCCTCGGGACGATGCTCGGCTGCATGGTCGAGTCCGGGCTCGGCATCGCAGCGGGCGCGCACATCGCGAGCCTCTTCGACCACATCGACCTCGACGGCAACATCCTGATCGCGCGCGACCCCTGGCCGGGCGTGGCCTTCGTCGACGGCGTGCAGGTTCCCTCCGACCAGCCGGGCCTCGGTGTTCGGAGGTCGAATCAGGATGACGCCTGAGTCGTCTGACCGACGAGGATCATCCTGATCCGACCTCAGCCAGAGCAGCGCTATCTGATCCTCGCCGAGGGCTTCAGCTCCGACGCGCACTACGGCAAGACGATGCGCGGCGTGCTGCGGTACCGCCGCGACGCGGTCGTGGCCATCCTCGACTCGGAGCGGGCGCCGGGGGAGACCGAGGAGGGCGTGCCGGTCGTCCCGACCGTCGAGGACGCGCTCGCGTTCGGACCGAACACCGCGCTCGTCGGCGTCGCCACGCAGGGTGGCCGCTTCCCACCGGCGTGGATCGACATCCTCAAGGTCTGCATCGCGCACGGGCTCGACGTCGAGAACGGCCTGCACGTGTTCCTCGGCAACGATCCCGCGCTGCGCGAGCTCGCGGCCCGGCACGGGGTCGAGCTGCGAGACCTGCGGCGGCCGCCCTCCGACCTCTCGACGGCGACCGGGGCGAACCTCGAGGTGCCGGCGACGATCGTCCTCACGGTCGGCTCCGACTGCGCCATCGGGAAGATGACCGTCTCGCTCGAGCTCGACCTCGAGGCCCGTGCGCGCGGCTTGCGCTCGCTGTTCGTGCCGACGGGCCAGACCGGGATCGCGATCGCCGGCTGGGGGATCTCGGTCGACGCGGTCGTCGCGGACTTCATCGCCGGCGCCGCCGAGCGGCTCGTGGTCGAGGGGGCCGAGCGCGGGGGCGAGGTCCTCTGGGTCGAGGGGCAGGGAGCGATCCTGCACCCGGTCTATTCGGGCGTCACCCTCGGCCTCTACCACGGCAGCGCTCCGCATGTGCTCGTGCTCTGCCACCGGGCCGGCAGCACCCACATCGAGGGCGCCGGCGGCGGTCCGCACCCGATTCCGCCGCTCTCCGAGCTCGTCGAGCTCCACGAGCGCCTGGCGCTGCCGGTGCGCCCGGCGAAGGTGGCCGCCGTGGCTCTGAACACGCGCCTGCTCGGCGAGCAGGACGCCCGGGAGGCGATCGCCGCCGCCGAGCAGGAGACCGGCCTGCCCGCCGACGACCCCGTCCGCTTCGGCGCCGCGAAGCTCGCCGACGCGGTGCTCGTCCCCCGAGCAGGGTAGGACCGAGCGGCGCCGAAGATAGGCCGCTCGGCCTGCGGGGGCTGCCGGGGCGCGGCCGATACAAGGGCGGAGTATCCGCGGCGTTCGAAGGGAGTGGGACAGCCTTGAAGAAGATCCTGATGGTGCTCATGGGAGTGCTCGCGCTCGCGTCGGCCGGCGCGGCGTCGGCTGGACCACGGTTCGGGTTCGCCGAGGACGCGACGAAGTACGCGAGCGACGGCGGCAACGCGCTCTTCACCGAGATGGACAAGCTCGGTGCGACGACGAACCGCGTTGCGGTGTTCTGGAACTCGAGCGCCCCGACGACCATTCAGGACGAGGCGTTCCTCGACCGGATGATCCCGGTCGCGAAGAAGCACGGCACCCAGGTCGTCTTCGCGGTGTACCCGGAGAAGGCCGCGATGGCGCCGACCACGCCGAGCGCGGTCGACTCGTTCTGCAGCTACGCCGTCCAGGTGATGCAGCGCTATCCGTATGTGCGGAAGGTGATCATCGGCAACGAGCCGAACCAGCCCAAGTTCTGGCAGCCGATCTGGAACGCCGACGGGACGCCGGCCTCGCCTGCGGCGATGGAGGCCGTGCTCGCCGGTTGCTACGACAAGCTGAAGGCGTTCGACGCGAGCATCGACGTGATCGGCGTCGGCCTCTCTCCGCGCGGCAACGACAACCCGCAGGCGGCGAGCAACTCGTCGATCTCGCCCGTGCGCTGGATCGCCGCGCTCGGCAAGGCGTATCGCGCCAGCGGCCGCACCGCGCCGCTGTTCGACGAGTGGTCGTGGCACTGCTACCCGAACGTCAACACCGACGCGGTGGAGACCGGGTACGCCTGGCCGAACACGGGCTGCGTCAACGCCGCCCGCGTCAAGCTCGCGCTCTGGGACGCCTTCAACGGCACCGGCCAGCCGGTGACCGCCGGGTATCCGGGGCTGAACACGGTGGGCGCCGCGTTGTTCGGCACGCTGAAGACGTTCATCGACGAGACGGGCTGGCAGGTGGACACGTCCGGACTCGCCGGCTACACGAACAGCGAGAACGTGCCGACGATCGACGAGGCGAAGCAGGCGCAGGACTACGAGAAGCTCGTCCACCTCGCCGACTGCGAGCCGACCCTCACGGACTTCCACATCTTCCACGAGATCGACGAGGCCGACCGCCTCGGCTTCCAGAGCGGTGTGTTGCGCGTCGACGGCAGCGAGCGGCCGTCCGCGACCGACCTGACGAACTCGGTGCAGCACGCGATCGCGGCCGACAAGGGCGCGTGCTCCGGAGGCGTCTGGCAGACGCTCGGCGCGACGGTGTTCTCGCCGACCGCGGTCGTGCCGCGGTTCAAGACGTTCCCGTACGCGAACCCGAAGCCGTTCGCGACGCTGACGCTCAGCGGCGGCGGCAGGTACGTCTCGCTCCAGGCCGGCGAGGGCTTCAGCTACGTGGCCACGTTCACGGCCGGGCAGAAGACGAAGCGCGTCCCCGGCCGTGCGCCGCGCACGCTCGGGTCGATCAAGGTGCCGGCCGGCTTCGGGCAGGGCAGCGTGACGATCGTGCTCACTGCTGAGACGAATCCATCGCGAACGAGCACGGTGACGCTCCCGCTCTCTCACTGACGGGCGCTAAGGTGGCCCCGCTCATGAAGGTGGGCGGGGGCAGATGAGGGCACGAGCCGTTGTCGCGGTGTGCTTCGCCGTGGCCATGCTCTGCGGCGCGGCCGCGAGCGGACGCGCCCAGCCGGCGGGATCGCCCGCCGCCCCGCCGATCGCTTGGGGCGTCGCCGACGACATGTCGAAGTACGCGGACGACGGCGGCTCGTGGTTCTACGGGATGCTGCAAGGCGCCAACCTGACCGAGAACCGCTGGACGCTCGCCTGGGATCCGGCGAACCCGACCGCGATCACGGAGCTCCCGTTCGTCGAGCGTGCGGCGCCGAAGGCGCAAGAGGCCGGCGTCCACGTCGTGCTCGCGCTCTACTCGAAGCAGGCGTCGCAGCACGACCCGAACGGGTTCTGCGCCTGGGCCGCGACCGTCGCGACGACCGTCTCGCAGTGGGGCATCCACGACTACATCGTCTGGAACGAGCCCAACACGCGGCTGTACTGGGTACCGCAGAAGGACGACTCGGGCAAGGACGTGGCCGCCCCGGCGTACGAGCAGCTGCTCGCGAAGTGCTACGACGCGCTGCACGCAGCCGATCCGCTCGCGCGCGTGATCGGCCTGGGCCTCTCGCCGCGCGCCTCGACGAGCGCGTCGACCGAGCCGCTCGTCTTCCTGCGGGACGTCGGCGCCGCGTATCGCGCCTCCGGGCGGAGGAAGCCGATCATGGACCAGCTCTCGATCCACCCGTACCCGAACCCGAGCAAGCCGACGAACCCGCCGAGCATCGGCTATCAGTCCACCGACCGCTTCGGGATCCCGGATCTCGCCCGCGTCAAGCAGGCGGTCTGGGACGCGTTCAACGGGACCGGCCAGCCGACGACGCTGAACGGCCTCACGTTCCGCATCGACGAGGTCGGCTGGCAGACGGACACGTCGACGCTGCCGCAGTACGTCAACCAGGAGAACGTGCCGGTCGTGACCGAGCAGACGCAGGCGGACTACCTGGGGACGATGGCGGCGACGTACTTCGCCTGTGACCCGACGGTCACCGACGTCGAGCTGTTCCTGCTCGTCGACGAGCGCTACCGCAACGGCAAGGATGCGACGGGCAAGGTCGTCGGCGGCGGCTGGCAGAGCGGCCTGCTCACCGCGGGCGGCGAGGGCGTCTCCGCGCCCAAGCTGGCATACGCCGAGGACGCGGCGCTCTTCGGCGAGGGCAGGGCGGCCTGCACGGGTGTACCGACCTCCTGGCTGCCGGCCGGCTGGACGGGCGCGAACGGCTCGGGGGGAAACGGCACGGCGACGGTGGGCGGGGCCGACGGCCTCATCGGCCCGGGCGCCGTGATCGCGCTCCAGTCGCTGCTCGGAAACGTCTCGGCTCTCCAGTCGCACCGGCGGCCGCTCCAGCGGCCGTCGGCCGTCAAGCTGGCCACCACGTATCGGACCGTGCTCGCGGCGCTCCTTCGCGCCGCGGGTGCTTCGGAGTCGCCGCTCGAGGTCTCGGGCACCGTCGTCGGCTGTACGGCCGGGGCTCGCTGCTCGGTCGACGGGGCGCTCGCCGGCAGGCCGGCACGCTCGTACCGGGTGGTCGCCGCGGGCCGCCAGACGCTCGACACGGGCGGACCGCTCGCGCTCACGCTCAGCGCCGTGGGAGGGGTGACGCCGCCGGCCGGGAGCTACTACCTCGTCGTCGTGCTGCGGAGCACGGGCTCGGCGGCAGCTCGGTATGCGGTCGCGGCGCAGGTGCGTCCGGTCACCGTCCCGCCGTTGAAGGCTCGGCCTTGACACGAACGCGTGTTCGCTCTAGCATGACGAACACATGTTCGCCAAGCTCCTCCTCCTGCTCGTGACGGGTGTGCTCGTGGTCGGCGTCGTTGCCCGCACATCGCACGGCGCCGGCCCCGAGCGCACGTACGTCGTCAGGCCGGCCGACACCCTCTGGTCGATCGCTGCGCATGCCTACGGCGGCGACACGCGCGAGGGGGTCTGGCGGCTCGAGCAGCGCAACCACCTCCGCTCGGCGACGCTCCTGCCGGGCCAGAGGCTCGTTCTCCCGTAACCGGTCGGACGCCGGGCGTACGTGCGGCGATTCGAGCCGTCGCGTCCGGGGCGACCCTCCTGCTGGGACCGCCTTCCCTGAAGCGCCGTACGATTGCTCGATGCTCCGCTGGGAATACAGGGTCGTGTCGCTGCGGGATCAGCAGTACACCTCGGCACTCAACGAGTTCGGCCGCGAGGGCTGGGAGCTCGTCAGCGTCATATCCGAGGCGGTCGCGGCTTCGAGCCCGGAGCGCAGTGGGGCCTTTCCGCTGCCGCGTGCCTTCGGCCGGCTCGAGGTGGCCGCGGACAAGTTGACCAAGCTCGGCGCATCCGACGCGGCCGACGAGGCTCCCACGGGTGCGACCTCGAGGCTGCTCTGGGTCTTCCGCCGGCCGCTGAGCGACGACTGAAGCGCGGGCGCCGTCCGGCGGGGCTCAGCGCACGACGGGCGGGACGTCGATCCCGGCGACGTAGACCTTCTCGCCGCGGAAGAGCCGCTGCTCCTGATCCCACGGGAACCAGATCACGACCGTCCAGTCGAGCCGCTCGCCGGTCGGCTCGATCCCGAGCCACGGCGCCGCGTGCGTCGCCGAGACGTGCGCCTCCTCGCAGACGCCCTGCGGGCCGATGACGATGTCCGAGAGGTCGAAGCGGATGTCGGGGAAAGCGGTGAGCAGCTGGGTGTAGAAGCGTGTCGCGCCCTCGTGCCCCTCCCAGCGATGCCCGGTCTGGACGAGCTCGTAAGCGCAGTCGGGCGTGAGGGTCGAGATCAGCCCGGGCAGGTCGCGTGCGTCCTCGGCGATCGAGTGCTTCTTGTAGAGATCGCGGATCTCCGCGTACGAGTCCGGCGTCACTTCGCGCCGGTAGAGCTCCAGGATCGCGTCGTCGGCCATGCGGGGGAGCGTACTCGCTCCGCTCGACGGGCTCCTACAATCGCCCCGCGTGGATCTCGACCTCGTCTTCCTCGGCACCTCGGCCTCGATGCCGACGGCCCTGCGCGCCCCGGCCGCGTTCCTCGTCCGCCGCGGCGGCGAGCGGCTGCTCTTCGACTGCGCCGAGGGGACGCAGCGGCAGCTGCAGCGCTCGTCGGTCGGGCTGCCCGACCTCGAGGAGATCTTCCTGACCCATTTCCACGCCGACCATTACCTCGGGCTGCCGGGGATGCTGAAGACATTCGCGCTGCGCGGGCGCGAGGAGCCGGGCGTCACCGTGTACGGGCCGCACGGCCTGCGCGACCTGTTCGCGAAGCTGAAGCCCTTTCTCGGCCGGCTGCCGTACCGGCTGACGACGGTCGAGCTGGCGCCGGGCGAGACGCTGGAGCGCGGCGACTACCGGATCGAGACGTTCGCCGTCGACCACGGCGTGTCCGCCGTCGGCTACGCGCTCGTCGAGAAGGAACGGCCCGGCCGCTTCGACGTCGAGGCCGCGGACGCCCTCGGCGTCCCGCCCGGCCGCGAGCGCGGCCAGTTGCAGCAGGGCCTGCCGCTGACGCTCGCAGGGGGCGCGGTCGTCGAGCCGGAGGCCGTGCTCGGCCCGGCGCGCCCCGGCCGCAAGCTCGTGCTCACGGGCGACACGGCGCCCGCGCCCTCGGTCGTACAGGCGGCATACGGAGCCGACCTGCTCGTGCACGAGGCGACGTTCGCGACCGAGGAGAAGGAGCGCGCGCGCGAGACGCTCCACGCGACGGCGGCGGAGGCGGCCGAGGTGGCGAGGCTGGCGGGTGTCGGATTGCTCGCGCTCACGCACGTCTCGACGCGCTACTTCGGCTCGGAGCTTGCCCGCGAGGCGCGGGAGATCTTCCCCGAGACGGTCGTGCCGCGCGACTTCGACGTGATCGAGGTGCCGTTCCCGGAGCGGGGCGGACCGGAGCTCGTCAAGGGTGGCGCCCGCCCCGAGGCGACCGAGCCCGTATGATCAAGCCCCGATGACGAGGATGGTCCAGGTTGCGGTGGCAGGTGACGTCACCGAGGCCGAAGAGCTCCAGGAGATCCTCCGTAACGCCGGCATCGAGGCAGAGCTCGAGGCCGTCGGTGCGGACGATCCTTTGACCGTGCTCGTCCCGGAGTCGGAGCTCGAGGCCGCTCAGGACGCCATCGAGGCGCTGAGCGAGCCGGACGACATCATCGCCGAGCCATAGCTCGACGACCCGACTTCGGCGCGCGCGCCGCGCGCTACGACGAGCTGCGCCCGCCGGACGAGCTCTGGTGGGAGGTCTTCGAGCTGCTCGTCCGGGAGGGCGACCTGCGCGGCCGGCGCGTGCTCGAGGTCGGCTGCGGTACCGGCGTCCTCGCCGCCGCCCTCGCGGAGCGGGAGGCCGCACGCGTGTGGGGGGTCGACGCCGAGCCGGCGATGCTCGAGGTGGCGCGCTCGCGCGTGCCGGAAGGCGTCGGTCTCAAGGTGGGACACGCCGAAACGCTGCCGTTCCGGGACGGCTGGTTCGAGCGCGCGGTGCTACGGCTCGTCGTCCACCTCGTCGACCGCGTGCAGGCGCTACCGGAGCTGGCCCGCGTGCTCGGGCCGGACGGCCGCGCCGTGATCGCCACCTTCGACCACTCGCACCTGGACGGCTGGTGGCTCGCAACCGTCTTCCCCGAGATGGTCGAGATCGACCGCGTGCGCCTGCCCGAGCCGGGCGCGCTCTGCTCCGAGCTCGAGGCAGCAGGTTTCACCCGGACGCACATCACGCGCCTGACCCAGCACCGCACGTTCGACCGCGAGTCGGCGCTCGCGAAGATCCGCGGCCGCCACATCTCGACGTTCGACTTCCTTGACGACGATGCCCTCGCCGCAGGGCTCGCACGCGCCGAGCGCACGCTTCCCGACCGGATCGCCGACACGGTCGAGTGGGCGATCGTCGTCGCCGAGCGCTAGATCGTCCAGGCCCCGCGGCGGAGGATCGGAACTGAAGCGCCGGCCTTCGTGACGCCGGTGACGTCGACCTCGTCCGAGCCGATCATGAAGTCGATGTGCACCGCGCTCGCGTTGATCCGCGGCAGGTCGGCGGGGTCGGCGATCGGGCTCGAGTAGGCGTCGCCGAGCGCGAGGTGGCTCGCCGCGTTCTCGTCGAGCAGCGTCGTGAAGAACGTGCGTCCGAGCTTGCCGATCCGGCTCTCGCGGTCGACGAGCGCGACCTCGCCGAGGCGGACGGCTCCCTCGTCGGTCGCACAGCGGCCGCGGAGCGCCTCGACGTTCGCGTCGGCGTCGATCTCGACCGCCCGCCCGTGCTCGAAGCGGACGCGCAGGCCCGTCACGAGCGAACCGGATACGTCGAGCGGCTTCGTCGCGGTGACGAAGCCGCTCGTCCGCTCCGGATCGGGGGTCGTGTAGACCTCCTCGGTGGGGAGGTTCGGCACGTGCCGGATGCCGGTGCGCGTGCGCGTGGCCCCGCCCTCCTTGGCAAAGCGCGAGCTGGGGAGCAGGCCGACCGTCAGCTCCGTGCCGGGGCCGGTGAACCGGAGGGAGTCGAGATCGAGCGCGTCGAGGCGGCGGGCGACGTGCCAGATCTGCTCGATCCGCTCGTTCCAGGCCGCGGCGGGATCGGGCTCGTCGAGGCGGCAGACGTGGACGACGTCCGCCCAGAGCCGCTCGAGCGCTTCCTCGCCGTCGAGCTCCGGGTAGACGGTCTGCGCCCACGTGCGCGTCGGGTGGGGCGAGAGCGTCCAGGCGACGGAGCGGTCGTCGATCACCTTGAACAGCTCCTGGACCGTCGGCAGCCGGTCGCGGCCGGCCCGGGCCGGGTCGACGCCGTCGAGCAGGCCGGGCGGCACGAGCGGCACGAGCACGACGCGCGCCGCGTCGAGGTCGCCGAGGTCGAGCATCCTGCGCCCGAGCCAGGGGGGCACCCATTCGAGCGAGTCGTCGGGCGCGCTCTCGGCGCGGATCCGCTTCACGGCCGGGTCGACGTAGACGACGTCCACGTAGCGGGCGCCCTTCTCGTAGGCGCGGCGCGCGATGACGGCCACGAGGGGCTGCGCGTCGGGGAGCGCCTCGACCGCGAGCACCTGGTCGGGCTGGACGTTGGCGCCGACCGAGACGATCAGATCCGCGTAGCGCTCGAGGAGGTTGGCGTCCATCCTCCGCACACGTTACTGTGGTTCTCGACACGAACCCCTTAACCCGGTCCAGCGAGGCCGGAAAGGAGTCGGCTGATGACGCACGCCCCCGTACCGTCGATGCTCGCCGCGCCATGAGCACGGCAGAGGCATCCGGAAAGCTTCTCCTCGACTCCGACGCGCTCTCCCGGACGCTCTCGCGGATCGCGCACGAGATCATCGAGGCCGATCCCGAGCTCGGCGAGGTCGCGCTCGTCGGCATCCAGACGCGCGGCGTGCCGCTCGCGCAGCGGCTCGCGCGTCTGATCGGCGAGCGAGCCGGCGAGACGCCGGATCTCGGCGCCGTCGACATCACCTTCTATCGCGACGACGTCCACGTCCGCGGCGGCGAGGCTCCGCTCCACGCGCAGCCGATCGTGCGCGAGACGCAGCTCGACTTTCCACTCGAAGGACGCACGGTCGTCCTCGTCGACGACGTCCTCTACACGGGGCGCACGATCCGCGCCGCGATCGAGGCGCTCTTCGACTACGGACGCCCCGCCCGCGTCCAGCTCGCCGTCCTCGTCGATCGCGGGCACCGCGAGCTCCCGATCCGCCCCGACTACGTCGGCAAGAACCTGCCGACCTCGCGGGACGAGCGGATCCAGGTCCAGCTCGTCGAGGTGGACGAAGTCGACGCCGTCCTGCTGATCCCATCGGCCGAAGAGGAGCTCCGATGAACTCGATCCGTCTCGTTCACGACGAGCTGCGCCCGCCCGGGCCGCCGCCGCGCCGTCATCTCATCTCCGTCGCCGACCTGACCCGCGAGGACGTCGAGCGGCTGCTCGGCACCGCGCGCACGTTCGAGACGGCGCTCGACCGCGAGGTGAAGAAGCTGCCGACGCTGAAGGGACGGCTCGTCGTGAATCTCTTCTTCGAGTCGTCGACGCGCACCTCCTCGAGCTTCGAGCTCGCAGCGAAGCGGCTCTCCGCCGACACGCTCAGCGTCAAGGCCGCCGGCTCGGCGGTGGACAAGGGGGAGTCGCTCAAGGACACCGCGCTCACGCTCGGCGCGTACGACCCGGACGTGATCGTCATCCGCCACCCGCAGATCGGCGCGCCGAAGCTCGTCGCCGGGGTCACGAACGCGCACGTCGTGAACGCGGGCGACGGGAAGCACCAGCACCCGACGCAGGCGCTGCTCGACCTGTACACGCTGCAGCAGGCGCTCGGCCGGCTCGAAGGCCTGCACGTTGCGATCGTCGGCGACGTCCTGCACAGCCGGGTCGCGCGCTCGCTGATTCAGGCTTTCGCGCTCGTCGGCGTGCGCTGCACGCTCGTCGGCCCGCCGGCGCTGCTGCCGCGCGGCATGGACGCCGAGACGACCACCGACATCGCGGCGATCCGCGACGCCGACGTCGTCTACGTCCTGCGCATGCAGCACGAGCGGATGGAGGCCGGCGCGAACTACGTGCCGAGCCTGCGCGAGTACACGGCGCGCTGGGGCGTCACGCCCGAGCGGCTGCGCGCGGGCCAGAAGGTCATGCACCCGGGGCCGATGAACCGCGGCGTCGAGATCGACCCGCGCGTCGCCGACTCGGCGGACGCGCTCGTCGAGACGCAGGTTCGCTCGGGACTCGTGGTGCGGATGGCGGTGCTCTACGACGTGCTGACCGGAGGCCCGACCGGAGTCCGGGCGCTCGCGGCGGCGGAGGTCGCATGATGTTGTGGGTCAAGGATCGTCCCGGCGCGAACGTCGTCATCCGCGGGGCGCGCGTGCTCGACCCCGGTGAGGGGATCGACGCGACGCTCGACGTGCGCATCGACGACGGCGTCATCGCCGCGATCGGGGAGAACGTCGACACGAACGAGCACCGAGTCGTCGATGCGGCCGGCCTCGTGCTCGCACCGGCGTTCGTCGACCCGCACGTCCACCTGCGCACCCCCGGACGCGAGGACGAGGAGACGATCGCGAGTGGAACCGCCGCGGCTGCCGCCGGGGGCTACTGCGCGATCTTCGCCATGCCGAACACGGATCCGGTGCTCGACTCGGCCGCGGCGCTCGGCGCCCTGATCGAGACGGCGGGACGCGAGGCCGAGGTGGCGGTCGGCTTCCTCGCCGCGATCACGCGCGGCCAGGGCGGCAAGGAGCTCACCGAGATGGCAGAGCTGGCCGATGCCGGCGCGGCCGCCTTCTCGGACGACGGTGTCCCGGTCGTCTCCGCCGGGCTGATGCGGCGCGCCCTCCAGTACTCGTCGATCACCGGCCGCCCGCTCGCGCTCCACTGTGAGGAGCCGTCGCTCTCGCACGGCGGTCACGTGCACGAGGGGTCGGTCGCAGCCGAGCTCGGCTTCGCCGGCTACCCGTCGGTGGCCGAGTCGGTGATGGTCGAGCGCGACCTCGCGCTCGCGGCCTACGAGGAGCAGCGCATCCATCTCCTCCATCTCTCCGCCGCGGAGTCTGTCGCCGCGCTGCGGCGCGCACGCGACGCAGGGGTGGACGCGACGGCGGAGGTGACGCCGCACCACCTCGTGCTCACCGACGAGGCCGTGCGCTCGCTCGACGCGAACGTGAAGATGAACCCTCCGTTGCGCGCCGAGCGGGACCGGCTCGCGCTGCTCGACGCCCTCCGCGACGGGACCGTGCAGGCGATCGCCACCGACCACGCACCGCATGCACGGCACGAGAAGGAAGTCCCGTTCGAGGCCGCCCCGTTCGGGGTCACCGGTCTCGAGACCGCCTTCGCTGTGCTCTACACGCGCCTCGTGCAGCCCGGCCTGCTACCGCTCGCCACGCTCCTCGAGCGGATGTCGGCCGGGCCCGCACGCGTCTACGGCGTCGAAGAGCCGCGCATCGCCGTCGGCGCGAAGGCCGACGTCGTGCTGCTCGACCTCGGCCGCGAGCGGCGGGTCGACGAGGCGTCCTTCCGGTCGCGCTCGCGGAACTCGTGGCTGCTCGGCGAGACGCTCACCGGGACGGTCGCTTTCACCGTCGCGGGCGGCGCGGTGGCGTTCGAACGGTGAGGGGGTTCCTCGCGCTCGAGGACGGCAGCGTCTTCCCCGGCGAGTCGGTCGGCGCCGACGGCTTCTCGACCGGCGAGGCGGTCTTCACGACCGGCATGTCCGGCTACCAGGAGGCCGTCACCGATCCGAGCTTCTCCGAGCAGATCGTCTGCTTCACCGCGCCGATGGTCGGCAACTACGGCGTCGCCGACGAGCGGTCGGAGTCGCGGAAGGTGCACGCGCGGGCGGTGGTGATGCGCGAAGCGCGCGGGCCGGCGTGGACCGACTGGCTCTGCGAGCGCGGGATCGTCGCCCTCACCGGCATCGACACGCGCTCGCTCGTGCTCACGCTGCGCGAGGCGGGCGCGATGCGCGCGGTCGCGGTTGCCGGCGAGAGCAGCGCCGAGGAAGCGGTCGCACTTGCACGCGACAGCCTGGGCATGTCGGGCCGTGCGCTCGTCGCGGACGTCTCGACGAGCGAGCCGTACGTGTACAGCGATTCGGGCAGAGCGCGAATCGCAGTCGTCGACTACGGCGTGAAGAGGTCGGTCCTGCGCCGGCTTGCCGCCGCGGGTGCCGCCGTCACGGTGTATCCCCACAGCGTCGACGCGGACGAGCTCGCCGGCTACGACGGTGTCCTGCTGTCGCCCGGGCCGGGAGATCCCGAGCCCCTCACCGAGCAGGCGGCCGTCGTGGGCGACCTGCTCGGCCGTACGAACGTGCTCGGCATCTGCCTCGGGCACCAGCTGCTCGCGGTCGCCACCGGCCACGAGACCTTCAAGCTCCCGTTCGGCCACCGCGGCTCGAACCATCCGGTGCTCCAGCGGCGCAACGGGCGCGTCCTCGTGACGAGCCAGAACCACGGCTTCGCCGTGCGCGCGACCGACGCCGCCGAGGCGACGCACCTCTCGCTCTACGACGAGACCGTCGAGGGGCTCGAGTTCCCCGAGCTGCGCGCTCGCTCGCTCCAGTTCCATCCCGAGGCCGGCCCGGGCCCGCACGACGCGTGGCCGCTGCTCGAAACGTGGGTGGACGAGGTAGCGCGTGCCTAGGCGCACCGACATCGAGACGATCTGCATCGTCGGCTCCGGCCCGATCGTGATCGGCCAGGCGGCGGAGTTCGACTACGCCGGCTGCCAGGCGCTCAAGGTCCTGCGCGAGGACGGCTTCCGCACCGTCGTCGTCAACTCGAATCCGGCGACGATCATGACCGACCCCGGGTTCGCCGACCGCACGTACCTCGAGCCGCTCGACGTCGAAGGCGTCGCCGGTGTGCTTCGCCGCGAGCGGCCGCAGGCACTGCTGCCGACGATGGGCGGGCAGACGGCGCTCAACCTCGCGCGCGAGCTCGCCCGCTCCGGCGTGCTCGACGAGCTCGGCGTCGAGCTGATCGGCGCGCGCGTCGACGTGATCGAGCGCGCCGAGGACCGCCAGCTCTTCAAGGACGCAGTCGAGTCCTGCGGGCTGAAGGTCCCGACGTCGACCATCGTCACCGATCTCGAGCAGCTCGGCGGCATCGTCGTCCCTGCGGTCGTCCGGCCCGCCTTCACGCTCGGCGGGCACGGCGGCGGCTTCGCGACGACGCACGACGAGCTCGTCCGCCAGGTCGAGATCGGTCTGCGCGAGAGCCCGATCGGGCAGGTGCTCGTCGAGGAGTCGGTGCGCGGCTGGGACGAGTTCGAGCTCGAGGTCGTGCGCGACCGCGTCGACAACGTCGTGATCGTCTGCTCGATCGAGAACCTCGACCCGATGGGCGTGCACACCGGCGACTCCGTGACGGTCGCGCCGCAGATGACGCTCCCTGACGAGGCGTACCAGGAGCTGCGCGACGCGGCCGCGGCGGTGATCCGCGCGGTCGGCGTCGACACCGGCGGCTCGAACATCCAGTTCGCGCGCGACCGCGAGACCGGCGAGATGCGCGTGATCGAGATGAACCCGCGCGTCTCGCGCTCGTCGGCGCTCGCGTCGAAGGCGACCGGGTACCCGATTGCGAAGGTGGCCGCGAAGCTCGCGGTCGGCTATACGCTGGACGAGATCCCGAACGACCTCACCGGGACGACGCCCGCGAGCTTCGAGCCGACGCTGGACTACGTCGTCGTGAAGTTCCCGCGCTTCGCCTTCGAGAAGTTCCCCGGCGCCGACCGCACGCTCGGCACGCAGATGAAGTCGGTGGGGGAGACGATGGGGATCGGCCGCACGTTCGGCGAGGCGTTCCTCAAGGCGATGCGCTCACGCGAGCTCGACTTGGGGGCCGACCCGCCGTGGCCGTCGCTCGAGGAGCTGCCGCCGGGCGTGCACCCGTGGTTCCAGGCAGAGCTCGCGCAGCTCGTGCACCTGCTCGCGCACGAGCGCGATCTCGCGACGCTCAAACGAGCCGGGTTCGCCGACACGGATATCGCCGGCGCCTGGGGCACGAGCGAGGAGGACGTGCGCGCGCAGCGCCGGGCGGCCGGGCTCCGGCCCTCGTTCCGCCGCGTCGACTCCGTCGCGGGCGAGGTCGAGGCGCGCTCCAACTACTACTACTCGACGTGGGGCGAGGCCGACGAAGCACCGCCTGAAGGAGAGCGTCCACGCGTCGTCATCCTGGGCTCCGGCCCGAACCGGATCGGTCAGGGGATCGAGTTCGACTACTGCTGCGTGCACGCCGTCCAGAGCTTCCGTGCGCTCGGCTACGACGCGGTGATGGTCAACTGCAACCCCGAGACGGTGTCCACCGACTACGACACGTCGGACCGCCTCTATTTCGAGCCGCTCCGGGTGGAGGAGGTGCTCGCGGTCTGCGAGCGCGAGCAGCCCGAGGGCGTCGTCATCCAGTTCGGCGGACAGACGCCGCTCAAGCTCGCGCGCGCGCTCGAGCAGGAGGGCTACAAGGTGCTCGGCACGTCGTTCGACGCGATCGACGTCGCCGAGGACAGGGAGCGCTTCGGCCGCCTGCTCAGCTCGCTCGGGATCGCGTGCCCCGCCTGGGGCATGGCCGGGGATCCCGACGAGGCGGTCCGTATCGCCGGGCGGATCGGCTACCCGGTGCTGGCGCGCCCGTCGTACGTGCTCGGCGGCCGCGCGATGCGGGTCTGCTACGAACCCTCCGAGCTGCGCGCGGCGACCGGGGGGATGGAGGGACGCGTGCTCATCGACCGCTTCCTCGAGCAGGCGCTCGAGATCGACGTCGACGCGGTCTCCGACGGGCACGACACGTACATCGGCGCGGTCATGCAACACGTCGAAGAGGCAGGCGTGCACTCCGGCGACTCCGCCTGCGTGCTGCCGGCCCCGTCGCTCCTACCGGTCACACACCTCGAGGTGACCGGTATCGTCCGGCGGCTCGCGAGCGCGCTCGGTGTCGTCGGTCTGATGAACGTGCAGCTGGCGGTCGCGGACTCCGAGGTGTTCGTGCTCGAGGTCAACCCGCGCGCCTCGCGGACGGTCCCGTTCGCGTCGAAGGCCACCGGCGTCAACCTCGTCGAAGCGGCCTGCAAGGTGATCGCCGGCGCGCACCTCGCAGACATCGGTCTTCCCTCGGAGGCGCTGCCGCGAACGGTCTCCGTCAAGGCGGCGGTGCTGCCCTTCGCACGCTTCCCCGGCGCCGACACCGTGCTCGGGCCGGAGATGCGCGCGACGGGCGAGGTGATGGCGACGGCCGGCGACCTGCCGAGCGCGTTCGACAAGGCCGAGCGCGCGGCCGGGCGCCCGCTGCCCCGCACCGGGACGGCGTTCCTCTCCGTCTGCGACGCCGACAAGCGGGCGATCGGCCCGAT
The DNA here is from genome assembly GCA_963788875.1 of uncultured Actinomycetes bacterium. Classification (GTDB taxonomy): domain Bacteria; phylum Actinomycetota; class Thermoleophilia; order Gaiellales; family Gaiellaceae; genus Palsa-739. The sequence goes on from CAWBIQ010000007.1 coordinate 64,972, forward strand.
CGCCGCGGCGCTCGCCGGGCTCGGCTTCGAGCTGCTGGCGACGAGCGGCACCGCCCGCACGCTCGAGACGGCCGGGCTCGCCGTCAGCCGGGTTGCGAAGGTGTCGGGGGAAGCCGACGAGCCGACCGTCGTCGACCTGATCCGCCGCGGCAGCTGCGACCTCGTGATCAACACGCCCTTCGGGCCGCGCGCCCGCAGCGACGGCTATCTCATCCGCGAGGCGGCGCTCGTGCGGCGCGTCCCCTGCATCACGACGCTCTCGGGTGCCGCGGCGGCAGTGCACGCGATCGCGAACGCACGCGCCGAGCGCGCCGTCTCGCTCCAGGAACGGATCGATGCCGAGACGCGAACGGCGTAACGTCCTCGCGGTCGAGCGGGTCGGTCCGTACTCGCTGCTGCGGCTCGACCGCGGCGGCCTCGACCCGGGCGCTCCGGGCCAGTTCTTCATGCTCGAGGCCCCGGGCCGGCTGCTGCCGCGCGCGCTCTCGCTCTGTCTCGCACCCGCCGGCGAGCTCGACTTCCTCGTCGATCCGGTCGGTCCGGGTACAGAGGCGCTGTGCGCGCTCGGCGCCGGCGACGCGATCCACGTGTTCGGGCCGCTCGGCAACGGCTTCCGGCTGGACGTCGCCCGGCCGCTGCTCGTCGGCGGCGGGATCGGGATGGCGCCGCTGCCGTACCTGGCGGAGGCGCTGGGCTTCCCGCCGGCGGTGCTCGGATTCCGCAGCAGCGCGCACGCCGAGGCGGCGGCGCTGCTCCCCGGCGCGGAGGTCGTCGTCGAGCCGACGCTCGTCACGGAGCTGATCCCGCCCGGCGGCGACGTGCTCGCCTGCGGGCCGGAACCGATGCTGCACGCGGTCGCCGCGCTCTGTCCCGGCGCGCAGCTCGCGTGGGAGGCGCCGATGGCATGCGGCTACGGCGCGTGCTACGGCTGCGCGTTCGAGATGGATGGCGTGCTGAAGCGACTGTGTGTGGAGGGGCCCGTCCTCTCTGCTGGAGCAGAGAGGACTAGACGCGGCAGAGCCGCTGTCGTGGAACGCTTCGAAGGAGATACGTCGGGCGTCGCGCGCGGTCCCGTCAGGGAGCGCGCGCGATGATGCTGCTTAACGCATCGGGCTGCCTCGACGCGCTCACTGCGCCGGAGGTCGCGCGGCAGCTCGACGGATTCGTGACGAAGACGATCACGCCGCTGCCGCGCGAGGGCAACGCACCGCCGCGCATCGCGGAGACCGCGCACGGGATGCTGAATGCGATCGGGCTCGCGAATCCGGGCCGCGAGCACTTCCTCGCCGAGCATCTGCCGCGACTGCGCGAGCTCGGCCGGCCGCTCTGGGTGTCGGTCGGCGGCTTCTGCGCGCAGGACTACGCCGATACGTGCGCCGCGCTCGACGGCATCGAGGCGATCGAGCTCAACCTCTCCTGCCCGAACGTCGACGAGGCGGCGGACTCCGCCGCGGAGATCGTGGCCGCGTGCCGCGCGGTGACGCCGCTGCCGCTGTACGCGAAGCTGTCCGCTGCGCACCCCGATGTCGCAGAGGTCGCGCGCGCGGTCGCGGCGGCGGGCGCGGACGGCCTCTCGCTCGTCAACACGCTCCGCGGCATGGCGCTCGACCCGCGCACGTTGCGGCCGGTCCTCGCGCGCGGCACCGGCGGCCTCTCCGGCCCGGGGCTGAAGCCGGTCGCTCTCGCGACGGTGCACGCGTGCTACGCGGCGACGCAGCTGCCGATCGTCGGCATGGGCGGAGTGATGACGGGTATCGACGCGCTCGAGCTGATCGCGTGCGGCGCGCGCCATGTCGCGCTCGGCACCGTTCTGTTCGCGGACCCCGACGCGCCTGCGCGCGTGCGCGACGAGCTCGGACGCGCGTCCGCGCAGCTCGGCGTTGCCCGGCCGGACGACGTGCACGCATTTGCCCACTCGTCCGAAAAAACCCTGGAGATCGGGTCAATACTGACGGCTTGATCGGCGCGGGCACGTTGGTAGTATCGGGCGTCCATGCCCGTGACGAAGACGCAAGCACACGCGCCTGTCCGTTCGCTCGACCAGCGCATGGACGCGCTGAAGAGGGCGAACGACGTCAGGGTCCGGCGGGCGCAGCTCAAGAAGGATCTCAAGGACGGGCACGTGAGGATCGAGACGATTCTCGGCAACCCTCCCGAGTACGTGTCGACGGCGAAGGTGATCGACATCCTGATGGCGGTGCCGAAGTTCGGGCGCGTCAAGGCGGCTCGCTTTCTCAACACCTGCCGCATCAGCCAGTCGAAGACCGTCGGCGGGCTCTCCGACCGCCAGCGCACGGAGCTGATTGAGCTCTTCAACCGTTAGGCCGGCCGTCCTCGTCGTCACCGGCCCGTCCGGCGCCGGGAAGGGGACGCTGATCCGGCTGGTGCTCGCACACGTCTCCGAGGTCGAGCCGACTGTGTCGGCCACGACACGCGAGCAGCGGCCGGGCGAGCATGACGGCCGGGAATACATCTTCCTCTCGCTCCCCGACTTCCTCGACCGGATCGACCGGGGCGAGTTCCTCGAGCACGTTCGCTACGTCTCCGGGCACCGCTACGGGACGCTCCGGTCCGAGCTCGACCGGATCAGGGCCGCCGGCCGCATCCCCCTGCTGGAGCTGGAGACCGAGGGCGCGCTGCGGGTCAAGCAAGAGGTGCCGCAGGCGGTGACGATCTTCATCTCGGCGCGCGTCGAGGAGCTTGAGCGCCGGCTGCGCGAGCGCGCAACCGAGAGCGCGGGCGAGATCGACGAGCGGATCGAGCTGGCCCGGCGCCAGCTCGCGCAGGCGGACGAGTTCGACTACGTGGTCGAGAACGACGAGCTGGAGCGGGCCCTCAGGGAGCTGACGGAGCTGGTCCGCGGGCTGGTCGCTCCTGCCGGTACCATGTCGCGGCCATGATCCATCCTCGCATCGACGACCTGCTTCAGAACGTGGACTCGCGCTACGCGCTGGTGATCGTCGCCGCCAAGCGCGCGCGGCAGATCAACAACTACCACCACCAGCTCGGCGAGGGCACCTTCGACGACAACCCGCCGCCGCTCGTGGAGTCGAGATCGAAGAATTACCTGACGATGGCGATGGAAGAAATAGGCGAGGGCCTGCTGAGCTACGACTACCAGTCGTAAGCAATGAACCTCCGCGACCTGGTTTCGACCAGGTCGCTGCCTTTGACTTCCAGGCATCATTCGCTTCATGGCCCGCGTGCTCCTGGGCGTTTCCGGCGGCATTGCCGCCTACAAAGCCTGTGAGGTCTGCCGCCTGCTCGTAAAGGGCGGCCACGACGTCGTTCCCCTCGTCACGCCCGCCGCTGAGCGGTTCGTCAGCGCGGAGACGTTCCGGGCGCTCGCCCGGTGGCCCGCCGGAGACGACGTCTACCTCCACCTCACGAGGGCCGACCTGCTGCTCGTCGCGCCGTGCACGGCCAACACGCTCGCCAAGCTCGCGCACGGGCTCGCCGACAACGTGCTGACCGAGGCGGCGCTCGCCCACCGCGGACCGGCGCTCGTGGCACCGGCGATGAACCCGCGGATGTGGTCCCATCCGGCGACGCGCTCGAACGCGGAGACACTGCGCGCCCGCGGCGTCGTGCTCGTCGGCCCGGACGAGGGCGAGACGGCCGAGGGCGAGCTCGGCGTCGGGCGGATGGCCGAGCCCGAGGAGATCGTCCGCGCGGCCGAGAGGCTCTTGGCCGGAGACGGCCCGCTTGCGGGCAAGCGCGTGCTCGTCTCGGCCGGAGGGACGCGGGAGCCGCTCGACACGGTCCGCTTCGTCGGCAACCGCTCTTCCGGGCGCATGGGCGTCGCGCTCGCGGCCGAGGCGCGCCGGCGCGGCGCATACGTGACGCTGCTCGGCGCGAACCTCGCCGTGCCCGCGCCGCCAGGGGTCGAGCTCGTCGAGACGCCCGCAGCTGCGGACCTCGAGCGCGAGGCGCTCGCCCGCGGCGTCGCGGCGGACGTCGTGATCATGGCCGCGGCCGTCGCCGACTACCGGCCGGCTGCGGCGCGTGCGGCGAAGCGGCCGAAGGACGGCGCCTCCTGGACGGTCGAGCTCGAGCCGACGGCCGACGTCCTCGCCGCGCTCGGCGCGGGCCGCGCGCCCGGCCAGGTGCTCGTCGGCTTCGCCGCCGACGAGGGCGAGCGGGGACTCGCCCGTGCACGCGAGAAGCGCACGCACAAGAACGCCGACCTGTTCGTCTACAACGACGTGGGCCGCGCCGACATCGGCTTCGACTCCGCCGACAACGAGGTGACGCTCGTCTCGGCGCAGGGCGAGCGGACGGTGGCGAAGGCGCCCAAGGAAGAGATCGCGGCGGCGATCCTCGACGAGGTCGAGCGCCTGCTTGGCTGAGCCCGCCCTCGCCCCTGCGCCCGCCGACCTCGTCGCCGCGATCACCACCAACCTCGCGGACGTCGTCCACGCACCGAAGGACACGCTGCGCCTCGTCGTGCTCTGCCTCGTCGCCGAAGGGCACCTGATCATCGAGGACTTCCCCGGAGTGGGGAAGACGATGCTCGCGAAGGCGCTCGCCCGCTCGCTCGACTGCTCCTTCTCCCGGCTCCAGTTCACGCCCGACCTGCTGCCGTCCGACGTCACCGGCGTCAACGTGTTCAACCAGAAGACGAACGAGTTCGAGTTCCGGCCCGGGCCGGTCTTCGCCAACCTCCTGCTCGTCGACGAGGTCAACCGGGCGTCGCCGAAGACGCAGTCCGCCCTGCTCGAGTGCATGCAGGAGAGCCAGGTCACCGTCGACGGCGTCACCTATCCGCTCGAGCGGCCGTTCATGGCGATCGCGACGCAGAACCCGATCGAGTACGAGGGGACGTATCCGCTCCCGGAGGCGCAGCTCGACCGGTTCGCGATGCGCGTCCAGCTCGGCTATCCGCCGCTCGCGGAGGAGGCGAAGATGCTCGACGAGCAGACCCACGCGCCGCCGCTCGACTCGCTCGTCCCCGTCGCGGGCGCCCAGGACGTGATCCGGCTCGCGGGACAGGCGCGAGAGGTCTACGTCGAGGACAGCCTCAGCCGCTACGTCGTCGCGCTCCTGCGCCAGACGCGCGCGGACGACGCGCCTGTACCTCGGTGCGAGCCCGCGCTCGGGCATCGCGCTGCTACGGGTGGCGAAGGCGCGCGCGCTCGCGGACGGGCGCGAGTACCTCGTGCCGGACGACGTCGAAGGCGGTCGCCGTTCCCGTGCTCTCCCACCGCCTCATCCTCGGGCCGGAGGCCCGCTCCGCCGGCCTCGACGGCGCCGCGATCGTCGCCGAGGCGCTCGAGAAGACCCCCGTCCCGGTTTAGTGGAGGCTCCCCCGGATCGGCCGGCCTCCGGCGGCTGCAAACCGGCGCGATCCGGCGTCCTCAGTCGCGTCCGTACCTTCCGGGTACGAACGCTCCCTGCGTCCTTGTCTCGCTTGGTTTTCGCGCGCCGGAGACTCGGCCATCCCGGGGAGCCTCCGACTGACCCCGCGGGGACGTTCCGTCCTCGCGCTGGGACTGCTCGTCTACGTCGTCGCGTGGGTGTTCGGCGCGAAGGCGCTCTATCCGGTGGCCGCCGGCCTCGTCTTCGCCGTCGCTCTCGCGGCCGGCTGGGTGAGGCTCTCGTCACGTCCTCCGCACGTCCGCCGGCACGGTGCCGCCCGCGACGCGGTCGAGGGCGACGACGTGCGCGTCGACCTGGAGGTGGAGCCGACGTCGAGCTTGACGCCGCCGACGCTCGTCGCCCACGAGGTCCCAGGGCGCCTTGGCGAGCGCCGCGTCGAGCTCTCCCGCGTTGCACGCAGGCGCTTCACCGGCAGGTACGAGCTGCAGCACGTTCCGCGCGGCCGCTACCCCTTCGAGACGGTGCGTCTGACAGTCGAGGACCCGTTCGGGCTCGCGCGCGCGGAGATCGTGCAGGGCGAGGCGCAGGCGCTCGTCGTCTACCCGCGCCTCGTCACGCTCGAGCGGCCGTTCTCGGCGGGAGGCGGGCGTGCGCAGGAGGGCCGCCGGCTGCTGCTGCGGCGCCCTTCGGGCTTCGACCTGCACAGCGTCCGGGAGCATGCGCCCGGGGAGTCGCTCCGTAACGTGCACTGGCGCTCGACCGCGCACCGCGGCCAGCTGATGGTGAAGGAGCTCGAGGACGCTCCCCGCGACGAGACGGTCGTGCTGCTCGACGGTGAGGCTGCCGCCGTGGCAGGCGAGCAGCCGGACTCGACCTTCGACGTGGCCGTGCGCGCGGCCGGCTCGCTCCTCCTCGCACAGGTGCGCCGCGGGCGGCGCTGCATGCTCGTCGTCAACTCGGCGGCGCGCGAGGTGCAGCCCGTGACGTCGGAAGCCGGGGACTGGCAGCGCGCGCTCGAGGTGCTCGCGGCCGCGGAGCCGACCGCGACGACGCCCGTCTTCGCCCTGCTCGAGTCGGGGGTCAATCCGGCCGCGCGGTCGCTCGAGCTCGTGGTCGTGACCTCGCGTGTGGACGTGAGGCTCGCCGACCGGCTCGTGCAGCGCGCTCTCTCGCGGCACGGCGTCTCGCTCGTGTACGTCGAGCCGGCGAGCTTCGCCGGCCGGCCGGCGAAGCCGGAGCCCCTGCTGCTGCGGCTCCAGGCGACCGGGGTCCCGGTCGCCGTCGTGCGGCGCGGCGCCGACCTCGCCGCCGCACTCTCCGTTGCGGAGGCGCACGTTGCGTAGGACGGCGCTCGTCGCGGTCGTGCCGGCGGCGGTGATCGCCGCGCTGTGGCTGCGTCTGGAGCAGCCGCGCGGCCACACGGCGCAGGCCGTGGCGGTCGTCACGCTCGCCCTTGCGCCGGCGCTCGTCCGGCCGCTGGCGGCGCGTGCCGTCACCGTCCTCGTCGCACTCGCGCTCGCCGTGCGGGTCGCGTTCGGGCTCTCGCCCTTCCACCCGGAGCGCCTCGTCACGGAGGCCGGCTCGCGTCTCTCGAACGGCTTCCTCGACTTCTACGATGTCAGGGTTCCCTTCGACCCGCGCGTGCACGCCGACATGCGCGGCGTCGTCCTCGCCGCCGTCTTCGGCTTCGCGCTCGCACTCGGCGTCGCCGTCGCGGCGCGGCGTCCCGTCGCTGCGACGCTCGTGCTGCTGGCCGGTGCGGGCTGGCCGGCGACGCTCGCCGGCACCCAGGCGGCGCCGGCGAACGGTACGGCCATCCTCGTGTCGATCCTGATCGTGCTCGCCGGGCTGACGGCGCGCCGCGTACCCCTGGCCGTGGCGCCGGCCGCGGCGGTGCTCGTGCTGGCCGCGGTGGCGGCCTCCACGCCGTCGGCCGTGGCCAAGGGCGAGCTCGTCGCGTGGCAGCAGTGGAACTTCGCGAAGACGCCGCAGGCGCCGGTGAGCGTGTCCTACGTGTGGGACGCGCAGTACGGGGGCCTCGTCTTCCCGCGCCTGCGGACGACGGTGCTCGAGATCAAGGCGCCGCGCTCGTCGCTCTACTGGCGCTCCGCCGTGCTCGACGTCTTCGCGGGCGACCGCTGGCTCCAGGGTCCGCCGCTGAGCGGCGACGCTCTCGAGCCTGCCGCGGCGAGCGACCGCTCCCACTGGGTGCGCCAGCAGGTGACCGTCGAGGCGCTCGCGGACAACCATCTCGTCGGCGGCAGCATCCCGGTGGCGTTCGCGGCGGGCGACGCGCCGCTGCAGCGGCCCGAGGCCGGCGTCGCGCTGCTCCCGTCCGGGCTCACGCGCGGCTTCCAGTACACGGCGTGGAGCTACGCACCGCGGCCGCTGCCGGCGCAGCTCGCACGGTCGCAGCCGGTCTACCCGCGGGCGCTCGTGCAGCCGGACGCGTTCCTCGACGTCTGGCCGGGCGTGACCCTGCCGCCGTTCGGAACGCGGAACCGCGTGCACGCTGTCAACACGGTGCTCGACGCGCACCCCGAGATCGTGCGTTACGCGCCGCTCGAGCATGCCGCGCTCGCGGTGGCGGGCCGCGCGCGCAGCCCCTATGCCGCCGCGCTCTCGCTCGAGGCGTGGTTCCGTGTGGGCGGCGGCTTCACGTACTCGCCCCGCCCCGCCGTCTTCCCGGACGCGCCGCTCGTCGGTTTCGTCGCGCAGACGAGGTCCGGCTACTGCCAGTACTTCGCGGGCGCGATGGCGCTGATGCTCCGGTACCTCGGCGTGCCGGCCCGCGTTGCCGTCGGCTTCTCCAGCGGGACGTACGACGCGAAGACCGGCGTGTGGACGGTCACCGACCACGACGCACACGCGTGGGTCGAGGCCTGGTTCCGCGGCTACGGATGGCTGCCGTTCGACCCGACGCCGGCGGCGGGCAGGCCGGAGCGCGGGCAGCTGAGCGCGCCGTACTCCGCCGCCGTGCAGCCGGTGGCGACGCAGCGCCGGCTCGGCGGCGGGGGCCCGCCGGCGGCGGCGGCACCTGCCGCGCAGTCCGACCACCGGCACGGTGAGGGAAGCACGGCCGCCGGGCCGGGTGCGGGTGCGGCTGCGTCGTCGTCGGGCCGGCACGACAGCCTGCTCGTCCTGCTGGCGCTCGTGCTCGCTGCCGCTCTGGTCGGCGTGGTGACGGCGAAGCTCCTGCTCCGCCGCCTGCGCTACGTCTCGCGCGACCCGCGCCGGATCGCAGCCGCGTGCCGGCGCGAGCTCGCGGACTTCCTCCTCGACCAGCGCATCGACGCCGCACGCAGCGCAACGCTGCAGGAGCTGGGGGCGCTCGTGCGGGAGGAGCTCACGGTCGACCCCGACCGGTTCGTCGCGGCGGCAAGCGCTGCGCGCTTCGGGCCACCGGCGGGGGCGGAAGCCGCCGCCCGGCGCGCACGGAAGGAGCTGCGCGCGCTCCGGCGCCGGGTGCGCAGCCGGCTCACGCCGTACGAGCGTGCCCGCGGGCTGCTCTCGCTCCGCTCCCTCGGCTTCGCCCCCTAGGCAAACTGGAGCCGTGAGCGAGTCGACGTACAGCCTGTTCCAGCAGGGCCGCGCCCACCTCAAGCGGGGCATGCCCGCACAGGCCACCGTCCCCCTCGAGAAGGCGAAGACGGCGCGAGCCGGACAAGGCCTCGATCCGGGAGGCGCTCGGCATCGCCTACTTCCGGATCCGCCGCTGGCAGGAGGCGGAGGCGGAGTTCCGCAAGGTGCTCGAGCTCTCGCCGGTCAACGACTACGCGCACTACGCGCTCGGGCGCTCCCTCGAGAAGCAGGGCCGCCCGCGGGAGGCGAACACGCCACTACAAGCTCGCGAGCTCGCTGAAGCCGGGGTCCGATCAGTACCGCGCGCGGATCCTCGATCTCGGCTGAACCGCTGCGCGCTTCAGGACGAGTCGGTCGCCGGTGACCCGGCGGACTTCGTCGAGCGAGGAGATGCCGGCGAGCGGCGAGGCGGATCCCGTCCTTGCGCAGGGTCGTCATGCCCTGGGCGACGGCCTCGGCGAAGATCTCGTCGGTCGAGCCGGACTCGATCAGGCGCCGGAGCTGCGCCGTGCACCGTCATCACCTCGTAGAGGGCGACGCGGCCCGCGAAGCCGGTGCCCGCCGCACTGAGCGCAGCCGACCGGGCGGTAGAGGACGGTCTCCTCGGTCGGACGCTCCAGCCCGAGCTCGACGAGCTCGTGGTCGGTCGGCCAGTACGCCTCGCGGCAGGCGGAGCACAGGCGGCGCGCGAGCCGCTGCGCGACGATGCAGTTGATCGACGTCGCGAGGAGGCTCGGCTCGACGCCCATGTCGACGAGGCGGGCGATCGACGACGCCGCGTTGTGCGTGTGGAGCGTCGTCAGCACGAGGTGGCCGGTCATCGCGGCCTGGACGGCGATGCGCGCCGTCTCCTCGTCGCGGATCTCGCCGACGAGGAGGACGTCCGGGTCCGAGCGGAGGATCGTCCGCAGCCCGCGCGCGAACGTGAGCCCGCTCTTGAAGTTCACCTCGATCTGGTTGAGCGCCCGGCATCTGGTACTCGACCGGGTCCTCGATCGTCATCAGCACGCGGTCGTCGCTCGTTGAGGACGTCGAGCGCGGCGTAGAGCGTCGTCGTCTTGCCGGATCCGGTCGGCCCGACGGCGAGCACCGCGCCGTACGGCTGCCGGATCGCGCGCGCGAAACGCTCCTCCGCGCCCGTGCTCATCCCGAGCTCCGCTCAGCCCGAGCCGGCCGCCGGGCCGGTTCATGATCCGGAGCACGATCTGCTCGCCGTGCGTCGTCGGGAAGACGGCGACGCGGATGTCCATCGGATGGCCGCCGTACCGGATGGACATGCGGCCGTCCTGCGGGGCGCGCGCGTCTCGGCGATGTCGAGCTCGCGCCATGATCTTGAGACGGCTCGTGACGGCCGGCTGGAGCGCCCTCGAGATCGTCGTCAGCCTGCGCATCACGCCGTCGATGCGCGCGCGCACGACGAGCTGCTTCGCCTCCGGCTCGAAGTGGAGGTCCGATGCGCCTGCGCGTCGATCGCGCGGGAGATGAGCGAGTTGACGAGGTTGATCGCCGGCGCGCTCGTCGCGGCGCCGCCGAGCATGTCGTCGAGCGCCGAGGGGTCATCGTCGAGCTCGTCCTCGGGCACACCGACGTCGAGCCCCGTCGCGGTAGATGCGGTCGATCGCCCTGCCGATGTCCGACACCGCCGAGACGGCGAGGCGCACGTTGAGCCCGAGCGCGAGCCGCAGGTCGTCCGAGGCGACGACGTTCGTCGGGTCGGCGACGGTGACGAGCACGACGTCGTCGGCGAGGAAGCGGAGCGGCAGAGCCTCGTAGCGCCGGGCGTACTTCTCCGGGAGCAGGCGTCGAGACCCCGGCGTCGACCTGCGTCGGTCGCGAGGTCGACGTACTCGAGGCGCGTGCTGCTCGGCGAGGAGGCGTGGCCACGGTCGCCGCGCCGACCCAGCCCGCGCGACGACGATCTCGCCGACGCGGTGCCCGGTCGACGTCCTTCTCGGCGAGCGCCTACTCGAGCTGCTCGGCGTGATCACGCCGTCGCGCAGCAGCAGAGATCCGAGCGGCACGCGCCGGGTTCGGCTCCGCCGCAAGCCGCAGCGGCAGCGGGAGGGGGGAGGTCGGCGGCTGCTCTCCACCCTCCCTCTATCGGACTACGGTGCCGCGAGCATGAGGGCCGTCTGCCAGCGGGTCAGCGAGGCCCGGGTGCGCGTCGGCGGCGAGATCGCCGGGCAGATCGGCGCCGGGCTGTGCATTCTCCTCGGGGTTGCGCGCGAGGACGACCCGACCGAAGCGGCCCGGCTCGCCGGAAAGATCGCCCGGCTGCGGGTGTTCCCGGACGAGGCGGGCCGTTTCGACCGGAGCCTTCTCGACGCGGGCGGCTCGGCGCTCGTCGTCTCCCAGTTCACGCTCATCGCCGACACGGCGAAGGGCAACCGCCCGAGCTTCACCGAGGCGGCGCCGCCCGAGCAGGCCGAGCCGCTCTACGAGCCTTCTGCGCGGAGCTGCGGGCGCTCGGCGTCCCGGTCGAGCAGGGCGTCTTCGGCGCGCGCATGGCCGTCGAGCTCGTGAACGACGGCCCGGTGACGATCGTGCTCGGATGAAGCTCCTCGTCACCGGCGGCGCCGGGTACCTCGGCTCCGAGGTCTGCCGCCAGGCGGTCGAGCCGGCCACGACGTGCTCGCGACGCGCACGACGCGCCGCCGCCGCACGGCCGACCGGTGCGGCTCGACGTGCGCGACAGGGGCGACCGCCTCGTGTCTTCCTCAGACAGGACCCCGACGTCGTCGTCCACACGGCGTATCGCCCAGCGTCCGAGCCCTGAGATGGAGACGTGCGATCCGCAAGCGCAGCAACCGTCGCCCTCGCGCGCACCGCGCGGCGCCCGGCTCTCCACCTCTCGACCGACCTCGTCTTCGACGGCGAGCAGGGCGCGCCGTACGTGGAGGAGGACGAGCCGCGGCCGGTCTCCGCCTACGGCGCCGCGAAGCTCGAGGCGGAGGAGCTCGTACGCACGCTCCACCCGGCGGCGCTGGTCGTCCGCACCTCGCTCCTGTACGGGAAGGCCGAGCCGGGCCCCCAGGAGCGGCTCGCCGCTCGCAGCGACGCCGAGTTCTACGTGGACGAGATCCGCTGCCCGACGCTCGTCGGCGATCTCGCGGCGGCGCTCCTCGAGCTCGCGGAGCTCGACGTCGTCCGGGTCGCTGCACGTCGCAGGGCCCGGACGCAGTCTCCCGCTACGAGCTGGCGCGCCTCCTCGGCGCGCATGGGCTCGACCCCGACACGCCGGGCGCGCCGCGCCCGCCGGGCCGGGCGCGCAACGTCGCGCTCGACTCCTCCGGCGCGGCACGCTCGGGTCGCTCCTCCACGGCATCCGCGAAGTCCCGGAATAGCAGCGGCTTTGCTACACTTCCGACACCACTTTTCACCGTTCGGAGAATTGGGCCTTCGCGCCCATTTTCTTGTGTAAGGAGCGGACAACCGATGACGACGACATACGAGAGGGAGCGACAGCTGGCAGCAGCGAGATCGGCATCGCGGGTCGAAGCCGGCCTCGCCCGGCGTCGAGGTGCTCGCGGTCGAGCTGCTGAGCCCGATCGCGGTTCACCGTCTACGTCGACCATCCGACGGGCGTCGACCACGCGCTCTGCGCGCGCGTCACCGAGCCTTCTCCGCGACTACCTGCGCGAGTACACGGTCGACGTCTCGTCGCCCGGGACTGGAGCGGCCGCTCCGCAAGCCCGAGCATTTCGCGGGCGTCGTCGGCCGCCGCGTCGCGCTGCGCACGGCGCAGCCGGTGGCAGGACGGCGAAGTTCAAGGGGCTGCGAAGCACGCCGGCGAGCGGAGCGTGACGCTCGACGTGCGGAGGCCGACGAGACCGAAGTCCCGTACGACGAGATCGTCCGGGCGAATCTGATCGACGAGAGGGTGTGAGATGAGCCAGGAAATCATCGAGGCCGTTCGCGAGATCGAGCGCGACAAGGGCATCGACGAGGGCGCACTCGTCTCCGCGCTCGAAGACGCGCTGCTCGCCGCGTACAAGAAGACGCCCGGCGCGTCGCGCCACGCGACCGTCGAGATGGACGACGACCGGCGACTTCCGCGTCTTCTCGATCGAGCTGCCGGAGGACATCGAGACGCGCCTGCTCGACGAGGCGCGCGAGCGCAAGCTCGAAGAGCTCGAGCGGCTCGAGGAGGAGACCGGCGAGCGCCAGCACACGCTCATCTCGGACGACGACCTCGACATCGACTGGTCCGACATCCCCGAGAACCAGATTCAAGCGCGAGGACGTCACGCCGGAGGGCTTCGGCCGCATCGCCGCGCAGACCGCGAAGCAGGTCATCCTCCAGCGCATCCGCGAGGAGGAGCGCCGGATGATGTACGACGAGTACATCGACCGCGTCAGCGAGGTCGTCACCGGCATCGTGCAGCAGGCCGGCGACCGCAACAACGTGCTCGTCGACCTCGGCAAGGTCGAGGCGCTGCTGCCGCGCTCCGAGCAGGTCGACGGCGAGCGCTACGAGCAGGGCTCGCGCATCAAGGCCGTCATCACCGAGGTTCGCTCCGGGCACGAAGGGCCCGCAGGTGATCCTGTCGCGCCGCGACCCGGAGCTGATCAAGACGCTGTTCGAGCTCGAGGTGCCCGAGATCGCCGACGGGCTCGTCGAGATCCGCGGCGTCGCCCGCGAGCCGGGCTACCGCTCGAAGATCGCGGTCGAGTCGCACGCCCAGGGCGTCGACCCGGTCGGCGCGTGCGTCGGCCCGCGCGGCTCGCGCGTGCGCATGGTCGTGTCCGAGCTGCGCGGCGAGAAGATCGACATCATCCCGTGGAACCCGGAGCCAGCGCGCTTCGTCGCGAAGGCGCTCTCGCCCGCGCGCGTGCGCGAGGTCTACCTCGACGACGACGCGAAGGAGGCGACGGTCGTCGTCCCCGACGACCAGCTCGCGCTCGCGATCGGCAAGGAGGGCATGAACGCCCGCCTCGCCGCACGGCTCACCGGCTGGAAGATCGACATCCAGTCCGACACCGAGTTCGCGCAGGCCGAGGCCGACGTCGCGTACGGCGGCGGCGGCGACGAGCAGGAGCTCTCCGGCCGCTGCTCCGCGATCCTCTCGAACGGCAAGCGCTGCCCGAACGCCGCGCTGCCCGGCTCCCGCTTCTGCGGCGTCCCGGCGCACCAGGCGCTCGCACGCACCGGCGTCCCGGACGACGACGAGCCGTCGTCACCGAGGACGAGCCGGAGCTCGAGGCGATGATCTCGAGCCGGCCGAGGTCGGAGAGCGTCGGCCCGTCGCTGCCGAGTCGAGGTGACGAGGTCGAGGACGCGGCCCCGGCGGAGGCCGTGCGACGCACGGTCCGTCGCGACGGCGTCGTGGAGGCCGGAGGCGAAGTCGACCTCGACGACTGTCGCGCACGAGGACGCTCCGCCGGAGGAGGCATCCCGCCGAGATCCCGGCGGAGGCGGAGGACGCGGAGTACGCGGAGCCGAGAGCCGGTCAGGCGCTGCGCCGGCTGCGGCCGGCGCGCTGCCGCAGCGCGAGCTCGTCCGCTTCGTCGCGCGCGACGGCGAGCTCGTGACCGGCCGCGGCGCGCCGGGACGCGGCGTCTACACGTGCCGGCAGGCTGCCTGCTTCGAGCAGGCGGCCGCGCACCGCGGCTTCGCGCGGGCGCTGCGTCAGGGCCGTCCGGGTCGATCCCGCTCTCGCACGCTCTACACTGAGAGGCTCGCATGGCTAACGGAGGGAACAAACCGAATCGTCCGCTCCGCCCGCGCGGCGGCGGCGGAGCGGCCGGCAGCCGCAGGCGCGTCGTCATCGACAACCAGGCGGCGCGTCCGCGGCAGGACGACCGCCAGGGACGCGGCGGCGCGCCGGAACCGGCCGCCGCGCGAGCCGCGCGACAGACCGCCCGCGCAGCCGACCGGGCCCGGTCACCGTCGAGTCCGGCGTCACCGTCCGCGACTTCTCGCAGGCGCTCGGCGTCCCGATGGCCGAACTCATCAAGATCCTGATGGACCTCGGGCAGATGCAAGACGGCGACGCAGTCGCTCACCGACGAGGAGGTCGAGCTGATCGGCGCCGAGCTCAAGCGCGAGGTGACGATCAAGCACGCTTCCGACGACGACGAGGAGCCGGAGGCGTTCGACGACCCGGACGAGTCGCTCGTCACGCGCCCGCCGGTCGTCACGATCATGGGCCACGTCGACCACGGCAAGACGACGCTGCTCGACGCGATCCGCAAGACGAACGTCGTCGCGACCGAGGCGGGCGGCATCACGCAGCACATCGGCGCGTACCAGGTCGACGTCGACGGCCGCAAGATCACGTTCCTCGACACGCCGGGCCACGAGGCGTTCACGGCCATGCGCGCCCGCGGCGCGAAGGTGACCGACATCGCGGTGCTCGTCGTCGCCGCCGACGACGGCGTCATGCCGCAGACGAAGGAGTCGATCTCGCACGCGCGCGCCGCCGACGTGCCGATCGTCGTCGCCATCAACAAGATCGACCTGCCCGACTCGAACATCGACCGTGTCAAGGCGGAGCTCGCGCAGGAAGGGCTGCAGCCTGAGGAGTGGGGCGGGACGACGCAGTTCGCCGAGGTGTCGGCGAAGACGCAGGCAGAACCTCGACGCGCTGCTCGAGAAGATCCTGCTCGTCGCCGACCTCGAGCTCGACCCGAAGGCGAACCCGAACACCGAGGCGTCCGGGCCGATCATCGAGTCGCGGCTCGACGTCGGCCGCGGCCCCGTCGCGACGATGCTCATCCACCGCGGCACGCTCAAGGTCGGCGATGCGATCGTCGCCGGCGACGCGCACGGACGCGTGAAGGCGCTCTTCAACTACAAGGGCGAGAAGAGGCGTCAGGAGGCGCTCCCCGGCGAGCCGGTCGAGATCCTCGGCTTCGACAAGCCGCCGCCCGCGGGCGAGGTCGCACGCGTCGTCGAGAACGACCGCATGGCGCGCGAGCTCGCGACCAGAGCGCGCCGAGCGGCTGCGCCGCGAGCAGCTCGCGACGCAGCGCCCGACGCGGCGTCTCGCTCGAGAACCTGTTCGAGCAGATGCAGACGGGCGAGGTCGCGGACCTGAACCTCGTCGTCAAGGGCGACGTCGTCGGCTCGGTCGAGGCGGTCGTCTCGGAGCTGTCGAAGTTCGAGCACTCCGAGGTGCGCCTCAACGTCATCCACCAGGGCGTCGGCGCGATCACCCAGAACGACATCATGCTCGCGTCCGCATCCGACGCGCTCATCGTCGGCTTCAACGTGCGCCCGAACGCCGAGGCGCGCGAGCTCGCCGTCGCGCGAGGGCGTCGAGATCCGCACGTACAACGTCATCTACCAGCTCACCGACGACATCGAGCAGGCGCTCGTCGGCAAGCTCGCCGCGGTCAAGACCGAGGAGACGATCGGCGAGGCGGAGGTTCGCGCGCTGTTCAAGGTCTCGCGCCTCGGCACGATCGCCGGCTGCATGGTCACGCACGGCGTCGTGCGCCGCAACGCCGACGTGCGCGTCATCCGCGACGGCACCGTCATCTACACGACGACGATCGCGGCGCTGAAGCGCTTCAAGGACGACGCGCGCGAGGTCGCAGGAGGGCTTCGAGTGCGGCATCCTGCTCGACGGCTTCAACGACGTGAAGGAAGGCGACGTCCTCGAGGTCTTCGAGACGCGCGAAGTCGAGCGCACCACCCTCGACGAAGTGCCGTCTTCGGTTAAGCCGAAAGTGCTGCGCACTTTCGGCTTCTGAAGGTTCCCGCTTCGCGGGAGCGCTCGCCGGCGAAGCCGTCGAGCTCTTATGAGCGTTGATGACGGGTTGGTTCTGCGCCCGCGGTGGTGGGCTGGCTCTTGGCGAGCTTAAATCACTCGCGTGGCCAGCGGCTTCGTCGGGATTCTCACCTGCGAGCTGCACTTTCCCGCCGCGCACTCGCTGAAGGAGAAGCGCCACTACTTACGCTCGGCGAAGGCGCAGCTGCAGCGGCGCGTGGGTGCTTCCGTCGCCGAGGTCGATCATCACGACGTCTGGCAGCGGGCACGCATCACCGTTGCGTGCGCCGCGAGAGAGCGCGGTGAGGTCGAGCGCCTGCTCGACGAGGCGGAGCGCTGGTTGCGCGGCCAGGAGTGGGAGGTCGCGCTCGCCGACCGGTTCGTCGTCGATCCTGACGACTGAGTGCAAGTCTCTCTCCTCACGATCCTGCGCGAGTGGGGTCGCATCGGCTGCATCGGCTTCGGCGGCCCGCCGACGCACATCGCGCTCCTGCGCGACCTGTGCGTGCGCAGGCGCAAGTGGATGACGGAGCGCGACTTCGAGGACGCCGTCGCCGGTGCAACCTCCTGCCGGGGCGCGGCGTCGACGCAGCTCGCCATCTACTGCGCGTGGCGGCTGCGCGGCCGCGTCGGCGCGATCGTCGGCGGCCTCGCGTTCATCGTTCCAGGGCTCGTCCTCATCGATCGGGCTCGACGGCTGTGTTCTCGGGAGCGCGCCGCCGCGCTGGATCCTCGGCGCCGGCGCGGGAGCGGGCGCGGCGCGTCGCGGCGGTCGCCGTTCGCGCGGGCGCGAGCCTCGTTCCCGGAAGCTGGGCGCGCGTGGCGTCGGCTCGGCGCGGGTGCGTTGGATCGTGTAGCGGCGGCGGCGCGGTCTGCGAGCAGCGCTTGAGGCCGACGTGCGAGCTGCGCGGTGCGATGAGGCTCCGCAACGCGGCCGCCGGCTCGTACGAGGCGGCCGCGCCGCCCCCGACGCCGTCGACCACCGAGGGCGGCAGCATCAAGGCGACGAGCCGGCAGTCGACCCGCCGCGCCCGGACGTGCGTGATCGACGCGGCGGCCGCAGCCAGCCCCGAGACCGCGCTGTTCGCCCCTCCGGCCGCCGCCGGGCTCGCCGCCGCGAAGAGCAGCACGGGCAGCCGGACGTGCCGAGCACGAGCCCCACGAGGCGCCCGGCCAGGGCGACGAGAAAGCACCAGATACCGACCCCCACCAGTGTCAGCGTGTCCACCGGCTGACTATGTCCCATGACCGAGCGGATGCGACGGGTGAACGAGTCCGTCCGCCAGGTTCTCGCGGAGGCGTTGCCGGAGCTGAAGGATCCCCGCATCGGCCTCGTCACGGTCACCGGAGTCGACACGACGTCCGACCTCCGGCACGCGACCGTGTACGTCAGCGTGCTCGGCTCGACGCGCAAGCGGAAGGCGTCGCTCCAGGGCCTGACCGCGGCGCACGGTCTGCTCCAGGGGCAGGCTCGCGCGCGAGCTGCAGGATGAAGCGGACCCCCCAGCTGACGTTCGAGTACGATCCGACGGTCGAGCGCGGCGTGCGCATGACCCACCTCATCGATGAGCTCGCCCCAGACGACGACTGACCTCCGAGGCGGTCGCCGACGCGCTCCGCGCGAACGACCGCTTCGTCGTCGTCAGCCACGAGAACCCCGACGGTGACTCGCTCGGCTCGCTGCTCGCGATGACGTTCGCGCTTCGCCAGCTCGGCAAGGACGCGGTCATGTACCTCAGCGGAGACGTCGCCGATCCCGCGCGAGTACGCGTTCATGCCGCTCGACGGCACTCGCGCGGCGAGGTGCCCGCCGACGTCGGCCGACCGCGTGCTCGTCGCCGTCGACTGCGCGAAGGCCGACCGCATCGGTCCGGACCCGGCCTGCTCGATGCGACGCGAAGCTCACGGTCGACATCGACCACCACCACGACAACTCGCGC
Organism: uncultured Actinomycetes bacterium; assembly: GCA_963788875.1. Classification (GTDB taxonomy): domain Bacteria; phylum Actinomycetota; class Thermoleophilia; order Gaiellales; family Gaiellaceae; genus Palsa-739. The sequence continues at coordinate 83,528 of CAWBIQ010000007.1, forward strand.
TTCGGCGACGTGAATCTCATCGTCGCGGACGCGTCGTCGACGGGCGAGGTCCTGCGCGACGTCTTCCGCGAGCTCGGCGTCGAGCTCACGCCCGAGATCGCCGAGCCGCTGTACATCGCGCTCGTCACCGACACGGGCCGCTTCCAGTACACGAACACGACGCCGAAGTCGCTTCGACTCGCGGCGGAGCTCGTCGAGGCGGGCGCCGACGTGCACGCGGTCTTCCAGCAGGTGTACGAGTCGGTCGAGTTCGCGAAGCTCAAGCTGCTCGCGCGCGCGCTCGAGCGCGCACAGGTGCTCGAAGGCGGCCGGATCGTCGTGTCGTCCTCCTGCGCAACGACTTCACCGACGTCGGCGCGGTCGAGGCGTACTCGGAGGGGATCATCGACTACCTCCGCGCCGTCGAGGGCTCGGAGCTCGCGGCGCTCATCCGCGAGCCGCCCCGCGAGGACGGCCCGACGCGGCGGGTGTCGCTGCGCGTCGAGCGTCGACGAGCTCGACGTCTCCGCGATCGCGCGGCGCTTCGGCGGCGGCGGCCATCGCCAGGCGGCCGGCTTCTCGAGCGACGCTGTCGATCGACGAGATCACGGCCATCATCCGCGACGGGATTCGTCGCGCAGCGTGCCCGCCGAGCGCTTGAGCCCGCCGGCGTCGCGCTCGTCGACAAGCCGGCCGGCCCGTCGTCGTTCGCGATCGTCGCGCAGATCCGGCGGATGACCGGAGCGCGAGGACGGGCCACGCCGGCACGCTCGATCCGTTCGCGACGGGCCTGCTGCTCCTCCTCTCCGGGCGGACGACGAAGCTCGCGCCGCGGCTCGTCGGCCTCGACAAGCGCTACGTGACGACGGTCGACCTCACCGCGCGCACGACGACCGGCGACCCCGAAGGGCGACGATCGTCGAGCGCCACGAGCCGCCGGACGTCGAGCTCGAGGCCGGCTCGCCGGCCTGCGCGGCGAGATCGAGCTGCCCGTGCCGGCTGCCTCGGCGGTGAAGATCGGCGGCGAGCGCGCGTACCGGCTGCACCGGCGCGGAGTGGAAGTGGAGATGCCGCTGCGGCGTTCGACCGTCTACGCGCTCGACGTCGTCGGTACCGGGATGCGAGCACCGTGACGCTCGACCTGCGCGTCAGCTCGGGCACGTACGTGCGCGCGATCGCCGAGGCGCTCGGCGGCCACTGCCGCGACGCTGCGGCGGACCGAGGTCGGGCCGTTCTCGGTCGAGGAGGCGCGTCCCGCCGGAGCAGTTCGAGCCGGCCGCTCCTCGAGCGAGGACGAGGTGCTCGCGCGCGCTGTGAACGTCGCGCACCGGCCCGAGGAGCTCGAGCCGGCGCGCCGCGCGCGTCGCGATCGGAACGTTCGACGGCGTCCACCGCGGGCACGTGCGCGTGCTCGAGGCCGCCCTCGCGGCGCGGTCTGCGGCCGGCGGTCGTCACCTTCGACCCGCATCCGCGGACGATCTTCGGCGACGCAGGTCGAGCTGCTCACGACGCTCGCAGCGGCGGCTCGAGCTGCTCGAGGCAGCTCGGGATCGAGGACGCGCTCGTGTGCCGATTCGACGCAGGCGATGGCCGAGCTCTCGGCAGAGGAGTTCGCGGACACGGTGCTCCGCGGAGTCGGGGCCGAGGTGGTCGCCGCCGGAGACGGCTTCCGTTTCGGCCACGGCCGCTCGGGCGACCTCGGCGCTGCTCGAGCGGCTCGGCTTCGACGTCCGGCGCGTCCCGCTCGTCGACAACGTGTCCTCGAGCCACATCCGCGCGCTCGCTCGCGGCGGGCGACGTCGGACTGCGCGGCCGCCCAGCTGCTCGGCCGGCCGCCCGAGGTGGAGGGGACGGTCGTCCACGGGCGATCGGCGCGGCGCCGACGCTCGGCTTCCCGACGGCCAACCTCGCGGTCCCGCCCGGCCTGCTCGTGCCCGCGCTCGGGATCTACGCCGGGTCGGCGCTCGGCCATCGCGCGGCGATCTCGATCGGGACGAACCCGCACTACGGCGGCACGGAGCGGCGCGTGGAGGCGCACCTGCTCGACTACGAGGGCGACCTGTACGGCGAGCGGCTCGTCGTCGAGCTGTGGGAGCGCCTTCGGGACGAGGCCGCGTTCGGCTCGGAAGCCGAGCTCGTCGACGCGATCGCGGCCGACGTCCGGCGGACGCGGGCGGCCCGCAGGCCCGCTCCAGCGCGAGTTTTCGCCGCGAATCGGGCATCTGCTCGGTATGGAAGCCGCTCGCAACGCCCAAGCTCGCAGTCCTCGCAAGCGTCCGCTGCCTCGAGTGCGGCGACGGTCTACTCGAAGCCGACCACCGGCGGGACGGACGAGACGAACCCCGGCTGCCCCGTGTGCGGGTACGTCGGTTGGATTTCCGGCCAGCTTCGCCGGGAGCCAGCGGCTACGGCGCCGCTCCGTCGGGGGTCGGCCGCCGCGCCCGCCGCCCGATCGCGCTGACGCCGCCGAAGTAGTGATGCCGCGCCGGCCAGCGCCGAACGGTCGCGGCCCGCGGCCTCGAGGAGCGCGAGCGCGTCCTCGTCGACGCCCGGCTCCGCGTTGACGACGCGGCCGGCGGCGTGGACGCGCGGCCGGTCGACCGCCTCCTGCGGTTCGAGGCCCTCGTCGAGGACTCCCGCCGCGACGCCGACGAGCGCGGTGCGGAGCCGCGTGCCGCCGGCGGCGCCGATCGCGAGCACGAGCCCGTGACGGTCGAGCGCGAGGCTCGGCGCCATCATGCTCTCCATCCGCTCGCCCGGCTCGAGCGGGCGCACGAGCAGGTCGATCTCGCCGAGCATGCTGTTCAGATGGAGGTCGAGGCCGGGCAGCCAGTCGCCCGAGCCGAGGCCGAGGCTCGTCGTCAGCACGCAGGCGTTGCCGTCGACGTCGACCGCGACGAGGTTCGTCGTGTGCGTCTCCGGCCCCGCTGCGCCGCCGAGCGCCGCGACGAGCGCGAGCACGCCGCTCGGCCGGCGGCAGCGCCGCGCAGGCGCGGCAGGCGGGCGAGCGTCGGGGCGATCCCGGAGAGGCCGCCGCGCGTGAGCAAGCGCAGGCCGAGCCAGGCCGTCTCGAGGGGCTCGCTCCAGGCGGCCTCGTACGACGCGAGGTCCGCGCGGGTGAGCAGGCCGCCGCGCTCGCCGGAGAGGGCGAGCAGCGACTCGGCCGATCGTGCCGGTGTAGACGCTCCGCGGCGCCCTCGTCGGCGAGCGACTCGAGCGCAGCGACGAGTCCGGGCTGCTCGAGCCGCTCGCCGGCGCGAAGCAGCCGTGCCGTCCGGGCGCGTACATGCGCGCGCCCTCGCGCATCGTCATGACGGGCGCGAGCATCTCGAGGCAGGCGGCGTGCGCCGGCGGCATGTCGCACGCCCTCTCGTGCGAGCCGTAGCGCCGGCTCGCACGAGCCGCGCCCAGGGCAGGCGGCCGTGCGTCGCGCCAGAGCGCGTCCGAGTCCGGCCGGGACGCCCGGCACGGCACAGGAGGCGGGGCCGACCGCGTAGTGGACGAGCTCCTCGCCGAACGGCACGTCGAGGTGGACGAGCTCCGCCTCGCGCTCCGGCCCGCCGAGACCTGGCACGGCGCAGAAGCAGTCGAGGTTGCGCGCCGCGCCGGTCGCGGCGTCGAGATGGATCGCGTGGCCGCCGCCGAGCAGCCCGGTCATGACCGTCTCGGCGACGCAGGAGGCGAGCGCGGCCGCGACGGCGGCGTCCGCGGCCGACCCGCCGTCGGCGAGGATCTCGACGCCGGCGGCGGCGGTGGCAGGGTGGCCGGCAGCGACGGCCGGCCGTCACGCGTCCGCCCGCGGCAGCGCGACCCAGCCGATCCGCGCACAGTCCGGGCGCGGGAAGTCGAGCGCGGTGGCTCATCAGGACGCCGCCGGCATAGGCGTAGACGCCGTCGCCGCACGGCTCGGCGGAGAAGCGCGGCCGCTCGATCCGGTCGCCCGTCACGGGGTCGACCTCCGCCTCCCGCACCCGCAGCCCGTCACCGACCGCCTCGACCGTCGCCTCGGCCCCGTCGAGCACGTACCGCCCGGCCAGGTCCAGGTGCCTGGCACCGGTCTCTGCAGCGGACGCCGCGACGAGGCCCAGCCGCTCGACGACGTGGCGGACGAGCCCGCTGCCGCGCCAGCTGTTCGTGAGCACCGCGAGCGCGAGCCGCTCCTCGGGCACGAGCAAGAGCAGCGACTGGTAGCCGGCTACCGAGCCCTCGTGGTCGAGGGTGAGGCGGCCGCCCTCCTCGCGCACCCACCAGCCCAGGCCGTAGCCGGCGCCGAGCGCCGGCGAGCGGGGCTGCCGCATCGCGGTCCGGACCTCCTCGTCCAGCGGCCCCGGCCCGCCGAGCTGGTGGGCGGCGAACGCGAGCAGGTCGCCCGCCGTCGACCAGAGCCCGCCCGACGGGTGCCGCTCCGGCGGGTAGACGTCCCGGGACACCGGCCGGTGCCCTGTCTCGCCCTGCTGGGCATGGCCGCGCGCCGGAGCCGGCGGCTCCTCGTAGCCGGTCGCGGCGAGGCCGAGCGGTCCGAGCAGCCCTTCCCGCATCGCCTGCTCGAACGGAACGCCGCACGCGGCCGTGCAGGCTGCGCCTGCGGCCCAGTAGCCGGCGTTCGAGTACGAGAACAGCCCCTCGGCCGCCCCGGGAAGCGGCTGCTGCGACTCGCAGCGCAGGCCGCCCGTGTGGCTGAGCCATCCCGTCAGCCGCTCGTCGCACGGCAGGCACGAGAGGGCGAGCGACGCGGTGAACGGCTTCGAGATCGAGGCGATGCGAAACGGCGTGTCCGGCCGCACCGGGTCGTCGCGCCCGAGCTCGAGCACGCCGTCCGCGACGACGGTGGCCACACCGTTCGCGAGCAGCCCTGCCGCGACTCCCGGCACGCCCGTACGGGACCGCGCCTCGCGAACGATCTCTCGAAGCTGGAAGGCAGGAACCATGCGGGATTGCTACCCTACCCGGCGACCCAGTCCCGGCATCGTGCGCGCTTCCTCCGCACGATCGCGCGGAGGCTCGGGAGACGACGACGAGGAGGCTCATGGCCCTCACGAAGGAAGCCAAGCAGGAGATCATCAAGAAGCACGGCCGCGGCGAGGCCGACACCGGCTCGCCGCAGGTGCAGATCGCGATGCTCACGCAGCGGATCAACGAGCTGACCGAGCATCTCCGCACCCACAAGCACGACCATTACTCGCGTCGCGGGCTGCTGAAGCTCGTCGGCCGCCGCCGCCGCTTCCTGACGTATCTCCAGAAGCACGATCTCGAGGGCTATCGCGCCCTGATCAAGGAGCTCGGCCTGCGCCGATAGCTCCCCAAGTCACACCGAGCCAGGTTCAAACCTGGTTCGGCCAACAAAACGGGGAGTGGAAGTTTGAGCGAGCTCCGCGCCGGAGCTGACTCAACTCCCACCCTCCACAAAGCAGAGTGGAGGACAATCGAATGAGTATCACGACCGAGCGCCGGGCTCAGGTCTCCGTCCAGGTCGGGAGCCAGGAGATCAGCTTCGAGACCGGCAAGCTCGCGAAGCAGGCGGACGGCGCAGTCGTCGTTCGCTCCGGCGACACGATGGTGCTCGCCACGGCCCAGGGACGCTCCGAGACGCGCGAAGGCGCGGACTTCTTCCCGCTCACGGTCGACGTCGAGGAGCGGATGTACGCCGCCGGCAAGATCCCGGGCGGCTTCTTCAAGCGCGAAGGACGCCCCACCGAGCGGGCGATCCTGACCGCGCGCATGATCGACCGCCCGATCCGGCCGCTCTGGCCCAAGGGCTTCCGCAACGAGGTGCAGGTCATCTGCACCGTGCTCTCCGCCGACCTCGTCACGGCGCACGACATCCTGTGCATCAACGGCGCGTCGGCGGCGCTGATGATCTCGCCGCTGCCGTTCCTCGGCCCGGTCGGCGCCGTGCGCGTCGGCCTCATCGACGGCAGCCTCGTCGTCAACCCGACGCTGCGCGAGATCGAGGACGACTCGACGCTCGACCTGATCGTCGTCGGCACGAAGGACGCGCTGACGATGGTCGAGGCCGGGGCGGAGGAGATCCCCGAGGACACGATCCTCGAGGCGTTCGAGCTCGCCCACGCCGAGATCGTGAAGCTGTGCGAGGCGCAGGAGGAGCTGCGCCGCCTGGCCGGCAAGCCGAAGTGGCTCGACCTCGACCTCGTCGACCGAGCTCGAGCGCGACCACGGCCACGCGATCTGGGAGCGGATCCAGTCCGTCGGCCTGCGCGACGCAGGCGGGATCGTCGACGAGCTGCTCGCCGAGCTCGCCCCGCCGCTCACGATGGACACGACCGACGACGACATCACCCGTCAGCTGCAGGTCCGCTCGGCGCTCCAGTCGCTGCTCGACAAGCAGCGTGCGGGCCGCCGTCGAGGGGCCGGTGCGGGAGCAGTTCGGCGACGAGCTGCGCGCCCTCACCGACGCCGAGCAGGACTCGAAGCAGCTCAAGTCCGCGAAGCGGCACCTGCTGTTCGAGAAGATCGCGGACGAGGTGCAGCTGCCCTTCCCGGTCGGCCCCGAGCCCGAGGCCGGCGAGCCGACGAAGGACTCGGCGACGAAGTCGTGGGTCAAGAAGGCGTGCGAGTCGATCTACAAGGACCTCGTGCGCAAGAAGATCGCCGTCGAGAAGCGCCGCCCGGACGGCCGTGCGACCGACGAGATCCGGCCGATCGAGATCGAGGTCGGCGCCAATCCGCGCGCACACGGCTCCGGCCTGTTCACAGCGCGGCCAGACGCAGATCCTCAGCACGCTCACGCTCGGCACCGCGAAGGAGGGGCAGCGCATCGACGACCTCTCCCTCGAGGAGGAGCGCCGCTACATGCACCACTACAACTTCCCGCCTTACTCGGTCGGGGAGACGGGCTTCATGCGCGGCCCCAAGCGGCGCGACATCGGCCACGGCGCGCTCGCGCAGCGGGCGCTCGAGGCGGTCATCCCGCCGGCCGACGAGTTCCCCTACACGATCCGCATCGTCTCCGAGACGCTCGAGTCGAACGGCTCGTCGTCGATGGGCTCCGTGTGCGGCTCGACGCTGTCGCTGATGGATGCCGGCGTGCCGATCAAGGCGCCGGTCAGCGGCATCGCGATGGGCCTCGTCAAGGAAGGCGACGACTACGTGATCCTGACCGACATCCAGGGCGCGGAGGACCACCTGGGCGACATGGACTTCAAGGTCGCCGGCTCGCGGGCGGGCATCACCGCGCTGCAGATGGACATCAAGATCACCGGCGTCACCCAGCAGATCATGCGAGACGCGCTCGAGCAGGCGAAGCGGGCGCGCGACTCCATCCTCGACCAGATGCTCGCGGTGATTCCGGAGGCGCGGTCGGAGCTCTCGGCGAACGCGCCGCGGATCACGTCGATCAAGATCGACCAGGAGAAGATCGGCATGGTCATCGGCAAGGGCGGCGAGACGATCCGCGGCCTCGAGTCGGACTACGAGGTGCAGATCGACATCGAGGAGGACGGCACGATCCTCATCTACGCGACCGACGGCGAGAAGGCCGCCGCCGCGATCGCCGCGATCCAGAACCTCACGAAGGAGCCGGAGGTGGGGGACACCTACACCGGCAAGGTCGTGAAGACGACGCAGTTCGGCGCGTTCGTCGAGCTGAAGAAGGGCACCGACGGGCTCCTGCACGTCTCGAACGTCGGCCCCGGGCGGGTCGGCCACATCGAGGACGTGATGTCCCGCGGCGACGTCGTCGACGTGATCGTGCAGGAAGTCGACAAGGCACGCGGCCGCATCGGCCTGAAGCTGATCGCGAAGCACGAAGGCGATGTCCTCGTCCAGCCGGAGGAGCTGATCGAGCGGGCGAAGGACGCACCGCCGAGGCCTCCGGAAGAGGAGCGCCCGCGCCGCGACGGCGATCGCGGACGCCGTGCGGCGGCGGCCGGGACCGCAGGTAGGACGCTAGAGTCGGGGGCGGGTTGAACACCCGCCCCCGTTCTCGTCCACCGAAGCTGGCGATCGAGGCGATCGTCATCTTCGGCCTCATCGGCCTGAGCGCAGGCCTGATCTACCATTTCGTCGTCCACACGATCCGCAACCCGCGGCCGCTCGGCGGCGCCAACGTCGACGTGTCGCACGCCCAAGGGACCCAGGGGGAGGCCGCGTTCGCGATCGATCCGGTCCGGCCGCGCATCCTCTTCGGCTCCTCGAACGACAGCAACGGCAACCGGGTGCTCGTCTACGACTCCGCCGACGGGGGCGCCACCTGGCGCCGCAGCGAGGGTCCGGCAGCGCCGGGAGGATCGTGCGCGCACGGTGAGCCGAGAGTCGCGATCGGCCGCGACGGCCGCCAGTACCTCGCCTTCGTCTCCGGGGCGTTCTGCGGCGACCAGCTCACGCCGTACCTCGTGTTCACGTCGCGCGCGGGCGCGCGCGCCCGGTGGGGGCCACCCGTGCGCGTCGCCCCGAAGGCGTGGCGGTACGGCTTCGACGACGCGCCCGATCTCGCGCTCGACGAGCGAAGCGGTCGGCTGTTCCTCGCCTGGACGCGCAGCCTGAGCGAGAACGACGCGGCCGTCGTCGTCAGCCGCAGCAGCGACGGCGGCCGCACGTGGTCGGCGCCGCTGCCGGTCGCCGCCGGCAAGGACAGCCCGCGGCTCGCGAGCATCGCGGCCGGTCCGGGCGGGGACGTCTACGTCGCCGGGATCGACGTGCCGCACGGAATCTGGATCGCGCGTTCGACCGACGGCGGGCGGACGTTCGGCGCGCCGCGTACCGCCGCCCGGCTGCTCGCCGATCCGGCCGCCGAGTGCTCGCTCGCGGCGCTTTCGCCCCTGCCGAGGGAGGAGCAGTCGTGCGCCGGCCCGAACCCCACGGTCCTCGTGCGCGGCGATCGCGTCTTCGTGGTCTACGACGACGTGGGCGCGAACCGGACGGAGGACGTGTTCGTCACGGTGCTCGACTCCGGCCTGCGGCGCCTGTTCCGGGGGCGGGTGAACCCGCCGGACCGGGGCTCCGCGCAGCAGTTCTTCCCGGCCGCCACGGTCGACGGCACGACGGGCGCGCTCTGGGCCTGCTGGTACGACACGACCTTCGACCCGCAGGCACACCGCACCTGGTTCACGTGTTCCGCCTCCCACGACGGGCGCACGTGGACGGCGCCCGAACGCGCGGCGGCCGAGCCGACCATGCCGGTCGATCTGTACAACGCCGTCGCGGTGGGCGGGCTCTACCCGGCGCTCGTCGCACGGGACGGCGTCGCCCACGTGTTCTGGATCGACGGCCGCGTCGTCGACCTCGAACAGGAGGTCTTCACGGCCCCGTTGAGCGAGGGCGCAGCCTTCAAGGGGTAGCGCCGTCTCCCCCGGAGGGGGCACACGCTCACACCCGAAATGCCGATGACCGTAGTGGGGAACTCCCCTGCCGCAATGGCCACCTCGCCGAACTCACACATTTCGCCGCTTCGGGGCCTGCTCGAGGTCTCCCGGCTCGTCCGCGCCGAAGGTGACCTGCCCGCGCTGCTCGACGCGATCGCGCAGACGATCTCCGACTCGCTCGGCTTCGAGACCGTCGTGATCAACCTCTACCGGCCTGCCTGGGACGACTTCTGCGTCACCACCGTGCACGGCGACGAGCGCGCGCGCAGCTCCCTGCTCGGGCTGGTGCGCGGCCACTCGGAGTGGGAGCCCCTCCTGGTCGACCGCTTCTGCCGCCACGGCGCCTTCGTCGTCCCGAAGGGCGCCTACGACTGGGGCGTTTCCGGCCAGAGCTACGTCCCCGACGTCGAGCCCGGGACCGGCGCCGGCGCCTGGCAGCCGGAGGACGCCCTCTTCCTGCCGATGCGCCACGCGGACGGCCATCTGCTCGGCATCCTCTCGGTCGACGAGCCGGTGAGCCGCCTCCGGCCGACCGACGAGGAGCTCGACGTGCTCGTGTCGCTGGCCGACCACGCGGCCCTCGCCGTGCAGTCCGCGCAGGAGGCCGCCGAAGCGGCTCGGCACCGGCTCGCGCTCGAGCAGCTCCTGCGCGTCTCGTCGCGGCTCAACGACGAGCCCGCCGCCGACGAGATCCTCCGTGCCGTCTGCACGGGCGTGCGCGACGCGCTCGGCTTCCAGAACGTGCTCGCGCTGCTCGTCGACCCGGAGACGTCGCGGCTCGAGCCTCGCGCTGCCGTCGGTTGGAACGTCGACAGGCCGCAGCTCGACGACTCGATCTTCCTCGCCGACGTCGAGCCGCTGCTCGATCCGGCGTTCGAGCGCGAGGGCTGTTTCCTGCTCCCGAGCGACGAGGCGGAGCGGCGCGTGCCCTCGGACAAGGTCGGCTACGTCTCCCAGTTCAACGGCCGCGGGCCCAGGGCGTGGAACCGGCACTGGCTGCTCGTACCGCTGCACGACCGCGCCGGTGCGGTGATCGGGATGCTCGGCGCCGACGAGCCCGAGGATCGGCTGCTGCCGTCGGCGGAGAAGCTGCAGGCGCTGCGCATCTTTGCGAACCAGGCGGCCGCGGCGATCGTGGCCTCGGGGCAGGTGGAGGAGCTCCGCTTCCTCGCCGACCACGACCCGCTCACTCGACTGCTCAACCGGCGTGCGTTCGTCGAGCGGCTCGACGGCGAGGTCGCGCGCGCGCTTCGCTACGGCCGCGCCTTTGCGCTCGTGGTCTGCGACCTCGACGGCTTCAAGCAGCTGAACGACCGCCTCGGCCACGCGGCCGGCGACGAGGCGTTGCAGCACTTCGCGCGTGCGCTCCAGGAGGCGCTGCGCAAGGGTGACGTGGCCTTCAGGATCGGCGGCGACGAGTTCGCGATGCTCGTCGCCGAGGCGACGGAGGCTGACGCGCGCGAGGTCCTCCGCCGCGTCACGGAGCGGGCCGGCGACGTCCGGTCGAGCTTCGGGGTCGCCGCCTGCCCGGAGGACGCGCAGGACTCGCACGCACTCTTCCGCCTCGCCGACGCCGCGCTCTACGAGGCGAAGCGCAACGGCAGCGGGCTGCAGTTCGTCGCCTGACGCCGCTCAGGCGACCCGCACCGCGAAGCCGTGCGCCACGAGGTGCTCGAGCAGCTCCGTCGCGAACACCGTGAGATCGCGCTCCGGTAGCCGGAGCTCCGCCGCCAGCGCGGGCATGTGCTCCCGGACCGGCGTGCGGCCGTCGAGCCGGGCCGCGACCGCCGCACCGAAGCGGTCGAGGTTCACCCCGAAGCCGATTCCCGCCTCGAGCCTCAGGGCGGCCGATGCGAGCACCCACTCGGCGTCGACGACGCGTTCGGTGCGGTCGAGCCGGGCGGCCTCGACGAGCCCGAGCCGCACGTCGAGCAGCGCTTCGGCGGGGGCCTCGCGCAGGAGCTCCTGCGCGGCGAACAGCTGCTGCAGGTGGGCGGAGGCGGGGTTGAGCCGGCCGGCGGCGAGCTCCGCGGAGCGCGTCCAGTTGCCTCCGCCCGCGCTCCTCCGGTGGAGCACGGCTGCGCCGTAGGCGATGCCGTCGATGCCCAGTCCGGCGTAGTACTCGAGCCACGTGTCCAGCCGCTCGCCGTACGCGTCGTCGCCCGACGGGCCGCCGGTCCGGTTCCACGACGCGGCGGCGCGCAGCGGATCCTCCGTCGCGGTGTGGAGGATCCAGGCGTCGCACCCCCTTCCCTCGAGCCAGGAGCGCGGCCTCGACGCGGGGTCGCCGTCCCCCGCGATCCAGCTGATCATGATCGTTCCGAATCCGCCGTCGACGAGGTGGCCGGGCAGGGCCTCGACGAGCCGCTCGCTGACCGTGTCGCCGGGGAGGCCGCTGTCCCGGAAGACGTGCGCGGTCTCGGGCGAGATGACGTACGGCGGGTTGCAGACGACGAGCTCGAACTGCTCGCCCGCGACCGGCTCGAAGAAGCTGCCGGCGCGCAGCTCGACGTTCGTGACGTCGTTGAGCGCCGCGTTGAACTCCGCGAACGCGAGAGCGCGTTCGTTCACGTCCGTCGCGACGACCTGTCGCGCGTGCGCCGCGGCGAGGATCGCCTGGATGCCGTTGCCCGTGCCCATGTCGAGCGCGCGCTCGACCTGCCGGCGCACGGTGAGGTTGGCGAGCGTGGCCGAGGGCCGGTGGACGCCGGCCACGTGCTCCGGGCTCGTCTGGGTCACGAGGTCGGAGACGACGAGCAGCTCGTCGTGCGGGACGATGCGTGCGCAGGCGTGCAGCGCGCCGCCCTTCTCGGCGGCGAGACCGAGGCGGACGAGCAGCTCGGCGCCGACGGCCTCGAGGGCGCGATCGGCCGTGTCGGCCTCGATCGGGAGGTCGAGGACGAACAGCCGGATCAGGGCGGCGAGCGGGGCCGGCGCGCCCGCGAGCCGCCGCTCGTGCACCGCCACGTCGAAGGCCTGGGAGAGCAGCTCCGTCTCGGCGCCGAGGGCGGCCCGCACGGCCGCGCCGGCGAAGCCCGCAGCGTCGAGGCCTGCGCGGAGCGTCGAGACGTCGAGGCTGCTTCCCGCGGGTGGGGCGGGCGGGGCGTGAAGCCCCGCCCGTGGGTCCTCCACTATCCGCCCTGGTTCTGTGCGACGTCCCACTGCACGTCGACGAGATCGCCGCCCTGCGGCTGGTACTGGATCTCGATCTTCTGGAAGGCGAACGTGACCTCGTCCGCCGGCTTGTCGCCCTGTTGGGCACCCGCCGAGTCGAGACCCGACACGAGCACGTTGCTCAGGGTGATCTTCAGGAAGTCGTCGGAGACCTTGCCGGTCGCGTCGCCGCCCGAGCTCCGCACGCTCAGCAGCGCCGAGGGGATCACCTTCCCCGAGGCGCTGTGGATCATCAGCTGCGGAGACGACTTGTCGAACAGCTTGTTGACCGTGAGGTCGCGGAAGGACGCCCTCCCCGCGCCTCCTCCGCCCGTGCCGCCCCCGATGGTCGTCGGGTTGCTGACGCCCCAGGAGAACGAGTAGATCTCGATCTCGTCCTTGTGCACGGAATCGGTGCTCTCACCGTCGATCCCGTCGATTTTGAGGAACATGTCGACAGCCATACGTCAGGCCTCCAGGCGGTGAAGGGTCAGGATGAAGTCGGCGGTGCCGTTGCCGCCCTGCTCGCGCAGCCGCTGGTTCGCGACGTACGAGCCGGTGGCGCCGGCGTAGCCGCCCGTGCCGCCGACGATGGAGAACACCGCCTGGCCGAGCACGGATGTCCCCATTCCGACGATCGTCCCGTGCGGGAGCACGAACGTGTGGACCTCGATGCTGGCGTCCGCGCGTTCGTGTCCACCCGCGGCCGACTGGATTGCGAGCCTCGAGCCGAAGAACTGGCCGAGCGGCTTTCCCTGCGGGCCGTCGAGCAGCTCCCCGTAGACCGCTCCGTGGTCGCCGAGCCGGAGCATCGCCCCGGGCCGGCGGTCGGGAACGGCGAGCCGCCAGTTGCGGCCGTAGAGCCGCAGCTGGTCGGGGACCCTCGGGGTCGCCGCCTTCGCCTCCTTGCCTGCGACGCCGACGCCGAACGCTCCCGCTGCGAGCACGAGCCCCCGCTTGAGGATGCTGCGGCGGGTGGTCTGCCCGCCTGGGGTCGTGACGAGCTCGGTCATGGCGTCACCCCGCCGATCGTGAGCATCCTCGCTCCCGCCTGGTCGACGGTCACGCTGCCGTTTGGCCCCCTGAGCAGGATGCCCTGGTCCGAGAGCGTGATCGTGAACAGCCCGTTCGGGCTGGTCGCGTTGTTGAGCGAGCCCGCCGGCCCGGCCGCGCCGGGCGCGCCCGGGGCTCCGGCCGCACCCGGGGCGCCGTCGGCCCCCGGCAGGCCCTGAGACCCTTGCGGTCCGGTGATGCTCCAGGTGATCGTCGTGTCGCCCCGGTCGCAGGGTTGCTTGCCGTGGTCTCTCCGCGTGCTCTGGAGATAGAGCGTTCCCGTGCCGCGGTGAACGCACGCCTGGACCGTTCCCGGCGAGGCTGAATGTCCGGCCCATGCGGCCCCGACGCCGAAGCCCGCGAGCGCGGTTCCCAGCCCCAGGGCGTAGGCCAGAACCTGTCGCCGAAGTAGTCGTTGCATCTGCACCTCCCCTCCGCGTTCGTGCAGTTATCCCGCCCGTTCCGAGCACTCTCCCATCTGAGCGGCGTTCCTGGCAAGAAGCGGGCCGGTGAGCGCCTGGAGACGCCGCTACGATCGCCGGGTGCAGAAGTACGTGCTCACGGAGCTCGACACGGGCGAGCGGGTGATCTCCGAGAAGGTTCCGAGCGTCCGCTCGGTGTCGCTCGGGTTCTGGATCGGCGCCGGCTCCCGCGACGAGCGCCCGGACCGGGCGGGCGTCTCCCACTTCATCGAGCATCTCCTGTTCAAGGGCTCGCGCTCGTACGACGCGCAGCAGATCGCCGAGACCTTCGACGCGATGGGCGCCGAGCTGAACGCAGCGACCTCGCGTGAGCACACGGTCGTCTACTCGCGCGTGCCCGACCGGCACGTCGAGGAGGCACTCGCGGTGATGACGGACATGGTCTTCGCGCCGGCGTTCGCCGATCTCGACCAGGAGCGGGAGGTCGTGCTCGAGGAGATCGCCATGTACGAGGACACGCCGCAGGAGCTCGTCCACGACCTCTTCTCGGAGGCGGTGTTCGGCGCGCACGCGCTCGGGCGGCCGGTGATCGGAACGGCGGAGGTGATCTCGACGGTCAGCCGGCGCTCGATCGCCGCCTACCACCGCTCGATGTACACGGGCGGGAACATCGTCGTCGCCGCGGCCGGGAACATCGTCCACGACCGCTTCGTCTCCCTGCTCCAGCGCTTCGAGCGCCGCAGCGCCGACGACGAGCGCCGCGGGGCGCACCTGCGCCGGCCGCTCGTGCAGGCGCCGGCGCCGGGTCTGCGCTTCCAGCGAAAGGACACGGAGCAGTACCACATCTGCCTCGGCGCGCCCGGCATCTCGCGCTCCGACCGGCGCCGGTTCGCCGCCTCGCTGCTCGACAGCATTCTCGGCGGCTCGGCTTCCTCTCGCCTGTTCCAGGAGATCCGGGAGAAGCGCGGCATGGCGTACGCGGTGTACAGCTTCGCGTCGCAGTACACCGACACGGGGCTCGTCGGCTTCTACGTCGGCACGCGCGAGGAGAACCTGTCCAGCTGCGTCGAGATCTGCGTCGAGCAGGTGGGGGAGATCGCGGCCGGCCGGCTCCGCAAGGGCGAGCTCGACCGGGCGAAGGAGAGCCTCAAGGGCCGGATCATGCTCTCGATGGAGTCGACCTCGAACCGGATGAGCCGGCTCGGCAAGTCACTGATCGCCGACACCGAGCTGCTGACGTTGAACCGGATCATCCGGGAGATCGACGCCGTCGACGAGGACGGGATCGCCGAGCTCGCGTCGGTGCTGCTCGCGCCGGAGCGGCTCTCGGCGGCCGGAGTGGGGCCCGACGAGGAGCGGCTCCGGGCTGCGGTGCAGCTCGCCAACCCGAGCCTCGTCGCGCGCGCGGCGGCATGAACGTCGCCGTCTTCGGAGCGGAGGGGAAGGTCGGGCGCGCGCTCGTGCCGGTGCTCGAGCGCGCCGGGCACACCGTCAAGGGGATCGAGATCGGCGATCCCGTCGACGTTCACGGGCTCGACGCCGCCGTCGACTTCACGACGCCGGACGCCGCTCCCGGGAACGTTCGCACCGCGCTCGAGCAGGGCGTCTCGTGCGTCGTCGGGACGACGGGCTGGGACCCGCAGCCGCTCGGCGAGCTCGCGAGCGAGCGAGGGTTGCGACTCTTCGTCGCACCGAACTTCTCGATCGGCGCAGTGCTGATGATGCGCTTCGCCCGGCAGGCGGCCGCGTACTTCCCGCGTGCAGAGATCATCGAGCTCCACAACGAGGCCAAGAAGGACGCGCCCTCGGGTACCGCGAAGGCGACGGCGGCCTTGCTCGGGGGTGACCCCGTGATCCACTCGGTGCGCCTGCCCGGGCTCGTCGCGCACCAGGAGGTGATCTTCGGCGGCGAGGGCCAGCTGCTGACGATCCGCCACGACACGACCGCGCGCGAGTCGTTCGCGGACGGCGTGCTGCTCGCGCTCCACCGGCTGCCGGGCCTGCCGCCGGGGCTGACGCTCGGACTCGACCAGCTGCTCGGCTGACCGACGCCGGACGAATGTCCGCTCGCCGGGCCGTGCCTCCGCCTCCCACGCCGTAGCCCTGCCCCGGTCAGGGATAGTTCGCGGTCATGGCGTCCGAGGCTGCCGAGCTCGTCTTCGACGGGGCGACGAAGCAGTACGCCGGGCTGTCCACGCCCGCCGTCGATCACCTGTCGCTGACCGTTCCGGCCGGTGAGATCTGCGTCCTCGTCGGACCCTCCGGCGGGGGCAAGACGACCGCGCTCAAGCTCGTCAACCGGCTGATCGAGCTCTCCGGCGGCGATATCCGCATCGACGGCACGAGCATCAAGGACCAGAACCTCGTGCAGTTGCGGCGCGGCATCGGCTACGTGATCCAGCAGGTCGGCCTGTTCCCCCACATGAACGTCGAGGCGAACATCGGCACGGTGCCGCGACTGTACGGCCGCTCCCGCGCCTGGATCCACACGCGCTCGCACGAGCTGCTCGAGCTCGTCGGCCTCGACGCGTCGTACGGCAGGCGCTATCCCGCGCAGCTCTCGGGCGGGGAACGCCAGCGGGTCGGGCTCGCGCGCGCTCTCGCCGCGGATCCGCCGTTGATGCTCATGGACGAGCCGTTCGGCGCGATCGACCCGATCGTGCGTGCGCGGCTGCAGGACGAGTTCCTCCGCCTGCAGCGGGAGGTGCGCAAGACCGTCGTCTTCGTCACGCACGACATCGACGAGGCGATCAAGGTCGGCGACCGGATCGCAATCCTGCGCGAGGGCGGGAGGCTCGCGCAATACGACCCGCCGGCGACGATCCTCGAGCACCCTGCGGACGAGTTCGTCGCGGAGTTCGTCGGAGCCGACAGGGCACTCAAGGCGCTCGCGCTGCACACGGTCGGCGACCTGGAGTTGAGGCCGGCGGCGGACGGGCCCCGGGCGTCCGCGCGAGACGACGCTGCGGGATGCGCTCGCGCTCCTGATCGAGAAGCACGCCGAGACGCTGGTCGTGACCGACGGCGACGGCCGGGTGCTCGGCTCGCTGGCGAGAGACGACCTGATGGGATGAGCGCACTCCTCGCCTCCGGCGGTCCGGTGATCCCCAACTTCGGCCAGGGCACACCGTGCGAGATCCACAACGGGTGGTTCTGCACCGAGTGGGTGCGCGCGCACTGGGGCGACACGCTCCAGCCCGCCCTCGTCCAGCACGTCGAGCTCGCCGCGATCGCGGTGGCGATCGGCTTCGTGCTCGCCTCCGCGCTCGCGTTCGCCGGCTTCCGCTTCCGCCTGCTCGACCCGCCGATCGGCGTCACCGCCGACTTCCTCTACACGATCCCGAGCCTTGCGCTCTTCCAGCTGCTCGTCCCGTTCACCGGCGTGACGCAGCTGACCGTCGAGATCGCGCTCGTCTCGTACACGCTCCTGATCCTCTACCGGAACATGATCGAAGGGCTGCGCAGCGTTCCGCCCGACGCGCTCGAGGCCGCGCGCGGCTCGGGCCTCACGCGCCTGCAGACGCTCCTGCGCGTCGAGTTGCCGCTCGCGCTACCCGCGGTCATGGCGGGCCTGCGCATCGCGACGGTCTCGACCGTCTCGATCGCGACGGTGGCCGCGCTCGTGATCCCGAAGGGCCTGGGGACGCCGATCTTCACGGCGCTCGAGCAGGACGTCTTCAAGACGGAGATCCTCAGCGCAGGCGGGCTTGCGGTCGCCCTCGCGCTCTGCGCGGACGGGCTGCTCGTGCTCGTGCAGCGCATGCTGACGCCGTGGACACGGGTGGGGCGGTCGGCGTGACGCTCGGCGACCAGTTCCGGCCGGGGACGTTCCCGGACGCGTTGCGCTTCATCTGGCGACAACGCAGGCTTCCTGCTCGCGAGGACGGGGGAGCATTGCGAGCTTTCGTTCGCCGCCCTCGGCATCGCCCTCCTGCTCTCGTTGCCGCTCGGGCTCTGGCTCGGTCACCGCCATCGTGGCCTCTTCTTCGCCGTCAGCGTCTCGAACGTCGGGCGCGCCCTGCCGAGCCTCGTGCTGATCGCCGTGGGGCTGACGATCCTCGGAGTCGGCTTCTGGAACAACACGGCGGCGCTCGTCGTGCTCGCCGTGCCGCCGATCCTCACGAACGCGTACTTCGGCATCGACGGCGTCGAGCGCGACGTCGTCGAGGCCGCGCGGGGGATGGGCCTGAGCGAGCTGCAGGTGCTGCTCCGCGTCGAGCTGCCGCTCGGTCTGCCGCTCGTGATCGCCGGGATCCGGATCGCCGCCATCTTCGTGATCGCGACCGCGACGATCGCGGCGATCGCGGGCGGCGGCGGACTGGGGGAGGTGATCGTCAACCAGGCGAGCTACGGGCTCGCCGGCGTCGTCGGCGCCGCGCTCTGCGTCTCGGCTCTCGCGTTCTTCACGGCGTTCCTCCTCAGCGTGTTCCTCCGCGCCGTCTCGCGTAGACCCGACCCGATTCCGTAGGCTCTCGGCATCCCCGATCGGAGGAGGTACAGGGTGATCCGGAAACATACGCGGCGGGCCGCGAAAGCAGCGTTCGCCGTCTCGCTGGGGGTCGCGATCGTCTTGGGTGGGACGGCCACGGCCGCGACCCGGCATCGGACGGCGCCGCCGACGATCGTCATCGGCACGAAGAACTTCACCGAGGAGTACGTCCTCGGCCAGCTCTACAAGCAGGCCCTCGAGGGGGCCGGGTTCAAGGTCAAGTTCCCGGGAAGCTTCGGCAGCTCGGAGCTGATCGACACCGCGATCACGAGCGGCAAGATCAACTTCTACCCCGAGTACACCGGCGTGATCGTGCTCGATCTCGCCAAGCAGGCCTCGCCGAAGACGGCGGCCGCGACGTTCGCGGCGGCCAAGAAGTTCGAGAACACCCGCGGCCTGACGTTGCTCAACGCCACGCCGTTCTACGACACGGACTCGTTCGGCATGCTCACGTCGACGGCGAAGAAGCTCGGCGTCAAGACGATCGCCGACATGAAGAAGGTGAAGTCGTTCTCCTTCGCCGGCTATCCGGAGTGCCGCACACGCATCACGTGCCTGCTCGGCCTGAAGCGCACCTACGGGCTGACGCAGGTGAAGTTCGTGCCGCTCGCGAGCATCAGCGTGTACACGCTGCTCGACCAGGGGAAGATCACGGCAGGTGACGTCTTCTCGACCGACCCGCAGCTCGGGGGTACGAAGTACACCGTGCTCGTGGACACGAAGCACATCTTCGGATTCCAGAACGTCGCCCCGATCGTGTCGCAGAAGGTCCTCTCCGCAGCCGGGCCGAAGTTCGCCCGGGTCGTCAACGCCGTCTCGGCGAAGCTGACCATCCAGGCGATGATCGCGATGAACAAGGCGGTCGCGATCGACAAGCAGACGCCGGCGGCAGTCGCCTCCGCGTTCCTCAAGGCGAACGGACTGAGCTAGATGAAGGTCGTCGTCCTCGGTGGAGGGACGTCCGGCGAGCATTTCGTCGGCGCCCTCCGCCGGCTCGACGCCGACGTGGAGCTGACGCTCGTCGAGAGCCGGCTTCTCGGCGGCGAGTGCTCGTATTTCGCGTGCATGCCGACGAAGACGATGTTGCGTGCGGCGGAGCTCGCGTCGTCGCTCGAGCGGGCGCCGGGGCTGGCGCCGGAGATCCCCGACCCGGCCGGGGTGTGGAGCTGGCGCGACTGGATGACGAGCGACTGGGACGACACGGGCGCGCTGCCCTGGCTCGAGGGCCAGCGCTGCGCGTTCGTCCGCGGCCGCGGCCGCGTCGCCCGGCCCGGTGTGGTGGAGGTCGACGGGCAGGAGCTCGAGTACGACCGGCTCGTCGTCGCCACCGGCACGTCGCCGGCCGTGCCGCCCGTCGCCGGGCTCGACGGGGTGGAGTACTGGACGAACCAGGACGCGACGCGGACGCACGAGATCCCGGCGAGCCTCGCCGTCCTGGGCGGCGGCCCGGTGGGTGCGGAGCTCGCGCAGTTCTTCGCCCGGATGGGGTCGAAGGTCACCGTGATCGAGCACGGGCCGCGGCTGCTCGGCCGCGTGCACCAGGAGGCGGGCGAGCTCCTGGCCGGCGTCTTCCGCAGCGAAGGAGTCGAGCTGCGGCTCGGCGTCGCCGTCGAGGCGGTCGAGCCGGGCGTCGTGCTCCGCCTGTCGGACGGCTCGACGGTCGAAGCCGACCGGCTGCTCGTCGCCACGGGCCGCCGGCCGAACACGGGGGATCTCGGCCTGGAGCAGCTCGGCGTGACGATCACCCCGCGGGGCATCGAGGTCGACGAGCGGCTGCGCGCTGCACGGAACGTCTGGGCGGTCGGCGACGTCAGCGGGGTCGCCCTGTTCACCCACGTCGGCAAGTACCAGGCCCGCGTCGCTGCGGCGGATATGGCGGGTCGGCCGGCACGGGCCGACTACCGCGCGATTCCGGCGGGGACCTTCACCGATCCCGAGGTGGCGACCGTCGGCCGCACGGAGGGCGACGGCCTCGTGTCCGCGCGCTGGGAGCTGACGGCGACGCCGCGCCTCTCGACGTACGAGAAGCCGGCACGCGACGGGTTCGTCCGGCTCTTCGCCGATCCGGTCGAACGGGTGCTCGTCGGCGCGGTCGCCGTCGGCCCGCAGGCCGCGGAGTGGCTGGGCCAGCTGACGCTGGCCGTGCGGAGCGCGACGCCGATCGACGTGCTCGTCGACACGATCCAGCCGTACCCGACGTTCTCGGAGGCGATCTTCTTCGCGCTGCGCGAGCTCGTGGACGTCCTCTAGCCTCGCCGCTCCCTGCCTCACCCGTGCCCGTCCATCGGCGCCGCCCGCGCGAAGCCGAGCGAGCCCGGACAGCCCTGTCCCGTCCGCCCTGTTTGTTCGCGGGTCAAGTGAGACACCGCGTGTTTGGGAGTTGTGGGACAGGGTTGTTGCTAGGGGCGTCTCCTTCCTCGGTTGCCGAGCTTTTGGTAGCGCTTGCTGCGGTCGGGGGCGAGGGCGCGGATGAGTTGGTCGCCGAGGTAGATGTGGACGAGTTCGCCGACTTCGAGGACGCGGACGGTGGCGCCGGCGTAGCGGCGGGGGATGATGATCCCGAGTCCGTCGTAGCCGACGATGCCGCGTCCGTCGACTTTTCGCAGCTGCGCGTGCGGCGGGTAGCTGGGGGTCTTGTCCGCCTCGGCGAGCGTAAGCTCGCCGAGGGTCGGCTCGACCGGCCGGCCGGGCAGGTAGCGCTCTGCCGGGGTTTGGTTGTTGATTCCTTGGTGGGGCCGCTCGCTGTTGTAGTGGGCGCGGAAGCGGTCGAGCAGTAGCTGCAGGTGCTCGAGGTCGAGCGCTGCCCCTTCGTCTTGCAGCCATTCCTTCAGGGTGCGGTGGAAGCGTTCGAGCTTGCCGAGCGTCTGCGGATGCGCGGGGGCGGCGTTGATCAGCTCGACGCCGATCTCGGCCAGCTTGCGCTCGAAGCCGACCTGGACGCCGAAGAGGCGGCCGGTGAAGCTGAGCCCGTTGTCGGAGAGCAGCTGGCGCGGCAGTCCGTAGGCGGCGCTGGCGGCGACAAAGCAGGCCCAGGCCGCCTCCCCGGTCGGGCTTGCGACCGCGAGCGCGGCCAGCAGGAAACGCGCGTGGTCGTCGAGGACGTCGACGACCCAGACCGGGTCGGCGTCGGCGAGCGGGATCTGGGTGGCGTCGATCTGCCAGAGGTCGTTCGCGTACTCGCGCTCGAAGCGCTTGTCCGCCTTGCGCCGCCGCGGCGGCTGCGCAGCGACCAGGTGGTTGCGCTTGAGCGCCCGATGGATCGTCCCGACCGCCGGCGGCTCCCAACCGGCACGTGCGAGCTCGGCGTGGATCCGACGCGCACCCCAGCGCGGATGCCGCTTGCGCATCGTCACGATCTCCACCTCGAGCAAGGCGTCGATCTGCCCCGGCGAGCTGCGCGGCCGCCGCGAGCGCGGCTCCAGACCTTCGACGCCCTCATCGAGGTAGCGCCGCCGGTAGCGGTAGAAGCTCGCCCGCGAGATCCCATGCCGGGGCAGACCTCGGCCACCGACGCGCCGGTCCGCTCCGGCTCCAACAACACGACCAGCTTGAGCTCTTCCATCGACACCACCTTGAGCGCCACGCCCACCTCCCAACTCGCTTGGAAGGCAAGGCTGAGGACACGATCGGCGGTGTCTCACAAGTCCCACGAACGTCTCAGATGTACCGAGAACGATCTGTCTCAGATCACCCAGGACCTAACATGTCCCGTCCGCCCCCGGGGTCAGACCCGGGTCAGGCACCGGGGGTCGGACATCGCATGAAACGGGCACACGTCGCCGACGAACCGTTACGACTTCGTGCCGGCGGTCGCGCCGACCGAACCCTGGTGTCAGACCCGGGTCTGACACCAGGGGTGCGCGGGGGAAGCGTGCCGTAGACTTCCGTGGATGCTCGGCGAGGTCCTGACGGCGATCCTGACGCCGTTCCGCCCGGACGGGTCGGTGAACGTCGAGAAGTTCCGCGAGCTCGCGGCGTACCTCGTCGACCACGGCTCCGACGGGCTCGTCGTCTCCGGCACGACGGGCGAGGCGCCGACACTCTCCGACGAGGAGAAGCTCGAGCTCTTCGCCGCGGCGGTCGACGCGGTCGGGGACAGGGCGACGGTCGTCGCCGGGACGGGAACGTACGACACCGCGCACTCCGTGCACCTGACAGCGGCCGCGCACGAGCTCGGCGTCGACGGGTTCCTCGCCGTCACGCCGTACTACAACAAGCCGCCGCAGCGCGCGATCGTGCGCCACTTCGCCGCAATCGCGGCCGCGACGGACAAGCCGCTCGTCGTCTACAACATCCCGAGCCGCGTGATCGTGAACATCGAACCGGAGACGATCGCCGAGCTGGCGGAGATCCCGAACGTCGCCGCGGTCAAGCAGGCGCACGACGACCTCGAGCAGGCGCGCCGGATCGTCGAGATCGGGCTGGCTCTCTACGCGGGAGACGACAACCTCATCTTCCCGTTCCTCGGCCTCGGCGGCACGGGCGGCATCTGCGTCCACACGCACGTCTGGGGCCCGCAGACGAAGGAGATGATCCGCCGCTACAAGGACGGCGACGTCGACGGCGCCCGCGCCCTGAACGAGGAGATGCGGCCCGCGTTCGACCTGCTCAAGATCGCGACCAACCCGATCCCGATCAAGGCCGCCGTCAACCTGCTCGGCCACGAGGTCGGCGGCTACCGGTTGCCGATGGTGGAGCCGACCGAGCGGGAGCTGGAGCAGGTGCGCGCGTGCCTCGAGCGCGGCGGCGTTCTCGCACCGGCCGCCGCCGGCTGAGTATCAGCCCGCGGCCGCCCGGGCGGAGTCCCGTGCGGGCAGCACCGACACGCGGATGACCGAGACGAGCGTGACGATCCCGACTGCGACGAGGAACGCCGCCGCCACCAGGACGACCCCGTTGGGCGCGAACACGCGGTTGAGAGCCGGCGCCAGCGCCACCGAGAAGATCATCGTCGTGCGCACGAAGGCGCCGGCGAACCCGAACACCGAGCCGAGGACGTGCTCTTCGGCCTCGCGCTGGACGATCGTCTCGAACACGATGTCCGTGGTGCCGTCGACGATGCCGATGCACGCGAGGATGAGGAAGATCGTCGGAACGTCGCGGTCGAGCGCGAGCAGCGCGAGGAAGACCGCCATCACGATCAGCCCGCAGCCGATCCAGCGCGAGGCGCCGCCGCCGAGGCGCAGCGCTCCGACGGCCGTCTCGCCGATCGCGAGGCCGAGCGTGATCGCCGCCAGGCTGTAGCCGTAGCCGCCGGCCCCGACATGCGTGCGCATGTCGAGCAGTCGCGGCAATGTCGCATTGACGAGGCCGGTCGCCAGCGTCGCGGCGGCGAACGCCGTCACGAGCACGAGCACGCGGGGCCGTGCGAGGACGTAGCGCACGCCGTACAGGCGGCTCCTCGCGCGAGCGGCCCGCTCGACGGCTCCCGGCGGAACCCGTACGCCGACGTACACGAGTGCCGCGAGGACGAAGGTCGCAATGTCGATGCCGAGCGCCGGCCGGATCCCGAGCAGCACGACGAGCGCACCGCCGCCCGCGGCGCCGAGAGCGGCCGCTGTGTTGTCCGCGACGCCGAGCAGCGCGTTTCCCGCTTCGTAGAGCTCCTCGTCCAGGAGCCGCGGGACGAGCGCCGGCACGGCGGCCGTGGAAAGCGCTGCGAGCAGTCCCGAGACCGCGAGCGCGACGAGCATCTCGACGGTGCGACCCGTCGTCGCCGCCGCGAGCACGAGCACCATCGCGGCACCGCGGGTTCCCTCGACGGCGACGAGCAGCGGCCGCTTCGGCAGGCGATCGACGATGACGGCCGCCAGCCCGCCGCCGAGCACGGGTGGAGCCATACGCACGAGGAGCACCGCTGCGACGTTCGCGGTCGAGTGGGTCGTCGCGAACATCCACCCGACGACCGCCGTCATCGTGAGCCAGTCGCCGGTCTGCGATACGAACCGCGCGCACGCGAGACTCCGGAACGAGCGCACCGCGAGCGGCGCGGTCAGCCGTCTCGGACTGAAGGAACGCCCGGACTGCGGACCGAGCGAGACCGCGGCGATGAAGCCGACCATCCCGGCGGCGATCAGGAGGTCGCCGACGGAGAAGACGTTTGCGAGCGGGAACACGGACCGGAAGCGCGAACACGTCGCCGAGGAAGCGGAGATGCGTCGCGTGGAGCGACACGTTCGCGCCGCTGGGCACCGAGATCCCCGCCGCCGTTGCCGCTCGCCGCGACAGCGGCATCACGCCGCCGTTCGCGGCGATTGCGACCGCATTGAGCAGGAGCCCGCCCGCGACGGGGAAGAGCGATCGCGCTCGCGCGTTCGCGACGACGAAGCCGCCGAGCAGCGCGTAGCTCAGCAGGTGCAGGGAAACCCGCTCCGCGTGCGTCAGGCTCACATGCCCGGAGAAGATGACGACCTGGATCGCGAGCGCGGCCGGGGCGACCCACGGCAGGCGCAGGGGGAAGTCGAGGACGCGCCGGAGGTCGCCGCCGAGCGCAAACGCGAGCGCGGCGCCGACGACGATGCTGGGGAGGAGGAACATCAGCGCGCCGCTCCCGTAGCGGCCAGGCGCAGCTCCGGCTCGCGGAGCAGGCCCTCGAGCTGCGGCGTGGCCGCCGTGAGCGCGCGTTCCACGTGCCGGGGTGGGGATGCGGCGAAGGCGGCGACGACGTATCCGGCCGTGCGGCCTTCACGGAGCACCGGCACCGCCAGGTACGTTCCCGTGTCGCCGAACTCGACGGCCGAGCCCGTCACCGCGCCCTCGGTGTCTCCGAGCAACCAGCTCGCGAGCGAGGCCGACGTGGGCGCGCCGTAGCCGAAGGAGAGCTCGTCGACGAGCGAGCCCGAAAGCAGCTCCTCGTGCCAGCGGACGAGGCCGACCCAGCGGACGGGCGCCGCGCGCGCGACCGGCGCTGCAAAGGCGGAGAACCGGGCGGAGGCGGGCCCGCGCTCGAGCGCGTCCGTGAGCGTCGCGGCGAGCTGCCGCACCTGGACCTCGCGGCGGTGGGCGAGCACGAGCCAGGCGGCGATGGCGGCGGCGCCGACTGCGGTGAGCTCGGGCCGTCCGAGCGTCACCGCGCCGAGGATCCCGATGACGCCCGCGATCGCGAGCGTCTCGGGACGGTCGCGGACGACGGCGAAGGTGGCTGTGAGCGAACGCCGGCGCGGCAGCCAGAGCGTCCTCAGTGCCGTCCGCTCGCTCTCGTCGAGCGCGGCGAGCGGGTCCTCGCCGCGCATGAGCGCGACGAAGGCCTTCGCCGGGACGGGATGGAACTGGGCGCCTGCTCCGCGCTCGATCTCCGTCAGCGCCTGCTCGACGGGAAGCCCTCGCCGGTAGGGCCGGTCGCGCACCATGGCGTCGTAGCTGTCGACGACGGCGAGGAAGTACGCGCCGAGTGGGACGTCGTGCCGTGCGATGCCGTAGTAGCCGGAGCCGTCGTACCGCTCGTGGTGATACTCGACCGCGCGCACCGCGGCGGCCGCGAACCGGAAGCGGACGAGCAGGCGCGCCGACAGTCGCGGGTGCCGCCGGAGCGTCTCCCACTCGCCCTCGTCGAGCCCGCCCGGCTTGCGGAGGACGGCCGTGTCCACGGCGATCTTGCCGAGATCGTGGAGACGCCCGGCCCAGCGCAGGCGGGCGAGATCGGCGCGCGGCAGCCCGAGCGCCTCGCCGAGCCGCTCGACGTGGTCGGCGACGCGCGTCGAATGGCGGTACGTGTTCGGGTCCCGTTCGTCCACCACGTTGGCGAACGTCTCCAGCGCGAGCGCCGTCTCCTCCTTCACGCCGGCGAGGCGGGCGTGCGCCTGGTAGACGGCCAGGACGAGCGGCCCGAGCACGACCGCCTTCCACGCGTTCGAGAGGACGAAGAACGCGAGCGTGACGCCGAGGCTGATCTCGCCCGCGGTCGAGGCGAGGTCGGTACGGGATGCCTCGCGCAGGAGCTGCCGCAGCGGGATCTTGGAGGTGAGCGACACGATCGTCGAGACGAGCAGGCGGTTGACGCCCACGTAGGCAAGCGCCATCGCGGCGATTCCGCCGAAGTCGGCAGGGAGCGAGAGCGCTCCCGGCGACGCTCCCACGGCGACGTACGCCGCCCCGGCCGCGAGCGTGGCGAGGGTGAACGAGGCCGTGTTGAAGAGCACGCGCGGAAGCTCCGAGCCACGCAGGTAGTCGACGACGAGGACGCCGCCGGCGGCGACCAGGGCCGCCTGCCACGGGCCGATGATCATGACGGCCGCGAGGTGAATGCCGGAGGAGAAGCTGAAGGAGTGCGACTCGCTGCCGTCGAGCGCGGCGGTGCCCGCGCGCACCTCGAGCAGCTCGGTCGCGATCGCCGCGATCGCGAGCAGCCCGAACAGATACGGCCGCCGCACCTGCTCGTGGACGGCGGCGACCGCCAGCGCGGCGATGGCGCACGCCGCGACGACGGCGATGAAGCCGCGCGTCTTGACGCTCATCGGCAGAGAACGTGAAGTGCCGGTCGGCGCGGCTCTTCTAGCTCTTCCACTTCCAGCCGGCGCCCGAGGCGAGGACGAGCGACGACAGGACGGTCAGGCGAACGAACCAGGGACGGAAGCGGGCCATTGCAGCACCTCCGGTCGCGGTGGACGGGTGGGGTAGGCACTCACCATGTCCGGGGGTTGCTCGCGCCTCCATCCTCCGTTCGAGTGAACCGGCCCAAGAATCCCTCGACCGAGGGAGCGCACCCGGCGCAACTAGACTGGAGCCCGCATGGGCACCTGCCGGATCATCCCGCTCGGCGGCCTCGGTGAGGTCGGGAAGAACATGACCGTCTTCGAGGCGGAAGGCTCGATCGTGATCGTCGACGCCGGCCTCGCCTTCCCGCGCGACGAGCACCTCGGCGTCGACCTCATCCTGCCGGACGTCTCGTATCTCGTCGAGCGGGCGTCGATGATTCGCGGCGTCGTGCTCACGCACGGCCACGAGGACCACGTCGGCGGCTTGCCCTACCTGATGCGGGAGGTGCACGTTCCCGTCGTCGCCGCGACCCGGCTCACGCTCGGGCTCGTGAAGTCGAAGCTCGACGAGCACGGCCTGCTGCGCGAGTCCGACCTGCGCGAGGTGGCACCGGGCGACGAGCCGTTCCACCTCGGCCCGTTCGCGATCGAGTTCGTGCGCATGGCGCACTCGATTCCGGACGCGGCGGCGATCGTGCTCGACACCCCGGGCGGGCTCGTCGTCCACACGGGCGACTACAAGCTCGACCACACGCCCGTGGACGGGCAGCGCACCGACGTCGGCCGGCTGGCGGCGATCGGCAACCGCGGCGTCGACCTGCTGCTCGGGGACTCGACGAACGCGGAGCGGTCGGGGTTCACCGAGTCGGAGCGCGTCGTCGGCGAGGCGTTCCGCCAGATCTTCCCGTCGCGCAAGGGCAAGATCCTCGTCGCCTCGTTCGCGTCGAACGTGCACCGGATGCAGCAGGCCGTCGACGTCGGCGTCGACTGCGGGCGCAAGGTCGCGTTCGTCGGGCGCTCGATGCGCAAGAACTCGAACATCGCCCGCAACCTCGGCTACATGGACGTGCCGGACGACATGATCCTCCGCCCGAACGAGCTCGCCGAGCTGCCACGAGGCGAGCAGCTGATCCTCTGCACCGGCAGTCAGGGCGAGCCGCTGTCGGCGATGACCCGGATCGCGTACAACGACCATCCGGCGGTGTCGGTCGAGGCCGGCGACACGGTGATCATCTCCGCGAAGCCGATCCCCGGCAACGAGCTGCGCGTGCACGACGCCATCAACCGCCTCGCGAAGTCCGGTGCCGAGGTGCTGCACGAGGACAACGCACCGGTGCACGTCTCCGGCCACGGCCGGGCCGAGGAGCTGCGCACGATCCTCGGGCTCCTGCGCCCGCGCGCGGTGATGCCCGTGCACGGCGAGTTCAGGATGCTCGCGGCACATGCGCAGCTCGCCCGCGAGGGCGGCATCCCCGAAGGGCGGATCCTCCTCGCCGAGAACGGCAGTGTCGTCGAGCTCTCGCAGGAGCACAGCGCGCGCATCGTCGACCACGTTCCCGCCGGCATGACGTTCGTCGACGGCCTCGGAGTGGGCGACGTGAAGGACGTCGCGCTCCGCGACCGGCGCCGGCTCGCCGAGGACGGCGTGCTGATCGTCGTGGCGACGCTCGCCGCCGCCAACGGCTCCGGTGGGCTGACGGCGCCGCCGGAGCTGATCGCACGCGGCTTCGGAGACGCGGCCGACGAGCTGCTCGCCGAGCTGCGGGAGGAGGCCGGCCGCGTGCTCACCCAGCTGCTGGGCGACGACATCACCGAGATCAAGCTGCTCCAGGAGCACCTGCACGAGGCCCTCGGCGGTGTGGTCTACGATCGCACCGGCCGCCGGCCGATGATCCTCCCGGTGCTCGTCGAGGTGTAGTTCCCTGCCGCGGTTGCGCTATCTGCCGACCTGGTCGGACGTGCTCGAGGAGTGCGCCGCCGAGCAGCCGACCGCGCGGTCGCTCGTCGCGCAGATCGGCGCGTGCGAAGCGGCCGCGCTCGCGTTCTGCCGGCTGCTCGAGCGCTGGGCGCGCGGCGACGCCCAGCCCTCGACGGCCGGCGGGCGCCAGGCAGCGCTGCGCCGCGCCGCCGACCGGGTGGAGACGGCGCTCACGGGACTGGAGGAGCCGCTCGACCGCTACCTGCTCGAGCTCGAGGCGGACGCCGCCGAGGGCCGTTCGTGGTACGGCGGCCCAGGTGCGGCCGAGCTGCTCGACTGGGAGCCTGTGCTGCTGCGCGCCGGCGTCCGCGCCGCGCCCGAGCGGGTTGCGCAGGCGTACCTCGAGCTCGCCGTGTTCGTGCGCGCGCTCGAGGGCCTGACGACCGCGGTCCGGCTCGACGCGACACCGGCCCGCTCGGCGCTCTGGGCCGGTCTCTTCGACCTCCGTGAGAACCTGCTCGGCCGGGGTCTCGACGACCTGCGCGCGCTCGCTGCGATGTAGTTGCGGCGATGCCTGCTCCGCGCCTGACCGTCGTCGGCTCGATCAACCTCGACCTCGTCGCGCAGGCCGAGCGGCTGCCGCGCCCGGGGGAGACGGTCACCGGCGCGACGTTCGTGCGCGTTCCCGGCGGCAAGGGAGCGAACCAGGCGGTCGCGGCGGCGCGCCTCGGTGCCGCCGTGACGTTCGTCGCCTGCGTCGGCGACGACGACTTCGGCCGGCGAGGCGCTCGCCGAGCTCGAACGGGCGGGCGTCGAGCTCGAGCTGCTGAAGGTGGCGCCGGCGGCGACAACGGGCGTCGCGCTCATCACGATCGACGCGAACGGAGAGAACGAGATCGTCGTCGCACCCGGCGCCAACCTCGAGCTGCGGCCGGAGGACGTCGACGTTCCCGACTGTGACGGCGTGCTCTGCCAGCTCGAGATCCCGCTCGAGACCGTCCGCCACGCGGCTGCGACTGCGCCCGCCGCGTTCTTCCTGAACGCCGCGCCGGCGCGCGAGCCCGTCGTTCCCGCGGCCGACGTCACCGTCGTGAACCGCTACGAGCTCGAGGCGCTGCAGCGCCGCGACGGCATGATCGCGGTGACGCTCGGCGCGGAGGGCGCGGTGCTGCTCGAGAACGGGGAAGAGGTCGCGCGCGCCGCGCCGCCCGACGATCGAGCCCGTCGACGGCACCGCCGCCGGCGACGCCTTCACCGCATGCCTCGTCGTCTCGCTGCTCGAGGGCCGGGAGCGCGGCGAGGCGCTGCGGCGCGCCTGCGTCGCCGGGGCGCTCGCCGCGTCGCGGCTCGGGGCGCAGTCGTCGCTGCCGACGGCGGAGGAGGTCGACGCGCTCCTGTGAGCATTCCGATCCTGATCGACTGCGACCCGGGCCACGACGACGCGATCGCGATCCTGCTCGCGCTCGCCTCGCCGGAGGTCGAGCTGCGCGCCGTGACGACCGTCGCCGGCAACCAGACGCTCGAGAAGACGACGCGCAACGCGTTGAAGGTGCTCGAGCTCGCGGGCCGCGACCGACGTCCCCGTCGCCGCCGGGGCGGCCGGGCCGCTCGAGCGGACGCTGCGCACCGCTGCGAACGTGCACGGCGAGAGCGGCCTCGACGGGCCGGTGCTCCCTGAGCCGGCGGGAGAGCCGCTCGGTGTGCACGCCGTCGACCTGCTCGACGAGCTGATCGAGCCGGGAGTCGTGCTCGTCCCGACAGGCCCGCTGACGAACGTCGCGCTCCTGCTGCGCCGCCGTCCCGACGTGCGCGAGCGGCTCGACCGCATCGTCTGGATGGGCGGCGCGATCGCCGAGGGCAACGTGACGCCGGCCGCCGAGTTCAACGCGTTCGTCGACCCGGAGGCGGCCGCCGAGGTGTTCGGAAGCGGCATCCCGGTGACGATGATCGGGCTCGACGTCACGCACAAGGCGCTCTTCACGCGCGCGCATGCCGACCGGCTGCGCGGCACCGGCAGTGCAGGCCGTGTCGTCGCCGAGCTGTCCGACTTCTTCCAGCAGTTTCACGAGCGCCGCTACGGCATGAACGGCTCGCCGATCCACGACGCGCTCGCCGTCGCCCACGTTGTCGACCCGACGCTCGTGACGACGCTCCACTGCAACGTCGAGATCGAGACCGGGTCGCGGCACTGCGACGGCCGCACCGTGGTCGACCGGTGGCTCGTGACCGACGGCCCGCGAAACGCCCACGTCGGCATCGACGTCGACGCCGGGCGCTTCCTCGACCTGCTGGTGACCAGGATCGCCTCGCTCGGAAGCGCCTGAAGGCTGCGCGGGCAGGAGCCCCGTCCTTCCGCGCGAACACACCCGTATGGCGCGTCCGAAGCGCAAGAGCAAGCTGCGTTCGAGGAGCGCGGGGCGGAGCCGCGCGAAGACCGCGCGGGCACAGGCCCTCCACCGGCCGGAGCTCTGGGGGCTCGGGCTCGTCGCGCTCGGCGCCTTCCTCGGCAGCATCCAGTACTTCGGCTGGAACGGCGGCTACGCGGGTCACGCGCTCGACGACGGCCTGGACAAGCTGATCGGCGGCGCCTCGTGGGGGCTGCCGGTGCTGCTCGTCGCGCTCGGCGGTCTGATGGTCGCGCGCAGCGCGCTCGTCGACGTCCGCCCCTTCCGCACCGGCCTCGTCGTGCTCGCGCTCGGCCTGATGCTCGCGCTCGGCAAGGATCACGGCGGCTACCTGGGTCAGGGCCTCGGCGACGCGTTCGGCGTCGCGATCGGCGTCACGGGCACGACCATCCTCGGCGTCGCTGCTGCTCGTCGTCGCCGCTCTGCTCCTCTCCGGTGCGTCGCTCGGCGCGATCCTCCGCCGCTCCGGGCACGGCGTGCGCAAGGCGGCGACCAAGGCGCGCCGCCCGCGCCCGGTGCGCGAGGCCTGGCCGGAGCCGCCCGCGGTGTCGGGGCCGTCCCGCTCGAAGAAGCCGGTCGACGCCGAGGAGGCGTACCCGGACGTCGTCGGGGACGAGCCGCCGCACGTGCGGCTGGGGCCGTCCCCGCTCGTCCACGCCGAGCCGGCGCCCCTGGTCGAGGATCCGATGACGCTCTTCGACGACATGACGAGCGAGCACCAGGAGTACGAGCTCCCGGACCGCAAGGTGCTGCGGGCCTCGCCGGAGAAGGCGGCGACGACCGAGGAGGCGGCCGCCCGCGTCGCCGAGCTGCTCGTGCAGACGCTCGCGCACTTCGGCGTCGAGGCGAACGTGATCGGCCAGATCTCCGGTCCGCGCGTGACGCGCTACGAGCTCCAGCTCGCTCCGGGCACGAAGGTGAAGAAGGTGGCCGCGCTCAAGGACGACCTCTCGTACGCGCTCGCGACGACGGAGATCCGGATCCTCGCGCCGATCCCGGGCAAGCAGGCGGTCGGCGTCGAGCTGCCGAACCTCTCGCCGAACCTCGTCACGCTCGGCGACATCTTCGACGACCTGCCGGCGACGGCGAGCCCGCTCGCGGTGTGGCTCGGCAAGGACATCTCCGGCTCCGCGGTCTGGACCGACCTCGCGCGGATGCCGCACCTGCTGATCGCCGGCACGACCGGCTCGGGCAAGTCGGGGTGCATCAACGCCCTGCTCACCTCGATCCTGCTGCGCGCGACGCCCGACGAGGTGCGGATGATCCTCATCGACCCGAAGCGGATCGAGCTGAGCCACTACGAGTCGATCCCGCACCTGCTCACGCCGGTCGTCTCGAGCCCGAAGGAGGCGAGCGCCGTGCTCGCCAACTGCCTCGCCGAGATGGAACGCCGCTACGAGCGCCTCTCGTCCGTGCGCGCGCGCAATCTCAACGAGGCGAACCGTGCCTTCCGCCAGCGCGGCGAGCACGACGCATGCCCTACCTGCTCGTCGTGATCGACGAGCTCGCCGACCTGATGATGATCGCGCCGCAGGCGGTCGAGGATGCGGTCATCCGGCTCGCGCAGAAGTCGCGCGCCGTCGGCATCCACCTCGTGCTCGCGACGCAGCGGCCGTCGGTGGACGTGATCACCGGCATGATCAAGGCGAACGTCCCGTCGCGCATCGCCTTCGCCGTCTCGTCGCAGACGGACTCGCGCGTGATCCTCGACACGAGCGGCGCCGAGGCGCTGCTCGGGCAGGGCGACATGCTCTTCAAGCCGCTCGGGACGTCGCGGCTGCAGCGCGTCCAGGGCGCGTACGTCTCCGAGGAGGAGATCGCGCTCGTCGTCGAGCAGACGCCGCCAGCGCGAGCAGGAGCTCGACGAGGGCTACCTCGAGCTGCCCGAGGTCTTCGCCGATCCCGGACGGCGGAGACGACGCATGGCGAGTTCGACCCGGACGACGACCCGCTGCTCGACCGGGCGATCGAGATCGTCGTCCAGACGCAGACCGCGTCGGTCTCGCTCATCCAGCGCCGCCTGCGGGTCGGCTACACGCGCGCCGGACGGCTGATCGACATGCTCGAGCGCCGCGGGATCATCAGCGGCGTACGAGGGCTCGAAGCCCCGGCGGGTGCTCGTGGACGAATCCGCCGCCGAGCGCCTCGGCAGCACCGTCTAGGGCCTGGATCGGGGCGAGAGCGGGCGCCCGAGCGGTTCCCCTTTCGTTCGGCTGAACCCCGGCTAGGATCGCCTGCGAGTGATGGCTTTCGGACTAGGAGGGCAAGTGAGGCTTTCACGCTGGATCGCGTCGGCAGGGGTTGTCGCGCTCGTGGCCACGGTGGCATCGTCTGCCGCTCTCGGCGGGCCGAAGTCCCCGGCCGCGTCCAAGGCGTCGTTTACTGCGGCGCTGGTCAGCGACATCGGCAAGTTCACCGACAAGGGCTTCAACCAGAACCAGCTTCAGGGACTGAACACCGCGAAGAAGAAGCTCGGCATCACCGCGCTGCCGCTGCAGTCGAACTCGACGAGCGACTACGCGCCGAACTTCAACTCCGCGATCCGCAAGGGCGCGAAGCTCGTCATCGCGGCAGGGCTTCCTGCTCGCGACCCACCGAGGCGACGTACGCGAAGAAGTTCCCGAACGTCGACTTCGCGATCACCGACTACACGGTGCACACCGCGCCGTTTGCGGACAAGAAGGGCAACGTGCTGCCCGCGTTCGCCCAGAACGTCGAGGGCCTGACGTACATGGCGAACGAGTCGGGCTGCCTCGTCGGCGTGCTCGCGGCCAAGATGGCGAAGAAGATGGGCGGTAACACGATCGGCGCAGTCGGCGGCCTGAAGATCCCGCCCGTCGACATCTGGATGGCCGGGTACAAGTACTGCGCTCAGAAGGTCGTACCGGGCATGAAGGTGCTCATCCAGTACTCGAACGACTTCGTCGCAACCGACAAGTGCCAGACGGTGGCGCAGAACGAGATCTCCCAGGGCGCGAAGGTGCTCTTCCAGGTCGCCGGTGGCTGCGGCCTCGGCACGCTGAAGGCTGCCGACGACGCCGGTATCTGGGGCATCGGGGTCGACGTCGACCAGTACAACGACGCGAAGCGCGTGCTCACGAGCGGGGTGAAGCGCGTCGACACGGGCGTATTCGACGCCATCCAGCAGGCGAAGAGCGGGAAGTTCCAGGGCGGCAGCGACCTGGTGTTCGACCTGAAGAACCACGGAATGGGCGTCGGCAAGATCAACCCCGTCGTGCCTGCGTCGTGGATCAAGCTCATGAACAGCTACCGCGCGAAGATCATCGCCGGAACCCTCAAGGTCCCGACGGCGCTCAAGTAGTGATCGAAGGCGTGGCGTATGAGAGGGCGGGCCTCGGGCCCGCCCTCTCCGTCGTTCCGTCCGACTAGGATCGCCGCGGGTGGCAGACGAAATCGTCCTGGAGATGGAGGGGGTCCGCAAGGAGTTCCCCGGCGTCCTGGCCAACGACGACGTCGACCTCGACGTCCGCCGCGGCGAGGTGCACGCGCTGCTCGGCGAGAACGGCGCCGGCAAGTCGACGCTGATGAACATCCTCTACGGGCTCTACCACCCGGACGCCGGCGAGATACGCCTGCACGGAAAGCCGGTCGCGTTCGCGTCTGCGCGCGACGCGATCGGGCGCGGGAATCGGGATGGTGCACCAGCACTTCATGCTCATCCCGGTGATGACCGTGGCCGAGAACATCGTCCTCGGCATCGAGCCCGTCAGGGACGGCGTCCTGCTCGACGAGCGGGCGGCGGAAGCGCGCGTGCGCGAGCTCTCGGAGCAGTTCGGCCTGCTCGTCGACCCTGCGTCCCTCGTCAGCGACATCACCGTCGGGCAGCAGCAGCGCGTCGAGATCCTGAAGGCGCTCTACCGCGGCGCCGACGTGCTCATCCTCGACGAGCCGACCGCGGTGCTGACGCCGCAGGAGGCGCACGAGCTCTTCGGCATCATCAGAAGCCTGAAGGCGGACGGGAAGTCGATCATCTTCATCACCCACAAGCTGAACGAGGTGCTCGAGATCGCCGACCGGATCACCGTGCTCCGCCGCGGAAGAAAGGTCGAGACCGTCCTGCGGGAGGGAGCGACGGAGGGGTCGCTCGCCCGCGCGATGGTCGGGCGCGAGGTCCTGCTCCACGTCGAGAAGACGCGCGCGCAGCCGGGCGACGTCCTGCTCGCGGTCGAGGACATCCACGTCCACGACGACCGGGGCATCGAGAAGGTGCGCGGGATCTCGTTCGAGGTGCGCGCCGGCGAGATCGTCGGGCATCGCGGGCGTCGACGGCAACGGCCAGACGGAGCTGATCGACGCGATCACGGGCCTGCAGAAGTTCGCGAGCGGGCACATCTCGGTCGCCGGCCGCGACCTGCACCAGGCGTCGGCCCGCCGCATGCTCGACGCCGGCGTCGGCCACATCCCCGAGGACCGGCAGCGGCGCGGGCTCGTGCTCGAGTTCTCGATCGCCGAGAACATCGCCCTGCACGACTACGCAAAGACGCCGGACTCGCGCTGGGGCTGGCTCTTCCCGGCGCGGCTGGTGTCGCGCGCCGCGCAGCTGATCCGGGAGTTCGACGTCCGCGGCGGCGGTCCGCTCACGCGCGCGGGTGGACTCTCGGGCGGCAATCAGCAGAAGGTCGTCGTCGCACGCGAGATCGCGCGCGACCCGAAGGTGCTTGGTCGCGGCCCAGCCGACGCGCGGCCTCGACGTCGGCGCGATCGAGTACCTGCACCGCCGCATCGTCGCCGAGCGCGACCGGGGCCGGGCGGTCCTGCTCGTCTCGCTCGAGCTCGACGAGATCCTTTCGCTCTCGGACCGCATCCTCGTCATCTACGAGGGCGAGATCGTCGGCGAGCACACGGGTGACGTGTCCGAGGAGCAGATCGGGCTCGAGATGCTGGGCGGCAAGGAGAAGACGGCGGCATGACGATCGACGCGAACGAGCCGCCTGAGACCCCGGAGGAGGCGGCCGAGACCGGGGCGCTCGCCGCCCGGCTCGCGCTCAAGCAGCGCGCCGGCGGCATCGTCGTGCCGGTGATGACCGCGTTGCTCGCGTTCCTGATCGGCGGCCTCGTCGTGCTCGCCACCGGTCACAACCCGTTGCTCGCTTACCGCGACATCTTCAACGGGGCGGGCCTGAACTGGGTCTTCCACCCGACGACGAACGTTGCGAACACGGCCGCCTACAACCTCTCGCAGACGCTCCTGCAGACGACGACGCTCATCCTGTGCGGGCTGGCGGTCGCGTTCGCGTTCCGCTGCGGCATGTTCAACATCGGCGGGCAGGGCCAGTACTTCATCGGCCTCTACGTCGCCAACTGGCTCGGCACGAGCTTCGTCCGCATGAACGCGGTCCCGCACATCCTGCTCGCGGTCGGCGCGGCCACGCTTGCCGGGGCGCTCTGGGCCGGAATCGCAGGGTTCCTGAAGGCGGCGGTCGGCGCCCACGAGGTGATCTCGACGATCATGCTCAACTGGATCGCGATCTGGATCGGCGAGTGGCTCTTCGGCGACGGCGGACCGCTCCAGAACCCGGACAACAAGACGGTGCCGATCTCCGGCGACGTCGCCGCCTCGGCGAAGCTGCCGGTGTTCTGGGGCGAGAAGGAGCTGCAGGGGCTGCACGTCGGCTTCTTCGTCGCGATCGCGGCGCTCTTCGTCTTCTATCTGATCCTCAACCGGACCACGCTCGGCTACGAGGTGCGCGCGGTCGGGTTCAACCCCGACGCGGCCGCGTACGGGGGAATCAACGTGAAGAAGAACCTCTTCCGGGCGATGGCGATCTCCGGCGCGTTCGCCGGCCTCGCGGGCGCACTCGACATGACCGGCTACCTGTACCACTTCGGCGTCTCCGACGTCCCCGTCAGCTCGGTCGGGTTCCTCGGCATCGCCGTCGCCCTGCTCGGCCGGAACACCGCGGTCGGCATCGGGCTCGGTGCGCTCCTGTTCGGCGGGCTCCTGTTCGGAACGACGCACGGCCTGACGTCGAACGTGATCCAGCCCGAGCTTGCCGGCAACCTGACCTACATCATCCAGGGTCTCGTCGTCCTGTTCGTCGGCGCCGACGTGCTCATCCTCTACATCTGGAACACGCGCCGGAAGCTCCGCCCGCGCGCGAGAGCCCGCACGAAAGAGGCGGCCGCATGACCGAATGGGCGCAGAGGCTGGAGAACCCGCTGAGCGCGCGGCTGCGCGACCCGGCGACCAGCGGCTACGCCGGACTCCTGCTCGGCGCATTCGCCGCGTTTCTCGCCATCCCGCCGATCCAGGCGCGGACGATCATGTGGCCGATCGTGGTCGGCATCTTCGCCGCGGTGCTCGGCATCTGGACGGCGGCGCGCGGCCGCCGCCGCCTCGGCATCGGCGCGGTCGTTACCGGGATCATCGGCATCGGACTCGGCATCCTCGCCACGCGCTCGGGCGTCGGGAACCTGAATGCCGTCTTCAACGCCTCGCTGATCGGGCAGATGTTCGCCTTCTCGACGCCGCTCGTGTTCGGCGCGATCGCCGGCATGTTCTCGGAACGCAGCGGCGTCGTGAACATCGGGCTCGAGGGGATGATGCTCATGGGCGCCTTCTGGGGCGTCTACGGAGCCGACAAGGGGGGAAGCTGGGTCGTCGGCCTCCTCGTGGGAGCCGGCACCGGGGCGTTGCTCGCGCTCGTCTACGCGTACTTCGCCATCCACCTGCGGGCCGACCAGATCGTCGGCGGCACCGCCGTCAACTTCCTCGCGCTCGGGATCACCGGATACTTCTTCTTCCAGCTCTACCACGGCAACTACGTGTCGCAGGGCGTGTCGACGATCCCGAACGTGCGGATCCCGTTCATCGCCGACACGCACTTTCTCGGGCCGGCGATCGGCGATCTCAACCTCATGATCTGGGCGGGCTTCGCGCTCGTCATCGTGTCGTACGTCGTCGTCTTCAAGACGCCCATCGGCCTGCGGATCCGCGCGTGCGGGGAGCATCCGCGAGCGGCGGACACGGTCGGGATCAACGTCTACGCCGTGCGCTACGGCGCGGTCGTGCTCTCCGGGATCCTCGCCGCGCTCGGCGGCGTCTACCTCTCCGACGGCTTCGGCGGCGGGACGTTCAACGACAACATGACCGCGGGCCGCGGCTTCATCGCCCTCGCCGCGATGATCTTCGGGAACTGGCGGCCGTTCGGCGCCTTCGGCGCGGCTCTGCTGTTCGGGTTCTCGAGCGCGCTCGCGCTCAGGTTGCAGGTCTACTCGGCGTCGGCGTCTACCCTGTTCAACGTGCTCCCCTATGTCCTCACGCTGATCGCGGTCGCCGGCGTGATCGGCCGTACCGTTCCCCCGGCAGCGGATGGCAAGCCGTACCGTAAGCAGTAACCACCGGGCCTCCCTCGCCGTCGTCGTCGGGACCCTCGCCGTCCTCGTCATGCCCGGCGCGGTCGTGCTCGCGCGGCAGACGGCCGGGATCGAGCTGCTCAGCGCGGCCTGGGGCGTCCCGGTCGCCGCGTTCCTGGGCATTGCCGCCCTGCTGCTCGCGCGGGGCGCGCGCGGGCGGATCCGCTGGTCGCTCGAGCGCGCCGGCGGCGGCGGGCGTGCACGCGCGGCCGTGATCCTCGGCGTCGCGGCGATCTGCCTCGCGCTCTCGAGCGCGATCGCCGTCGGGGTGTACGAGCTGCTGCTACGCCTCGAGCACTAGCTCGTCACACGGTTCGGCGGCAGCTCGATCCCGGCTACAGGGCTCGACAGGCGAGAACAGGTGAGAGCACGCTGGCCCAGCCGAGAGTTGGTACGGCCTGGCGGATCCGGGTCTGGGTTTAGTCGGTCAGCGGGAACGGCGGCACCACGACTACGCCGTTACAGCGTGTTGCGTCTAAGCCCTTCGTGGTGCCGTGAGCAACGAAGTCGGCCATCATCTGATCGACGCAGCTGCCGATGTAGAAGCGGTGTCCGGTGTGCGGGAGGATCACCGCGCGGCTGTCGGGGAACTGCTGCTTCAAGTTGGGCAGGTTAGTGATCGGATCCTGCGGGTCAGCGCCGCCCACGAACGCGAGCACCGGCACGCGGCTGGACACGGGGAGCGTCCAGAGCGAGTGCGGCTCGGCACGCCTCGGGACGGAGCTGCACTCCTTTCGGAACGCCGCGATCTTCGCGGTCGTGTAGCCGTCGAACTCGGTGCCCCACGGGCCCTTCGCGTCAATCCCGGCCCAGGGCTCGTTGCACCAGATCGAAGAGCCCATGACGTTCAGGTCGCCGATGTCGAGATCCCCCGAGCCCGCATGCTGGAGAGGCCCGTAGTCGCCCTTCGCGGCGCGACTGACGACCAGCGGGATCGAGACCGCCTTCTCCAAATCGAGCAGCATGACGTGGACCACCGAGGCGAGCTCATCGCCCGTCATCGGCCCCCGATGCACGTTCCACTCCCTCACGAGCTCGCCGAACTGGCGCTCCCAGCCTGGGAATGCCTTCCGGCAGGCGGGCTCCGAGGCGCAAAGTGCCGCGAGCTGGTCGAGGGCGCGCTGGGCGTTTTCTGCCCACCTGTCGAAGATGGGTATGTCGATCGCCGTCGCGGCCATGAGAATGAGCGTGCGCACGCGCGAGGGATGGAGCCTCAGGTAGACCTGCGCTGCTGTAGCGCCGTAGGAGCTCCCGAAGACGTCGAGCTGCCGATAGCCGAGCGCCGCCCGCACCGCGTCCAGGTCGTCCATCGCCATTCGCGACCCGTACTGGGTCACGTCGCCGCCGTCGGGGTTCGATCCCCCGGTGCCGCGCTGGTCGACAAGCAGAAGATCACGAAACGTGTTCAGCGCGCTCGACTGCCAGCCCTGGGCGAACCACTGCTCGGTGGCGGCGTCTCCCGGGCCGCCGGTGAGATACGTGACCGCGACCCTTGGGGTCTCCGCCAAAGCCGCAGGAACGACGACGACGTGGAGCCCGATCGTGCGCCCGTTCGGCTTCGCACGGTTCTCAGGCACAACGAAGGTGCCGCAGCGAGCGGCGACCCCCTTCACCACGCACGGCTGCGGCGGCCATCCGAACCGCTCTCCTCCCGAAAAGAACGCTCGGTCTATGCCGACGCCGATGGCGGCGGCGACGAGTAGCCCACCCAGAAGCCACCCGGCCCAGAGATGCGGCCAGTGAACTCGACGCGCAACCATGTGCGTACCCGTCGACATAGGCGAGGCCCTGTCCCAAAGGATCCTTCTGATCGCGCGACGCGCAATCAGGGGACGTACGGATCCTGAGGAACGTCGGCATCGTCCTTGCCTTTGCGGCGCTCGCACCGATGCATAGAGAGGCCGAACCGCTATCTCCTGCTCGTCTCATGGGAACGTCTCGAAGACCACACCGAGGGGTTCCGGAAGTCGCCGGAGTACGAGGAGTGGCGGCTGCTCCTCCTTCATCACTTCTACGAGCCGTTCCCGGCGGTCGAGCACTTCAACCTCGTCGCAGCCGTGTAGCAACCGCCGGCGCCGAGCTCAAGCGCCGATCGCGACCATCCGCTCGATCGCGAGCCGCGCCTTCGCCGGCGGTCTCCTCGTCGACGACGACGTGGTGCTTGCCGTCGCGGAGCGAGTCGCGCAGCTTCTCGAGCGTGATCATCTTCATGTAGCGGCAGATCGGCGTCCTCGCGAGACCGGCTCGAACCGCTTTTCCGGCACCTCGCGCTGCGAGCCGGTGGATGATCCCGGTCTCGGTCGCGACGAGGAACCGCTCCTTCGGCGAGCGCTGCGCGAAGTTGACCATCCCCTCGGTCGAGAGGATGTGCGTGCGGTCGTTCGCGAACGCCATCGCCTGGCTCGCGCAGCCGCACTCGGGGTGGACGAGCAGCTCGGCGTCCGGCGCCTCCGCCTGCCAGCGCTCGATGTCGGCGGGCCGGATGCCGGCGTGCACGTGGCACTCGCCCATCCAGATCGTTCAGCTTGCGGCCGGTCACCCGCTCGAGCCAGAGGCCGAGGTAGAGGTCGGGCAGGAAGAGGATCTCCCGGTCGCGCCGGGATCGCCTCGATCACCGCGCGCGCGTTGCCCGACGTGCAGCAGTAGTCGCTCTCGGCCTTCACCTCGGCGGTCGTGTTCACGTACGAGACGACGACCGCGCCGGGATGCTGCGCCTTCCAGTCGCGCAGCTGCGTCGGCCGTGATCGACGCGGCGAGCGAGCAGCCGGCGTCGAGGTCGGGGATCAGCACCGTCTTGTCGGGGCTGAGGATCGCCGCGGTCTCGGCCATGAAGTGGACGCCGCAGAAGACGATCGTGGACGCGTCGGTCGCCGCCGCCTGGCGCGAGAGGCCGAGCGAGTCGCCGACGTAGTCGGCGACGTCCTGCACCTCGGGCAGCTGGTAGTTGTGCGCGAGGATCACGGCGTCGCGCTCGCGGGCGAGCTCGCGGACCTCGTCGTGCAGGGATCGACGAGCGTCGAGCGCTCGTCATGACACCTCCAGGGAGACGTGCGAGCGAGCGGGCCGAGTGGGTGAGCGCACCGACCGAGATGAAGTCGACGCCGGTCTCGGCGATAGGCGCGGACGGTCTCGAGCGAGACGCCGCCGGAGGCCTCGAGCTGGGCCCGCCCGGCGACGAGCGCGACCGCGTCGCGCAGTCTCGGCGGGCTCATGTTGTCGAGCAGGATGCGCGTCGGCGCCGGCGGCGAGCGCCTCGCGGACCTCGTCGAGCGTCTCCGCCTCGACCTCGACCGGCAGCGCCGTTGCGCTCGGCGAGCGCGGCGAGCGCGGCGGCGATCCCGCCGGCGAGGCGCAGGTGGTTGTCCTTGACGAGGATCGCGTCGTCGAGGCCGACGCGGTGGTTGCGTGCCGCCGCCGCAGCGGACGGCGTACTTCTCGAGCGCGCGCAGGCCGGGCGTCGTCTTGCGCGTGTCGAGGATGGTCGCGCCCGTGCCGTCGACCGCGTCGACGTAGCGGCGCGTGAGCGTCGCGACGCCGCACAGGCGGCCGAGCAGGTTGAGCGGCGACGCGCTCGCCGGTCAGCACCGCGCGCGCGCGGCCCGTCGATCCGGCGATCACCGCCGGCGTCTCCGTCACGAGCGTCGCCGTCGGCGAGCACCGGCTCGACCCGGACGGGGGGTCGAGCGCGCGGAAGACCGCACCGGCGACCGGCGACGCCGCAGACGACGCCGGGCTCCTCGAGCAGCAGCTCGGCGCGGCAGCGGAGCCCGCGCCGGCACGAGCGCCTCGGTCGTCAGGTCGCCGGCGCCGACGTCCTCGGCGAGCGCCGCGGCGGCAACGCGCGTCGACGTCTCCTGCGGTCAGCTCCATCGCTCGCGCCGCGGCTCCTCGCCCGGTCGGAGGACGACGTGGACCGCGACCGGCGCTCCTCGGTCGGGAAGTCGTCGCGGAAGTGGCCGCCGCGGCTCTCCGTCGCGTCAGCGCGCTGCTCGGCGATCAGCCGGGCGAGAGGGTGGGGCGCCTCGAGCAGGCGCTCGAGCCCGTCGGCGTCGCGGATCAGGCCGGCGTCCTGCCAGAGCGCCCGACGCACCTCGTCTCCGGGCGGGCCCGTCTCCGCGAGCACGGTCGTGGCCTCCAGCCGCCGGCAGCCCGGGCTCGCCGAGCGCGGCGAGCGCGGCCCGGCGGCCGAAGACGAGGCATTCGAGCAGCGAGTTCGAGGCGAGACGGTTCGCGCCGTGGACGCCGGTGCAGGCGCACTCGCCGGCCGCGTAGAGGCCCGGCACGGTGCGTGCGCCCGTCGAGGTCGGTGACGATGCCGCCGATCGTGTAGTGCGCGGCCGGCGAGACCGGAATCGGCTCGTCGGCCGGGTCGTAGCCGGCGCGCTCGAGCGTCGCCATCAGCGGGGAAGCGCTCGCGCGTCGATCGGGCGCAGGTCGAGGCCGGCGCCGGTCGCGCGCGCGCGATCGCGCGCGCGACGACGTCGCGCGGCGCGAGCTCGTCGGTGAAGCGCTCGCCCTGCTCGTCGAGGAGCAGCGCGCCCTCGCCGCGGAGCGCCTCGGAGAGCAGGAAGCCGTTGCTCAGCAGCGCGGTCGGATGGAACTGGACGAACTCGAGGTCGGCGAGCGCCGCGCCGGCGCGGTAGGCGAGCAGCAGGCCGTCGCCGACCGCGCCGCGCGGGTTCGTCGTCCGCTCCCAGAGCGCGGCATAGCCGCCGGTCGCGAGCAGCGTCGCGCGCGCCGGCACCTCACGGCCGGCGGTGACGACGCCGACGCAGCGGCCGCCGGCGAGACGGAGCCCGATCGCTCCCTCACCCTCGGCGACCTCGATGCGCGGCTCGCCGCAACCGCGCGCGCGAGCACGTCGGCGATGCAGCTGCCGGTCTGCGCGCCGCCCGCGTGGACGACACGGCGGCGGGAGTGGCCGCCTTCGCGGCCGAGCCCGTCGTCGAACGCGACTCCGAGCGCGACGAGGTCGGCGATCCGCGCCGGCGCCTCCTCGGTCAGCAGCGCGTACCGCGCTCGCGCGGCAGAGGCCGCGCCCGGCCGCGAACGTGTCCTCGGCATGCAGGGCCGGGTCGTCGCCGGCATCCACGGCTGCGGCGACGCCGCCCTGCGCGGCGTAGCTGTTCGAGGAGCGGAGAGGCCCCTTCGAGAGCAGGAGCACCGACGCCCCGCGCGCGGCGGCGGCCAGGGCGGCGTAGAGGCCCGCGACGCCGCCGCCGACGACCACGAGGTCGTACGGGCGCCCGCCCCGCAGTTTTCTCCTCAAAGTCGATAACATACCCGGAAGTCTACATGCCCGCCGCCTCTCGACCGCAACCGCTCGCCCACGCCGTCCTCGCCGTCGTGCTCCAGGTGCGCGACGGCCGGCTGCAGGCGCTGCTCTGGCAGCGGGCACTCGACCCGTACGCGGGCGCCTGGTCGCTGCCCGGGGGAGCCCTCGACCCGGCGAGACGCTCGAGGAGTCGATCCGCCGCCACCTCGCCGCGAAGGTCGACGTGCGCGAGCTCTCGCACCTCGAGCAGCTCGAGACGCGGAGCGATCCCGGGCGCAACCCCCTGCGGTGGGAGCTCGCGACCGGCCTACCTCGGCCTCGTCCCGGCCGACGTCGACCCCGCACGTGCCCGCCGACACCGCCTGGCACCCGGTCGACCGCCTGCCTGAGCTGGCGTTCGACCACGAGCCGATCGTGCTCGCGGCCGTGGCGAGGCTGCGGGGAAAGCTCTCGTACACGAACCTCGGCTTCGCGCTCGCGCCGCCGGTCTTC
The DNA here is from genome assembly GCA_963788875.1 of uncultured Actinomycetes bacterium. Lineage (GTDB taxonomy): Bacteria > Actinomycetota > Thermoleophilia > Gaiellales > Gaiellaceae > Palsa-739. The sequence goes on from CAWBIQ010000007.1 coordinate 127,885, forward strand.
ACGATCGCCGAGCTCCGCGACCTCTACCGCGCCGCGCTCGGCCACGACGTGTCGGCGACGAACCTGCAGCGCGTCCTGCTCCGCCGCGGGCTCCTCGAGGACACGGGCGAACGTCGTCGCTACGGTCGCGGCGGCGGCCGTCCGGCGGCGCTCTACCGCTTCCGGTCGCGCACGCTCGAGATCACCGACCAGTTCGCGGTGCTGCGGCCGCCCGGCCGCTGATCCCGGAGCGGGCCTCTACAATGAGCAGTCGTGTTCGAGATCGGCAACAGCCTGCGCGAAGCGCGCGTCCGGCAAGGGCTCGACTACCCGCAGGTCGAGCTGGCCACGAAGATCCGCGCGAAGTACATCCGTGCGCTCGAGGACGAGCAGTTCGCCGTCCTGCCGGCACAGCCGTACGTCAAGGGCTTTCTGCGGACGTACGCCGACTTCCTCGGCCTCGACGGCCAGCTCTACGTCGACGAGTACAACTCGCGCTTCATCGTCGACGGCCTCGAGGAGGCGCCGCTGCGCCGGGTCTCGCCGCGCGCGCGGCGAGACCGCGGGATCGAGCGCAAGGTGGTGCTGCTCGCGCTCGCCGGGATCGCCGCGCTGACCGGGCTCGTGATCGTGGCGTGGAAGTTCGGCGGAGGTGACTCCGGCGGCACCCCGGGTGTCGTGACGCAGCAGTCCGTGCAGCAGGCGCAGTCGGAGCTGCAGCTGGTCGGCGTGGGGAAGGGGACCTACGTCGAGGTGCGGCGCCGCTCGGCGACCGGCGTCGTGCTCCTCCAGGCGACGATTCCCGGCGGAAAGGTCGAGCGCGTGACCGGCAGCCGCTTCTGGCTCTACGTGACACGTCCCGCCGCCGTGCGTGTGACGCTCGCCGGCAAGCCGGTGTCCCTTCCGGCCCGGAAGAACCTGAAGGTCGTCGTCACGCCGTCGCGCACGGCCCTCGCCGGCGGTTGAAACGGCCGCGCGCCTTCGTCGTCGCCACGGGGAGCGAGCTCGTGCGCGGCGAGCGCACGGACCTCAACGGCCCCTTCCTCGCCCGTGAGGCGCTCCGGCTCGGCCTCGAGCCCGCTCGCATCGCCATCGTCGGGGACGGCGTCGAGGAGCTCGAAGCGGCGCTGCGGGACGCGCTGACCGCCGACGCTTGCCTCGTTTCGGGCGGGCTCGGCCCGACGCACGACGATCGCACGGTGGAGCTGGTGGCGCGGGTGCTCGGCGTCGGCCTGCACGTGGACGAGGCGCTGGAGCGCGAGATCGACGCGGTCTCGCGCGCCGCGGCGGTGCGCCTGAAGCGCCCGTACGCCGACTTCCAGCCCGGCGTGACGAAGCAAGCGACGATCCCCGACGGCGCCGTCCCACTCGGCCTGGCCGGCACCGCGCCGGGGCTGCTCGTCCCGCACGCCGACGGGCGTCTCGCCGTTCTGCTGCCCGGCCCGCCCTCGGAGCTGCAGCGGCTGTGGCCGCGCGCGCTCGAGACCGAGGCGTTTCGCTCCCTGCTCGTGCGCGCCCGCCCTCCCGGCCGGCGCGTCCTGCGCTTCTTCGGCGTCAGCGAGTCCGCCGTGGCACGTGCGCTCGCCGGCGCGGGCGGAGACGGGGACGGGGTGGAGGCGACGATCTGCGCGCGCGACTTCGAGATCCATGTCGACCTCGTCGTCGAGCCGGGGGCCGAGCGTCGCGCCGACGAGCTCGAGGCGGCGCTGCTGCCGGACATCGAGCGGTGGCTCTACTCGCGGGACGAGGAGCCGATCGAAGCGCATGTCCTCGCGCTCTTGCGTGCGCGGGGGCTGACGGTGGCGACCGCCGAGTCCTGCACCGGCGGGCTGGTCGCGGCGCGGCTCACCGGTGTGCCGGGTGCGAGCGAGGCGTTCGTCGGGGGCGTGGTGGCCTACTCGAACGAGGTGAAGGCCTCTGAGCTCGGCGTTCCCGAGGCGCTGCTCGAGCAGTACGGCGCGGTCTCTCCCGAGGTCGCCGCGGCCATGGCGCAGGGCGCACGGGAGCGGCTCGGGGCGGACGTCGCGGTCTCGGTGACCGGGATCGCCGGGCCGGACGGCGGCACGCCGGAGAAGCCGGTCGGCCTCGTCTACCTTCACGCGGAGGGGCCGGACGGCGGCCGCGGGCGCGAGTTCAGCTTCCCCGGCGACCGGGCCTCGATCCGCGCGCGCTCGACGGTCGGCGCGCTCCATCTCGTCCGGCGCCTTCTGACAGAGAGTCGCGACGAAGGCGTATGACCTCGCCCGGTAGCGTGGGCGGCGATGACCGGATCAGGCTCTTCCTCGCGCTGCGACTGCCCGAGCCCGTGCTGGACGGGATCGCCGCCTGGCAGCTGCTCCACCTCGGCGGCGTCCGCGCCGTCGCCCGGGACCACCTCCACCTCACCCTCGCCTTCCTCGGCCACCGCCCGGCGGGAGAGCTCCACGCGATCGTGGAGGTGCTGCGCGAGGCCGCGGCCGGCGCCGCGCCGGATCTGCGTCTCACCCCAACCCGGTACCGGGAGACCCGCAGCGTCGGCATGCTCGTCTTCGACGACGAGGAAGGTCGCGTGACGGCCGTCGCCGGGGCCGTGCAGGACGGCCTGGAGCGGCTCGGCGTCTTCAGCCGCGACGGCCGCCCGTGGCTGCCGCACGTCACCGTGGCCCGCTTCCGGCAGCGCCCGAGGCTGCAGCTCGAGCCTCCGGCCCTGGGAACGTGTGTTCCGTCCGACGCGGCTGCTTATCTATCACGACTGCTGCCGACGGGGGCGCAGTACGAAGTCTTGGCATCGGTTGCGCTAGGAGGTCGATAGGTGGACAGGCAAGAGGCACTCGACGTTGCGCTCGGGCAGATCGAGCGGCAGTTCGGCAAGGGCTCGGTCATGAAGATGAACGACCGCCCCGCGGTCTCGGTCGGCGCAGTCTCGACCGGCTCGCTCCAGCTCGATCTCGCACTCGGGATCGGCGGCCTGCCGCGCGGCCGCATCGTCGAGGTCTTCGGCCCGGAGGCGTCGGGCAAGACGACGCTCGTCTACCACGTGATCGCCGAGGCGCAGCGCCGCGGCGGCATCTGCGCCTTCATCGACGCGGAGCACTCGATGGATCCCGCGTACGCGAAGAAGATCGGCGTCAACATCGACGACCTCCTCGTCTCGCAGCCGGATACGGGCGAGCAGGCGCTCGAGATCACCGAGCTGCTGATCCGCTCGGGCGCGCTCGACGTCGTTGCGATCGACTCGGTCGCGGCGCTGACGCCGAAGGCGGAGATCGAGGGCGAGATGGGCGACTCGCACGTCGGGCTCCAGGCGCGGCTGATGAGCCAGGCGCTGCGCAAGCTCGCCGGCACGCTCAACCGTACCGACACGATCTGCCTGTTCACGAACCAGCTGCGCGAGAAGATCGGCGTCATGTTCGGCAACCCGGAGACGACGCCGGGCGGACGCGCGCTGAAGTTCTATGCGTCGGTGCGTCTCGACATCCGGCGCATCGAGACGCTGAAGGAAGGCGTTGAGGCGATCGGCAACCGTGTCCGCGTGAAGGTCGTGAAGAACAAGGTCGCGCCGCCGTTCAAGCAGGCCGAGTTCGACATCATCTACGGCTCCGGCATCTCCTGGGAGGGCACCGTGCTCGACGCGGGGGTCGAGCGGAAGATCGTAATCAAGTCGGGCTCGTACTTCAGCTTCGGTGACGAGCGGCTCGGCCAGGGCCGGCAGAACGCGACCGCGTTCCTGCGCGAGCATCCGGACGTGACGCAGCAGATCCTCCAGCAGATCCAGATCGAGCTGGGGCCGGAGCAGATCGTCTCCGCGCGGCTGCTGCCGGCGGTCGAACCCGACGCGCCGAGCGCCAACGGGAAGAAGGAGAAGGCTGAAGCGGTGGCGGCCGTCGCGGCGGTCGCGGGCGGAGTCGACGCCGCCGCGGAGTAGGGAATGCCCGTTGTGACCGCGCTGCGTGAGCGGCCGCGCGGCCGGGTCGAGATCGAGCTCGACGGAGCCCCGTGGCGGCTCGTGCCGACCGATGCGGTCGTCCGGAGCGGACTGTTCGTCGGGCGGCCGCTCGACCGGGAGGCGGCGCGGACGCTGGGACGCGAGCTGCGGCGCGCAGAGGCGCTGGCACGGGCGTTGCGCGCGCTCACGGCGCGAGACCGGTCCCGGCGCTCGCTCGACGAGCGGCTGGGCGCCGCCGGTGTCGCGGCCCACTCCCGCAGGGACGTTCTGGAGTCGCTGGAGCGGGCCGGCCTCGTCGACGACGATCGCCTGGCGGCGGCCCGGGCGCAGGCGCTCGCTGAGCGCGGCTACGGCGACGCCGCCATCCGCTTCGACCTGGAGCGGCAGCGCCTGGGCGGAGAAGCGGTCGCAGCGGCGCTCGCCGGGCTCGAGCCGGAGCGGGAACGGGCACGGCGGCTCGTCGAGCGGCGCGGCCGGGACGCCCGGGCCGCACGCTGGCTCGCGGGGAAGGGCTTCGAAGCGGCCGCAATCGAGGACGCAGTGGGCGGATTTGCGGAGGAGACCTGATCGGCGCTAGGATGCGCCACACGTTTCACCCGACATTTTGCCTGCATACGGAGTTTTTCCGAACTCGCTGACCACATGAGAGCCGAAACCTCGACCGTTTCCAGACGTAACCGACGGAGGCCACCCGCGAGGTAGCACCGTCGTGGCCCGCGCGCGTCCGCGCGGCCGGAAGCAAGCGACTTCGGAGGAATCCCGGGCCGGCCTGATGCCGGGTGGGACGGCGGCGGCGCCAGCCGCCATGGCCCCACCGAGCCAGGAGCGGGCAACGTGCTGATCGGGATCGGAATCGCCGCCGGAATCGCCGTAGGAGCGGTGCTGGCGCTGCTCGCGGTACAGGTGTTCGGCGCGACCGGCGTCGGCAAGGCACGCCGGATCAGCCGTCAGCTGATCGACGACGCCGAGCGCGAAGCTGAGGCGGTTCGCCGGGAAGCGCACATCGAGACACGCGAGCAGGCGGTGAAGCTGCGCGCGGAGATCGACTCGGAGCTCGCCGACCGGCGCGCCCAGGTCATGAAGATCGAGGAGCGCGTCCTCGCGAAGGAGGAGGAGGTCGAGCGCAAGCTCGTCGACCTCACCCGCAAGGACCAGGGACTGGCCGACCGCGAGACGCACCTCCGCCAGCTCCAGGAGGAGCTGAAGCAGGCCAAGCACACGGAGCAGGCGGAGCTGGAGCGCATCAGCGGCATGACCGCGCAGGAGGCGAAGGCGCACCTCCTCGAGCGCGGCGAGGAGCTCGTACGGCACGACCTCGCGCGGCGCGTCCGCATGCTCGAGGAGGAGGCGCGCGTCGAGTCGAAACGGCTGGCGCGCAACCTTGTCGCCGACGCGCTCCAGCGCGTGGCGGCGAGTCACGCCGCGGAGACGACGGTCACGGTGATCGAGTTGCCGTCGGACGACATGAAGGGGCGGATCATCGGCCGCGAGGGCCGCAACATCCGTGCACTCGAGCATCTGACCGGCGTGGACTTCATCGTCGACGACACGCCGCACGCGGTCGTGCTCTCGTCCTTCGACGGGCTGCGCCGCGAGGTCGCCCGCCTCACGTTGACGAAGCTGATCGAGGACGGACGCATCCATCCGGCGCGGATCGAGGAGACGTACTACCAGTCGAAGGCGGAGATCGACGACGTTGTCCGCCAGGCGGGCGAACAGGCGGTGTTCGAAGCGAACTGCGGCCCGTTCCACGAGGAGCTCGTGAAGATCCTCGGCAGGCTGCGCTTCCGCACGAGCTACGGGCAGAACGTGCTCAAGCACACGCTCGAAGTCGTGCACCTGGCGGGGATCATGGCGACCGAGCTGGGAGCGAGCGTGAAGACGGCGAAGCGCGCGGCGATGCTCCACGACCTCGGCAAGGCGATGACGCACGAGGTCGAAGGGTCGCACGCGCTCATCTCTGCCCAGCTCGCGCGCCGCTACGGTGAGACGCAAGGCGTCGTGCACGCGATCGAGGCCCATCACTACGAGGTGCAGCCGCAGACGGTGGAGGCGGTGCTTGTCATCTCCGCAGACGCAATCTCGGCGTCGCGGCCGGGCGCGCGCGGCGAGAGCCTCGAGCACTACATCAAGCGGCTCGAGTCGCTCGAGGAGCTGGCCGCCTCCAAGCCCGGCGTCGAGAAGGTGTACGCCCTGCAGGCGGGCCGCGAGATCCGTGTGATCGTCAGCCCCGGGGAGCTCGACGACGATGCCGCTGCGCTCCTCTCGCACGAGATCGCACGGGAGATCGAGGACCGGCTCGAGTACCCGGGCCAGGTGAAGGTGACGGTGATCCGCGAGAGCCGCGCCGTCGACGTGGCGCGAAGCCACGGCGGGCTCGTCCAGGCGCAGCAGCGCAACGGTGACGACGAGCGGGTCGAAGCCGTCTGGAGCGAGTAGCTCCGGCGTATGACCTGGGCCGCGAACGCCGGAGTCCGGTACGGGCTCGTCGTCCCGCAGGGATGGCGTGACGACCTCCCCGCGCGAGACTTCGAGCACATGGTCGCCGTAGCCCAGGCGGCGGAGCGGCTCGGCTTCGACTCGATCTGGCTGTACGACCACCTGCAGACACGCGACGGAGATCCGACGACGATGCTGGAGTGCTGGACCAGCCTCGCCGCGCTCGCCCGCGAAACGTCCCGCGTGCGACTCGGGCAGATCGTCACGTGCGCGCTGTACCGGAACGCCGGCCTGCTCGGGCAGATGGCCGCGACGGTCGACGCCGCGAGCGGCGGCCGCGTCGTGCTCGGCCTCGGCGCCGGCTGGGACGAGGACGAGTACACGGCGTTCGGGTATGGGCCGGCGCTGCCGCCGATCGCCGAGCGGCTCCGCCACCTCGAGGAGACGCTGGAGATCGTGCGGACGCGATTCGACGGGCCGATCCTCGTCGGCGGCGCCGGCGAGCGCGTCCTGCTGCGGATCGTCGCGCAGCACGCAGATGCGTGCAACCTGACGGACTCGCTCGACCCCGCGTTCTACCGGCACAAGCTCGACGTGCTACGCCGCCATTGCGACGAGCACGGGCGCGACTACGGCGCGATCCTGCGCACCGCGACCTTCACCGTCACTCCGGAGGTCGGCCGGAGCGTGTTCGACGAGCTGGCCGGCGCCGGCATCTCGTACTTCATCGTCTATGTCGACCCGCCGGGCGACGTCGCCGCGCTGGAACGCCTCGCCGCCGCAATCTTCTGAATCTGGCAAGCTGCCGGGGCTGCGGCGGATTGGAGCTTGCCGAGGTGGCTGTGTCGCTCGACTTCGCCCTGGTCTCGCGGTTGCGGGACGTGCTCGCCGACGAGCCCGTGACCGAGGCGGAGCTGCGTGCGCTGTGCGAGCAGGTCGACGCGTGGGTGCTCACCTTGCGCGGGCAGCTCGACGGAGCCGAGCGCCGTCTCGACGCGCTCGTCGGTGACCCCGCGGCGTCGCTCGGCGAGCTGGCGGACGAGCTACGCCGCGTCGACAGCCTCCTGCCGGCACTCGCCGAGGCGCGGACGCTGCATGAGCGACTACAGGCGCAGGCGCGGCGCATTCGCAGCGCCTGGCTGCTGCAGCAGGCCGAGGCCGTGAACCCGGCCCGCTGAGCGAGGCGCCCCGGCCCTTCCGGACCGGGGCGCCTCGGCGGACGCTACGAGACGGTGAGGAAGCCGGACATGCCGGCGTCCTCATGCCCGGGAACCGAGCAGTAGAAGTGATAGACGCCCTTCTTCAGAGTGACGATCACGCTCGTCGAGCCGGTGCCGATCGTCTTCGTGCCGCCGAACTCCTTCTCGCCCACCTCGAGTCGCACGTTGTGGTGCAGGGGGGAGAGGTTGGTGAACACGATCTTCACCCGGCCCGCCTTCGCGGTCGCGGTCTTCGTGTTGTAGGCCAGGCCGCTCTTCACGGCCGTCAGGTGCACGACGCTGCCCGGTGCTCGACTCGTCGCGAGGGCACTTGGGGCAAGGGCGACCGCCGACACGGCGATGATTGCGATCGGGACCAGCGACAACTTCCTCAACAGAGAGGTCCTTTCCATCGGTGATGAGTTCGGACGCGCACAGGCGCGCGCCTCGCTCGCCGCAACCTAGGGACCGACGATGAGACGCGAGTGAGCCGCGCATTGCCTCACCGTTGACTCCGGCAGGCGCGCCGCCGCTCAGCCGAAGGTGAGAACGGTGCGGATCCCGTCCTGCTCCTCGAGCAGCGCGAACGCGTGGTTCACCTCGTCGAGCGGCAGCGTGCGGGAGATGAAGGGCTCGACGTCGAGGCGGCCGTCCAGCACGAGCTGCACGAGCTCCGGCACCTGGTCGCGGCCCTTGACGCCGCCGAAGGAGGAGCCGCAGACCCGGCGGCCGGTGATGAGGTAGCGCGGGACGATCTCGAGCGTCTCGCCCTTGCCGGCGACGCCGGCGATCGTGCAGAGGCCCCAGCCCATCCGTGCCGACTCGACTGCCTGCCGCATCACGGCGACGTTGCCGGTCGCCTCAAAGGTGTAGTCGGCGCCGAAGCCGCCGGTCAGTTCCAGGACCTGCGCGACCGCGTCGGGCCCGCCCGCGAGCGTCGTCGTCGCGCCCTGCCCGCGGGCAAGCGCGAGCCGATCCTCCGAGAGGTCGACGCAGACGATCCGCTCTGCGCCCTGGAGCCGGCACCCGGCGACCGCACCGAGGCCGACCATGCCCGCACCGAAGACGACACACGTGGACCCGGCCTCGACACGGGCCGTGAACATCGCCGCGCCGAGACCGGTCGAGAGCCCGCACGCGAACAGTGCGGCGTGCTCGAACGGCGCGTCCGGCGAGACGTGCGCGAGCGCGATCTCGGGCATGACCGTGTACTCCGCGAATGTCGAGGTGCCCATGAAGTGCCGGATCGGCTCGCCGCCGCGCGTAAGGCGCGTCGTGCCGTCGGGCAGGTAGCCGAGGTTCTGCTGCTCGCGGATCGCAAGACAGAGGTTCGTTCGCGGGCTCCGGCAGTGCACGCATTCGCGGCATTGCGGCGAGAACAGCGTGACGACGTGGTCGCCCGGCCGGCACGGACGTGACGCCCTCGCCGACCCGCTCGACGACACCCGCGCCCTCGTGCCCCAACACGGTCGGCGCGTACCCGGACGGGTCGGCTCCCGACGCCGAGTAGAGATCGGTGTGACAGACACCGCACGCCTCGAGACGCACGAGCACCTCGCCCGCCCGCGGCTCGGCGAGCTCGACGTCCTGCACGACGAGCGGCGCGCCGAACGCCTCCAGAACCGCGGCCCGGATCCTCATGCGCAGACAATACGGGGACGGTGGCCGGTAACGTCCGCCGGCCGTGTCTACGCCTCTGCGCCGAAACCGGGACTTCGTGCTGCTCGAGTCGGGCAGCTGCTCTCGACGACGGGCACGGCGACGACGACGATCGCGTACCCGCTGCTCGTGCTCGCGGCGACGCACTCGCCGGCGAAGGCAGGCATCGTCGCGTTCGCGCGCGTCGTTCCGTAGCCGTTCTTCGGGCTCGCTGCGGGGGCGGCGGCCGACCGCTGGAACCGGAAGCGGCTGATGATCGGCTCCGACGCCGTGCGCGCGCTCACGATCGCGAGCCTTGTCGCGACGATCGCGCGCGGACCGGCTCGCCTTCTGGGAGATCGTCGCGGTCGCGTTCGTCGAGGGGGCCGGCTCGTCGTTCTTCGCGGCCGCGCAGACGGGCGCGCTGCGCTCGGTCGTGCCGGCGCCGCAGATGCCGGCGGCCGTGGCGACGCTGACGGCGCGGCAGTCGATCGTGCTCGCTCGCCGGCCCGCCGCTCGGCGGCGCCCTGTTCGCGTCGGCCGCGCCGTGCCGTTCGCCGTCGACGCGGCGTCGTACGCCTTCTCGACGTCTCGCTGCTCGCGATGCGCACGCCGTTCCAGGAGCAGCGCGAGCGCGCGGATACGTCGCCGCTGCGCGCGCAGATCGCCGAGGGCCTCCGCTATCTCTGGCGACGACCGTTCCTGCGCACGTGCGCGCTCATGTTCGGGATCGGCAACTTCGTCTTCCCCGGCCTCTCCCTCGTCATCGTCGTCGTCGGCACGCGGCAGGGGCTGACCGGCGGCGAGATCGGCTCGCTGATCGGCGGTGTTCGGGGCCTGCCTGCTCGTCGGCTCGCTCGCTCTCGGCGTTCAGCCGCCGCACCTTCTCGTACGGACGATCCTGCTCATGGAGCTCTGGACGTGGACCGGATGCGCGGTCGTGTTCGTCGTCTGGCCGAACGTGTACGTCCTGACCGCGCGCATCGTCCCGACTGCGCTGACGAGTCCCGTCGACGGACTCGGTCGTCCACGGGTACCGGATCGCGATGACGCCCGACCGGCTGATCGGACGCGTCGACAGCGCCGCGCGGCACGATCTCGCTCCTCGTCGCGCCGCTCGGCCCGCTGCTCGCCGGCTTCCTGCTCAGCACCGACGTCGGCGCGCGCGACGGTGGCGGTGTTCGCCGCGTGCGGCCTCGTGCTCGCGCTCTGGGGAACGCTCAGCGCCGTCGATCCGGAACGCGCCGAGCCTGACCGACCTCGACGACCCGGCACCGGCCGGCTAGAGCAAGCCCGTATGCTCGACGGGGACGAATCGAGTAGCCCGATGACGAGACAGGAGACGAAGGCGGCGGCGTTCGCGGCGCTGCACGGCGGCGAGCCGTTCGTGATTCCCAATCCCTGGGATGCGGGCTCCGCCCGCGTGCTCGCCGCGCTCGGCTTCGGGGCACTCGCCACCACAAGCTCCGGCTTCGCCTTCACGCTCGGCCGTCTCGACCGCGCCGCGACGGCGATCCGCGACACGGGCGACTTCTCCGCGCTCGCCCCCAGGCTCCCGCTCGGCGACTGGCTCGCGTGAATACAGCGCTGGGACACGTGGACGACGGCGTCTTCGGACGCCTCCGCGAAGCCTTCCCGATCACACGGCGGCGTTCGTATCTCTTCGCGGGCGGGATGGCGCCGTTGTCCACGCCGGGACGGGAGGCGCTGGAAGCCTACGCGGAGTTGTGTGCGTCGGATCCCGTCGCCGCCTATCGCGACTACCCGCCGAGAGAGAGCGAACGGCTGCGCCGGGCGGTCGCACAGTTCGTGAGCGCCGACCCGGATGCGATCGCCGTCCTCGAGAGCACGTCGCGCGGTAACAACCATGCCGTGCAGCTGGTCGACGCACCACGCGGAGCAAATGTCGTCGTCGATTCGACGACGTATCCGAGCGCGCTGGCTCCGTGGCTGCGTCCGGCGAAGGCCCACGTCGAGATCCGGCGCGTCCCCGACGAGCACGGGCTGCCGAAGGTCGAGGCGTTCGAGCGGCTCGTGGACGAGAGAACGGTTGCGATCAGCGTCTCGCACGTCTGCCGGCTGACCGGCTTCCGGCACGACTTGCGTCCGCTTGGACGGCTCGCCCACGGGGTGGGAGCGCTGCTGCTGGTCGACGCGGCCCAGTCGGTTGGGGCGGTTCGCGTCGACGTCGAGCAGGCGGGTGTGGACGTGATGGCGTTCGGGGCGATGAAGTGGCTACTCGGCACCCCGGGCATCGGCTTCGTGTACGTGCGTCCGGCGCTCGCCGACGCGGCCGAGTCGCTGCGGCACCAGCTCAGCAGCCTGCAGTGGGGCGGGCTCGGCGGCGTCACGGCGGGGAATGGAGCTCCTGCTCGAGCCCGGCATCGAGTCGGTGGAGCGCCGCGCGCTCGAGCTGTCCGGCCTGCTGATCGACGGCCTGCGCGCGCGCGGCGTCGACGTCTGCACTCCGCTGGAGCCGGAGCGGCGGGCCGGGATCGTCGCCTTCCGCCACCGCCGGCCCGACGCGCTGCGCGGCCATCTTCGCGAGCTCGGGGTGGACGTCTGGGGGTGGGAGGAGCGCGAGCTGATGCGTGCCGATCCGCACGTCTACAACGTCCCAGCCGACGTCGAGCGCCTGCTCGCGGGTCTCGACGCATTCGGCGAGTGAGAGCCCGAATGAGCAGTTGTCAGACAACTGCCAAGTAAGCTAGACTCGGGCCCGTGAGCGACCGTGCCTCCACGGCGGCCCAGGGCGTCCGGCTCGACCAGACGCAGCCGATTCCCTCGGAAGACCTGACCCGGCAATTCGCACAGCTTCGCGACGAGTTGATGCCGGCGATCGAGACCGTGCTCGGCTCCGGCAAGTACACGATGGGCCCGACGCTCGCTGCCTTCGAGGCGGAGTGGGCGCAGTACTGCGGGACGCGGGAGGCGATCGGTGTCTCCAGCGGCACGGCGGCACTTGCGCTCGCGTATCGCGCGGTCGGCGTCCGCCCCGGCGACGAGGTGGTCGTCCCGGCGATGACCTACGTCGCGACCGCCTTCGCCGTCAGCCACGTCGGCGCCGTCCCCGTCTTCGTCGACGTGGACGAGGAGACGTTCACGCTCGACCCGGAAGAGGTCAGGCGAGCGGTTTCGCCGCGGACGAGAGCGATCGTCCCGGTCCATCTCTACGGGCAGACCGTCGACGTCGACGCGATCAGGTCGATCGCCTCCGAGCACGGTCTCTCGGTCGTCGAGGACGCGGCGCAGGCACACGGCGCCACCTTCCGCGGCGTGCGGGCCGGCTCGCTCGGCGACGTCGCCTGCTTCTCGTTCTATCCCCACAAGAACCTGGGTACCTACGGGGATGGCGGAGCGATCACGACGAACGACGCGGCACTCGCGGAAGGCCTGCGCATCCTGCGCTACGTCGGGCAGCGCACCAAACACGTACACGAGGTGCTGGGCTACCAGGAGCGGCTCGACGAGTTGCACGCAGGGATCCTGCGGGTCAGGCTCCGGCACCTCGACGCGTGGAACGAAGCAAGACGCAGGTGGGCGGACCTCTACGACGAGCTGCTCGCCGACACGCCTGTGCGGACGCCGGTCCGACCGGCCCGACTGCGACCACGTCTTCTACATGTACACGGTGCTCGCCCCGCGGCGAGACGAGCTGCAGGCCCATCTTCGGGAGCGAGGGATCGGCAGCCAGGTCATCTACCCGACCATCGTCCCCGACCAGCCTGCGTACCGCGACGGCGACGTCGAGTCTCGTCTTGTCTCTGCCGACCGAGCACGCCGGCTGGCAGGGGAGATCCTGAGCCTGCCCGTCTTCCCGGAGTTGCGTGAGGACGAAGTGCGCGCGGTCGCAGCTGCAGTGCAAGAGTTCTACAGCGCTGAGTGACCAGGGTCGCTGTTCTCGGCGGCAGCGCGGTGTCGACTCCGCAGCTTGCGACCGCGCTCGTCGATGCGGGCTGCACCGACGTGCACCTCGCCCTGTTCGGACGCTCGGCGACCAAGCTGGAGCTCGTGGCGGCCGCATGCGCACGCGCGGGCGGCGGCCTTGTCGGCGTCTCCGCGCATACGTCGCTCCAGCCGGCGCTGGACGGCGTCGACGTGATCCTCTCCCAGGTACGTATCGGCGGTCTCGAGGGACGCAGCTTCGACGAGCAGTACGCGCGCGACCTGGGCATTCCCGGCGAGGAGACCGTGGGGCCGGGCGGCTTCGCGCTCGCCTGGCGAACCATTCCCGCCGTGCGCGACCTTCTCGTCGGCTGCCGCCGCCTGGCCCCCGAGGCGTTGCTGCTCAACCTCACCAACCCGGCGAGCATGGTCCACCAGCTCGCCGCCCGCCATCTGCGGACGCTGACGCTCTGCGACGCGCCGGCGGTCCTGGCGCAGCAGGCTGCTGCCCTCGCCGGCGTCGACTCGCAGACCGTCGCTCCTCGCTACGTCGGCCTCAACCACTGCGGCTGGATCACCGCGCTCGAGAGCAGCGGCCGCGATCTCATGGCCGACGTGCTCGCGCGCGGCGACGAGCTCGCCGGCTTGACGGGGATCGACCCGGAGGTCGTCGCCTGGACCGGGGCGATCCCCAACGCGTACCTTCGCTATCTCTACCACCCGGACCGCCAGCTGAGCGCGCAGCTGACGAGGGGGCACGTGCGCGCCGACGAGCTCGTCGACCTCGAGACGGAGGCGCTGGCGGACTACGCGCAACCCGACTCGGACCTCGCAGCCGTCGCCAGGCGGCGTCCCGCTCCCTGGTATGCCGTGTGCGTGGTGCCGCTCATCCGCGCGCTGGCGAGTCGCCGGCCGCTTCGCGCGATCGTCGGCGTGACGAACGATGAGCTCATCCCGTTTCTGCCGGCCGACGCTGCGGTGGAGGTGGCCGTCGATGTCACCCAGGGGGAGGTCGTGCCGCTTCCTCCGGACTCGCTCCCGCCCGACGCGCGCGCGATCCTCGAAGCGGTCGCCGCGTTCAACGTCCTGGCAACCGATGCGATCCTCTCCGCCGACCGGTCCGGCTGCGTGCGGGCCCTCGCCTCGCACCCGCTCGTCCCGTCGGTGGCGGTCGCGCGGGAGCTCGTCTCCCGGGTCGAGCGCCGCTTCGGCCCGCTTCCCCGTGAGGCGGCATGACCAGGCCGATCGCGCCCATCCGCGACCGCAGGCCCCTGCCGTTGCAGGTGTTCGAGGCGCTCCGCGAACGTATCGCCCGGGGCGAGTTCGCCGCCGAGACACGGCTGCCGTCCGAGGCCGAGCTCGCGCGTTCGTTCGCGGTGAGCCGTGTCACTGTGCGAGAGGCGCTGCGCCTGTTGCAGAGCGAGGGACTCGTCGTCGCCCGCCACGGGTTGGGGCACTTCGTGGTCGGCCCGCCGCTGATTCGCGAGCCGATCACCGAGCTGCGGAGCGTCACGGACCTTCTGCACTCGCTCGGGGAGACGGTGGCGACGATCGTTCTCTCGGTGGAACGCGACGAGGCGGGCGACCTGGGCTCGGTGCTCGAGCTCGGGGAGACCGAGCCGGTGACACGCATCGAACGGCTGCGCTGCTCGGGCGGCGACGTCGTCATCTACTCGGTCGACGTGCTGCCTGCTCGCATCCTCGAGGGGGTGGCGATGGACTTCTCCGGATCGCTGATCGATGCGCTCGCGAAGCGAGGAGTCGAGCTTCATCAGGCGCAGGCGACGATCCGCGCGTCCGTGCTGCCGCGCCGGGTGGCGAGGCGCGCGGGAGTTTCTGCATCGTCGCCGTGGCTGTTGCTCGAGCAGGTGCACTACGACGCCGCTCGCGCCCCCGTGCTCTGGTCGCTCGACTACCACCGTGGTGACCGTTTCGAGTTCAACGTCCTGCGCCGGCGCATCGGTGTCTGAGCAGCTGCTTCTCGGGTTCGACGTCGGCACCTCTGCGGTGAAGGCGGCCGCCTTCACGCTCGAGGGACTACCGGTCGCCGTCACGTCGCGGCAGATTCCGCTCGACACTCCGCGCGAAGGGATCTGCGAAGTCGACCCGCGCGCCTACTGGGACGGTCTCGTCGCCTGCTGTGCCGATCTCCGCCGCGAGCGCGTCGACCTGCAGGCGGTGCACGCCTTGGCGATCGCCGCGAACGCCGAGACGCTGCTCGTCGTCGACGAGCGGCTCGAGCCGGTACGGCCGGGGATCGTCTGGCTCGACACCCGCTCGCGGCAGGAAGCGTCGGACCTCGCAGAGCGCTTCGGAGTCGACGAGCTGGCGGGGCGATCAGGGCAGCCGCAGATGATCCCGATGTGGCCGGCCACGAAGATGCTCTGGCTGCGTCGACACGAGCCCGAGACGGTCGCCGCCGCCCGCTGGTGGCTGCAACCTCTCGACTACCTCGTTGCGCGTCTCACTGGCCGTGTACAGAGCGACTACTCCGAGTACTCGTCCTCGTTGCTGCTCGACATCGCGGGCCGCACCTGGTGGCGGCCGATGCTCGACGAGTTGGGTGTCCTGCCCGTCTCGCTTCCGGAGCTCGTCGCCGCGGGAACGCCGCTGGGGCCGGCCACCGCCGAGGCGCGAGAGGCTCTCGGCATCCGCGCCGGCGCGATCGTCGTGATGGGAGGCTTCGACCAGGCGTGCACTGCGGTCGGAGCCGGAAACGTCCGCGCCGGTGTCGTCTCGGAAAGCACTGGAACCTCACTCGCGGTCATTGCGACCGTGTCTGCTCCGCCTCGGTCCGCCGCGAACGTTCCCTGCCACGTGCACGTGGTGCCCGAGCGCTATTTCCTCTGCGCGCACAATCCGGCGGGCGGCTCGCTGCTGGGGTGGTTTCGCGACCTGTGCGGAGCCGATCTCTCGTTCGCGGAGCTCGACGAGCTGGCGGCAACGGTCGAGGCGGGCAGCGAGGGGCTCGTCGCGCTCCCGTACGTCTCCGGCTCGGTGACGCCGACGTTCGATCCGCAGGCGCGCGGGGTGCTTTTCGGCCTCACCCTGCGCCACGAGCGACGCCACGTCGTGCGAGCCCTGCTCGAGGGTGTCGCCTTCGCGCTCGCCGACCTCGTCGACGCCGAGCGCCCGCTCGGGGCGGAGCCGCTCGAGCTGCGCTCGGTGGGCGGCGGTGCCAAGAGCCGGCTCTGGTGCCAGATCAAGGCCGACGTGACCGGGCTGACGGTGCAGACGACGCGCAGCGGAGACCACGCCGGCGCGCTCGGCGCCGCGATCCTCGCCGGAGTGGGGGGTGGCCTGCTCTCCTCGGTCGAGGAGGGAGCCGATGCGCTCGTCCACCTCTCCGAGCGCTTCGGGCCCGACCGGGGCCGCGTCGAGGCGTACGCATCCGCGCGCCGCGTCTACGGCCAGCTCTATCCGCGTCTCGAGGGGCTGTTCGGCGAGGAAGCGGGCAGCCGATGATCTCCCTCGAGCTGGAGGCCGGAGTCGAGGCCCGGGTCGATCCAGCGAGCGGGCGGCTCGAGCTGGGCGAGGGGCTGGCGGCGGAGGAATGCGCAGTGCGGGAGCTGGAAGCGGCCCGAGCCGCCTACGAGCGGCCTCCGTCCGCCGCGCGCCCCCTCTACCACATGCTGAACGGGATCACCCCGCGCGAGCACCCCGAGCCGGGGTCGACGCTCCTGTACGAGTTGACCTCCTTGCGGCCGGGCACGGTCGGCCCCGAGTGGGTCAAGACGATCGGCCACCTCCACGGCCGGGCCCCCGACGGGCTCGGCTATCCCGAGGCCTACGAGGTGGTCGCGGGCGAGGCGCTGTTCGTGCTCTTCCGAGCCGCGGCCGCGCCACGGTGCGTGATCGTCGAGGCTCGTCCGGGCGATCTCTTCGTCATCCCGCCGGGCTGGCACCACCTCGCCGTCAACGCCGGACGGCAGGCGATGGTGTTCGCGGACGTGGTCGGCCGGGCAGTCGCCCCCGATTACTCCCTGCTCTTCGCACACCAGGGCGCACCCGTCTATCTCGGGCCGGCCGCGGCCCGGCGCAATCCCCGCTGGCCGGCGATGCCGGTCACTCGAGTCGGCTGCGCCGAGCTCGCCGGTACGCTGCCGGCGGTCCACGGAAGCCTCGCGGGCGCGTTCTTCACGAGCAGGGAGCAATTCGACTACCTGCTCGATCCCGGCTCCTGCACGGAACGCTGGGCGGCCTTCGACGAGACGGTGGCCGGCGCAGCCGCAGAGCCGCTCACGGAGAGGCCGGGCGAGGCGACTTGAACTCACGCGGCCGCAGCGTTAGGGTCGCAATCGGTTGCATGAAACCGATTGCAACAACTCGCCGCAGCACCCGCCCGGCAGGTCGTCCGGCCGTGACGATGGAGGACGTCGCACGCGCGGTGGGTGTCTCGAAGAGCTCGGTGTCGCGTGCCCTGAACCGCGTGCCCAGCGGTGTCACGCCCGAGGTGGCGGAGAAGGTGATGCGCGCGGTCGAGGAGCTCGGGTACGTGCCGAATGCGATCGCAGCGAGCCTGAAGAACCAGCGCACGAAGACGGTCGGCCTGATCCTGCCGGATCTCGGCAATCCGTTCTTCGCGCTGGTGGCGGCCGGGATCGAGGCCGAGATCAGCGATGCGGGCTACACGCTGCTGATCGCGAACACCGGGAACGACCACGATCGCGAGACGGTTCTCACGCGGGCGCTGCTCGAGCGGCAGATCGACGCATTGCTGATCGCGTCCACGGGTCCGAGCGGTGAGCATCTGCGGCTCGCCATCGACCGTGGGGTGCACGTGGTCCTGCTCGACTCGCACCCCCGCCGGCAGACGACCGACTGCGTGATGGGCGACAACCGGCGTGGCTCGGCCGACGCCACGCGGCATCTGCTCTCGCTCGGGCACACCGACATCGGCGTGATCAGCGGCCTGCTCGCAAACGACAGCTCCGCCGCCGAGCGCCTCGACGGCGTCAAGCGGACGCTGGCCGCCGCCGGGTTGCAGCTGCCCGCGCACCGTTGCGTCAGCGGCGACTACGAGATGGCGAGCGCGGAAGAGGGCGCCCGGACCTTGCTCGCGTCGTCCGACCGTCCGACTGCTCTGTTCGTCACGAACAACCTGATGACGCTGGGCGCGCTCCGCGCAATCGCGCAGCTCGGTCTCTCCGTCCCGGAGGATCTGTCCCTCGTCGGCTTCGACGACATGGAGTGGTATCCCGTGGCGAATCCGCCGATCACGGCTGTCGCACAGCCGGCGTACGAGATCGGGGCTCGCGCGGCGCAGCGCCTGCTGCTGCGCATTCGCAGCAAGCGGCGGCTGAAGCCCGAGAACATCCTGCTGCCGACCGAGCTGATCGTGAGGGCGAGCACCGCGCCGCCGCCCGCGCGCCGGAGGCGCCGGTGAGCCCCCGGCCTGCAGCCGACCACGCCGTCCGAGATCCCCTGAGGAGCTGAGCTACGTGTCCGTTCAAACCGCCGAAGCACTCCCCACGATCAGCGATGCCGAGTTCGCCGAGCGAGGTACGCGCCTGCAGGCACTCGTCGCGGAGCAGGGGCTCGACCTCCTGCTCGTCAACGCGAGCGAGTCCGACTTCGCGAACGTGCGGTATCTCTGCGACTACTGGCCGGTGTTCGAGTTCGCCGGCGTCGTCGTGCCGCCCGAGGGATCCCTCACCCTCCTGATCGGGCCCGAGAGCGAGACCTTCGCCCGCGACCGGAGCCGCATCGCCGAGATCAGGAAGCTGACCGAATACCGCGAGTCGGCCGACCCCGCCTACCCCGACATCGAAGTGGCCTCATACGCCTCCGTGTTCGACGAGGCAGGGATCGCGAACCCGAAGCGAATCGGGATCGCCGGCTCCTTCGCGACCAACTACGTGATGCTGGAATCGCTGCGTGCCACATTCCCGCAGGCGGAGCTCCTCCGCCTCGACTCCTTGCTGACGCGGCTGCGCTCGATCAAGTCGGAGGCGGAGCTCGAGTGCCTGCGCGCAGCGTTTCGCATCTCGGAGGACGCGATCGGTCAGATCCTGGAGTCGATCCGGCCCGGCATGACCGAGCTGCAGGTGGTCGGCATCGCGCAGGAGGCGATCTACCGGCGGGGTGCCGAGTACGAGGGGATGGTGGAGTACGTCATGTCGGGGCCGAATTCCCGTCACGCCATCTCGCGCGCGAGCCATCGAGTCCTGCGCGCCGGCGAGGTCGTCCAGCTCAACATCTCGGCCCGGGTGGCCGGCTACTCGTCCGGCGTGGGGCGGCCGATCGCGCTCGGGCGGCTACGCCCGGACCAGCGGGAGGTCCTCGAGTTCGGGCTCGAGGCCCATCACGCCACCGCTTCCTGGCTGCGGGCGGGCGTGACGGCGAGCGACGTCGCGAAGCGCTATCGCGCGTTCTTCGCCGAGCACGGGCGAGACGAGCTCTATCTCTACGGCCCCTGCCACGGCCTCGGCCTGATCGAGGTCGAGCCGCCCTGGATGGAGGAGACGTCGGACTACCCGCTCGCCGAGAACATGACGTTCCAGATCGACACGTTCGTCGTCAACGCCGAGTTCGGTGCACGCTGGGAGAACGGCGCACGAATCACGCCAGCGGGCGTCGAGCTCTTCTCGGATCGGCGGATGGAGGTGCTCGAGCTTGGCTAGCACGAACGCGCCGCCGCGCGAGGCTGGCACCGTCGCGATCGAGTGCGTCGGCGTCTGGAAGCGCTTCGGGCACCTGGAGGCGCTCCGCGGGGCCGACCTCACCATCCGCTTCGGCGAGATCCTCGCGCTGCTCGGCGACAACGGCGCCGGGAAGTCGACGCTCGTGAAATGCATCTCCGGCGCGTACCGTGCCGACGCCGGCGAGATCCGCGTGCTGGGCGAGCGGGCCGAGATCGAGTCGACGCGCGAAGCGCAGGCGCGCGGGATCCAGACGATCTACCAGGACCTCGCGCTCGCGCCCGACCTGTCGGTGCTCGACAACGTCTTCCTCGGCCGCGAGGCGGTCCTGCCCGGCTGGCGCGGACGGATCGGCGTCCTCGATCGCGCGCGGATGCAGCGCGAGACCGAGGACGCAGTCCGCCAGATCGGAGTCCGGATGGCGACCGTCCGGGCGCCCGTGCGCGACCTCTCCGGCGGACAGCGCCAGGCCGTCGCGGTCATGAAGGCGATGCCGTGGGCGACGACGGCAATCCTGATGGACGAGCCGACCGCGGCGCTCGGGGCACGACAGCGGAGGATCGTCTACGACGCCGCCCGCAACGCTGCGGCCAGCGGGCTCGCGGTCGTGATGGTGTCGCATGACATCCCGCAGATGCTCGAGATCGCGGACCGGATCGCGGTGATGCGACAGGGAGTCGTCGTCAGCGAGGAGTGGGCGGCGAAGCTCGACCTGCAGACGGTGATGACGCTCATGCTCGGAGGCACCAGTGTCTAGCCCGGTGACCGAGGGGGAGGCGCCTGCCGAGCTCGAGCCCGGCATCACCGCCGGCGAGCAGCGCTGGTTCGGCCGTCTCGCAACGAACGCTGCGTTCCTGGTGCTGATCGTCCTGATCGGGCTGGTGATCTTCTTCGGCATCGCAACACCCGGTCACGCCTTCCTGCACCTGGGCAACCTGCTCAACGTCATGCTCGATGCGTCCGAGCTGCTGCTGCTCGCAGCCGGCATGACCTATCTCCTGGGCGCAGGGCAGCTCGACCTCTCCATCGGCTCGAACCTGCTGCTCTGCTCGGTGGTCGCGGCGAAGGTGATCACCGCGCTCGGCGGAACGACCGCCCAGATCTCGGCCGGGAACTACCCGCACCTGCTGCTCGCGCTCGCGGTCGGGGTTCCGGCAGCGATCGCGACGGGTCTCCTCTTCGGACTCCTGAACGGCCTGGCGGTGACCAAGCTCAACATCAACTCGTTCATCGTCACGTTGGCGACGATGGGGATCGGGCTCGGCACGACATACGTGCTGACCAGCGGAACCGACGTTCCCTACCTTCCGCTGCAGCTGCAGTCGGGGTTCGGGATCAAGAAGTTCGGCGACGTCGTGCCGCTGCCGGTGATCGTCGCGCTCTCGTTCGTGGGGATCGGCTGGTTCCTGCTCGTCGCGACGCGCTACGGGCTGAGAACGCTGGCGATCGGCTCGTCGCGCGAAGCGGCCGAGCGCGCAGGTGTGCCCGTCACGAAGCACCTGATCATCCTGTTCATGCAGATGGGCTTCCTGTGCGCCATCGCCGCCTTCATCGACATCTCCCGCTTCGGGACGACAAACGTCGCGGGGCATCAAACGGACAATCTCAACGCCATCGCCGCCGCGGTCATCGGCGGCACAAGCCTGTTCGGAGGAGTCGCCTCCATCGGCGGCGCGATCATCGGGACTCTCATCCCGGTGACGTTGACGAACGGGCTGATCCTGATGTCGACCGACCCCTTCTACCAGCTGATCGCAATCGGCGTGATTCTGCTCTGCGCCGTCTACTTCCAGGAACGTCGACGCAGGAGGTACAGCTAGCCAGAGCGACTGCGTCTTTTCCTCAGCACCGTCAACGCTCACACGAAAGGAAGCGCGAGCAATGAGACTGCGCACGAAGTTCAGTCTGCTGATCGCCGCCGCCGCGGTCGCGGCCGTGGCGGCGATCTCGGCCAGCGGAGCGACGAGCAAACCGAAGGTGATCTTCGTCGCCGGGCAGGTGGGCATTCCGTTCTACACCTCGGTGCAGTGCGGTGCCCAGGATGCCGCCAAGAAATTCGGCATCGACCTCAAGTGGACCGGCTCGACCGACTGGGACATCTCCAAGGAGATGCCGTTCATCAACGCAGCCATGCAGCTGAGCCCCAAGGCGATCATCTTCTCTCCGACCGACTCGACGGCGCTCGTGCCGATCGCCCAGGAGATGACGAAGAAGGGAATCTTCCCGCTCACGGTCGACGCGCCCCTGTCCAAGCCGGTCGACGTGGCCAACTTCCAGTCGAACCACTTCGCGGGCGGTGTCGCCGCAGCGAAGGCGATGATCCAGCTCACCGGTGGCAAGGGGACGTTTCTCGACGTCGACCTCAAGCCGGGCCTGCCCGACATCGGTGCCAGGACGCGCGGCTTCGTGACCACGATGAAGGCGCATGGCGCCAAGGTGCTCCCGGTGATCTATCCCGGGACGGACTCCTCGAAGGCGGCCGCGATGGTCTCGGCGACCATCCGTGCGCACCCCGACCTCACCGGTGTGTACGTGACCCATTCGGCGGCGGCACAGGGTGCCTCGGCGGCGATCAAGCAGGCGAACAAGCAGGGCAAGATCAAGCTGATCGCCTTCGACGGCGACCCGCAGCAGATCGTCGATCTCAAGCGGGGCGTCTATGACGCGCTCGTCGTGCAGGAGCCGTACCAGATGGGCTTCCAGTCGGTGAAGCTCGCAGGCCAGCTCGCGCGGGGGCAGATCAAGCCGAGCCAGGTGAAGGAAGAGCACCTCCTTCCGTTCTACGTCGTCACGCGCGCGAACGTGAACAGCCCGGCAGTGAAGCCGTACTTCTACAAGGCCAGCTGCGGGTAGGACGAGTGCGAACGGCCGCGCGGCCCTGGACCGCGCGGCCGCCGCTCACGCCATGGGACGGCTCGAAGACAAGACAGCACTGATCAGCGGCGGCGCTTCCGGCATCGGACTCGCAACCGCCGAGCTCTTCCTCGAAGAGGGTGCCGCCGTCACGATCGCGGACATCGACGAAGAAGCGCTCTCGCACGCAGCAGCGCGGCTCGGCCGGCTCGGACCGGTTCACGCCGTGCACGGCGACGTCGCCTCGATGGCCGACGGCGCGCGCATGGTCGCCGAGGCGATCCAGGCGCACGAGAGGCTCGACATCCTCTTCTGCAACGCCGGCATCGCGGCTCGCATCCCGATCGAGGATCTCACGGAGGAGCAGTGGGACCGGGTGCTCGCCGTCAACCTGAAAGGGATGTTCACGTTGGTCAAGGCTGCGATCCCGCACATGAAGCGGGCAGGCGGCGGGGCGATCATCCTGACCGGCTCGGAGCTCAGCTTCGTCGGGGATCCGGAGACGCCCGCCTACTCGGCGAGCAAGGGCGCCGTCCTCACGCTCACGCGCTCGCTTGCGCTCGACCTCATCCGCTACGGCATCCGGGTCAACGCGATCTGCCCTGGAACGACCCGAACGCCGCTCATAGAGCGAGAGCTCGAGACGGCGCCGGACCCCGACGCGCTGCGGGCTCAGCTGGAGACGTGGGGGCCGATCGGGCGGATCGCCGACCCGCTCGAGCAGGCCAGGGGGGTGCTCTTCCTCGCCTCGGAGGCGACGTACGCCGTCGGCACCGCGCTCCTGATGGACGGCGGGTTCACCGCGGGCTAGCTCCGGTCAGTCCTCAGGAGGGCCGCGCTGCAGGCATCCTTCCACGGATGGACAGACACGACTGGGATCGGCGCTACGCCGGCCGCGAGCTGCTCTGGACGGCCACGCCCAACCGCTTCCTCGTCGCCGAGACGGCGGGACTGCGGCCGGGGCGTGCCCTGGACATCGCTTGTGGGGAAGGCCGCAACGCGATCTGGCTCGCGGAGCAGGGGTGGCAGGCGACGGGTGTCGACTTCTCCGAGCTCGCGCTCGCAAAGGCCCGGCAGCTGGCGGACGCGCACGGCGTCGAGGCCGAGTTGATCGCCGCCGACCTCGTGGAGTACCGGCCGGAACCGCGGGCGTTCGACCTCGTCATCATCTTCTATCTCCAGGTGGTGGCGGCACAGCGGCGGCCGATCGTGCGGGCGGCCGCCGAGGCGGTCGCGCCCGGCGGCACGTTCCTGCTCGTCGCGCACGACAGCAGCAACCTCGAGCAGGGACACGGTGGGCCGCAGGAACCGGAGGTGCTCTACACGGCGGAGGACGTCGTCGCCGACCTGGACGGGCTTCGGGTGGAACGGGCAGTGCGTGTCGAGCGGCCCGTGGAGACGCCCGGCGGCGAGCGCGTCGCGCTGGACGCGCTCGTCCGCGCCGTCCGCCCCGTCTGAGACGGGGCACGCTCCCCGCGGGCGCCGTCGAGCCTCGGCGAGAGACCTTTCGGGCGCCTTCCGCGGCGATGAGCGCTTGCGCCGCGGTGCGTACGCCCGCCGCAGTGTCTAATGAGGAGGTATGGGCATCGGCTTTCCGCAGGCTCTGCTTCTTCTCGGCGCACTGCTGTCGGTGGTCGCGGGCCTCTCGGGCTGGCTGCACGGCACCGTGCTCTCGACGACGGTGTTGTCGCTTGCGGCGGGCATCGTCCTCGCCTGGACCGGGGCGATCTCGGTCCGTCCCGACGCAAGGCTCCTCTTCCTCGCCGTCGAGCTCGCGCTCGTCCTCACGCTGTTTGCCGACGGCCTGGCGGTGGAGGCGGAGCTCTTGCGCGAGCACTGGCAGCCGCCGGTGCGTGCGCTCGTCTTCGCGATGCCGCTGACGCTGTGCCTGATCGCGTTTGCCGGCCGGATTCTCTTTCACGAGCTGAGCTGGTCGGAGGCGTTTCTACTGGGGGCGGTCCTCTCGCCGACCGATCCCGTGATCACCTCCTCGGTGGTTGCGTCAACGCGCGTGCCGGCGAGCGTGCGGCACACGCTCAACCTCGAGTCGGGGTTGAACGACGGGCTCGCGCTGCCGTTCGTGCTCTTCTTCCTCGTCCTCGCGAGCCCCGGCGGCAATCCCGGCCGCCAGGCACTTCACGTTCTCGGCGAGGTCGGCGCCGGCGCCCTGATCGGGATCGCGCTTGCGCTCGCCGCCGGCTGGCTGCTCAAGCGCCTTCCGGCGGCGGGCATTCGCCACCAGTACGAGGGCCTCTACGCGCTCGGCATCGCCTTCGCGGCATTCGGTGCGGCCGAGGCCACGTACGGGAACGGCCTGATCGCGGCGTTCGTCGCGGGAATCGCCCTCGCGCTTGCGCGCCACGACATCCCGGCGACGTTCGTCCTCTTCAACGAGAGCCTGAGCGCCGCCTTTCAGGTGATCACGTTCGTGCTCTTCGGCGCGCTGATCTTCGCCACCGGCTGGCACGGCTCGAGTTGGCGGGTGGCGATCTTCATCGCGTTCCTGCTCCTGGTTGCGCGTCCCGCGGCAATCGGGGTTGCGTTCAGGAAAGTCCGGCTGGGACGACCGGAGAAGCTCTTCATCGGCTGGTTCGGGCCCAAGGGAGTCGCGTCGATGCTCTTCGCGCTCCTCGTCGCCGCCTCGACAGAGCACAACCGGAACCTCATCTTCGACATCGCCGCCTACGCCATCGTCGCCTCGATCGCCGCCCACGGCCTCACCGACACGATCGGCCCCCGCTGGATCGAGGGCCGCACCGGCTCCGACCTCGAGTCCGGCAGAACGGCGGGTCAGACCGCTCGTCGCGAAACCGTGTGAGCGAATCTTGACCGAACGCAAGCGGCGCGCTCACTGGACCGGGCGCCTCGCTGACGGATTCGCTCTAGCGTCGGACCATGGAGCTCTCGGGAACGATGAGCGGGCGGCTCGCGGCGCCAGGGCCAGGTGCGGACTCCGTCGTCACGCGGAGCGACTACCGGTGCCGGTCCTGCGGCTACGGGGTCGTCGGCGCAGCGTGGGCATCCTGTCCGATGTGCGCCGGTCGAACCTGGGTCAACGGGCTGCGGCTCGAGCAGGGCGAGATCACGATCACCCGTCTCGCCGGCACGATCTATCTGGTCGTCCCGCCGAATGTGCTCGACGAAGCAGTCGGCGCCGTACTCGCAGCGACCATGGCCGACCTCGCCGGGCATCAGCCCGACGTCGTCCTCGACCTCACCCATGTCGACACCCTCGGCGAACGCGGAGGCCGGTCGATCCTGCGACGACTGAACGCGGTCGCCCAACAGGCGGGAGGCCGCCTGCTCGTCGCCTGCCGGAGCGGCGACTCCGCCGGCTTCGCGCTGCGCGACCTGGATGACGAAGGCGGCATCGCCGCGGCGCCGGCAGGACCCCAGCGCGGGGGAGATGATGAGCGACGAAGGTGACCTCCTCGCCGAAGCGAAGCGTGTACGCCGTCGCGCACTCCTGGACTCCGCCGGGTTCCAGATGATCGCGGACGACGGCCCGATGGGCCTGGTCGAGTCGACGCTCGAGGACATGACGGGTGCAGGCGCCGAAGGCGTCGTCGTCCGAAGAGGCGGTCTCCTGCGCCCGGACCGTGTCGACGCGGCGTGGCGGTCGGTCGACCGGGAGAAGCGACTCGTCTTTGCCGACGGGCTCGGCGAGGAGATCGGTCGTGCCTCGTCCGACTCCCGCTAGGACACGCGGCCACAGCAATCGAATCACAGCGACCTCTTGCGGCCCTCGTACTCGCGCCCACCATCTCGGGGATACGATCGCGGTGATGTGACACGACTCAGATTCGGAATGCGCTGGTGGCTCGCGGCGGTGTTCGTGGCGATCGCCTCCCTCGCTGCAGTCCTCGTCGCGACGGTTTCCTCGCGACAGGCCGACCAGTCGGTCCGGTCGAACTCGCAAGACCTCGCGGTCGGAAAGTCCGTCTCGGCCGGGTTCGCGGTCGAGCAGGCGATCGATGCCGGGAACCTGTCACAAGCAATCGCCTCGATCGAAGGCAGCCGTGGCATCGCCGTCTTCGTGTTCTCGCCCGGCGGGGTCCTGCTGACACCGGCGAGATCGGACGGGATCCGCTGGCGCACCGTGCCGGACGGGAGCACGGCGCTGGCCGCCGCTCTCGCCGATCACCGATTCGTGCAGACGTCAGCCGACACGGGCGCCACGGTCGTCGGTCTGCCGCTGCGCCGGACATCCGCTGCGCGGGCACTCGTGGCATTCGCGGCCCGCCCGGCTCCTTACGGGAAATCGCTTGCGATCTTCCACCACGAGGTCATCCGCGCTGCGCTGTGGTCGGTCCTCATCGCCGCCGCAGCGGGACTGCTGGCGGCCACCCTCATCGCGCGGCGCCTGCGAAGGATCGCGACCGCGGCCCAAGCGATCGAGCAAGGCGACTTCGAGACGGAGCTCCGGCCCATCTTCCGCGACGAGGTCGGCGAGCTCGCAACCACCATCAACGGAATGCGCCTGCGCTTGAGCGAGTCGTTCGAGCTCCTTCGCCGCGAACGGGACCGCCTGGGGCTGCTGTTCGAGCAGCTGCCGGAGGGCTTCGTCGCCGTCGACGGCGAGCTGAAGGTCCAGTTCGCGAACTCGAGTGCGCAGGAGCTCGTCGGCCGGGAGATCTGCTCGCCCGGCCGGCCGTTGCCGGAGCTCTGGGCCGAGGTCGCCCTGCGCGACATGGCCCGCCGGCTCTTCCGTCCCGATGCCGCCATCGCCGAGGCGCGGGCGGACCTCGGCGAGGGATCTCGCACGATCTCCCTCGTCGGGCTTCCGGCGCGCGGATCCGGCCTCGTCGTCCTCGTGTTCACCGACATCACGGCGCAGGAGCGGCGGGAGCGGTCCGAGCGCGAGTTCGTCGCCAACGCGTCGCACGAGCTGCGAACGCCCGTCAGCGCGATCATGAGCGCGGTGGAGGCGCTCCAGTCCGGCGCGTCGGACAGCGCAGACGATCGCGATGCGTTCATCGCCCTGATCGCGCGTCAAGCCACCCGTCTCGGTCGCTTGACCCGGTCGCTGCTCATCCTGGCCCGCTCGGAGTCGCGCCAGGAGCCGGTGAAGCTCGAGCTCGTGCAGCTCCGTCCGCTGCTCGACGAGGTCGCCGCGTCGCTCGACCCGCATCCGGACGTGGTCGTGGAGGTCGAATGCCCTCCCGATCTCGCCGCGCTCGCGCAACCGGATCTGGCCGAGCAGGTCATCTCCAACCTCGCCGGCAATGCGCTCAAGTACACGACGAGCGGTCGCGTGACGCTCTCGGCCCGACGGGCCGGCGACGAGGTCGTCGTCGAGGTGGCGGACACTGGTCCCGGCATCTCCGCCGAGAGCCGGACGCGGATCTTCGACCGCTTCTCGAGCGGCGCGAAGGGCCGGCGTGACGGCTTCGGGCTGGGCCTCGCGATCGTCAGCGACGCGGTACGGGCGCTCGGTGGTAGGTTCGACGTCGCGTCCGAGCCCGGGCGCGGCACGACGGCGCGGGTGACGCTGCCCGGAGGAGCAACGCGATGACCGCTCGAATCCTGTTCGCCGACGACGAACCCGACCTGCTCCAGCCGGTCGCCTACACGCTGCGCCAGCAAGGTTTCGAGGTCGACACCGCGTGAGGACGGCGAAGCCGCCCTCGAGCGTGCCCGAACCGGCGCCTACGACCTGCTGATCTGCGACGTGATGATGCCCGGGATGCTCGGAACGGACGTCTGCCGGATACTCCGTGCGGAGAGCGACCTGCCGATCATCCTGCTCACGGCGAAGGATGCCGAGGTCGATCGTGTGCTCGGACTGGAGCTCGGCGCCGACGACTACGTCACGAAGCCGTTCTCCTCGGCCGAGCTCGTGAGCCGTGTCCGCTCGCTGCTCCGCCGCCGCGAGCTCGACCGTTCTTCCCAGGCGGGCGCGACACTCGACCTGGGCGGCCTGCGCATCGACTTCACTCGCCACGAGGTCGAGGTCGACGGCAAGACCGTGCAGCTGACGCCGTCGGAGTTCAAGCTGCTCAGCCTGCTGGCGGAGGAGCCTGAACGGGTGTTCACGCGGGCGCAGATCATGGAGCACCTCTGGCAGACGCCGTACGTCGGTGACGCACGGGCATGTGACGTCCACGTCTCGAACCTGCGGCGCAAGCTCGAGCGGGACCCCGCCCATCCGACTCGGCTCGTGACCGTCCGCGAGATGGGGTACAAGCTCGTCCCTGTGTAAGCGGATCTTCACGAAACCCTAAGCCGTCGCTCCAACCGCGATGGGCCTCTCTGACACAGCGGCCCTAGCGTGAGACGTATGGCTGCATCGGAAGGACTTGGGAGACGCCTCGCCGGCTGCCACGGCTACGTCGTGGTGGCGGCGGACGGTCCGATCGGCAGCGTCGAGACGCCGGTGTTCTTCGGCGTATCGCGCGAGCCGGACTTCCTGATCGTCAGGGTGGCCGGGTCGATGCGGGGCACCTTCCGGATCGTCTCGACCGGCTCGGTCAAGGATGTCGCCGTCGAGCGGGCGGCGCTCACGCTCGGAATGACCTCACGTGAGGTCGCCTCGCTTCCCGAGGTGCTTCCGCTCGCGAGCCGCTACGAGCCCCAAGCGCCCGCCTGAGGCGGGCTCCATCAGACGAAAGGATCACCGTGAACAGGCCAATGGCCGGTCCAAGACACATGCGCAAGACGAAACGTCGCAGAAGGCTCACGCTCGGCGCCGGAACGGTGGCGGGCGCGGTGCTGGCAACTCTGATCGCACTCGCAACCCCCGGCAGCGCGTCGACACGAGCCGTCGCGCCCGCCAACGTCGTTCCGCCGGCGATCGCCGGCACGGCGGCGCAGGGGAGCACGCTGACCGCGTCGAGCGGAAGCTGGACCGGCGACACGCCGATCACCTTCGGCTTCCAGTGGCGCGTCTGCGACACCTCCGGCGCGACCTGCAGCGACATCGCAGGGGCGAACGGCCAGACGCACACCATCGGCTCGTCGGAGGTCGGATCGACGGTCCGTGTCATGGTCACCGCGACGAACGCCTCCGGCACGTCGACGGCGCTGTCGCAGCAGACCCTGGCGGTCGCTCCCGCCACCGCGCCGGTGAACACCGCCGCCCCGGCCGTCAGCGGCCCGGCCCAGGCCGGACAGATCCTGGTCACGAGCGCCGGCAGCTGGGCCGGAAGCCCGCCCCCGACGTTCACGTACCAGTGGCAGCGCTGCAACAGCTCGGGCTCCGGCTGCGTCATCCTCTACGGTCAGCAGTCGACCACGTATGCCGTCTCCGATGCGGACGTCGGCGCGACCATGCGCACCCTCGTGACGGCAACCAACGGCGCCGGTACCGCAACGGCGCAGTCGGCCCAGACCGCCGTCATCAGCGTCGCCGGGTCCGCTCCTCGCGCCACGGCGCAGGGCACCGTCGGCGGCACGCTCGCGGTCGGCCACACGCTCACCGTCAGCACGAGCTGGACGGGAACGAGCCCCATCGCCTACTCGTTCCAGTGGGAACGCTGCGACACGGCCGGGCACTGCGCTGCGATCCCCGGAGCAACCGGTCAGACGTATGTGCCGACCGGGAGCGACGTCGGCTATCGGCTGCGCGCGCTCGTGACCGGTCGCAACGCCTTCGGCAGCAGCTCCCTCTACTCGAATCTGACCTCGGCGGCGATCGCCACGTCCGGTGGCCGGCCGGTCCTTGTGACGGCCCCGTCGGTGACCGGCACCGCGCAGGTGGGTGCGGTGCTGACCACGTCGAACGGGACGTGGAGCAGCTCGACGTCGCTCCGGTACGCCTACGTCTGGCTGCGTTGTGACGGCCAGGGCAACGCGTGCAGCGCTGTCAGCGGAGCAACCGGGCAGACCTGGAAGGTTCCGGCGGACGCCGCCGGCCATACGGTTCGCGCACAGGTCACGGCGATCAACGGAGGCGGTTCGACCGCCGCGCAATCGATCGCATACGTCGTCCCCGGCAGTACGGCGGCGCCCGTCGCGCCTTCCGGCCTGATCGCGCTCGGCAACGGCATGTCGTCCGTCGCTGCTTCGGCGGTGAGCCTGCCGCAACGGCTGATCATCTCCGGCGTCTCGTTCAGCCCGTCGCGCGTGACCACCAGGGCTCCGTTCACCGCTCGCTTCCGGGTGACCGACACGCGCGGCTACGCAGTCCGCGGCGCGCTCGTCTACGCAGTAACGCTCCCGTACGGCTGGACGGCGCCGGCTGCCGAGGTGGCGACCGACACGTCCGGCTACGCGACGATCGTCATCCGCCCGACCTCCGCAATGCCGCTCCACAAGGGCTCGCTCGTGATGTTCGTGCGGGCACGCAAGCAGGGCGGCAACCTCCTCGCCGGCATCTCGACCCGGCGGCTGGTGCAGGTGCTCATCCGCGGCTGATGACGTGTGAGCGAACCTTCACGGAGTCTTGACCGCCGGCCAACTCCGGCGGTCAAGATCTTCAATCGCTCCCCCTAGGCTGATCTCATGAAGACAATCACCCACCACAAGAGCACCAACAGCAGCACGAGCCTCGCGCTCAGCAGCTCTCGCGGCTATCTGCTCGTCGCAGAGGACGGGCCGGTCGGCCGCGTCGAGCTCCCGCTCGAGCAGCCCGAACGTCCGGGCGCCGACTACGTCGTCGTCCGCGCCCGCGGCCGCCTGCTCGGGCGCCACCCGGTTGTGCCGGCACAGCTCGTCCGCAGCGTCGACCGCGCGCGCCGCCTCATCTACGTCCGCGGCACGCGCCGCCAGATCCGGCGCCTCTCGGAACGGCTCCCGCTCGCGATCTGAGCGGGAGCGCGGGTCTCAGGAGCCCGGCTCCTTCGGGCCGAGGCTCGTTACCGCGTCGTCGACGAACGGGAAGAGGTTGTCCTCGCCGATCCGGGCGAGCAGGCCGCTCCGGCGCAGGCTCTCGCGCATGTGCTCGCCGGCCCGGGCGACCGCGAACGTGATGTGGTCGCGCTCGAGCCGGTCGAGCACCTCGCCGAGCGCGCGCGAGCCGGTGTAGTCGACGTCGCCCATGCCGAGCGCGTCGAGCACGAGCAGCCGGGGCGTGCCGACGACACGCGTCAGGGAGGCTTCGACCTGGGTGCGGAAGTGCACGGCGTTTGCGTACCAGAGCGGGGTCGCGAACAGGACCACGAGCACGCCGGGGACCTGGGCGGCGTGCTCGGTGCGGCTGAGCGGCGCCCAGCTCGTCGTTGCGGGGATGCGGCCGAGCACGTGCAGCTGAGGGCGTGCGCTCAGGCGGGTGCGGTCGAGGATGGCCAGGCCGATGGCCAGGCCGATGCCCTGCTCGACGCCGACGAGGGCGACCGTGAGCATGGTGACCACCGCCAGCCCGAGCTCGAACCGGTCGAACCGGGCGATGGCCACGAGGTCGCGCACGTGGAACATGCGGGTGGCCACGAAGATGAGCACCGCCGCGAGCGTGGCGAGCGGCAGGTCCTTGAGCAGCCCGGCCGCCGGGATGACGGCCACCATCGCCGCCGCCGCGGCCAGGCCCGCCACCTGGGTGCGACCGGACGCCGAGGCGACCGCGGCCGTTCTGGGCGGACTCGCGTCCACCGGGAACGAGCCGGCGAGGCCCGCCACGATGCTGCCCGCCCCGATCCCGACGAAGTCGCGGTCCACGTCCGCGTCGGGGCCGCCCGGATCCGTGAAGGCCCGGGTCGTGGCGGCCGACTGGCTCACGACCACGAGGGCGACGACGCCGGCGATCGGTGCCACGCGGCCCAGGGCAGACCAGGACAGGCCGGACAGGCCGAGGCGCGGCGCGCCGTGCGCCAACGTTCCGAGCACTGCGACGCCGTGCGCGTGCAGCCCCAGCGTCCCGACGACGAGCGTCGAGCCGACCACACCCACGAGCGCGCCGGGAAGCCTCCGGTCGACCCGCTCCGCGGCGAGCGCGATCGCGAAGACGGCCGTGCCGATGGCGAGCGTCCAGCCGTTGGCGCTGCCGAGGTGCGCGGCCACCCGCCCGATCCGGTGCAGCGTCGTGCCGCCCACCGCCTGGAGACCGAAGAGGTCCGGCAGCTGGTGGGCGACGATGATCACGGCCACCCCGGCGAGAAAGCCGGAGATGATCGGGCGCGGACAAGAACTCCGCGATCCACCCGAGGCGAAGGAGTCCGACGAGGGCCACGAGGACGCCGACCATCACGGCGAGGATCCCGATCAGGTCGACGTAGTGAGACGAGCCTGGAGTGGCCAGACGGCCGACGCCCACCGCGAAGAGGGGAGCGATCGTGGAGTCGGCGCCCACGGACAGCCGGGGGTTCGAGCCGAGCAGAGCGAAGACGACGGTGCCGGCGATGAACGCGTAGAGGCCGGTGACCGGCGGCATGCCGGCGAGCCGAGAGGTGGCGAGCTGCTCGGGGACGGCGATCACGAGCAGCGTGAGCCCGGCGAGCAAGTCGGGCACGGCCCAGGACAGGCGATACCCGCGCAGCGACGAGAAGAAGACCCGGGTCATCACCGCCTGGCGAAGCGCCAGCTGAGTCGTCGAGACAATCCGCATCCCGGTTGCGACACCCTACGCGGTCGCTCGACGGAGAGCGTCAGCCGGTGGCGGCGGCCGGCGTCCAGGTGAAGCGTATGAGTGCGACGGCGAGGCCGCCGATGGCCCAGAGGGCGAGGACGCCGAGGTCGCTCCAGACAATGCCGGTGCCGTGCGTGGCGGGGTCGAAGGCGTGATGGAGGCCGTCTGCGAGGTGCTGGACGGGAAACACCCTGGCGACGTCGCGCAGCCAGGTGGGGAGGTTGACGTTGGGGATGAAGACGCCGGAGATGAAGTAGAGCGGCAGCATGATCGCCTGCACCATCGGCTGCGCGGCGTCCTCCGACCGGATCGCGGTCGAGAACGCGTAGCCGAGACAGCAGAACGCGACCGCGCCCGACCACTGCGGTGACGACGACGCCGGGAAGCGTGCTCGTCGGGAGCTTGACGCCGTAGCCGAAGCGGCCGATCAGAAGCAGGACGGTCATGACGCCGAGAGAGACGACGATCGCGGTCAGTGCCCGACCCGTGATCAGCACCCACGCCGGCACGGGCGTCGAGCGCCGGCGCTTCAGGACACCCGATTCGCGCTGCGCGGTGATCGAGATGACGAGGTTGACGAACGAGCCGGAGATCACGGCGAGCGCCGAGATGCCGGGCACGTAGTACGTCGACGCCTTGACGTGGCCGGGGCCGACGGAGTTGTTGCCGAACACGCTCACGAAGATGACGAGAAAGATGACCGGCAGGATCACGGTGAAGAAGCGCGACTGCCGGTTGCGGAAGAATGCGAGCAGGTCGAACCGCGCCTGATGCAGGACGAGGTGGAGCGTGCCGTGCTGCACCGTCCGCTCTCTGCTGGAGACGGGCGTTGCGCCGCGGCCGCGCTGCAGTTGCTCGCGGAGCCGCCGGAACAACCAGACGAGGATCACCGTCCTCCGCTTCTCGAAGCCGTCCGTCAGCTGCAGGTAGACGTCCTCGAGCGAGGGCCGCCGCACGTCGAGATCGGGCAAGTCGAGGCCGCGCGCGAGCGCCCAGTCGGCGAGCAGCTTGACGTCGGCGAGCGGACTGCGCGCTCTCCAGCACGACTCGTCCGGTCCGTCGCCGGAACCGGAAGCCGCCGAAGCTCGCCGGGCAGGTCGCCGGCCGAGACCTCCGCCGGGAGCGTGAACGTGATTCGCGCCGCCATTCGCTCTCGGCCACCCAGCGTCTGCGGCGTCCCCTCGGCGACGATACGGCCGGTGGCGATGACGGCGATCCGGTCGGCAAGGTTCTCGGCCTCGTCCATGTAGTGCGTGGTGAGAAAGACCGTCTTGCCGAGCTCGCGCAGTCCGTCGATGACGCTCCCAGGCCGCCCGTCGCGCCGACGGATCGAACCCGGTCGTCGGCTCGTCGAGGAAGATCAGCTCCGGGATCGCCGATCAGCGCGAGCGCGACGTCGAGCCGTCGCCGCTGGCCGCCCGACAGCTGCTCGCCGAGTGTCTCCGCCTTCTCCTCGAGTCCGACGAGCGCGATCGTCTCGTCGATCTCGCGCGGCGCCGCGTAGTAGCCGGCGTACAGCTCGCAGGCACTCGCGCACTGTCAGGCCAGGCTCCGGCTGCGATTCCTGCAGCACCGTCCCGACCCGGTTACGCCAGCCGCCGTCCGCCCGCGCCGGGTCGACGCCGAGCACGCTCACCTCGCCGCCGCTCCGCGAGCGGAAGCCCTCCAGGATCTCGACCGTCGTCGTCTTGCCGGCCCCGTTCGGCCCGAGGAACGCGAAGATCTCTCCCCGCCGGATCTCGAGATCGATCCCCGCCACCGCCTCGACCGCCCCATAGTGCTTGTGGAGCCCGCGCACGGAGATCACCGCATCAGCATCCACTCTCGCCACTTTCGCACCGGCGAGTCTCCCCTTCAAGATCAGCTGTCCGCGGGCGAAGCGACGACTGTCGGGTGCGCTCGAGGGTCACGCCTTCAGGTGTGTGTCGAAGAACGGGAGGATGCGTCGGCGTGCGTCCTGGGCCGAGGGCTCGTGGATGACGACGAATTCGTCGCCTCGGCCGACCACTCCTCGGCGTACGCGGGCGGCCCGGACTCGCTCTCGATCCAATCGCTCGGCAGGTGCGCGTATCCCGGCGCCGCGGTTACCCTACGACCGTGAGGACGTACGCGGTGACCACCTTCGGCTGCCAGATGAACGCACACGACTCGGAGCGCATCAAGGGCATGCTCGAGGATCTCGGTCTCGGGGAGGCCGCGATCCCGGGCGAGGCGGACGTGCTCGTCTTCAACACCTGCACGATCCGGGAGAAGCCCGACACGAAGCTCGCGGCGTACCTCGGCGATGCCGCGGCGCGCAAGCGCGCGCATCCGGACACGGTGATCGCGGTCGGCGGCTGCTACGCGGAGGCGCAGCGCGGGCGACTGTTCTCGCTGTACCCGCAAGTGGACGTCGCGTTCGGCCCGGGCACGATCCCGCATCTCGGCGAATGGCTCGGCGCCGGCGGCTTCGGCGTCCCGCGCATGGCGTTCGGGACCGGGGAGGAGCGCGCGTTCGCTGCGACCCTGCCGATGCACCGCGAACGGTCCTTCCAGGCCTGGGTTCAGATCTCGATGGGCTGCAACTCGACGTGCTCCTACTGCATCGTTCCGGCGGTGCGCGGGCGGGAGGTGAGCCGCCGTCCGGGCGAGGTGCTCGCCGAGGTGACGCGGCTCGCCGGGGAAGGCGTGCGCGAGATCACGCTCCTCGGCCAGAACGTCAACTCGTGGGGCCGCGATCTCCTGCCTGACGTTCACACGGAGTTCGGCGAGCTGCTGCGCGCCTGCGACGCGGTCGACGGGATCGAGCGGATCCGCTTCACGAGTCCGCACCCCAAGGACTTCCGCCGGCCGGTGATCGAGGCGATGGCCGAGTGCGCAGCCGTCTGCGAGCACGCGCACCTGCCGCTGCAGTCCGGCTCGACGAGGCTCCTCAAGATCATGCGCCGCACGTACTCGCGCGATCGCTACCTGCGGCTCGTGGACGACCTGCGGAAGGCGATCCCGGACCTCGCGCTCACCACCGACGTCATCGTCGGCTTTCCCGGCGAGACCGAGGACGATTTTCGCGAGACGCTCGAGGTCGTGGAGGAGGTCGGCTTCGACGCCGCCTTCACGTTCGTGTACTCGCCGCGCGCGGGCACGGACGCTGCGGCGATGGCCGACCAGGTGCCGGACGAGGTGAAGCGCGAGCGCATCGAGCGGCTCGTCGAGCTCGTGCAGCAGCTCGCCGCCCGGCGCAACGCCGAGCGGGTCGGCTGTGTCGAGGAGGTGCTCGTCGAGGGGCCGAGCCGCACGGATCCGGCGCTCCTGCGCGGGCGGACGCGCCGCAACACGACCGTGAACTTCACGGGCTCTGCGACCGCGGGCGAGTTCGTCGACGTCGCGATCGATCGGGCGACCTCGACGACGCTCGGCGGCGTGCAGGCCGCAGTGCCCGTCGCCTAAGCGGCGGCGGCGCGCAGCGAGCGCAGGCCCACGGCCGCCGGCACGATCGGCAGCCACAGGTTGAAGATGCGGTAGGCGAAGACCGCGAGCACCGCGGCCGGGAGCGAGATCCCCATCCAGGAGAGCGCGAACGGCAGCAGCGCCTCGACCGCGCCGGCCCCGGCGAACGGCAGCGTCCGCCGCGTCAGCGCGTACCCGGTCGCATAGCCGATCAGCAGCAGCGGCCAGCTCGGCATGTGGATCGCGAACGCGTGCAGGCACGCCCAGAGGCAGACGATGTCGCCGAACCAGTACACCGCCGTTCCGAGCGGAGCCGCAGCGTGCCGCGGCCGCGTCATCAGGCAGCGGAGCACGTGCACCGACTCGAGGGCCTGCGCGACCGGCTCCCGCCAGCCGCCCTTGTCGTCGAAGCGGTCCCGCTGCCCGAGGGCCCAGAGCGCCGCGCCGAAGCCGAGCGGCACCGAGATCGCCCAGGGAAGCGTGAAGCCGAGCGAAGGCGTGTGTCCGCCGCGCGCGAGCAGCGCGATCGACGCGACGCACGCAGCCGGCGCCAGAAGCGCGTACTCGAGTGCACCCAGGCCGAGCACGCGGACGCGCGCTTCGCGATCGGAGATTCCGGTCTGGCGGAACGCATGCAGGTCGATCGCGAACCCGCCGCGGGCGACGAAGGGCCCGAAGCCGGCGGCGACGACCGCAACGGCAGTGCCACGGCTCATCTCCGGCCCTTCCTCGACGCGGGCCACCTCGCGGTAGCCCAGCGAGTACCCGACGTACGCGAGGACCTCGGCTGCGAAAGCGACCGCAAACCAGTCCGGGCGGACGTCCTGCAGGCGGTCGGCGACCGCGCCGAAGCCTGCCATCCAGGCGAGCGCGATGATGGTGGCCAGTGCGATTCCGGTGCTTGCGGCGACGAAGACGAGTGTTTCGACGCGTGTCCGCTCGAGGTGCGACTTGCGTGTGAGCTGCGTGACCTTCAGCTGAACCTCTCCCCGGTGAGCGCGCGCGCGAAACAATGCAGACGTGACCGACCCGACCGTTATCGGCATCTTCGGCCCGACCGCTAGCGGGAAATCCCCCGTCGGGGGGTCGGTGGCCGCCCTCATCCGGGCGGAGCTCGTGTCCGCCGACGCGATGCAGGTCTACCGGGGCCTGCCCATCCTCACCAACCAGTCCGCCGACCCGGCGCGCCTCGTCGGCATCTGGCCGCTCGACCATGAGGCGTCGGTGGGGGAGTACGCGGCGCTCGCGCACGCCGCGATCGACGAGATCCTCGCCGCGGGCATCACGCCCGTCGTGGTGGGCGGCACAGGGCTCTATCTCCGCGCAGCCCTCGCCGACCTCGCACTGCCGCCCGCGCCTGCGCCGGGGACGCGAGAGCGCTGGGCACGCCTGTACGACGGCGAGGGCGCAGCCGCAGCGCACGCCAGGCTGACGGAGCTCGACCCGCGGGCGGCGGCGGCGATCCACGCGAACGACCGCCGCCGGGTGCTCCGGGCGCTCGAGCTCGCCGAGACGGGGCAGTCGCTCGTCCCGGCCGAGGATCGCCTCTGGGCCGGAGAGACGCGGCATCCGACGCTCCTCGTCGGCCTCGACGTCGCCAAGCCGGTGCTGGAACGGCGGATCGAGGAGCGTGCGCGCGCGATGTTCGCCGCCGGTGTCGAGGAGGAGGTACGACGGGCGCTCGCGGGCGCGATCTCGACGACGGCGCGGAAGACGCTCGGCCTGGACGAGGTCTCGACGCTGCCGCGTGAGGAGGCGATCGCGGCCCTCGTCGTCCGCACCCGGCGCTACGCGGCCTATCAGCGCAAGTGGATGCGGCGCGTGCCGGGCCTCGTTATGGTCGATGCCGACCGCCCGCCGGGCGAGGTCGCCGATGAGATCGTCACGCTGGCACGCACACGGGAACGTCTACCTCGTCGTTGAGGGCGACTCGGGCGGCCTCGACCTCACCGGGACGGACGGCGCCGTCGAGGTCGAGCGCGTCGACGGCGACGACGTTCACGTCGCGATCGTCAATCCCGACCGCTCGCGCGCGGAGATGTCCGGGAACGGCACCCGCATCGCGGCGGCGTGGCTGATGGAGCAAACCGGGGCCGCGGTCGCACGGGTACACGTCGGCCCTCGGACTGTCGACGTGCGCCGCGGCGGCGACGGTCTCTACGAGGCCGACATGGGCGATGGTCGAGGTCTCGCCGCGCGAGACGGTCGCCGGGATCGAGCTGACGCCGGTGTCCGTCGGCAATCCGCACGCCGTCGTCGTCGGCGACCCGGACGACATCGACCGCATCGGGCCGCTGCTCGAGACGAACCCGCGCTTCCCGAACCGGACGAACGTCCAGGTCGTGCGCGTCGATGCGCCGGGCGAGGTGACCGCCCGAGTCTGGGAGCGCGGCGTGGGGGAGACCGCCGCCTCGGGCTCGAGCGCCGTCGCCGTCGCCGCGGCGACGCACGGGGAGGGCGAGGTGATCGTCCATTTCACGGGCGGCGACCTGCGCGTGCGGCTGCACGGCGGGAGGGCGACGCTGATCGGGCCGGCGGAGCGCGTATAGCCGACGGCTGCGACCAGGTCGCGGATTTATGCTCCGATCTGGTACTCCCGCAGGACGTCGTTCAGCGATGTCTTGAGATCGGTCTGCTCGCTCCGGCGGCCGATGATGAGCGCGCACCCGAGCTGGTATGTCCCGGCGGGGAACTCCTTCGGCCGCGTGCCCGGGACGACGACCGAGTACGGCGGCACGTAGCCGCGATGCTCGACCGGTTCCGGCCCGGTCACGTCGATCACCGGCACCGAGCCCGTCAGCGACACGTTCGGTGCGAGCACGGCGCGCTCTCCGATCAGGACTCCCTCGGTGAGGATGCAGCGCGAGCCGATGAACGCTCCGTCCTCGACGATCACCGGGCGCGCCTGCACGGGCTCGAGCACACCGCCGACGCCGACGCCTCCGGCGAGATGCACGTCCGCACCGATCTGCGCGCACGACCCGACGGTCGCCCACGTGTCGATCATCGTGTTCGGCCCGACCCAGGCACCGATGTTCACGTAGCTGGGCATCATCACGACCCCGGGGGAGAGGAACGAGCCGTAGCGCGCGGTCGCCGGCGGGACGACGCGGACGCCGAGGTCCGCGTAGTTCCGCTTGAGCGGAATCTTGTCGAGGTACTCGTACGGGCCGACCTCGATCAGCGCGAGCTTGCGCAGGCGGAAGTAGTCGAGGATCGCCGCCTTCGCCTCCTCGTTCACGACCCATTCGCCGCCGGCTTTCTCCGCGACGCGCAGCTCGCCCCGGTCGAGCGCCTCGATCGTCTCCTCGGTGGTCATAGCTCCGCGAGTATCGCCGCCGCGCGCGTGCACTCGTCGAGGGTGGGGACGAGCGCGAAGCGGATGTAGCCCGCGCCGCTCGGACCGAAGAACGTGCCGGGGGAGACGATCACGCCGCGCTCGAGGAGCCGCTCGGCCGTGCCCTCCGGCGCGACCACCCAGAGGTACATCGTCGCCTCGCTTGCGACGATCTCCCAGCCCCTGGCGGCGATCGCCGGCATGAGCACGTCGCGCTTGGCACGGTAGCGGTCCCTCGTCTCCGCGACGTGCCGCTCGTCGTTCCAGGCGACGATCGACGCGCGCTGCACGAACTCCTGCGGCGCCGTTCCCACGTTCGGGCGATACGCCTTGAGCGCGGCGACCACCTCGGCCGGCGCGGCCACGAAGCCGGAGCGGTAGCCGGTCATCGACGAGCGCTTGCTCAGCGTCTGGAACACGATCACGCGCGACCGGTCGCGCGCCTGCAGCGCCGACGGCGGCGGCTCGTCGAACCAGAGCTCGCTGTACGCCTCGTCGGAGGCGATGGCGAAGTCGTACCGCTCGGCGAGCTCGGAGAGATGCTCGTAGAACGAGAGCGGCGCCACCGCGCCGGTCGGGTTGTTCGGGTAGTTGACCCAGAAGATCGCCGTCCTGTCGAGCACGCGCGCTGGGATCGCGTGCAGCTCCGGCAGGAACCCGTGCTCGCGCAGGAGCGGCACCGTGTGCACCTTCGCGCCTGCGAACTCCGCGCCGCGCTCGTACACCGGATAGGCCGGCTCCCCGTACAGGACGATGCGCTTGGCCGAGCGCGGATCGACGAGGACCTGCGCGAGCGAGTAGATCGCCTCCTTCGAGCCGTACGTCGGCACGATCTCCGTCCCCGGGTCGAGGGCGACGCCGAAGCGCCGTTCGCACCACCCGGCCACCGCGGCGCGCAGCTCGGGGAGTCCCTGGGCGAGCGGATACGGCGAGCGCTCCGGCAGCGCGTCGACGAGCGCCTGCCGGATCACCGGGTCGGTCGGTTCGTTCGGGTCGCCCTTGCCGAAGTCGATCACCTCGACGCCCTCGTCGAGGAGCCGCCTTCGCGTCTCCTCGAGCCGGACGAACGGGTAGGAGGCCATCCCTGCGAGCGTCGGTGCGATGCGGATCGTCACGGGCTAGACGCTATCGAGGAACGTACGCAGCGTCGCGAAGCAGCGCTCGAGGCTCTCGACCGGCACCTGCTCGTCTTGCCTGTGCGCATATGCGGTCGCCCCCGGGCCGTAGTTGATCGCCGCGAGCCCGCGCTCGGCGAACTGTGCGACGGGCGTCCAGGCCTGCTTGGGAGCGACCTCCGGCACGAGCTCGCGCAGGCGGACTGCGAGCGGTGAGCCGAGCCCCGGGGGCGCCGACGGCGAGTTGGCGACGATCTCGACGTCCCCGTGCGGGACGAGCCGGCGGAGCCGCTCCTCGGCGTCGGCCCACGAGCGGCCCGGCGCGTAGCGGAAGTTGAGCTCGGCGCTCGCCGTTGCCGGGACGACGTTGGCCGCGATGCCGCCCTCGACCCGCACGGCGCTGACCACTTCGCGGTAGACGAGCCCGTCAAGCTCGACGTCGACGGGCTCGAGGCGGACGAGCGGCTCCAGGCCGCGCACGAGCTCGTGGATCGCGTTCAGGCCGGTCCACGGACGCGCCGAGTGCGCGCTCTCGCCGCGGAACGTGACCCTCGCCTGGAGGTTGCCGAGACAGCCGGCGTGGAGGATGCAGTCGGTCGGCTCGAGCACGACGACGAGTCCGGTGCCGGCCAGGAGGCCCGTCTCGAAGAGCTGGGGCAGAGGACTCTCGCCGACCGGCACCTCCTCGCGGGTGAAGAACAGATAGCGCGCGGGAGCGAGCCCGAGTGCCAGCTCGACCATGACCGCGAGCCCGGCCTTCATGTCGCTCGCCCCGAGGCCGTGGACGGCGCCGTCCTCGATCCGGCCCGGGACGTTCCCCTGCGCCGGCACCGTGTCGAGGTGGCCGGCGAGCACGACGGGCGCGCCCGGGTCGCCGTAGAGGAGCACCTCGCCGTCGTCGTAGAGCGCCTGCCCGGGCAGGAGCTCCCGGACGAGCGCGACGAGATCCGCCTCGCGGCGGCTCTCGGAGAGCACGTCGACGAGCTGGAGCGTCCTGGCGGCGAGGTCGGGGAGGGTCACGGCAGAGGTCATAATGACGTTCACATGGCGGCGAGACAGTCCGATCCCACGCCGGGCCCCGAGCCCGAGCGCGGCTTCGTCCTCGCCGTCCTCGCCCAGGGAGTCGATCCGGAGGACGAGCTGGCCGAGCTGGACGAGCTCAGCCGTACCGCCGGCGTCGAGCCCGTCGCCCGGCTCGTCCAGCACCGTGCGCACCCGGACCCGAGGACGTACGTCGGCAAGGGCAAGCTCGACGAGCTCAAGCAGTCCTACGGAGACGCGCGCGCCGAGGTCCTCATCGTCGACGACGAGCTGGCGCCGTCGCAGCAGCGCCTGCTCGAGAACCAGCTGCAGTCGCGTGTCGTCGACCGCACGCAGCTGATCCTCGACATCTTCGCCCAGCACGCCGTGAGCGCCGAGGGGAAGCTCCAGGTCGAGCTCGCGCAGCTCGAGTACAACCTGCCGCGCATGCGTGGCATGTGGCAGCACCTCGAGCGGCTCGGCGGCGGCGTCGGGACGCGCGGCCCCGGTGAGTCGCAGCTCGAGTCCGACCGCCGCATGGCGCGACGGCGGATCTCGATCCTGCGCGGCCGGCTGAAGGAGTTGCAGAAGCAGCGCGACGTGCGGCGTAAGGAACGGAAGCGCACCGAGACCCCGACCGTCGCGCTCGCCGGCTACACCAACGTCGGCAAGTCGACGCTCCTCAACGCGCTCACCGACGCAGACGTCTCGGTGCGAAACCGGCTGTTCGAGACGCTCGACCCGACGACGCGCGGCTTCGAGTTCGATGGACGGCGCTACCTCGTCACCGACACCGTCGGCTTCGTCCGCCGCCTGCCGCATCAGCTCGTCGAAGGCTTCGCCGCGACGCTCGAGGAGACGCTCGTCGCCGATCTCGTCCTGCACGTCGCCGACGCTTCGGCGTCCGACGAGACGCTCGCCGAGCAGATCGCCGCCGTGAACGCGGTGCTCGCGGAGATCGGCGCCGACAGGCTGCCGATCGAGCTCGTCGTGAACAAGATCGACGCGATCGACGCGCTGCGCCGGCGGCGGCTCTCGAACCGCTATCCGGATGCGCTGCTCGTCTCCGCCGTCACGGGTGAAGGCCTGGACGAGCTTCGCGCCCGGGTGGCTGACCGCTTCGCCGAGCGCTTCGAGCCGGTTCGCCTGCTGCTGCCGTACGGCGAGGGCGGGAAGCTGAACGAGCTGTACGCGCTCGGCGCGCCGATCGAGCAGCGGGAGGACACGAGCGACGGCGTGCTGCTCGTGGCACGGCTACCGCGTCGTGAAATCAGGCGCTTCGCGCCCTACCTCGTCGCCGACTCGTCGCCCGAGCACGCGACCTCGGGCGGGACGTGATCGAGCTCGCGGTCCGCCGACTGCGCGACGACGCCGTCCTGCCCAGCCAGGCGTACCCGGGCGACGCCGGTCTCGACCTCGCCGCCTGCGAGCGCGTCGAGCTGGGACCGGGGGAGCGGGCCATGGTCGGCACCGGACTCGCGGTGGCGATCCCGGACGGCTACGCCGGCTTCGTCCAGCCGCGGTCGGGGCTCGCCGCCCGGCACGGGATCACGATCGTGAACACGCCGGGCCTCGTCGACTCCGGCTACCGTGGCGAGCTGCGGGTCGTGCTGCTGAACACCGACGCACGCGAGACGTTCGTCGTCGAACCCGGCATGCGCATCGCCCAGCTCGTGGTCCTGGCGGTGCCGGGCGTGGAGGCGGTGGAGGTCGACGAGCTGCCGGAGAGCGAGCGGGGCGTGCGCGGGTTCGGCTCCTCGGCGGCCTGATGGCTCCGGAACCGCGGATCCGGGTCTCGGCCCTCCTCCGCTGGGAGGACCGGCTCCTGCTCTGCCGCCACGAGAAGGCCGGACGCGGCGAGTACTGGCTCCTGCCCGGCGGCGGCGTGAACGCCGGCGAGAGCCTCGTCGACGCGCTCCACCGCGAGCTGGCCGAGGAGGTCGGGATCGTGGACGAGATTCCAGTCGAGGGGCCGATCGCGCTCGTCGACTCGATCGCGCCGCAGCGCACCTTCATCGCAAAGCACGTCGTGCACATCGTGTTCGCCGGCGACCTCTCCGGCCGCTCGCTCGAAGCGGTGACCTCGAGCGACGCCGCCGTGCGCGGTCACCGGCTCTTCCTGCGCGACGAGCTCGACGGGATCGTCGTGCACCCCCCGATCCAGCGCTTCCTCCGCCGCTGGCAGCCCGGCGACCCGGCGGCGTACCTGGGCTCGCTCTGGGCGCCCTGACCGCGACGACTCCGTCGTCCACGGCCACCGCGCGGCACGGGAGCTCGAGTTCGAGCCGGGCTCGGTGTGCGCGCGTTCTCGCC
The DNA here is from genome assembly GCA_963788875.1 of uncultured Actinomycetes bacterium. Taxonomy (GTDB): domain Bacteria; phylum Actinomycetota; class Thermoleophilia; order Gaiellales; family Gaiellaceae; genus Palsa-739. The sequence continues at coordinate 172,153 of CAWBIQ010000007.1, forward strand.
GCCAGTCGCGCGCGAAACACTGCGCGTCTCAGGCGGGCTGCCGCAGACCTCTGCCCACGAGCGGTCATCCTGATTGAATCGGTTCGTGAAGTAATGCCTGCCGAGGAGAACAGGATCACAAGGCGGCGTTTCGTGGCGCTCGGGGGCGCTGCGGCCGCGGGCATCGTCGCCGGCGGCAGCGCCCCCGCGCGCGCGTTCTCTGCCACGACGCCTCCGGCCGCCGGACGCTTCCTCACCCAGCCGGCCTGGAACCCGCCGCCGGTGGTCGTCTCGACCCCGGCCGCCGGGACCGCGAGCGGCTCCATCTTCGTCGCTCCGCTCAGCTTCGGCCCGGCGGACGCCGGCCCCGGCCGGTACGGCCCCCTGATCCTGGACGACGACGGGCAGCCGGTGTGGTTCCTGCCGCTGTCGACGGTCGTCGCCCAGAACCTGCGGATGCAGAAGTACCGTGGCCGTAGCGTGCTCACGTGGTACGAGGGCGCGGCCGGCGGCCTCTACGGCGGCAGCTGCGTCGTCTACGACTCCACGTACCACGAGCTCATCCGGGTGCACGCCGGCCACGGCTTCGACTGCGACCTGCACGAGTTCCTGATCACCTCGCGCGGTACCGCCTTGCTCTCCGTCGCGAACGAGGTCAGCGCAGACCTCTCCGCGGTCGGCGGCCCGACCGATGGGCGGGTGGTCGAAGGGGTCGTCCAGGAGATCGACATTGCCGGCAAGCGCGTGCTCTTCGAATGGCACAGCCTCGACCATGTCGACCTCGCGGAGTCCTACCGCACCGGCGTCACGCCGGCCGGGAACGTGGACTACTTCCACCTCAACTCGATCGGGGTGGACACCGACGGCGATCTGATCGTCTCCGCGCGGCACACCTCGACCGTCTACAAGGTCGACCGCAAGACCGGGGCGATCAAGTGGCGGCTGGGCGGGACGATGAACGAGTTCGAGCTGGGCCCCGGCGCAAGCTTCAACTTCCAGCACGACGTTCGCGCCCATGCCGACGGCACGCTGACGCTCTTCGACAACGGCGCCACGGGAACCGGCGCCGGTGCCGTCGAGCCCGCGTCGCGACCGATGCGGCTCGCACTCGATCCCGGCGCCATGACCGCAGACCTCCTGCAGGTCTACGAGGCGTCGTCGCCGCGGCTCGCGACCGCGCTCGGGAACGTCCAGGGGCTTCCCGACGGCGGCGTCTTCGTCGGCTGGGGAGCAGCAGGCCCGTTCACCGAGTTCACGCCTGAGGGCGACGTTCGCTTCGATGCGACGTTCGGCGACGGCAGCGTCTCCTATCGCGCGTTGCGCTTTCCCTGGACGGGACGTCCCGCGACCAAACCTGCGATTGCGACGATCGTCAACTCGGACAGGACGGTCACGGTGTACGCGAGCTGGAACGGTGCCACGGAGGTCGCGCGGTGGCAGGTGCGCGGCGGCGCTTCCCCGGCCCGCCTGCGAGCAGTGCACACCGGTCGGCGCACCGGCTTCGAGACGGCGATCACCGTACCGGCAGTCGCGTATGTCGCCGTGGCGGCTCTCGACGCCGCCGGCCGCGAGCTCGGCGTGTCGCGCCCGCTCGCCGTCCCGGGCGGGAGCGGCTAGAACCGCCCGCCGCGGCTGCGGGCACGCTCCGCGGAGAGCTCGCGCGCCGTCGCCTCGAGGGTGTCGGCGAGCGGTTCCAGGGCAGGCGGCTCGCCTCCCACGCGGTGGGCGAGCGACTCCGCCAGCAGGAAGTCGGCGAGGTGCGGGTTGCGCGGCAGCAGCGGCCCGTGCAGGTACGTGCCGATCGCGCGCGCCACGCGGCAGCCCTCGTAGCCGCTCTCGCCGTCGTTGCCGAACCCCGCGACGACCCGGCCGAGCGGTTGCGCGCCCGGATCGAGCAGCGTCCTGCCGGCATGGTTCTCGAACCCGGCGATCGTCGTGCGCGAGCCCGGCTCGAGCTCGCACTCGATCAGGACGTCGCCGATCATGCGGCGCTCACCGGCCACGGTCTCGAGCGGGAGCAGGCCGACGCCGGGCATCTCCTCGCCGTGCTGCCCGCGATAGCCACGACCGAGCAGCTGGTAGCCGCCGCACACGCCGAGCAGTGCGGCTCCGCCTTCCAGCACGGCGGCTCGCAGCGCGTCCGCCTTTCCGGCGAGGTTCTCGGCCACGAGGAGCTGCTCGCGATCCTGCCCGCCGCCCAGGTAGTAGAGGTCGTGCTCGCCGGGGACGATCGCGTCCCCGAGCCCCAGCTCGGTCACGTCGAGGCGGTGGCCGCGCCACGATGCTCGCGCAGCGAGAACGGCGATGTTGCCGCGGTCGGCGTAGATGTTCAGGTAGTCGGGATAGAGGTGACCGACCCGGATCGTCGTCACGCTGCGCGCTCCCAGTAGGGGCGGGCGAGGCCGCGCGCGGCGATCACGCGCTGCAGCTCGAGCATCGCCGTGTACGTCGGGAGGACGATCAGCTCGCCGCCCTCCGGCGTGAGCGAGAGGCCGCGGTCGAGCGCCCGCTCGAGGTTCGGCTCGACCTCGATCGCGTCCTCGTCGAAGCCGCCGTACTTGAAGCGCAACGCGAGCTCGGCCGCGCGGTCGCCGGTGGCGACGAGCCGGTCGAGGCCTGCGAGCAGCGGTTCGAAGTCGACGTCCCAGATCCAGGAGACGTCGCGCCCGTCGGCGATCGCGTCGTTGAGCGCCACCACCGCAAGACGCGGCGGCCCGCCGTCGACGAGCGTCCGCACCGCCTCGTTCGCGCCCGCCGGGTTCTTGATCAGGAGCAGCAGCAGTCGCTTCCCGCCCACCGGGATCCGCTCGAACCGGCCGAACGCCGCGCTGAAGCGGCCGAGACCGGCGACGACGTCGTCGAGCGTGGCGCCGAGTGCGGCGGCGAGCGCCGCCGCACCGAGCGCGTTGTACACGTTGTAGAGGCCCGGAAGCGCAAGCTCGACACGACGGCTGCCGGCCGGCGTCACGAGGTCGAACGAGGACCGCTCGAGCCCGTGCAGCTCGAGTGCGCGGCCGACGACGTCGAGCTTCGGCCGCGCGTGCCCGCAGGCGGGGCAGCGGTAGTCGCCGAGGTGTCCCACGTACGCCGCGGCGTACGTGTACGGCGTGCCGCAGCGGAGGCAGTACTTCGAGTCGGCGGCGTGCTGCAGAGCCGGGCGCGCATGTGCGGGATCGTCGAGGCCGAAGACGGTCGCACGTGCGTGGGCGCCGGCGAGATCGGCGACCTGCGGGTCGTCACCGTTCACGACGAGCGGCGCCTCCGCCGGGAGGAGAGCGACGGCCTCGCGCCAGCGCTGTGCGACGAGCTCGAGCTCCCCGTAGCGGTCGAGCTGGTCGCGGAAGAGGTTTGCGAGCAGCACCGCCCGAGGTCTGACTCTGCGCGCAACCTCGGGCAGAGCGGCCTCGTCGACCTCGAAAAGGCCGAGTTGTGCGCCGCGCGCCGAGAGCAGGGTCGAGGCGACGCCCGACACGAGGTTCGCGCCGGAGCGGTTGTGCGCGAGCCGGTAGCGCGGACGCAGGATCTCGGCCGCCATCGCCGTCGTCGTCGTCTTTCCGTTCGTCGCCGAGACGATCGCGGCACCGTCGGGGAGGCGGGCGGCGAGACGGTCGATCGCCCCGGGGTCGAGCTTCGACAGCAGCTTGCCGGGCACCGTCGTGCCACCGCCTGTGCCGGCCAGCCGCGAGAGCGCTGCGACTGCGCGCGCCGCGACGATCTCTGCGGCGAGGGGGACGGCGGGGCGCACTGCTCCGAGGGTACGTCACCCGAGGGAGAGTGCGTCGAGGCCCGGTATACCCCGATCGAGTGAACTTCGGCGCCGTGACCCTTCCGGGTGAGGTGAGGACGACGGCGCGAGCGTAGCTTCAGTCGCGATTACGTGAGCTGCGGTGCGCGCTGTTGCGCGCGCATCACGAGGGAGAGAGGGAGACACACATGCGGCCTGGTGGAACGAACGGTTACGGCAGCCGCTCGAACGCCCTGTGGGGACGAGGCGGGCGCCGGGTGACGGCGGCCGTCGCCACCGTCGCGACCGCGCTCGCGCTTTCGGCCACCGCTGCTGCCGGCACCGCGGGCGGCGGCCGGCACAGCTTCTGGGGCTTCAACACCCAGGGTCTCGGCCGTACCAGCGCGTACATCCCCGACTCGCTCGCGAGCGCCATCCGGCAGAACCCGCGGCAGAAGTTCGACGTCATCGTCGAGGGCGTCCAGAAGCCTCAGGACGGCAGCCAGACCCGGGTCAACGTGAGCGGGCTGAAGAGCGGGCTGCTGGGGACGCAGCGCGGCGCCAACACGATCGCGACATCGCAGATCCGCAGGAGCTACCGGTCGATCGACGGCCTCCACGCCTCCCTGACGGGACTCCAGATCGCGTTCATGGCGAAGCTGTCCTACGTCGCGGCGATCGTCCCGAACGACACGGTGAAGATGAGCTCCTACGGCCCGCAGTTCGCGCTGTCGAGCGAGCAGCAGTGGCCGTGGGTTGTGGGCGCGCCGGCCGACTGGTCGTCCGGCGCGATGGACCAGCAGGCGCCGACGATCGCCGTCGTCGACTCCGGCGTCGACGCGACCCGTGCCGACTTCGGCGGACGCGTGCTCGGCCAGGTGGACCTGGCGAGTCTCGCGCCGAACTCGCCCGGTGACGGCTACGGACACGGCACCTTCGTGGCCGGCATCGCGGCCGGTGGTGTCGACGGGCACGCGGGTGTGGCCCCCACCGCGAACATCTACTCCCTGGACGTCATGAACGACGAGGGCGAGGCCACGGTCGCCGACGTCATCGCCGCCTGCGACTGGATCCTCCAGAACAAGAACACGTACGACATCCGCGTGGCGAACTTCTCGCTCCACGCTTCGAGCCCCGCGAGCCTCTTCTTCGACCCGCTCGACCAGGCGGTCGAGAAGCTCTGGCTCAACGGCGTCGTCGTCGTCGCGGCCGCGGGCAACTACGCCGTCGGCGGCCAGGAGAGCGGCGTGCCCTTCGCACCCGGAAACGATCCCTTCGTGATCACGGTCGGGGCGGCCGACATCGCCGGCACCGTCAACCCAGGCGACGACACCGTGGCGCCGTGGTCGGCCTGGGGCTACACGCTGGACGGGTTCATGAAGCCCGACATCGCCGCTCCCGGCCGCTACATCGTCGGGCCGGTGAGCGACGGTGCCGGTCTTGCGGTCGAGCGTCCCGACCACGTCGTCGCGCCGGGCTACATGGAGCTGAGCGGGACCTCGTTCTCGGCCCCGATGGTCGCAGGCGCCGCCGCGTCGCTGCTCGCCGAGCATCCCGACTGGACGCCGGACCAGGTCAAGGGCGCCCTGATGGTGTCCGCCCGGGCGACCCCGGCCGCGGTTCCGGACTCGCTCGGCGTCGGCGAGCTGAACGTCTGGGGGGCGCGGCAGGTCGTCGATCCGCCGAACCCGAACGCCGGCCTCGACCAGTTCCTCACGTCGACGGACGGCACCCCGGCCTTCGACGCAGCCTCGTGGCAGACGGCCGCGCAGAGCGATGCAGCCTGGGCCTCCGCGGCCTGGAGCGACGCAGCCTGGGCCTCCGCGGCCTGGAGCGACGCAGCTGGGCTCGCAGCGGAGCGACGCAGCCTGGGCCTCCGCAGCCTGGAGCGACGCGGCGTGGAGCGACGCAGCCTGGGCCTCCGCAGCGTGGAGCGACGCGGCCTGGGCCGACGCGTCGGGCAACGACGCCGCTCTTCCCGTGACGCAGACGGCCGTGAGCGCCGCGGAGATCGCGCAGGCGACGGCCGCCCTGGGCCTCGTCACGACCCCGGTCTGCGACTCGCTTTTGACCAGCTGCACGCAGCCGCCGGCGGCAGGCACGGCGCCATAGCCCTCGTGGCCGGCACCATGCACGTGAGCGGGCCCCCGAGCCGGGGCCCGCTTGCCGTCTGCAGACGGCTTCGGCAGGCGGTCGGAATGCTCCGAACGGGGGATGCCGCGAAGGGTGTCGGTTTCTACGCTGCGGGCATGGCTCTGCGGCCACGAGTCCCCGCTCCCGCGGGGCCGCTACGGCCTTCCGGCTTGCCGGAGGGTCGACGATGAGCGCGATCCCCGAGGATCTGCCGATCGACCTCGGGCCGGACCCGTCGCTGCCGGCTCCGCAGCGGCCCGGCGGCCTCCCTCGCTCGGCCCGCATCTACCTCATCCTGCTCGGCGGGGCGACGCTGGCGGCGGCGGGCGGCTTCTACGCGAAGGTGCCGGACATCCACAGTGGCTGGGGCACGCTCGCCATCCTCGCCGTGGCCGCGACGATCGCGCACACGTTCCCGGTCAAGTCGCCGCGGAACTCGATGTACCACACGTCGATCGTCTTCATCATCGCCGCCGCGCTGCTCCTGCCGCCCGAGCTGATCGTCCTGATTCCGCTGGTGCAGACGATCCCGGAGTGGCTGAAGGAGCGCTACCCGTGGCCGATTCAGGGCTTCAACATCTCGAACTACACGCTGGACGCGCTCGCGGCGTGGGGAGCGGCGCACGTGATCCAGGCGCACGCCGGCGGACTGATCCCGAACAGCCAGACGCGCTTCGCGCTCGCGGGTCTCGCCGCCTGCGTGACGTGGGTCACGGTCAACCACATCTTCCTCAGCGTCGTCCTCAAGCTCGGGCGCAATCACACGTTCCGCGAGACGGGGCTGTTCTCGGTCGAGAGCGTTTCCATCGACCTCGTACTCGCCATTCTCGGCGTGTCGCTCGCGGCGTTCTGGGACTGGAACCCGTGGCTGATCTTCGCGGCGCTCGCGCCGCTCGTCGTCGTCCACCGCTCGCTCAGCGTGCCGCAGTTGCAGGCGGAGGCGCGCGTGGACCCGAAGACGGGGCTGTACAACGCGCGCTACTTCGCCACGACGCTCGAGGCTGAGATCACGCGGGCATCGCGCTTCGAGCGCCCGATGTCGCTGATCATGGCCGACCTCGACCTGCTGCGCGACATCAACAACAGCTACGGGCATCTCGCCGGCGACGCCGTGCTCCAGGGGATCGCGGAGATCTTCCGCGCCCAGCTGCGTCACTACGACGTCCCGGCGCGCTTCGGCGGCGAAGAGTTCTCGATCCTCCTGCCGGAGACGCCGCCCGAGCAGGCGCTCGAGATCGCGGAACGGATCCGCCGCGCCGTCGCCGAGCGCGAGTTCGAGATCGAGACCGCCGCCGAGCCGATCCGCGCGACCGTGTCGCTCGGCGTCGCCGCGTATCCGAAGGACGGCAGCGACGCGAACGAGCTGATCCACCAGGCGGACCTCGCCGTGTACCGGGCCAAGCTCCAGGGCCGCAACCGCGTGCTCGGCGCGAGCACCGAGCCGCTGCTGCTTGCAGCGCAGCGCGGCGCGAAGCTGCGTGCGGTGCGGGAGGACGGCGAGCACATCGTGCCGCTGCCGTCCGCGGAGCCGATCGATCCGGCGCAGGAGCGGCGGCATCCGAAGCCGCATGCGATCAGCGGCCCTGCGTTCCTCTCGCTCTCGCGGCGGCTGGCGATCGTCGTCGGCACGGTCACGGTGCTCGGCATCGCCGGCGGCGCGGCGGGCCTCATCTGGGGTCACAGCACCGACTACGTCGGCCTGCTCGCGATCCTCGCGCTCGTCGGTGCCGGCCAGGCGCTGTCGTTCGAGCTCGCGGAGGTGGAAGGGACGATCTCGGTCAGCGCCGTCGGCTCGCTCGCGGGCGCGGCGCTCTTCGACTACCGCGCCGCGCTGCCGCTCGCGATCGTGACTGCCGTGGTCGACTGGAGCGCGCGCCGCAACTCGCTCCACCACGTCATCTTCAACATCGGGACGCTGTCGCTCTCGTCGCTCGCCGCAGCGGCCGTCTTCTCGACCGACTTCGCGCAGGGCCAGGCGGCCCACCTCGTCGCTGCAGGACTCGGCCTGGTGGCGGGCGGGGTGTACTTCGGCGTCAACATGGGCCTGCTCAGCCTCGCCTCGGCGGTCGGCGGACACGAGAGCCCGTGGCGGGTCTTCCACGAGCGGTTCTCGTGGCTGCTGCCGCACTATGTCGTGTACGGCTTCATCGGCTCGGTCATGGGCGTGGCCTACGACGCAGTCGGCCTGTACGCGCTCGCAGTGTTCGCGGTGCCCCTGCTGCTGATGCGCAAGACGCAGGAGGCGTACCTGAAGCACACGCAGAAGTCGGCGCAGAAGCTGCGCGAGGCGGCGGAGACGATCCAGTCGCAGAACGTCTCGCTCGAGCAGGCGAACCGGTTGCTGCGCGAGCGCTCGACCGCGGCGATGGAGTCCCTCTCGGCCACCGTCGACGCGCGCGACTCGTACACCGCCGGCCACTCGCGGCGCGTCCAGCAGCTGGCGCTCGCGATCGGGCGAGAGCTTGGACTCTCGCAGGCCGAGCTCGACCTGCTCGGTCATGCAGCGCTCTTCCACGACATCGGCAAGCTGGCCATCCCCGACGCGATCCTCCTGAAGCCGGCCAGCCTGACCGGGGAGGAGTGGGCGCTGATGCAGCGTCATGCCGAGGAGGGCGCGCGCATCATCGACCGGCTCGGCTTCCTGCAGGACGCGGTGCCGTCGATCAGGCACCACCACGAGCGCTTCGACGGCACCGGCTACCCGGACCGCCTCGGCGGCGAGGACATCCCGCTCGGCGCCCGGATCATCCACGTCGCGGACGCCCTCGACTCGATGCTCACGACGCGCATCTACCGCGCTGCCCGCCCCGTCAACGAGGCGCTCGCAGAGGTCAAGAACAAGGCCGGCAGCCAGTTCTGCCCGCGCTGCGTCGCCGCGCTCGAGCGCATCCTGCCGCTCGAGTCGATCGTCGGCGACCTCCCCGTCGAGCAGCCGAAGCTCGTCAGAGCCTCGTAGCGCAGGTCGACACGCTTACAGCAGCGACCAGGTCGCTGCGCGACCTGGTCGCAGTCGTTGGCTTCGCGCGCGGGTGCACTTGCGGTTGCCCCAACTTGCTCTACCATTATTGCCATGGGCCAGAAGCGCCGATTTCGAGCTGTCACGGAGATCGACCCTGGCGCGCTCGCGGCGTTCCAGGCCGGGATCCGCAAGCGCTACTCCGACGAGCAGATCCTCGACGAGCTGCGGGCGAGCGCCGCCCGGCTCGGACGCTCGCCGACGATGCGCGAGTTCGCGAGCGACCCGCAGACGGCGGTGCACCCGCAGACGGTGATCGAGCATTTCGGCTCGTGGAACGCGGCCAAGCGCGCGGCAGGGCTCGTGCCGCGCCGGTTCGCCACCCGGGACGAGCTGCTCGGCCTGCTCCGCGAGCTGGGGGAGGAGCTGGGCCGGCCGCCGGCGGCGCGCGACATCGACGAGCACAAGGGCAGGCTGCCGTCGAAGTCGCTCTACTGGCACACGTTCGGCTCGCTCTCGAACGCGCTGCGCGAGGCGGGTTTCGACGTGCCGGTGGGGGAGGAGCGGCTCGAGCGGGCCGTCGAGCAGGGGGTGGAGCTCGCGCACCGGCTGGGCCGGCTGCCGAAGTTTGCGGACTGGGCCGCCGCCCGGCGGACGGACGAGTCGCTGCTGACCGAGTGGCAGGTGTACCGGATGCTCGACGCGCGGCGCGGCGCCTGGTCGACCTTCCAGTTTCTCGTGCGCGAGCGGCTGGACGAGCAGGGCGTGCGCGTCGCGTCGGACGGGCGGCTTACGCCGCCGCAGTGAGAACTGCCAGCCGCGCGAGACAGAAGGCGCCTTCCTGCGGGGCCCGGACGGGCGGCAGGTGGCTGCTCTCGACGAAGCTCAGGTCGGGGCGAAAGCGCTCGAGCCAGTCGACACGGGCGTCGCGGAGCGCGACGACGGTGCCGTCCTGCAGCTCCCTCATGCGCAGCCGGACGCCGGAGTAGCGCTCGACGACGCGGAGCGCCTGCTTCGTCGAGGCGAAGAAGAGCTCGTGGCGGCCGGCACCGAGCCAGAGCGGCCGGCCGATGCCGCGCGCCGCGAAGACCGTGCCCGGCTCGCGCTCGTCCAGCCAGGCGGCGGCCATCGAGCCGACGAGCGCCTCGAGGGCGTGCGGGTCGTTGCGCGAGTGCGCGGCGAGGGCGAAGATCGCCTCCGAGTCGACGGTCATCCGAGGCTCTGCCCGGGCGCAGCTGTGCGGTGCGAGCAGCTCGTCGTCGTTGACGATGATCCCGTTGTGGATGCCGACGATCGGCCCGTGCCGGACGGGGTGGTTGTTGGCGGCGATGGAAGGGTGGCCCTTCGTGTAGTCGCGCACGTGCACGAGCAGCTCGGTCGCGCTCTGGGGCACGTCGATGCGCTCGAGCAGCATGCTGGCCGGTGTGCGTTGCTTCGTCACAGCCGGGTAGCACTCGCCCGGGCTCCGGTGGGCGTAGCCGACGGCGTCCGCGCCGCGCTCGGCGATACCGGCGAGCAGGGACTGGGCTGCGAGCGTCCGGTCGACGCGGCTGCGGGGCGACAAGCTGTATCCAGCGATTCCGCACATGTGGAGATCCTCGGCGAGACCCCGGACGTCGCGATCGCGGCGTCCCCAGTCCTTCCGACGAGACTCCTTCGTCGAAGTTTGTCAAGAGAATGTTCGGCATCTCTCTTCGCCGGTTGAGTGTTCGTCCCTCGTCTGGGTAGGCACGAAGTGCTCAAGCCCCATCTGGGGGACGCCGATATCGCTACCAATGGGTGAGCGGCCGCTTCCAGAGCCCGTCCTTTCGAATGCTGCCGAGGAAGTCGAGGCTCGGCTCGAGCTCGTGCCCGCGCTTGCCGACGACGAGCCCGCGGAGGAGACCGAGGCCGAGGTCGAAGACGCGGACGTCGACGTCGAGGCGGCGGTCGAAGAGCTCGAGGCGCTCGAGGGCGCGCTCCAGATCCAGGATCCGCTGAAGCTCTACGTGCGCTCGATCGGCGGCGGCCCGCTCCTGACACGCTCCGAGGAGCGCGAGCTTGCCCGGCGCAAGGACGCCGGCGACGAGGTCGCGAAGCGGCATCTGATCGAGGCGAACCTGCGCCTCGTGATGTCGATCACGCGCAACTACACGAAGACGGGCGTGCCGCTGCTCGACCTGATCCAGGAGGGCAACCTCGGTTTGATTCGCGCGGTCGAGAAGTTCGACTACCGCATGGGCTACAAGCTCTCGACGTACGCCACCTGGTGGATTCGCCAGTCGGTCACGCGCGCGCTCGCCGACCAGGGCCGCACGATCCGCCTGCCCGTCCACGTCGCCGAGCAGGTGCGGCGGCTGCTGCGCTCACGCCGGCAGCTGGCCCAGAAGCTGAACCGCGAGCCGACGCTTCCGGAGCTCTCCCGCGACACCGGGCTGGCGCTGCAGCGGGTGCAGGACCTGCTCGAGCTGGTCGAGGATCCGGTCAGCCTCGACACGCCCGTCGGCGACGGCGAGAGCCTCTACGGCGACCTGATCGAGGACATCCACTCCGACCAGCCGGACGAGCGCACCGCGGTGCGGCAGCGCTCGACGGAGATCGCACGTGCGCTGTCGCATCTGAACCCCCGCATGCGGCGGGTGCTGGCGCTCCGCTTCGGCCTGAACGGCGAGCCGCCGCAGACGCTCGAGGAAGTCGGCGTCGGGCTCGGCATCACGCGCGAGCGCGTGCGGCAGCTGGAGTCGCGCGCCCTGCGCGAGCTCCGCATCGCCGCGCCGGATCTCGAGCTGTACCTGCGCGGCTAGCCCGACGCGACGACCTGCATCTCGCTCAGGCCGGCAAGACGGCGGAGCGACTCGAGCTCGATCTGGCGCACGCGCTCGCGCGTGAGTCCGAGGCGGCGGCCGATCTCCTCGAGCGTCTTCGGCTCCTGGTCGACGAGGCCGTAGCGGAGCACGAGCACCTGCCGCTCGCGCGCGGGCAGCGCCTGGAGCGCGCTCAGCAGTGCCTGGCTGCGAAGCGACGACTCGACCCGCTCCTCGGGCAGGGGATCGGTGCCCGCTACGAAGTCGCCGAAGACCGCGTCCTCCTGGTCGCCGACCGGCTGGTCGAGCGACGCCGACGCCCGCGCCGCGGAGCGAACCTCGCGCGCCTGCTCGACGGGGAGCGACGCCTCGCCGGCGATCTCCTCGAGCGTCGGCTCGCGGCCGAGCTCCATCCAGAGCGTCCGCTCGGCCCGGTTCATCTTCTGCATGCGCTCGACGATGTGCACCGGCATGCGGATCGTCCGCGCCTTGTCGGCGAGCGCGCGCGCGACCGCCTGGCGGATCCACCAGGTGGCGTACGTCGAGAACTTGTACCCGCGGCGCCAGTCGAACTTCTCGACCGCGCGGATCAGCCCGAGCGTTCCCTCCTGGATCAGGTCGAGGAAGGGGAGGCCCTGATTGCGGTAGTTCTTCGCGATCGAGACGACGAGGCGCAGGTTCGCCTGGATCATCCGCTGCTTGGCGTCCCTGTCGCCGCGCTCGATCAGCTTCGCGAGCTCGACCTCCTGGGGCGCCGTGAGCAGGGTGTGCCGGCCCGCCTCGCGGAGGAACAGCTGAAGGGCGTCCGTCGTCGTCTCCGCAGGCTGGGACGGTGACGGGGGTGGGGGAGCCGCCGCCTCCCGCTCCGGCTCCTCGACGAGCTCGATCCCCCGCCGGTCGAGCTCGATGTAGACCGCGTCGGTCTCGAGCGGGTCGAGATCGAGCGGCTCGAGCACCTCCTGGAGGTCCGCGTACCGAACCTGACTGCTGGCCTCGGCGGTCTCGAGGAGCGCCGCCAGCTCCTCACTGCCGAGAATCGCTTCGATCTCGACGGTCAGCCTTTCCCTCCTCCGTTCGGGCGTTGCCTCCAGGGCGGCGGGCAACGCGCCGTCTCCACAGACAACCACGTCAGCCGGGGTGAGCGCAAGTGCGCGAAGCCCACGCACGAGAATGGGCGTTATGTCAAGTTGGAACAGAGGGGCGTCCGGCCGCTATCGTCCGGACGTGGTGCGCGTCGCGCTCGGGGCTGCGCTGGCCTCCGCCCTGCTCCTGCCGGGGGTCGCGCGCGCCGAGCTCGTGCCCGGGTCGCAGGGCGCGCAGGACGCGCTCCTCGCGGTGGCGCCGGACGGCTCGCCGCGCGTCGCCTTCGTGGCCGCGGACGGGTCGCTCCAGGTGGCGGCGCGGGCCGCCGACGGCACGTGGAGCGCCCAGGCGCTCGACGGGCTGCCGGGCGGCCGGGCCCTCGTGGTCGGCCTCAGCGTCGCTCCCAGCGGCGCGGCGAGCCTGCTCGCCGAGGATCCGGCCGGCCGCTGGCTCGCACTCGCCGAGCAGCAGGGCGCCTCCTGGCGCGTCCGCGTCGTCGCCCGCGCGCCCACGGGGGGCCTGCTCGGCTTCGGCGGCCTCGCGCTCGACGCCTCCGCGCGCCCGCTCGTCGCCTACGCGTACGCGCTCGGCTCGCAGCAGTCGTGGCTGCGGCTCGTCCACGAGGACGCCTCCGGCCGCCTGGTGGGCGAACGCGTCACGCGGGACGGCTTCCCGGCGAGCGAGGCGCTGCCCGCGGCGGCGCCGGTCGTGCTCCCGGGCGGCGGCGTACGCGTGCTCGAGACGTATGACTTCGCCACGATCGAGTGGGCTCGGACGAAGAGCCACAAGGACTGGGTCGGACAGGTCGTCTATGGGACGACGCTCGGCTCGCCGGCCGGGGTCGTGCAGGCGCAGGCGGTCACGGGCGCCGTCTGGAGCGCCTGGACGGAGCTCTTCCCCTCGTTCGGCGAGAGCCAGCTCCTCCTTGCCGTGCACGGCCACGGCGAGAGCGCCGTCATCCTCAGCCACCACGCGTTCCTCGTCTCGCTCGCGCTCACGGCCGGCGGACCCGAGGTGGCGGGCGACGACTACGTCGACCTGGCCGGCCTGCGAACCGTCTACGCCGGGATCGTCGTCAACTCGGCGGGCGCGGCGACCGAGCTTGCCGGCGACCTCTACGGGTATGCCGTCGACGCCTCCGGCGGCCGCCAGTACCTGCTGCTCGACCAGGACGGGCTCGGCTGGTACCGGGCAGCGAGTGCGCCGGCGGCGAAGGTCGAGCTCGCCGCCACCGTCGACGGTGCCTCGTTCGGGCTCTCCGGCCGCGTCGACGGCGTCTCCTCCGGCAGCGTCGAGGTGTGGCGCGAGACGGCCGCGGGCCCCGAGCTGCTCACCTCCCTCCCACTCGCGGCCGACGGCTCCTTCGCGCTCACCGACCTGCCGCCCGTGCGCCCGCTCACCTACCGCGTCGTCTATCGCGATCCGGTCAGCGGGCTCCCGCTCGCGGCGCTCTACCGGACGCTGCTCGGAGCCTGAGCGTTGCGCACAGGCTTTTCCACAGACTGCACAGATCGCTGTGGAAATGTTGATTATTCAAAATCCGCAAAATGCGACATTTTCGTGTCGGCGACCCCTTGCACCGGCCTTGCCGACCCCCTAGATTCACAAGTGCGCCGAGCGCGGCGCGGGAGTAGGTTGAAGCAGGGCCGATAGGCACTACGGGGAAGCCCGCAAGGGCTGAGGCGGAAGGTCGAGCGGCTCTGTGGACGAAACCGCGACCGGCTCGGCGAATCTCTTTAATTCCTTTTCGCATTACCCGCGACCAGACTTCAGTCTGGTCGCAGCCGTCTCCCTCTCGCCGCTCACCCCTCTAAGATCACGCGATGCACCCGCCGAGCATCGACAAGGGCGTGATCGCCTTGCTCTGGGGCATCGGCCTCGGCGCGTACGTCTACTTCGGACTGCTCGCGGTCGGGTCCTCGGGCGCGTTCGCGATCGTGATCGCGATGCTCGCCGCTGCGGGGATCTGGCTCTTCGTCCGCCTACGCGGCGAAGACAACCCAGGCGCGTAGATCGCTCTCGCGATGGTCGTGCGGTGCGTGCGAGGAGAGCGCATGGACGAGCTTCTGGGCCAGCTCGGGCCCGAGCGCCACGTCCAGGCGCTCCCTGGCCGTCGGTGTTTCCGGGTCGAGATTGGCGCAATGAGCGGCAAGAAGATCAAGTCCTGCCAGCCTTTGCGTCTGCGGCAGTTGTGCACTCATCCCGCACGTTCTATCGACTCTGGCGCCTCGGCCGCATGATCCCTCCCGGCAGGGATTGCCTCCCGAAGAGGCTCGCAAGGCCGCTTCAGTAGACGATCAGGGAGAACAGGTCGTAGCCGGCGAGCCGATCGCGCCCGTGCAGGAACGAGAGCTCGAGCACGAAGTTGACGCCGACCACGCTGCCGCCGAGGCGCTCGACGAGCCCGCCGATCGCCTCCACCGTGCCGCCGGTCGCGAGCACGTCGTCGTGGATGACGACGCGCGCGCCCTGCCGGATCGCGTCCGCGTTCACCTCGAGGGCGTTCTCGCCGTACTCGAGCAGATAGCGCGCCGTCACGGTCTCGGGAGGCAGCTTGCCGGGGCGGCGCGCAGGCACGAAGCCGCAGCCGACCTCGCAGGCGATCGCTGCGCCGAGCAGGAAGCCGCGGGCCTCAGCGCCGAGCACGAGATCCGGCTCGCGTTCCGCGGTCCAGTCCGCGAGCCCCTGCACGGCCTGCTTCAGCGCCGCCGGGTCGAGCAGGAGCGGCGAGATGTCCTTGAAGCCGATGCCCGGCTCCGGGAAGTCCTCGACTTCGCGGACGAGCGAGCGGAGGTCGATGGCGGTCACTGGCCGGCGAGTCTACGGACGTTGCGGGTGAACAGGAGCTGGGACAGCTCGTGCGCGGCCTCGGCGAGCGCCTGGAGGTCCTCGATCCCGGCCCGGCGGCGTTCGGGGTTGCGCGAGCGCAGCGCCGGCGCGACGAGTGCCTCGAGTAGGCCGGTCTCACGGTCGGCCGCCGTCCGGAAGGCGCGCAGGTGGCGCGGCGCGATCCCGTAGCGCGCGAGGGTCTCGCAGGCGGTCGCCACGTCGACGTCCATCTCCGAGTAGCGCCGCTGTCCCGACTCGACGCGCGGCTCGAGCAGGCCGAACTCCTCGAGCTCCCGCGCCCGCGCCGGCTGGATCCCGGCGCGTTCGCAGAGCGCGTCGAGATCGAACGCCTCCTCGCGGTCGCCCAGCCCGCCGGAACGCTTGCGACGGCGCTCCGTCGCGGCGCCGGCGGCGAGCTCCTCGCGGATCACGCGCAGCGGCAGGAACTCGTCGCGCTGCATGCGCAGGATCGTCTCGAGCCGCTCGACGTCGTCCTCGGCGAAGAGGCGGTAGCCGCCCTGCGTCCGCTTCGGTGTGAGCAGGCCCTGGTCCTCGAGGTAGCGGATCTTCGAGATCGACACGTCGGGGAACTCCGGCTTGAGCCGCCGGCAGACGGTGCCGATCGTGAGCAGGCGCTCGCGCGCGGGTGCCTGGGCGGTGGACATCAGCGCTCGAGGTAGGTCAGCCGGTACTTGCCGATCTGGAGCTCGTCGCCGTCCGAGAGCTCGGCGGACTCGACGCGCCGGCGGTTGACGAAGGTGCCGTTGAGGCTGCCCTGGTCCTCGATGAACCAGCGTCCGTCGCGCTCGACGAGCACCGCGTGCTTCCGCGAGACGGTGACGTCGTCGAGGAAGATCGGACAGTCGGGCGAGCGGCCGATCGTCGTGCGCTCCGCCTGCGGCACGAACGTCTCGCCCGAGCGGCCGCCGCCGGAGCGGACGACGAGCGCCGGCCCCTGCAGGCCGAGGTCGTCGAGCGTGTCGAAGAGGTCCTCCCCCTCCTCCGCGCTGAAGGTCTCCGTCATCTCCCCGCTTTCGGGGACGTGCAGGAGCGCACCGCACTTCGAGCAGTAGCTGGCGGCCTCCGGGTTCTGGAAGCCGCACTCCGGGCAGTAGACGTGACTCATGCCGCTGGGGCGCTCAGCTCGGAGGTGACGCCTTGCCGGCGAGGATCTCGGTCAGCGCCTCGACGTTCACCTGGTCGAGCACGCTGCGGCCCTGCGTCTTCTGAAGCCGCGCCACCAGCTCCGCGCGGAGGATGTCGATCTTGCCGTGCAGGAGCCGGCGGCGGTACGAGACCTCCTGCTCCTCCTGCGTGTACTCGTCGATCAGGCGCTTGAGGTCCTCGTCGGACAGGATTGCGAGATCGGGCAGCGGTTCCATCGAAGCCTTTCGTCGTGGCGAAGGGTCAAGTTGAAGTTTAGCCTTCGCCGGGCTCCCGTCTAGGTTCGGGCTGTCTCGGCCTCGCCCTGCACGATCTGCTCGACGAGCTCCGCCAGCCCGGAGGCAAGCTCCTCGGAGGCTTCGCCGCTCTCCCCCTCGGCGTAGAGGTGCAGCAGGGGCTCGTCCGGGTCGGGCAGCACCTGCGTCCACCCGCGCTCGTTGAAGACCTTGATTCCGTCCGTGAGGTCGAGGTGGTGGTCGGCGAGGCGCTCGTTCAGCACCCGCATCACGAGGCCCTTCGCCGCCCAGGCGCATGGCAGCTCGCGCTGGACGAGGGTCGGGCTGGGCAGCTCGCCGACGAGCTCCGAGAGCGGCCGGTTCACGATCGCCAGCAGCTCGAGCAGGTTGGCCAGGCTGGCGATGGCGTCGTAGCCGGGCAGGAAGGCGGGAAAGACGTAGCCGCCGCTGACCGCGCCGCCGAAGAGCACGCCCTCCTGCTCCGCCGCCACCCGCGTCAGCTCCTGGAGGGAGGCCGGTGTGCGCACGATCTCGAGCGGCGACCCCTCGACCAGCCGGTCGACCTGGCTCGTGACGGTGACCGGGAACGCGAGCTTGCCCTGACGTCCGGCCGCCGCGAGCAGCCGGACGTAGAGCAGCAGCGCCTGCTCGACCGGCACCGGCTGCGCCAGCTCGTCGACGAGATAGAGGCGCTCGCCCGCGCGGTCGAAGACTGCGCCGAGAACGGCGCCGACCGCGGGCACGAGCCGTTGCGCCTGCGCGACCGAGGCGGCCAGGCCGCCGCCCGTGGCGGCGTCGCTCTCGCTGGGGAACGCGTGCGCGGCGACGACCTCGACGCCGAGCGGGCCGAGCACGAGCGGCAGCACGTAGGAGGCGGCGGAGAAGCCGTAGTCGACGACGAGGCGGAAGCCGCGGGCGCGAACCGCGTTCACGTCCAGCGTCGCGAGCAGGTCGCTCGCATACGTCTCTCTGACCCGGGCCGGGTAGGAGATCGTCCCGACCTCGCCGGCCGCGACACGGCGCAGCTCGCCTCGGGTGAAGTGCTTCTCGACCTCCTTCTGCATCGCCTGGGTCATCTCGATCCCGGGCTGCTCGAAGAACTGGATGCGCACCTGCTCCGGGTCGTTCGGGCTGAGGCCGACATGGAAGCCGGCGGAGTAGCCCTCCGAGCGCAGGAGGTGCCGCGCGACGGCGGCGGGGATCACGCGCAGGTCGGCGACGTCGACGCCGGTGGACGAGATCCCGGAGATCATCGCCCGCTTGATCATCCGGCACGCGGGCACGCCCTCGCGCGAGGCGACGACGCGGGCGCCGCGCTTGAGCGCGGTGCCGAACGCGGTGGCGAGCCGCACGGCGACGTCGGGTGTCAGGTCGACGTTCACGAGACCGGCGACGCCGTTCTTGCCGAAGATGCGCGCAGTCCCGCGCGACTCCCAGATCAGGCTCTCGAACAGATGCGAGCCGCTCTCCACCTCCTTGAAGGGGTAGATCCGGACGCCCGGCATGACGATGCTCTCGGCGCCGATCGTCACCTCGTCGCCGATCGCGACGCCCTCGTGGATGCGCACGTGCGAGCGGAGATCGCAGGAGCGGCCGAGCACCGCGCCCTCGACGACGACGCTGCGGCCGAGATACGTCGACGCGTCGACGATCGAGCGCGAGACGCGGGCGCGCTCCCGCAGCGTGACGCTCGTCGACAGCACCGAGTACGGCCCGACCGACGCGTCGGCGGCGATGCGGCAGTAGTTGCCGATGTAGACGGGCCCTTCGAGCGTCTCGAGATCGTGCAGGTCGACTCCCTCGCCGAGCCATACGTTGCCCCGGATCCGGATGCCCGGGATGCTCAGCTGCACCCGCTCGTCGAGCGCGTCGAAGTTCGCCTGCCGGAACTGGTCGAGGTTGCCGATGTCCTGCCAGTAGCCGTCCAGGACGCACCCGTAGATCGGGCGGCCCATCTCGAGCAGCAACGGGAAGAGCTCCTTCGAGAAGTCGTACGGGCGGTCGGTCGGTACGTGCTTCAACACCTCGGGCTCGAGCACGTAGATGCCGGTGTTGATCGTGTCGGAGAAGACCTGACCCCACGACGGCTTCTCGAGGAAGCGCTCCACGCGGGCCTCTTCGTCGGTGACGACGATCCCGAACTCGAGCGGGTTGTCGACGGACTTCAAGCCGATGGTCACGGACGCGCTTCTTCTCGCGGTGAAACTCCACGAGCCGGCCGAGGTCGACGTCGCAGAGCGCGTCGCCGGAGATGACGAGGAAGGTGTCGTCGAGCCGTCCGGCTGCGAGCCGCACCGAGCCGGCGGTGCCGAGCGGCGACTCCTCGACCGAGTAGCCGACGTTCATCCCGAGCGTCTCGCCGCTGCCGAAGTACGACCGGATCGCCTGCGGCAGGAACGCCACCGTGACGATCACGTCCTCGAAGCCGTGGCGGCGCAGCAGCTCGAGAATGTGCTCCATGCAGGGCTTGCCGACGATCGGCACCATCGGCTTCGGCTGGTTCGACGTGAGCGGACGCAGGCGCGTGCCCTCACCGCCGGCCATCACGACCGCCTTCATTGCCGCAGCACCCGCAAGGCGTCGCGCATGTAGAGGAGCGTGGCCGCAAGCGCGGCGCCGAGGCCGATCCAGAACATCCAGAGCGGCCAGCTCGTCGCGTCATGCGTGACGATGCGGAATCCGATCGACGCGTAGAGGACCCAGGTCGCGCCCTTGCCGAGCAGGTTCACGTCGAGGTCCACCCCGCGCGGTGCGAGCAGGCGCCAGCCGGCGAGCAGCAGCAGGTCGCGCCCGGCGATCACGGCGAGGCCCGCCCACGGCAGCCGGCCGTACACGACGAGCAGGATGACCGCGGCGTCGATCATCAGGCGGTCGGCCAGCGGGTCCGCGACCTTGCCGAAGCGCGACTCCACGTGCCAGCGCCGTGCGAGGAAGCCGTCGACCTGGTCGGTCGCGCCCGCGACGCCGAAGACGATGCCGGCCGGCCAGGTGTGCGCGTCGCCGGCGTGGATCATCAGCGCGACGAAGACGGGGATGAGCACGAGCCGCCCGAGTGTGAGCGCGTTCGGCAGCTGAGCGAGCGGAGCCGGGACTGCTGCGCGCGTCGCCATGCCGGAGAGTCTACGGGGAGCTATCCGCCGGAATGAAAGCGGCCTGCCCAGTACGCCGTGCGCGTCAGATAGGACGTCTCCGCCGCGATGCCTGTGAGCCCCCAGGCTCCGTCGTAGGCGGAGTAGCCGCGGTGCGGCGCGGCCGGCTCGATCTGGGTCCCCTCCCCCCACTCGTTGAAGCTCGTGATCGTGACGATGTCGGGGTGGGCGGCGAGCGCTGCCGTCCAGAGGCCGTCGTACGTGGCGCCGTTGCGGCGCGGGCTCACGACGGCCGGCTCGCCGGCGCGCACGCCGTCGTAGCCCGGCCCCACGCTCGGCGCACAGAGGAGGTGCACGGCATGGGCCTGGGTGCAGAGGCGGACGAACTTGTTGCCGCCGTAGTTCATGAAGTCGTACGTGTAGAAGCCGTCGAAGTGCCCGGCGGCGGCGAAGCCCACGAGCTCGGTCCCAGCGAACAGGCGCATCGAGGCTGGGACGCTTGGCCGCAGGGCGGCCCAGGCGGAGGCCGGGAAGTCGCGCGGGTGGTAGACGTAGACGTCGCGGATCCCGAGCGACGCGAGATACGGGAGGTCCTGCGCGATCGTCGCCGGCGACCGGCCCGCGTACGGCTCGAGGTGGATCGCGGTTTGAAGCTTGTGGCGGCGCGCGTCGGCGAGCACGAGTGGAAGCCGCGCGTCCTCCTTCGACCCGCGTCCCCACCAGGAGATGACGACCTCGTCGATGCCCGCCGCGGCGATCTCCGCCATCTGCTGGTCGACGAGGGCCGGGTCTGCGCTCGAGTACGCGCCCGCCGCGGGGTAGTAGCGCGAGTAGACGTCGGCCGGCGGCCTGTGATTGTTCTGGTTCCAGTGCTCCCAGCCGCCGTCCCGGGCCGGCGTCCCGTACCACGGGTAGTAGAAGATGGCGACGGTTGCAGCATGGGCGGCAGGCACGGCGAGGCAGGCCGAGATGAGCCCCACAGCCGAGAGGCGCCGCAGCACGGACACATCTTCTTCCGCCGGGAGGACATTTTCCAGCTACCGGGTGCCGTCGACGCGCACAATCACTCGTTCCGGGCGGCGTCGCCGTCGGGCACCAGCCGGATGTGCGCCAGCAGCTCCTGGGCGAAGCGTGCGTCGGCTTCCAGGAACGGCCGCGGCTCCTGCCGGTAGATCTCGACGAGGCCCCAGGGCTCCCCGCCCAGGTCGAGCCTGAGCATGAGCAGTGCGCCGAAGCCGAACTCGCGCAGGAGCTGGGCCTCCTTCGCGTCGGCGCCCGTGTCGGCGACGGTGATCAGGCGCGGGCGGCCGTCGGCGAGCATCGCCTGCGTCTCGGGGAAGTCGGGGACGAGGAATCCCTGGCCGACCTGCAGCGTCTGCCCCGGGTTCGCGGCCTGCGTGACGAAGATCAGGACGTCTCCGATGACGCGTGAGATCGCGCAGGCGTCGGCGTCGAGCTGCGCCAGCAGGCCGCGCGCGGTCAGCGCCAGCGCGTCGTGCAGCCGCAGGCTGCCCGGTCCCACCACGCTCGCAAGTATGGCGGCCGGTGGGGCACGACCGAGGTTACCCGCCCGCAGCGGCTCGCTTCACATCACCTTCGGGACCCATGGGACGCTCGGCACCTGGCTGAGCGTGTGGCAGTCGAACGCGCCCTCGTGAGGCACGGGCCGACCCCGAGCGGCAATGATCCCTGGGATGATCCCGTTGACCGCGTGAGCAGCCGGGCCGATCGGATCGAGCGCCGCCTGCTCGGTGCCCGGTCCTGGACGAGCTGGTTGCGGAGAGGCCGCGACTGGCTGCGCAGCAGCCCCACGGGCCTCGTTGCGCTCGCACTCGCCGTCGGCGGCGGGGCCGGCGCCGGGGCGGTCGGGTTCCGCTATCTGATCCTCGGCTTCACGCGCGCTGTTCACCGGTCACAGCGACTACAGCGCGGCGGGCCACGCCGCGTACCGGTACTTGCCACGGCGCTCGGCATCTGGTTCGTCGTCGCTGGCGCCGGTCGTCGGCGGGCTCCTCTACGGGCCGCTGATCGCACGGCTTCGCCCGCGAGGCGCGCGGGCACGGCGTGCCCGAGGTGATGCTCGCGGTCGCCGAGCGCGGCGGCCGCATCCGGCCGCAGGTCGCCGTCGTCAAGTCGCTCGCCTCGGCGCTCTGCATCGGCTCGGGCGGCTCGGTCGGCCGCGAGGGCCCGATCGTCCAGATCGGCTCGGCGCTCGGCTCGACGCTCGGCCAGCTGCTGCGCGTGCCCGGAGTCGCGGCTGCGGCTGCTGGTCGCCTGCGGCGCCGCCGGCGGCATCTCGGCCACCTTCAACGCGCCGATCGCCGGCGTCTTCTTCGCGCTCGAGCTGATCCTGCGCGACTTCGAGGCCGAGTCGTTCGGCGTCGTCGTCCTCTCCTCGTTCGTCGCCGACGTGATCGGCCGCGCCGCGTTCGGCTGCGCAGCCGTTCCTCGCGCTGCCCGCCTTCCAGATCCGGTCACCGGTCGAGTACCCGCTCTACGCCGGGCTCGGGGTTCTCGCGGCGTTCGTCGGCGTCGCGTTCATCCGCGTCCTCTACGGCATCGAGGACCTCGCCGACCGTCTCTGGCGCGGCCCGGAGTGGCTGCGCCCGGCCGCCGGCGGCGTCCTGCTCGGCCTCGCTGCTCCTCGCGCTGCCCGAGCTGTACGGCGTCGGCTATCCGCTGCTGGAGAACGCGATCCGCGGCCAGCTACATCGTCTGGCTCCTGCTCGTCCTGCTGGCCGGGAAGATCCTCGCGACCAGCCTGACGATCGCGATCGGCGGCTCCGGCGGCGTCTTCGCGCCCTCGCTGTTCATGGGCGCGATGCTCGGCAGCGCGTACGGCGCCGGCGTCCATCACCTTCTGCCGCATCTGGCCGCCGCCCGGCGCCTACGGGCTGGTCGGCATGGGCGCCGTCTTCGCCGGCGGCCGCGCGCGCGCCGATCACGGCGGTGATCATCATCTTCGAGCTCACCGGCGACTACCGGATCATCCTGCCGCTGATGTTCGCGATCGTGCTCGCCACCGGCATCTCGCGCCGGCTCAGCCGCGACACGATCTACACGCTGAAGCTGCGCCGCCGCGGCATCGACCTCATGCGCGGACGCGGCGTCAACCTCATGCAGCTGGTGCAGGTCAGCGACGCGATGCAGCCGCCGCCGGCGGCACTCGCAGGCGAGACGCCTCTCAACGAAGCAATCGCGCGTCTCGCCGACGCCCCTACCGACGGGCTGCCCGTCGTGGACGAGAACGGCGCGTACCGGGGCATCATCACCTCGCAGCAGATCGAGCAGGCGATGCGCGACAACGCACTCGACGCCACCGCCGGCGAGCTCGCCCAGGAAGTGGCTCCGCTCACGACCGGGGAGACGCTCGAGGACGCACTCGGCGCGCTCGTGCGCGCCCGCTCGGGGCTTCCCGTCGTCGCCGCCGACAGAAGCGTTCCGGTCGGGTGGCTCACCCACGTGGACGTGTTGCGCGCCTACAACACGCGGCTCGAACAGGGCATCCGCCAGGCGCGCGAGCCTACCGCCCGTCTCGGTTCGCCGCGCGAGCCGCGGCGCGTCAGCGGCATGCTCGCCCGGCTACGCGGCTATCGCATCGTCGAGCTCGAGCTCGCCACCGGACAGCCCCCGGTCGGCCGCCGTCTGAACGAGCTCGACTGGCCCGGCCGCACGGTCGTGCTTGCCATCCGCCGCGACCAGCAGGTGTTCGAACCGGTAGGCGACGAGCGGCTCGAACGAGGCGACCGGCTCACGGTGCTCGTCCCCGCCGCGGCAGCGGACGAGCTCGTCGACACGATCAGCCCGCCGTCGGCCGCCGGGCCGGAGCAGCGCTCCGACGCGTAGCCGGCGGCGCACCGCTCCACGCGGCGCAACGGATCCGCTGGGGCACCATCGTCGCTCCTTCCGCCACGTGGGTTGATCGCCTGCTGCCACGGGAGACCCGCGACAGCAGGCGAGCCGTCCTTCCCGATAGCGCCATCGACCACACCGTAGGCGGCGCCGTTGAGCACGACGCCGGGTCGTATGAGCGCCGACCGACGATCGTGTAAGCGTTCGCTCACACCGGGCAGGCCCCGTCGCGAGTCCAAGCAACGAAAAGCCCCGCTAATCGGGGGCTTTTCGATCGGGGCGCCGAGATTTGAACTCGGGACCTCCAGTCCCCCAGACTGGCGCGCTAACCAGGCTGCGCTACGCCCCGTGTGGTCGAGCGTAGCGGATCTCCGTCAACCAAGCCGATGTCGCCTATCCGGTCGCCGCCTGGCACGATGGAAGACGACCGCATGGTGGGAAGCCCGAGCCGGACGCTGTGGTGGACGTGCGCGGCGGCCGCTTGCGCACTCGGCCTTGGGGCTGCGCGGACGGCTGCCTCGCCGGCGGCGTCGGGCGCGCGGGCGCTTCAGGTTCGCGTCTTTCGGTTCGTCGACCGCTCGCGGACGATACGGCTGCCGGACGGGAGACACGCACCCAGGACGCTCGAGACCGTTGTCCGCTATCCGGCGGCGGGCGGCCCGTATCCGCTGATCGTGTTCGGGCACGGGTACGCGCTCACGCCGGCGAGCTACGATCGCCTGCTGCAGGCATGGGCGCAAGCCGGCTACGTCGTCGCGGCCCCGGTGTTCCCGCTCGAGAACGCCGACGCACCGGGCGGTCCGAACGAGTCCGACCTCGTCAACCAGCCGCGGGACATGAGCTTCGTCATCTCGCGGCTGCTCGCACTGAACAGCCGATCGAACGGTGTGCTCGACGGAGAGATCGATCCGTCGCGCCTTGCGGTCGCCGGTCACTCCGACGGCGCCGAGACCGCGCTCGCCGTTGCCTACGACCACCGCTTCCGCGATCCGCGCATACGGGCGGCGATCGTGCTCTCGGGCTCAGCGCTTCCGGGGATGGGCCCGTTTCCCCAGAGCGGCCCAGCACTCCTCGCGGTGCAGGGGACGGCCGACACGACCAATGCGCCGGCCTCGACCGCGGCCTACTTCGGGCTCGCCCGGCGCCCGAAGTTTCTGCTGTGGCTGCTCGGAGCGTCGCACCTTCCGCCGTACACTGATCAACAGCCTCAGCTCGGAATCGTCGAACGAGCCACGGTCGCGTTTCTCGACCACTACCTGAAGGGCCGTCCACTCAATGTGCTCCGGGCAGCAGCGCAGCGTCCAGGGCTCACCCGGCTCACTGCCGACCCGTAGCGTCCGCGCCGGGACCGCCTCATTGTCCCATCATGTCGGCTCGATCAAGCTTCAGACCGTGACCGAACCGAGCGGCGGCGTGGTGTGGTTCCCGGTGTGAGCGCTACGCCGGACGCGCCCGAGTCACCGCCCGTCTCGGCGGGGCTTGCAGATCGCCGGCTCCGGCGGCAGGAGGCGGTACGCCGGCGGAGGCGGCGACGGCGACTTGCGCTGCTGGTCGGCGCCGTCCTCGTGCTGCTCTCGCCGGCCGTCTATTCGTACACCACGACGATGGTCCAGCCCTCGAGCCTGCCGCTGGGCGTGCGCAGCGTCGAGTGGATCAGAAGTCATCACGGCAACTGGCTGGTCGACGAGGTCGAGCACGTCTACTACGGCTGGAAGGCGCCGAAGAAGGGCGGTCCACAGCTGCGGAGCCTGCCGAGTGTCGGCGTGGCCCCGGCCGCGACCGCTCCCGCGCACACGAAGCGACCGACCCGCGCGCGGGCCGAACCGTGGCCGCCCCGGATCAAGCCGGTTCTCGCGGTCGCGTTGCCGGGCGAAGGGATCTGGAAGGGAACAGGCCCGCTTGTCGACGGACGCGCACCCGTCCTCGTCACGACCTTCCGCAGCGAGGTCGACTATCCGCGCATCGTCGCCTACGTGGCCTGGTTCGACCACACGCGAACAGCGCTCGCCTTCTACCCCGGCCGTTACGAGCCGCCGAGCGCGCCCGTGCGGGGGCCGATGTCGGTTCCGTACGGCCAGCGCTGGCGGCTCCTCGCGACCTTCAACAGCGGCTTCATCTACAGGGACGGCCACAACGGCTCGTCGATCAACGGCCTCATCTACGAGCCACTCACGGACGGCCTTGCGACCCTGATCGCCTACCGTGACGGCCGCGTCGACGTCAAGACCTGGACCGGCGGACCGAACGCCGGACCCAAGGTTGCCTTCGCCCGCCAGAGCCTGCCGCTCATCGTCAAGGGCGGCCGCCTCAACCCCGCCCTGAACGACACCTCACAGTGGGGCTACACGCTGGGGAACGCCGTCCGCGTCTGGCGAACGGGCGTCGGCATCGACCGCCGCGGCAACCTCATCTACGCCGCGGCCGACAGCCAGACCGTCACCACGCTGGCTCGCATCCTCCAGCACGCGGGCGCGGTCCGGGCGATGCAATTCGACATCAATCCGGAGTGGCCGACCCTGATCACGTACCGCCACCACGGCGGTCTCGTGCCGGCCAAGGTCGTGCCCAACGTCCAGCAGCCCGCGACGCGCTACCTCGTCCCCGACGATCGCGACTTCGTGGCCGTCTACCGGCGTCTCCCGGGCCCGGTCACCGTCCCGTTCAAATAGCGTCCGGCAGGATCGTCTTACGATGTTCACCCTTTTGGGTGATCTCCATCGTAATCCGTTGGGTCGATCTCACCGAAAGCGCGTACGGGCATCACCCGAACGCGCCCGACTCAGCGGCAACGAAAGAAGGTTCCCCCTATGCGTTTTCCCTTCGCAACGAAGCTGCTCGCGACGACTGCGATTCTCGGCGTGGCTGCCGGAATCGCCGGCCTGGGCACGTACGCGAGCTTCACCAGCTCCACGTCGGCGGAGGCGCAGAACCTCAGCGCCGGCACCGTCTCCCTCACGCTCGGCGGAACGGACCGCCTGACGATCTCGGCCTCGAATCTCGTTCCCGCCGACACGATCGAGCGCGCGGTGGACGTCGTGAACAACGGCTCGGCCGGGACGAGCAGCGTGGGCTCGATCACGCTCACGACGAACGCGACGACGTCGTCGCTCCTCGACTCGGACGCAACGAACGGCCTCCAGATGCAGATCGACAACTGCTCGGTGGCGTGGACGGAGTCCGGACCGCCCTACACGTACACGTGCAGCGGCACGCAGTCCGTCGCCCTCGCGTCGACGCCGGTGATCGGAACCAACATGCCGCTCGCAAACATGAGCGCGATCACCGCGGGAAACACCGATCACCTTCGTGTCACGCTGACCTTCCCGGCGGGTGCGACCAACGCGCTGCAGGGTCTCAGCTCGACCATCGACTACGTCTTCACCGCGGAACAGAGAGCGGCAGGGTCGCAGTAGCCGGAGTCTCGGTATGCGACGGAAGCTGCACACCACGGAGCGGACGCGGGCGGCGACGGAGAGCGCCGTCCGCCTCCAGCTCCTGCTTCTTCCACCGCTGGCGTTCGCGTTCATCGGGATCGCGACGGCGCGCGGCGGCCTCTGGCTCGCCGGGCTCGCGCCGGCCGCGCTCGTGCTCTCCGGACACGCCGCCGTCGTCGCACGCACCAGCCTCCGCTCGTGGAGCTGCTCGTTCGGCACCGTCGGAGTCGCACTCGCGTGCGCGGCGCTGCTCGCGCTGGCCGCCGGGCCGGCGTTGGGCCTGTACCGCACCGTCACCGTGCTCTCCGGCTCGATGCGGCCGATCTTCGCTCCGGGAGACGTCATCGTCGTCACGCCGGAACCCGCGCGCGACCTGCGCGTCGGCCAGGTCATCACCTACCAGGTTCCGATCGGCGGGCAGCAGGTCGAGACCCATCGCGTCGTTCGCATTCTCGCGCACGGCAACGAGCCGATCGTCCAGACGAAGGGCGACGCCAACAACGCCGTCGACCCCTGGCAGGCGAAGCTGCACGGCGGAACGCTCTGGCGCTATCGCGCCCGCATTCCGCTGATCGGCTACGCGATCCTCGCGCTGCGCGCGCCGCTCGCCCACTGGATCCTCGTCCTCCTCGTCCCCGGCCTGCTCGCGCTCTACGCGCTCGTGGAGCTGTGGCGTCCACGCCCACGGCCCGTCCCCCAACATGCGCGCTCGGGCCCGTAGGGCAAGCCTCCTGGTGTGCGGGGCCGTCGCCCTGGCAGCGGCAGCCCCGGCACTCGCCGGCTGGTCCTCGGCTGCCGATGCGGGCTCACTGTCGGTGTCGTCTGCGTCGCTCGCCGCCCCCACCGGAGTCGCTGCAGCTCGGGGTGCGTGCACGATCCGGCAGCGCACCTCGCTGACGGTCAACGTCACCTGGACGGCGACGAGCTCGCCACAGGCGACCGGCTACACGATCCTCCGCGCGACCAGCGCGGCCGGCCCCTTCGCATCCGTCGGCACGGTCGGCGGCATCGGGACGACGGCGTGGACCGACGCGACCGGCCAGCTGCGCTTCAGGACCACGTACTACTACGTCGTCGAGGCCACCGTGCAGTCCTGGACGAGCCCGGACTCCGCGAGCGGCAGTGTCACGACGCCCCGCTCGGGGACCTGCGCGTAGGACGCGCTGCGGTGACGATCGGGGGTTCCGCTGATGCGGGGCGAGGCCGCTCGTCGCCAGATCCATGCCACACGAAGGAGGGGACATGCCTGCCATCGCCTCCACGTACCGCACCGACCTCGAGCGCCTGACGCGGGAGCTCCGGAGGGCCGCCCGCACGATCCGGGCGAGCACGCTTGCGGAGCGGGATGCCACGCGGCGGATGCTCGTCGCAGCGGTACAGCACGACCTCGAGCCGGACGCACAGGTCGACGCGGAAGGGCTCGAGGCGCTCCACGTCTGGACGACCGCTCTGCAGACGGCTGACGTCAACGACGTCGATCTTCTGCAGGAGCTCCTCTACGGGCTCGACACTCTCGCCCGCGTGCACCTCTGGCGTGAGACGGGACTGCCGCTCGTCCCGCCGGCGCCGCGCTCGGCGAGCGACGTCTAGGAGAGGGTCGGGGCCGCAGCACGCGGCCCCGACCCTCGCCTACTCTCCGAAACGCTTGTAGAGCCGGTCGATCAGCTCGGGCATCGTCTGGAGCCGCTCGGTGATCACGCGCAGCCGGAACTCGCGGAAGTGCTCGGGTTCGACGCCCAACGCCTTCGCCAGCGTGCTCACGACGTCGCTCGACGGCACCGGCCGGTTGCCGTGCACGAGGTGGTTCAGATAGCCGGCGGAGAGTCCCGTGCGCGTCGCGAGCTCCCGGTACGTCACCCCGGACTCGGCCATCAGCGACTCGATCGTCGGACCGAAGGGCTCCTCGCTGAATCGCCTACGCCGTGCCATTCCACCCCTGCCTGCCGAGGTCACCGACATCTAAGCGCGTCTCGGCTCCGGACCCCCGGTCGCGAACGTCGACCTTGCCGTCCTCGAGGCTCTTCTTGCCGGCGGTCACGCGCGTCGGGCAGCCGATCAGGTCGGCGTCGGCGAACTTCTCGCCCGCCCGCAGGTCGCGATCGTCGAGGAGGACGTCGTAGCCGGCGTCCGAGAGCGCCTGCGCCGCCTGCACGGCGATCTCCTCGCCGCCCGACAGCGCGACCACGTGCACGTCGTACGGCGAGACCTCGCGCGGCCAGACCATCCCGCTCTCGCCCGCGTGCTGCTCGATGATCGCCGCCGTCACGCGGCCCGGCCCGATGCCGTAGCTTCCGCCGAGTAGCGGCTTCTCCGTCCCGTCCTCGTCGAGGAACGTCGCGCCGAGCGGCTGCGAGTAGAAGCTGCCGAAGTTGAAGATGTGACCGACCTCGACCGCGACGCGGAAGTGGAGCTCTCCCGAGCAAAGCGGGCAGCGGTCGCCCTCCTTCGGCTCGCGCAGGTCGGCGAAGCGGGGCTTGTAGTCGCGGCCGGCCTCGACACCACGGAGATGCCAGCCGTCGCGGTTGGCGCCGGCGACGAACTGCCCTTCGCGCAGCGTCTCGTCCGCGACGATCTCGCCGGAGAAGCCGACCGGTCCGAGCGAGCCGCCGCCGGCGCCGAAGCCGGCCAGGATCTCCTCGTCGGTGGCAGGCCGCGACGCGCCGGGAAGCGCGTCGTACAGCTTCATCTCGCTGAGGCGGTCGTCGCCGCGCACAAGCGCGAGCACGAGCGTGCCGTCTTCCGTGACGACCGGCATCGCCTTCGACGTCGCCGTCGCGTCCACGCCGAGAAACTGGGCGAGGCCGTCGATCGTCGTCACGCCGGGCGTCTCGACCGGCTCGGGCGCGGGCAGCGAGCCGGGGAACACCGGCGGCCGCGGAACGGCGCGCGCGATGTCGCCGTCGGCCGCATAGTCGCCGTTCTCGCAGGTGACGAGGACGTTCTCGCCCGAGCCGGCGGGCGCGAGGAAGTCGACGCTGTACTTGCCGCCCATGATCCCGCTTTCCGCCTGCACGTCGTACGTCTCGAGGCCGCAGCGCTCGAATATCCGCTTGTACGCGCCGCGATTCGCTTCGAAGCTCTTGCGGACACCGTCCTCGTCGCGGTCGAACGAATACGCGTCCTTCATGATGAACTCGCGTACGCGGAGCAGACCGCCGCGCGGCCGTGGCTCGTCGCGGTCCTTGACCGAGAAGTGGTACCAGAGCTGCGGAAGCTGCTTGTAGGACTGGATCTCGCGCGAGTGGAAGGTGACGGTCTCCTCGTGCGTCATCGGCAGGACGAACGCGCGCCCCGTCCGATCCTCGACGTGGAAGATCTCGGGGATCGCAATCCGGCCGGTCGTCTCCCACAGCTCGGCCGGGGTCAGCACGGGCATGAGCATCTCCTGCCCGCCGATCGCGTCCATCTCCTCGCGGATGATCTGCTCGATCTTCCGGTGCACGCGCCAGCCGAGCGGCAGGAACGTCCAGATGCCGGCGCTCACCTGGCGGATGTAGCCGCCGCGCACGAGCAGCTTGTGCGACACGGCCTCCGCGTCGGCGGGGTCGTCGCGCAGCGTCGGAAGGAACAGCTGTGAGGCCAGGGCGATCATGCGTTGTCCCCGCAGGCTACTCGAGTGGAATCAACGACGCCTCGGCCATCGCAAGCGCCGCCGGCTTTGCCATCTTCAGCCGCTTCGGCCGGTGCATGCCCTCGGCGATCCACTTGTCGATCTCGAAGAAGAGCTCGTCGATGAGGATGTCGGACGAGACCTTCTTCAGCACACGGCCGTGCGAGTACACGAAGCCCACGTCGCGCCCGCCTGCGATGCCGAAGTCGGCGTCTCCGGCCTCGCCGGGGCCGTTCACGGCACAGCCCAGCACCGCGACCTCGAAGTGCTGCGGGTACGTCTGCAGCCGCTCCTCGACCTTCTCTGCGAGCGTCTGCACGCCGACGTTGTCGCGGCCGCAGCTCGGGCAGGCGATCATGATCGGCCCCCGCTCCCGCAGGCCGAGCGCCTTCAGGATCTCGAACGCCGTCTTGATCTCCTCCACCGGGTCGGCGGTGAGCGACACGCGCAGCGTGTCGCCGATCCCGTCAACGAGCAGCGCGCCCATCCCGACCGCCGACTTGATCGAGCCGGAGAACGGGGTCCCCGCCTCGGTCACACCGAGGTGAAGCGGATACGGCACGCGCTCGGACAGTCGCCGGTAGGCGCGGATCATCGTCGGCACATGACTCGACTTGACCGAGATCTTGAAGTCGTGGAAATCGAGCTGCTCGAGCAGCCGCACCTCTTCGAGCGCGGCCTCGACCAGCGCTTCCGCCTGGTCCTGCTGCGCGAGATCGGAGAGGTGCTTCGGGAGCGAGCCGGAGTTCGCGCCGATCCGCATCGGGATGCCGGCCTTCTTGGCGGCCTTCACCACGAGCGCGACCTTGTCCGGGCCGCCGATGTTGCCGGGGTTGATGCGCACGGCGGCAACGCCGCCCTCGATCGCCTTCAACGCAAGGCTCGCATTGAAGTGGATGTCGGCGATCACCGGCAGCGGGGAGAGCCGCACGATCCGCGGCAGCGCCTCGGCGTCCTCGAGCTTCGGCACCGCCACACGCACGATCTCGCAGCCGGCAGAGGCGAGCGAGGCGATCTGCGCCGTCGTCGCCTCCACGTCGTGCGTCTTCGTGAGCGTCATCGACTGCACGACGACGGGCGCCCCGCCGCCGATCGTCACGCCCCCGACCGAGATCTGGCGCTCGCTGGCCACTTCCGGCCAGTCTAGCCGGGAGGCATTGCCCTACCCGAGCCTCAGCGGATGTTGAGGGTGGGTCAGTGCGGGCGGAGGTCGTTGTTCAGGGCGATGAAGGTCAGGAGCATGATCAGCGCGAAGCCGAACACGGAGACCCGCTCGTAGACCTCCCTCGCCACCGCCCGCCGCCGGACGGCCTCGATCAGCGAGAAGAGGATGTGGCCTCCGTCGAGGGGCAGGAACGGCAGGAGGTTGAGGAGCGCAAGCGACATGCTCACGAGGCCGACGATCTGCAGGTAATAGGAGAAGCCGACCTTGAGCGCCGCCTGCGAGGCGCGGACGATGCCGACGGCGCTCGTCAGCTGCCCGCGCTGCTTCGTGTGGATGATGCTGCCGAACGCGCTCACCGTGCCGGTTGCGACCTGCCAGCAGTCGTTGATCGCGAGGCGGGCGCTGTGGCCGAGCGGATACGCGATCTCCTGCGCGGCCGGCACGAAGCCCCAGATGTAGCGGCCGTTCACCTTCTCGGTCGCCTTCGGCCCGAGTGTGACGCGCTGTCCGTGGCGCACGACGGTGACCGTGATCGGGCGGCCGTGGCTGGCCCGGATCCGCGCCGAGAGGGCGTCGAACGTTCGCGCCGCGTGCCCGTCGACCGCGACGACCTTGTCTCCGACATGGAGCCCGGCCGCTGCCGCAGGCGTCCCGCTCTCCACCTGGGCCACCTTCGTCGTCGCGTTCGAGGTCGGCGCGCCGGTCGCGTAGACGACCATGAAGATGAGGAACGCGACGAGAATGTTCATTGCCGGCCCTGCGGCGATGACGGCGATGCGCCTCCAGACCGGCGCACGCCAGTACGCGTCGGCGCCGGTGCCCTCGTCCACCTCGCGCAGAGCCCGGCCGGCGGAGCGCCGCGCGCTCGGGGTGAGATCGGCCCCGTCCACCTCGGCGCGGAGCTCGGGGAGCGCGGCGGCGGCGGCGTCGAACTCGCCGGCCTCGAGCGGCAGGCGCACGCGTTGCACGGCCGCCCTGAGGCCCGTGTCCTCGCGAAGCGCCGGTGCCATGAACACGTCGAGGTCGCGCGCGGACGGCATGTTCATGCCCGGCATGCGGACCATTCCGCCGAGCGGGATCGCACCGATGCCGTATTCGATCCCCCGCCGCTTGAACTTCACGATCGCGGGCGGGAAGCCGACGTAGAAGCTGCGTGGGCGGACGCCGACGGCGAGGGCGACGGTGAAGTGCCCGACCTCGTGCAGGAAGACGAGCAGCAGCAGCCCGGCGGCGACGACGGCCCAGGTCACGCGACCACGAGCCTCTCGCCGGCGTGGGCGCGGGCCGTGCGGTCGGCCTCGACGAGGTCGTCGAGGTCGCGTGCCGGCGCGCCGTCGACGCGCCCGAGCGCCTCGGACACGAGATCGGCGATGCCGAGGAACGGGAGGCGCCCGTCGAGGAACGCGGCGACCGCGACCTCGTTGGCGGCGTTGTACGCGCACGGGTACGTGCCGCCCCGCTCTCCTGCGTCGCGTGCGAGCGCGAGCATCGGGAACGTCTCCAGGTCCGGTGCGCGGAACTCGAGCGTCAACGACGTCAGGTCGAGCGGCGTCAGCGGCGTCGCCGCCCGCTCCGGATACGTGAGCGCATACGAGATCGGCGCCCTCATGTCGGGATAGCCGAGGTGCGCAAGCGCGGCGCCGTCGCGGAAGCGGACGAGCGAGTGCACGATCGACGTCGGTTGGAGCACGACCTCGATGCGCTCGTACGGCATGTCGAACAGGAAGTGGGCCTCGATCAGCTCCAGCCCCTTGTTCGCGAGCGTGGCGGAGTCCACCGTGATCTTCGGGCCCATGCTCCAGGTCGGATGTGCGAGCGCCGCCTCGACGCTCACCTCGGCCAGCTCGTCGCGCGTCCGTCCGCGGAACGGGCCGCCCGAGCCGGTGAGCACGAGCGACTCGACCTGCTCCGGGCTCCGGCTCTCCAGGCACTGGAAGAGCGCGGAATGCTCGCTGTCGACGGGAAGCATTCGCCCGCCGCCGCGTGCCATGGCGGCGAGCGCCAGCTCGCCGCCGGCCACGAGGCTCTCCTTGTTCGCAAGGGCCAGATCGACCCCGTGCCCGAGCGCCCACAGGGTCGCGTGGATCCCGGCAAACCCCACCACCGCGTTGAGGACGACGTCGGGCTCAGCCCGGTCGAGCAGCTCGGTGAGGTCGCCGCCGACCTGCGTGTACGGCGCGTCGATCCCGTCGAGCGGCGCCGATCCCGACGCCGCCGCGCAGAGCTCGAGGCCGGGGTGCGCCTCGATGATCTCGATCGCCTGCCGCCCGATCGAGCCGGTGGCACCGAGGAGGGCGACGCGCTTCATCGGTCCAGTGTAGGGACGACCTAGGAGTAGCCGAAGGCGAGGACGAGGTAGTAGGCGGCGGCCCCCGCGAAGAGGAGCGCGTCGATGCGGTCGAGCATGCCGCCGTGCCCGCCGAGCAGCCGCCCGGTGTCCTTGACCTGCATGTCGCGCTTGAGCATCGACTCGAACAGGTCGCCGGCCGCGGCGGCGAGGACGACGACGAGGCCGAGCACGACCGACTCCCAGATGGTCAAGAACGTGTTCCGCGTGTCGTAGAGCGCGACGAAGGACACGAACACGCCCACGAGCGAGCCGGCGACGAATCCTTCCCACGTCTTTCCCGGTGAGAGAGACGGCGCGAGCTTGTGCCTGCCGAGCAAGCGGCCGGCGAAGTAGGCGAAGGTGTCGGCCGCCCACACGGTGAGCAGCACGGTGAACGCGACCAGGCGCCCCTCCGCGTGGAGCTGCCGCAGCAGGAGCACGTGGCCGAGCCCGAAGCCGATCCACGCAGCGCCGAGCACCGTTGCGCCGATCGCGACCGTCGACGGTGCGCGTGTCTCCGCGAACGCATTCAGCACGAAGGCGAAGACGAACGTCGCGAGCACTCCCCCGAGCAGCCAGACGAGGCCCCCCGTTCGCGCGCCGGTGAGCCCGAGCACCGTGCCCGCGTAGGCGGCCGGCGCGAGCGGCCGCAACGGTCGCGCCATCGTCACGAACTCGTGCACCGCGACGAGGGACGCGACGACGAGCAGCCCGTATACCCACCAGCCGCCGAGCCAGACGAGCCCGAGCACGACCGGCAGCCCGATCGCGGTCACCAGCAGGCGAGAGATGAGATTGCTCATCTGCCGCCGAATCTACGGCGGCGGCTCACATAGTCCTCGATTGCGGCGCGAAGCTCGTCCGGCCCGAAGTCGGGCCAGAGCGTCTCCGTGAAGACGAACTCGGCGTACGCGGATTGCCAGAGCAGGAAGTTCGAGATGCGCAGCTCGCCGGACGTCCGGATGACGAGGTCGGGGTCGGGCATCCCCGGCGCGTAGAGATGCCGTGCGACGAGCTCCTCGTCGACCTCCTCGGGGTCGGCGCCGCTCTCGACGATCTGCCGGGCCGCCTCGACGAGCTCGGCCCGTCCGCCGTAGTCGAAGGCGATCCAGAGATTGAGCCGCGACTGGCCTGCGGTCGCCTCCTCCAGGTCGGCGAGCTTCGCCTGGAGCCACGCCGGCGCGCGGTCCCTGCGACCGACGAAGCGCGTGCGTACCCCCTCCTTCGCCAGGTCCGCGAGCTCGCGGTCGATCGTCTCGCCGAAGATCTCCATCAGCGCGTCGACCTCCTCCGGAGAGCGCGTCCAGTTCTCCGTGGAGAAGGCGTAGACCGCGAGCGACTCGACGCCGAGGTCGATGGCCGTCTCGACGACCGGGCGTAGAGCGCGCGAGCCGGCGCGGTGGCCGTCGGCGACCGTCAGGCCGCGCCCGGACGCCCAGCGGCCGTTCCCGTCCATGATGATCGCGACGGCACGCGCGGCCTCGGGCAGCCGTGCCACGGTGCGAGGCTCGCTGTCGCTCGAGGTGGAGCTGCCGGACAGAGGGTCAGACCTCCATCACTTCGGTTTCTTTGTGCTTGGTCAGCTCATCGATGTGCTTGATGTGGTCGTCGGTGAGCTTCTGCACGCGCTCCTCGGCGCGATGCTCCTCGTCCGCGCCGACCGTGCCGGAGTCGACGAGCACCTTCAGATGCTTCATCGCGTCGCGCCGGATCTCGCGCACGGCGACACGGTGCTCCTCGGCGAGGCCGCGCACGACCTTCACGAGCTCCTTGCGGCGCTCCTCGGTGAGCTGCGGGATCGGCAACCGGACCATCTTGCCGTCGTTCGACGGCGTCAGCCCGAGGTCCGACTCCTGGATCGCCTTCTCGACTGCGCGGATCGAGCTGGGGTCGAACGGTTGGATCGTGAGCATGCGCGCTTCGGGGACGCCGATCGTCGCGAGCTGCTTCAGCGGCGTCCTCGTTCCGTAGTAGTCCACCTCGATGCGATCGAGCAACGATGCGGACGCGCGCCCCGTGCGGACAGTGTTGAACTCGGTGCGCGCGTGCTCGACGGACTTGCCCATGCGCGTCTCCGCCTCGAGGATCAGCTCGTCGACTGTTGGCATTTCTCAGTGCCCTCCTACCGGGTTTCGATGACCGTGCCGACCTCCTCGCCGGCGACGACACGGGCGATGTTGCCGTCGGCGAGCTCGAACACGTGAATCGTGAGGTTGTTGTCCATGCAGAGCGAAAGCGCGGTCGTGTCCATGACCTTCAAGCCGCGCTCGATCGCCTCCAGATGGGTCAGCCGCGGCAGGAACGCTGCGCCGGGGTCGACCCGCGGGTCGCCGTCGTAGACACCGGCGACCCCGTTCTTCGCCATCAGGATCGCGTCGGCGCCGATCTCGAGCGCCCGAAGGGCGGCTGCCGTGTCGGTGGTGAAGAACGGGTTGCCCGTGCCGGCCGCGAAGATCACGATGCGCCCCTTTTCGAGGTGGCGGATCGCACGCCTGCGGATGTACGGCTCGGCGACCTCGGCGACGCCGAGCGCCGTCTGCACCCGTGTGTCCGAGCCCTCGCGCTCGAGGGCGTCCTGGAGTGCGAGCGCGTTGAGGAGCGTTGCGAGCATGCCGGCGTAGTCGGCGGTCGCACGCTCCATTCCCTCGGCCGCGGCGGCGAGGCCGCGATAGAAGTTCCCGGCGCCGACGACGATCGCGACGCCGATGCCGGAGGCGCGCAGCTCTCCGATCTCGACGGCGAGGCTCTTGACCACGCCCGGGTCGATGCCGTACTCGCGCGTACCCATCAGCGCCTCGCCCGAGAGCTTAAGGAGCACGCGCCGGAAGCCGAGCTGCGCGGGAGCGCCTTCGGGTGAAGCGCTTTCGGTTCGGATGTTCATGCGGCGAGCACGAAGAGCTCGAACTCGAGTACCTGCGCGCCCGCCTCCTTCAGCGCTTGGCCGACCGTCTTCGAGGAGTCGTGGATCCATTCCTGGTCGAGGAGGACGTTGGCGCCGAAGAACTTCTTGCCGAGCATGCCCTCCACGATCTTCTCCCGCGCCTGATCCGGCTTGGACAGCACCTCGTCGGAGTTCGCGAAGACGTCCCGCTCGGCGGCGACGACGTCCTCGGGCACGTCCTCGCGGCCGATCCAGCGCGGGCGGAGCGAGACGATCTGCATCGCGACCTTGCGACCGAGATCGGCGTCGCCGCCGCGCATCTGCAGCAGGGCGCCGTACTTGTTCGCGGGTGTGTGGGAGTACGCGTGGATCTTCGCCCCGTCGACGGCTTCGAAGCGGGCCCCGCCCGCCACGACGATGTTCTCGCCGAGCTTCACCGCGAGTGCGACGCGCTCTTCGTCGAGGGCTGCCTCGGCTCCGACGCCGCCCGCGTCGACGGCGTCGAGCACCTTCTTTGCGTATGCGAGGAACTCGTCGTTGTTCGAGACGGGCTCCGTCTCGCAGCCGACGGCGACCATCGTCCCCTTCGAGCCGTCCTCGGCGAGGCGATAGCCGACCTTGCCCTCGGTCGTCTCGCGGCCGGCACGCTTCGCCGCCTGAGCCATACCGCGCTCGCGCAGGAGGACGATCGCCGCGTCCATGTCGCCGTTCGTCTCCTGCAGCGCACGCTTGCAGTCCATCATCCCCGCGCCCGTGCGCTCGCGCAGTTCCTTGACGAGTGCGGCCGAGATCTCAGCCATTACTGCTCCTCCTCTGTCGGCTCGGCCTCGGCGACCGGCTCGGCGACCTCCACCTCCGGCACCGCGGGCGCCTCCTCGGCCGCCGCCGGCGGCGGAGCCTCCTCCGCGCCCGGCTCGGCAGCGCTCTCTTCTGCCGGCGCGCCGGGGTCGGCCTCCTTGGCGGCGCCGTTCTCCTGCGCCGGATGGAAGTCGCGCGCGGACACCTTCTGCTGCCCGGCGGCGATCGCGTCGGCGATCACCCGCGTCACGAGGCTGCAGGAGCGGATCGCGTCGTCGTTGCCCGGGATGACGTAGTCGGACTCGTCCGGGTCGCAGTTCGTGTCCACGAGCGCGACGACCGGCAGGCCGAGCCTGCGCGCCTCCCGCACCGCGAGCTGCTCCTTCTTCAGGTCGACGATGAAGACGGCATCCGGCTGGCGACGCATTTCGGCGACACCGCCGAGGTTCGCCTCGAGCTTCTCGAGCTCGCCGGCCATCGCGATGCGCTCCTTGGCCGGCAGCAGGTCGAGCTGGCCCTCCTCCTTCAGCCGCCGCATCTCGTGCAGGCGCTCGATCCGGTCGGACATCGTCCGCCAGTTCGTGAGCAGCCCACCGAGCCAGCGATGGTTCACGTAGGGCATCGAGACGCGCTTCGCCTCGTCCCTGACCGCGTCCTGCGCCTGCTTCTTCGTGCCGACGAAGAGCACGGTGCCGTTCCGCTCGGCGAGGTTGCGGACGAACTGCGCGGCCTCCTCGAGGCGCTCGGTCGTCTGCGTCAGGTCGATGATGTAGATGCCGGACCGCTCGGTGAAGATGAAGCGGCGCATCTTCGGGTTCCAGCGTCGCGTCTGGTGGCCGAAGTGGACCCCGGCCTCCAGCAGCTCGCGCATGGAGACGACTGCCATACGTGCTCCTTCCTGGGTTTGAGTTGGTGGTGCACCGGCGGGGCTCGGGGCGCCCCGGTCGCAAGGACCGGCACCCGCGCCACGGCTGATCCGCCGGGTCAGAGGTTTGAGTGGGCGAAGTCTAGCTGCGGGCGGCTGCGAGGGCGGCTTCGAGGTCGGCGGGCAGCGGCGAGCGGACGTCGACGGGCTCACCGGTGAACGGATGCACGAAGGCCAGGTGCGCTGCGTGGAGGAACTGGCGCTCGAGCCCGAGCTCGCCCGCCCGGCCGTACACCGCGTCGCCCGGCGACCGGCAGGTCGATCGCTGCGAGGTGGACGCGGATCTGGTGCGTGCGCCCGGTCTCGAGCGTCACGACGCAGGAGCGCGTGGCGCGGCAGCAGCTCCTCCACCTCGAAGTGCGTGACCGCCTCGCGTGGCGTGTCGGTGTCGAGCGAGTGGCGGAGCGGATCGTGGCGGTCGCGGCCGATCGGCGCCTCGATCGTGCCGCGCCGCGACCGCGGCCGCCCGACGACGAGCGCGACGTACTCACGCGTGAGTGCACGCGAGTGCACGAGCTCCTGAAGGCGCCGGTGCGCCTCCGGCGAGCGCGCGACGACGAGCAGCCCCGAGGTGTCGCGGTCGAGCCGGTGCACGATCCCGGGCCGGTCGGCCTCCTCCCCGCCCTCGACGTCGTAGGCGAGCAGCCCGTGCACGAGCGTTCCGGCCGCATGCCCGGGCGCAGGATGGACGACGAGCGCCCGCAGGCTTGTCGACGACGAGCAGGTGCTCGTCCTCGTACGGGACCGACAAGGTCCATCGCCTCCGGCGTGAGCGTGCTCGCGGCGGTGGCGGGCGGCTCGAACTCGAGCTCCTCGCCGCCGTCGAGCCGTGGCTCTTCGGCCGCGCGCGGCCGTCGACGAGCACGCCGCCCTCGCGCAGCAGCCGCTCTGCGACCGCGCGGGAGCCGATCTCGGGCAGCGCGGCGAGGAAGCGGTCGAGCCGCTCGCCGGCGGCGCTGTCAGGAACGCGCAGCTGCGTCACGACGCGCCGCGCGCGGCGCGGCTCGAGCTCGGCCGCGAGCATCGCGCCGAGCAGGATCGCGACGCCGATGACGATGAAGCTGTCGGCGAGGTTGAACGCCGGCCAGTAGCGGAGGTCGAGGAAGTCGGTCACGTACCCGAGCCGGACGCGGTCGAGCGAGGTTGGAGACGCTGCCGCCGATGACGAGCCCGAGCGCGACCGGGAGCACCGGATGCCGCGCGCCGGAGCGCGCGAAGAAGACGAGCATCCACGCGACCGCGATCCCGGTGAGCACGATCACGACGGGCGTCGCGCTCGAGAAGAACCCGAACGCGATGCCGGAGTTCTGAACGTGATGGATCCAGAACGGCCCGACGACGTGGATGCCGTCGTCGAGGCGCAGGTGGCCCGTGACGATGTGCTTCGTGAGCTGGTCGGCGGCGACGGCGGCGAGCACGATCGCCGCCGAGCCCGATCCACTGCGACGGGCCCGGCGCCGAGCGAGCGTTCCGCGACCGAGATCGGCGTCAGCCCGTCGGTCGACGACCCGACACGGACGTCCGGGCGGCCGACCGGCTCGTTCACGCGCGCTCTGCCTCGCGCTTGCAGTCGATGCAGAGCGATGCCCACGGGTACGCCTCGAGCCGCTCGCTCGAGATCTCGCGACCGCAGGTCTCGCACGTGCCGTAGCGTGCCCGCCTCGACGCGCGCGAGCGCGGCGTCGACCGCTGTCGAGCATCCGCGTCGAGTTCTCCTCGAGCGTGTACGTCGATCTCGCGGTCGAGCGTCGCAGTCGCGGTCTCCGCGAGGTGGTTGTCGCTGACCGCCGGCTCCTCCGCCTCGTCGTCGCGGAGGCTCTCGAGCGCATGCTCGATCCGTTCGCGCTCCTCGAGCAGCGCAGCTCGCAACCGGGGGGTGTCGATGCTCATGAACGCCTGTCCTTTCTGCCACGATCCGGCGCCGCTGCGGACGACGAGCCGGCGCTCGATGAGCGCCGGACCCACGCCGGTCAGCTCGACGATCTTGTCGCGGGCGCCGTGGCCCGAAACGATCGTGACGGCGTCCCGCGGGACTGCGAGCGCCTCGGCGACGAGCCGGACGACGGCGTCGTTCGCGCGCCCGTGCTCCGGCGCCGCGGTGACCCGCACCTTCCACGCGTCGCCGTGGCGGCCGACGATGCTCCGCCTTGCCGGCACCAGGGCTGACCCGCAGGCGCACGCGTGTGGACGCCGCCGTCATGCCCGAAGTGTAGTTCGGGCGACCCCTCAGTGGGTGCAGCCGGGATGGCACCCGCCGAAAGGGGCGCTCAGGCGGCTTCGGGTTCCACAGCGACCTGCGGCTCACGCCGTGCAGCGTCTCCTCCGTCGTCCTCGACGAGGTCGAGAGCACCGTCCGCAGCCGCTCGCGGAGCAGCGCGCGTCTCGGTGATGAGCCGCTCGTTCTCGGACGAGCGCGCGCCGCTGGACGGCCCGTGCCTCGGCGTGCGCCTCGCTGAGGATCAGCTCCGCCTCGCGCCGCGCCTGCTCCTTCATGTCGGCGGACGCGCGCTCCGCGGAGACGA
The DNA here is from genome assembly GCA_963788875.1 of uncultured Actinomycetes bacterium. GTDB lineage: Bacteria > Actinomycetota > Thermoleophilia > Gaiellales > Gaiellaceae > Palsa-739. The sequence goes on from CAWBIQ010000007.1 coordinate 213,645, forward strand.
GCGTCGTGCGCAGCAGCGCCTCGAGCTCGCGGTAGCGGACGAGGTCGGTCTCGAGCTGCTCGACCTTGTCCGCGAGGTCGGCGCGCTCGCGCCACACGTCCTCGAAGCTCGCCACGATCTCCGTCGAGCAGACGATCGGTCGCGGCGCGCTTGTAGCCGAAGAGCCCGGTGCCCGGCGTCATGTGCAGGATCTCGACTGGAGTGAGTGCCATGCTTCCTCTCCTCTAGTGGAACTGCTCGAGGATCCGGATCGCCACCTGGTCGAGGATGACCAGGACGATGATCGCCGATCATCGGCGACAGGTCGAGCGGGCCCGAACGACGGGCAGTACGCGCCGGAAGAGCCGCAGGTACGGCTCGGACACGTCGTAGAGAAAGCGCTGGATCCGGTTGAGCCAGGGCGAGTACGGCAGCCGCAGCCAGCTCAGCGACGATGTACGCGAGGATGCACGAGCGTGTACACGGTGACGAAGACGTTGACGAACGTCTCCGCCTTGTTGATCGCGTCTGCGAGCACGGTGAGAGTGGCAACCACGCCCATCGAAGGCGCGTTCGCGGCCGGATCGGAAAGTCCTGGCTACGCCTGATTGAAGAAGCCGCCGCGCTCGAGCATGCGGGCACGCTCTTCGGCGGAGACCTCGACGTTCCGCGGGGTGAGCAGGAAGACCTTGTCGGCGACGCGCTGCATGCCGCCGTCCATCGCGTACGTCAGCCCGCTCCCGAAGTCGATGAGCCGCTTCGCGAGCTCCTGGTCGGAGCCCTGGAGGTTGAGGATGACGGGCATCGCCCTCCTTGAAGCGGTCGGCGATCTGCTGCGCGTCGTTGAAGCTGCGCGGGCAGGACGAGGTGCACGCGCACGGCGCCGGCGCCGGGGATCGCTCTCGACGCCGCGGAGGCGGCGCGGCTCCGGCGCCGGGCGCAGGATGCTCGTCCGCGCGTTCGCGAGCCGACTCGGGGTCGGTCCAGTCGTCGAACTCCTCGCGGCGGCCGCGCGCGGTGCGGCAGCCGGCGGACGTTCGGCCGCTCGGCGTAGACACGCTGGAGCTCCTCGTCGGTCGAGGTAGCCGTCCTCGTCCCAGTCCTCCTCTTCGGCGATCCCGAAGTAGACGAGAGTGCGGTTCCAGACGTCGGCGAAGGCCATGGTTGCGCGGAATCTTACCCCGTGCCAGAGGACCGAGCCCACCCGGACGAGCGTCGCGCCCTCCTCGGCGGCGACGCGCGTAGTCCTGGCTCGTTCCCATCGAGAGCTCGTGCAGCCCGTGCGCCTCGGCGAGCTCGCGGAGCCGCCGGAAGTACGGGCGCGACGCCTCCGGGTCGCCGGTCGCCGGCGGCATCGTCATGAGCCCGCGCACGTCCGGATACAGCTCGAGGAAGGCCGGCGAGCTCGTCCGGGGCGACGCCCGACTTCGTCGGCTCTCCGGAGAGGTTCACCTCGACGAGCGCCGGGAATCGTCAGCCGCCGCGCCGCGGACTCCGAGTCGAGCGAGTGGCAGAGCTCGCAGATCGCGTTCACGACCGGCGCCTTCCGGCTCTGCAGGTGGCCGATGAAGTGCCAGCGAAAGGCGTCGCCGTAGCGCGCGTGCTTGGCGGCGAGGTCCTGCGCGCGGTTCTCGCCGACGACCGCGACTCCCGCGTCGGCGAGCGCCTGCATGTCGTCGATCGAGACGTACTTCGTCGCGGCGACGATTGTCACTCCGGCGCCGACCTCGGCCGCGATGCGCTCGTAGCGCTCGCGGATCGCGCCGGGATCAAGCGACGTACGCGATCACTCCCTGGCGGCCCGTGCGACCGCGATCGCGCCGGTGCGAGAAGAAACGCTCGGCATCGCAGGAGGTGCAGAGGTCGAGCCGGTCGACGTGCTCGACGCCGGCAGCTCGGAGTGCGCGCTCCGCCGCACGTCCAGAGATCGAGCCTGCCGTGCTGTACGACGTCGTCGCCGAACGCCTCCGCGAACGGGAGCGCGACCTCGTCTCCGACCTCGTAGCAGCAGGGGCCGATGCTCGGGCCGATCACGGCCGCGAGGCCGGCGCCGCCGAGCGAACGCACTCCCGCCGCGACGATGCCGGCGAGCAGCCCGCGCCAGCCGACATGCAGGATCGCCGACCGCCGGCAGGCCGTCGCGGCGCGCAATCGCGATCGGCAGGCAGTCGGCGGTGAGCAGCAGCATCGCCCGTCCCGGCTCGTCGCTCCAGAGGCCGTCGCAGTGGTCGTAGACGGTGCCGGGCGTGACGATGCCCCGCGGCCGTGCACGCGTGACGGTCGCCCCATGGCGCTGCCACGCCATCGTCGCCCCGTCGGGGTCGGCGTCGATCGCCGCGCAGAAGCGGGTGCGGTTCTCGACCACCCGTGCGGGGTCGTCCTCGGTGCGGATACCGAGATTGAGAGAGCTGAACGCGACCGTCGCTGACGCCGCCGAGCCGCGTGGAGAATGCGACGCGGTACGGGCCCGGCGCGTCCCAGTCGATCAGAGCGAGAGCAGCCACCCGTCCAGCTTCTCACGCGTGCCGTATTCGAGCGCGGCGTCGTCGGTCTCGACTCCGGGGCCGCGCAATCGCGCCCGTTCGGCGTGGTAGCAGTACACGTCGGCGCCGTCGGGATCCCGGTACGTCGCGCCTGCGAACTGCTCGGCGCCGGCCTGCACCTCGTACGGGCCGACGCGGACGCGGCCCGGCTCGAGCTCGGCCGGCGTGCGGAAGACGTGCAGCAGGCCGTTCCGCGCGCCGCGCTCGCAGGCGTGGAAAGCGGCCCGCGGCAGCCCGCCGACCTTGGCCACGAGCCCCTCGACCCAGCGGCCGTCCTCGAGCGTCGCGTGGAACCAGCCCCAGCGCTCGGCGTGACGGCGTCCGAACACATGCACCTGCTGCCCCGCAGCGTGGGCGAGCTCGTGGGTGACGCCGTCGACCTCGACGACGCCGGAGACGGCCAGCGCGGGCTTCACGACCACCACCTCGGTCGAAGCGAGACCGAGCCTGCGGACAAGCGCCGGCGTGTAGACGAACGGCCGCTCGGCCGCGTCGAACCGCAGCGACCACCGCGCGCCCTCCACCTCCCCGCTCGCCTCGGTGTCGGTCAGCCGTCCCGGGCCGAGCTCGAGCGGCCAGCCTGTCCGCGGCGTGCGCAATTGCTCGAGCGGGAACGTCGCGCGGCGCAGCGCAGGCGCCCCCGTGAAGTCGCCGAGCCACAGCGCGCACTCGCCGTCGGCGTCGGGATCGGTCGGGACGTGCAGCGTGTAGCGGATCCAGAAGCTCCCGGCCACCGTCAGGTACCACACCTCGTAGCGCCCAGGGCGGCCGTCCCAGCGCAGCGCGTTCGCACTCACACGGCGCCCCGCCGCAGGCGGCGCGCGGCGGCGAGCAGCTGCTCGCGCGTGTTCCGTCCGGGATCGTCGACGACCGTTTGCAGCAGGTCGTGCAACGCGCGTCCGAGCTCCGGTCCCGGCCGGAAGCCGAGCTCGAGCAGGTCGCGACCGTCGACCGCCAGGTCGGAGAGGCGATACGGGCTCGCCAGCTCGTGCTCGAGCGTCCCCCGGAACCGGTCGAGCCGTGCGAGGTCCTCGAGCGGCGGAGGCTCGCTGTCGGAGCCGCGCTTGCCGAGATAGTCGGCCTGCTTGTGGTCGACGAGCTCGAACGCCACCTCGCCGCCGTGCTTGGCCAGGAAGCGCCGCGCCCGGAGGTCGTCGCCTTTGCCCACCGTGAACATGTGGCTGCGAACGATCTTGACGACGCGCTGACGGAGGGCGTTCGGGTAGCGCAACCTGCGCATGGCCTGCCCGGCGAGCTCCGCGCCCACCTGCTCGTGGCTTCGCGGTGCGTAGCCCGGCTTCGCGTAGTAGTGCAGGCGGCCGTCGGTGCCGCGCCAGGCGACGTGAGGCTTGCCGAGGTCGTGGAAGAGCGCCGCGAGCCGGACGGCGAGCGCAAAGCCCGCGTCGGCGGTGGCCTGCACAACGGCAAAGGTGTGCTCGTCCACCGTCAGCCCGTGGTAGCGGCTCTCCTGGTCGAAGCCGACAGCCGCCGAGAACTCGGGCAGAAGCTCGACGAGAACGCCCGTGTCGCGTGCGAGCCGAAGCGCGCGTGCCGGCTCGCGCCCGAGCAGCAGTTTGGACAGCTCGCCCATGCCGTCCGCCGCCAGCCCGCCGCCGACGCGCTCCCCGGAGACGAGTCGCACGGACGGCGCCTCGGCGCGCATCTGCCGCAGGGTCGCCTCGTCGGGCTCGACGCCGAGCTGCGACACGAAGCGCAACGCACGCACGAGGCGCAGCGGATCCTCGGCGAAGCTCGTCGGGGAGACCGTTCGGAGCAGACCTCGTTCGAGGTCCTTCCTGCCGCCGAGCGGATCCACGAGCTCGCCGTTCTCGAGGCGTCGGGCCATGGCGTTGATGGTGAAGTCGCGCCGGCGCATGTCGTCCTCGACCGAGAGGGCGGGGTCCGCGACGATCTCGAAGTCGTGGCGTCCCGGCCCCGTGCTCACCTCGGCGCGCGGGGGTGCGAACTCGATGCCCGCCGGCGCGAGCGTGCGTGCGCGAGGGTCGCGCGGGTACAGGCGAACGCCGACGAGGCGGCCTGCCACGACGAGCTCCTCCACACGGCCGTGCGGCTCGAGCGCCCGCCGGAGACCCTCGGTGTCGACGCCGGGCACGAGGAAGTCGGCGTCCTTCGAGTCGAGGCCGAGCAGCTCGTCGCGGACGGCGCCTCCCACGAGGTACGCGTCGAGTCCGAGCGAGCGGACGTAGTCCTCGAGCTCCTGCCTCACGCGCGCATTCTCGTGCCTGCCGCCGTCCGCCGCCGGGCACGGTTCGATCAGATGAGCGCGATCGCCTCGATCTCCACGAGGGCGCCCGAGGGAAGCTTCGCCGCCTCGACGGTGGCGCGCGCGGGCGGCCGGTCGCCGACATGCTGCGCGTACACGGAGTTCATCCCCTGGAAGTCGTCGAGGTTCTGGAGGAAGACCGTGGTCTTCACCAGCCGGTCGAGGCCGCTGCCCGCCTCCTCGAGGATCGCACGCAGGTTGGCGAACACCTGCTCGGTCTGCTCCTCGATCGTCCCGCCGCTGAGTGCCTTGTCGCCGGGTTTGAGCGCGAGCTGCCCGGACACGAAGACGAAGTCGCCGGCGCGGATCGCCTGCGAGTAGGGGGCGCCCTGGAACGGCGCGGGTGCAGCTTCGGTGCGCACGATGGTCTTGTCAGTCACTCTCTGCTCCTTTCGAACACGCCAGTGCAAGTGCGACGCCAAGCGCCTTGAAGATCGCTTCGAGCACGTGCTGCGAATCGGTGCCGTTCAGCAGCCGTACGTGCACCGTGATCCCGGCGCCGTCGGCGAGCCGCTCGAGAAAGCGGCGGACGACGTCCGTGCCGAGCCCGCCGATGCGCGCCTGCGTGAGATCGACGTTCGAGACGACGAGCGGCGCCTCGGACACTTCGAGCACGACGTTGGCGAGAGCCTCCGCCGACGTCATGATGCCGAACCCGTGGCCGCGGGCACCCTCGCTCCGCAGCGGATCCGCCAGCGCCCGGCCGAGCGCGCTCCCCGCCTCTGCCACTTCGGTCTCCGCGGTGTCGGGCTCGACCTCGAGTGCGACGTCGAAGCGCGCGTACTCGGCGAGCCGCTCCAGCAGACTGTCGAGCACGGGCAGCCCGGTGTCGATGTTGGCCGCGCCCGTGCCGTGAACGTCGACGCGGATGCCGCTTCGGCCCGCCTGCCCAGGTGCGCTCATGGTCGCGCGCAGGCTACAGGAGCGTCAGCTCTCGACACGCTCGATGGAGGCGCCGAGAGCGCGCAGGCGATCGTCGATTCGCTCGTAGCCGCGATCGATCTCGCGCACGTTGCCAATCGTGGACGTCCCCTCGGCGCAGAGCGCGGCGAGGAGCATCGCCATCCCCGCGCGAATGTCCGGGCTCGACATGCGCTCGCCGTAGAGCTGCGACGGCCCGTCGATGACGACGCGGTGCGGGTCGCAGAGGATGATCCGCGCCCCGAGGCCGACGAGCTTGTCCACGAAGAACAGGCGGTTCTCGAACATCTTCTCGAAGACCATCACCGTGCCGCGCGCCTGGGTTGCGACGGCGACGGCGATCGAGGTGAGATCGGCCGGGAACGCCGGCCACGGTCCGTCGTCGATCTTCGGGATCGCTCCGCCGACGTCGTCCTCGATCACGAGGTCCTGGCCGTCCGGGACGCGGATGCTCGTTCCCTCCACCTCGACGCGGATGCCGAGGCGGCGGAAGACCGGCATGATCGCAACGAGGTCCTCGGGGCGGCACTCGTCGATGACGATCTCGCCTTCCGTGATCGCGCCGAGGCCGATGAAGCTCGCAACCTCGATGTGGTCGGGGCCGATCGTGTACTCGCCGCCGTGCAGCCGGTCCGTCCCGCGCACGCGGACGGCGTTCGTGCCGATGCCGTCGATGTCGGCGCCGAGAGCGACGAGGAAGCGACAGAGGTCCTGTACGTGCGGCTCGGAGGCGGCGTTGCTCAGCACCGTCTCGCCCGTCGCGAGGCTCGCCGCCATCACCGCGTTCTCGGTGCCCGTGACGCTCGCCTCGTCGAGGAAGATCTGCGCGCCGGCGAGCCTGGCGGCGCGCATCGTGAAGCGACGCTCCGCCCGAACGTCCGCGCCGAGCTGTTCGAACGCGTGCAGGTGCGTGTCGACGCGCCGCCGGCCGATCACGTCGCCGCCCGGCGGCGGCACGATCGCGCTGCCGAAGCGCGCGAGCAGCGGGCCGGCCAACAAGACCGAGCCGCGCAGTCGCCGGCACAGCTCCTCGTCGAGCTCGGTCTTCGTGACGTTCGCCGCCTGGATACGGACGTCGTTCTCGCCGATCCACTCGACGTCGGCGCCGAGATCCGCGAGCAGGTCGAGCATCGTCAGCACGTCGATGATGCGCGGCAGGTTGTGGAGCACGACCTCCTCCTCCGTCAGGAGGCAGGCGGCGAGGATCGGCAGGGCGCCGTTCTTGTTCCCGGCAGCGCGGATGCGGCCGTTCAGCGGGCGGGCGCCCTCGATGACGAAAGCGTCGACAGCGGGAACGACGGCCATCAGGCGGCTATCCTAGCCACGTGGCGAACTCCACCCGCGACCAGGCCTGGCAGACGCTCACGAAGTACACGAAGAGCGAGTCGCTGCTCCGGCATGCGCTCGCCGTCGAGGCATCGACCGCCGCGTATGCACGCAAGCTCGGCGAGGACGAGGAGCTGTGGCGTGTCGCCGCGCTCCTGCACGACTTCGACTACGAGATGCACCCCACGCTCGACAAGCACCCGCAGGACGGCGCGCCGATCCTGCGCGAGGAGGGGTATTCGGACGAAGTGGTCGACACCGTGCTCTCACACGCCGAGCATCTGGGCTTGCCGCGCGACACGCCGCTGAAGAAGGCGCTGTTCGCCTGCGACGAGCTCTCCGGATTCGTGCATGCGTGCGCGCTCGTGCGGCCCACCGGCCTTGAAGGGCTCGAGCCGAAGTCGGTGCGGAAGAAGCTCAAGCAGCCGTCGTTCGCGTCGGGCGTGCATCGCGAGGACGTCTACAAGGGGGCGGAAGAGCTCGGCGTCGACCTCGACGAGCACATCGCGACCGTCGTCGAGGCGCTGAAGCCGATCGCCCCCGAGCTCGGGCTCCGGTAGGCGCACTGCAAACCGCTTACGGCTGCGCCGCGTCGATGCCGGCGCAGAGGCGCTGCAGGTCGTCCTCGTTCGTCCACCAGCCGCACGACGCGCGGACGAGGTTCCGGCCCGGCAGCTCGCGCACGATGACGCTGCGCTCGGCCAGGCTCGCCACGAGCTCTGTCGGATCGCCCGGCGGGCGGAACGAGACGAGGGTGGAATGTCCCGGCGGGGTGACGATCTCGACGCGCCCGGCCAGGAGCTCGCGGCATCGCGCGGCCGTCTCCGCCGCCCGCTCGTAGCGCCAGTCCGGGTGCACGGCGAGCGCCGCCACCAGACCGGCCAGCGTCGGGACGCCGATCCAGCCGGCGTCGAAGCGGGCGGCTCCCTCCTTGGGCGTGAACGCGCCGGAGGGCTCGTATGCGCTCTGCGCCATGTAGCCCGGCGCGGCCACACGGAGCCGCTCGGGATCGCGGACGAAGAGGCCGCCGGTCGGGTCGGGGGCGCAGAGCCACTTCTGCGCCGACACCGTGTAGAAGTCGAACGCCTCCGCCCCGGTCGCCACGGCGCCCGCCGACTGCGCGCCGTCGACGAGCAGCGGGAGCCCGCTCTCGTCCTTGAGGCGCATGAGGTCGAGCCGGCGACCGGTCGTCCAGAGCACGTGCGAGACGGCGAGGAGCTTGGTGCGCGGCGTCACCGCGGCGAGGATCGCGTCCTCCTCTGCGGCGGTCACGATCACCCGCGCGCCCGATGCGTGCAACGGCCCGATGAGGCCGAAGTGCTCCTGGTCGGTGGTGATCACCTCGTCCTCCGGCCGCAACCCGAGGCCCGTCATGACGACCGCGCAGCCGCGCGTCGTCGAGTCCGTGAGCGCGACGAACGCAGGATCGACCCCGAGCACGGCGCCGATGCCCCGGCGCGCCTCCTCGCGCAGCGCGAGCATCCGGTCGAAGTGGGCCTTGCCGCTACGGCCCTCGCGCAGCTCGGCCTCCGCCACCGCGGTGAACGCCTCGACAGTCGTCCGCGCCAGCGGGCCGTTGGTCCCCGCCTGAAGATACGCGTAGCGCTCGAGCACCGGGAACTGCGCGCGTGCCTCCTCGAAGGTCATCCGATGTGAAGTTCTACCGGTGCGTGGTCGGAGAGGAGGCGCCCGCCCGCCCGGCGCCGTTCCTCGGGCCACGCCGCTGGCGCAGTGGCTGCCGCCCCGCGGACGAGGATCTGGTCGATTCCGGGCGCCGGCTCCGAGTAGCCCCACGACCGCAGCTCCTCGTAGGTCGACCCCTGGCCCGGCTCGATGTTCGCGTCGCCACAGAGGATCACGGGCTCGCCGGGCTGCGCGAGCGCGTCCGCAAACGCCGCGGCGCGGAGCAGCTGGCCGTCCGCGATCGAAATGTCCTGCGCGAGGCTTGTCGCGTGGAAGTTGGCGACGATGCCGACGCCGACGACGCGAACCGCCTGGCAGACGCGCCGCTCGCGCACGGCCCGCCGCAGCCGCGACGCGTTGAGCACGACGGTTCGCGGTTCGACGACGCGCAGGTGCGGCGCGACGAGGATCGCGTTCGCCTGCCCGGTCACCGCCGAGCGGAGGCGCCCGTGGTGGACGGCGGTGACCAGCCGTCCCAGCTCGGCGCTCGCGAGCCGCGGCCGGGCGGCGACCGCGCCGACCGCCGTCATCCCGCTCCAGCCGGCGAGCCGGGCGAGCGCCCAGACGGGCACCTCCTGCAAGGCGAGCAGGTCGGGCCGGTCGCCGGTCGCCAGCGCGAACCATCTCCTCGAGGTAGGCGCGCCGCTCCGGAGGGACGGCGTTGCCGTGAAAGACGTTCCAGGTGCGGACGAGCAGCGGCACGGGCGTAGCCTACGGCGCGTGCGAATCGTGCTCGCCGACCCCTCTGCGTTCACCCCGCCCTACGACCACGCGCTCGCAGCCGCCCTCGCCCGCGCCGGCGCGGAGGTCGAGCTCGTCACGTCGCGCTTCCGCTTCGGCGACGCCCCGAGTCCCGACGGCTACACGCGCCGTGAGCTCTTCTACCCGCTCTCCTCGCGGCTGTTCCGGCGCTCTCCGCTCCGGCTGCCGCTCAAGGTGGTCGAGCACCCGCTCGGGCTGGCGGCGCTGCTGCTGCGCCCGGCGGACGTGCTCCACGCGCAGTGGCTGACCGTGCCGGAGCTCGACGTGCGTCTCTTCCGCCCGCGCGTGCCGTGCGTGTTCACGGCTCACGACCTGCTGCCGCGACGGACCGCGCGCAAGGCCGAGCTGTGGCGCCGGCTGCTCACACGCTTCGACCGCGTCGTCGTGCACAGCGAGCAGGGCCGCGACACCCTTGCAGCGCTCGGTGTCGACGCCGCGCGGCTCCGAGTCGTGCCGCATCCGGTCTTCCCCAGCGATCCGGAGCGCGCGCGACGACGGCCGCACGGTGCTCAGCTTCGGCGTCATCCGCCCCTACAAGGGCCTGGCCGACGCGATCGAAGCCGTCCGGCGCGCCGGCGACGCCCGGCTGCTCGTCGCCGGCGATCCGCTCGAGCCGATCGAGCCGTACCGCACCCGCGCCGCGGACCTCGACGTCGAGTGGCGGCTCGGCTACCTCCCACCGGCGGAGGTCGACCGAGCTTTCGGCGACGCGACGATCGCCGTGTTCCCGTACCGGCCCGAGCTCGACCAGAGCGGCGCGCTGCTGCGCGCGCTCGGCGCCGGCGTGCCCGCGGTCGCGTACGACGTCGGCGGCATCGCGGAGCCGGTGCGCCGCTTCGGCGCCGGCCGCGTCGTCGCGGCCGGCGACGTCGAAGCCCTTGCGGCCGCCGTGCACGAGCTGCTCTCCGATCGCGACGCGCTCGAGCAGGCGCGCGACGGCGCGCGGCGGGCGCGCGCCGAGTTGACCTGGGAAGCGGCCGCACGCGCGCATCTGGACATCTACGAGGAGCTCGTGTGAGATTCCGGCGCCGCTTCGCCGATCTGATCGCGCGCCAGCTCGATGTCTTCGCGGCGGACGAGGCACCGCTACTCGCCGAGGTGCGCGAGGCCGAGCAGACGTACAACCGCGCCGAGCGCGACGAGGCCGAGGAGAAGTACGGCGACTATGTCGACGTCGTCGAGACGGCGACCGAGGCGCTCGCGGACATGCGCGACCGCTTCGCGCGCACGCTCGACGAGGACGCCGCGGAGGAGTACGAGGCGGCGTTCAACCGCGCGGTGAAACGGCGTTGGCCGCCGTTCGGGCTCGAGATCGAAAACCGCTGAGCCACGCTCAGCGGTGCCCGAAGTGGTGCGCGCCGGGCAGCGAGCCGTGGACGTCGGCGCCGTCGGTGAGCCTCCGGGCGAGCGGGCCGAGGCTGACGACCTCCGCACGAGGACGTTCCGGTTGCGGTCGAGATGCTCGTACCGCCCTCGCGCGAGCAGGAGCGGCTCGCCGCGCACGACGGCACGGAAGCGCTCGTATACGACCGGGGGCACGATCAGGTTCACCTGCGCGTACTCGTCCTCGAGCAGCATGAAGACGACGCCGTTCGCGGTCGAAGGCCGCTGCCGCGCGACGACCATCCCCGCGACGGCGACGCGTGCGCGGTGCGGCTGGTCGAGCAGCTCGAGGCTCGAGAGCGTTCCCGGCGGCAGGTGCGGCCGCATCAGCTCGAGCGGGTGCACGCCGACCGACATGCTCGTCGTCCGGTAGTCGGCGAGCATCCGCTCCCACGTCGTCGGCTCCGGTAGGTCGGGCGTCGTCGACGGTCGGCTCGAGCGGGAGCGCGAGCTGCTTCTCGCTGCCGCCGGAGCCGGGCACCGTCTGCGGGCGCGGAACGAGCCCGAGCTGCCAGAGGAGCTCGCGCCTGCGCAGGCCGAAGCAGTCGCAGGCGCCGGATTCGACGACGCAGCGACAGCTCGTCGTCGCAGCGCCGTCCGCTGGGCGAGGTCGCGCGACGATCGAGAACGGCCCAGTCCGCGTCCGGCTCCCGACGACGGCCTCGGCGTCGTCCTCGCCCACGCCCTGCACGTACTTCAGGCCGATGCGCACGGCGCCGTCCTCGATGCTGCAACCGACCCCGCTGCGCATCACGTGCGGCGGCCGCGTCTCCACGCCGCGCCGCTGCGCGTCGCGCACGAGCGTCGCCGGCGGATAGAAGCCCATCGGCTGCGCGTTGAGCAGCGCGGCGAGGAACTCCGCCCGGTAGTGGTGGCGCAGCCACGCCGACTGGTAGGCGAGCAGCCCGAAGGCCGCCGAGTGCGACTTCGGGAAGCCGAAGCCCGAGAAGCCGACGAGCTTGTCGTAGACCATGTGCGCGGTCGACTCGTCGACGCCCTTGCCGAGCGCGCCCTCGACGAAGCGGGTGCGGTACGCCTCGAGTGCGGCGTGCGAGCGCTTGCGGCTCATCGCGCGGCGCAGCCCCTCTGCCTCGCCGACGGTGAAGCCGGCGAGATGGATCGCGACTTCGAGCACCTGGTCCTGGAAGACGACGACGCCGAGCGTGCTCGCGCAGCGGCTCCTGCAGCAGCGGATGGTCGGCCGGCGGCTCGAAGTCCGGGTCTTCGCGCAGCTTCTGCCGGCGGTCGATGTACGGGTGCACCGCCTTGCCCTGGATCGGCCCCGGCCGGACGAGCGCGACCTGGACGGTGAGGTCGTCGAGGTTCTCCGGCCGGGTGCGCAGGAGCGACTGCATCTGCGCCCGGCTCTCGATCTGGAAGCAGCCGACGGTGTCCGCGTTCTGGATCTCCTCGAACACGGCGGGATCGTCGAGCGGCATGCGCGAGAGGTCGATCTGCCGGCCGCGCGTGCGTGCGATCAGGTCGACGCACTCCTCGACCGCGGAGAGCATGCCCAGCCCGAGCAGGTCGATCTTGAGGAAGCCCGCGTCGGCGCACGAGTCCTTGTCCCACTGGCACATCTGCCGGCCCGCCATCGCGGACGGCTGCACGGGGACGAGCTCGACGAGCGGCCGGGTCGAGATGACCATCCCGCCGGGATGCTGCGAGATGTGGCGCGGCAGGCCGGCGATCTCCGAGCACAGCTCGGCGAAGGCGCGCCAGCGCGGCGAGGCGAGCTTCTGCGCCGCGTCCGGCAGCAGCGCCACCTCCTCGGCGACGCGGGCCGCGTTCCAGCCGTCGGAGAGCTTCGCGAGCCGCTCGAGCTCCGCGAACGGGAGGCCGAGCGCCTTGCCGACGTCGCGGATCGCACCGCGCGAGCGGTACGTGGCGAAGGTCGCGACGAGCGCGGCGTGCTCGCGCCCGTACTTCTCGGTGACCCGGACGATCAGCTGCTCGCGAATGTCCCGCGGGAAGTCCAGGTCGATGTCCGGCACCGACGAGAGCTCGCGGTTGAGAAAGCGGCCGAGCGAGAGCTTGGCCGCGACCGGGTCGACGTGCGACAGCCCGGTCAGGTAGCAGACGAGCGAGCCGACGGAGGAGCCGCGTCCGCGTCCCGGCGGCAGGACGTGGCGCATCGAGCCGGGAGCGCGCACCTCGCAGGCGACCTCGCGTGCGAGCTCGAGCACCTCCCAGTGGAGCAGGAAGAACCCGGCGAGACCGAGCTCGTCGATCAGCACGAGCTCTTCCTCCAGCCGCTCGCGCACGCGTCGCTTGTGCCCGTTCAGATCGGAGTAGCGCTCCGCGAACGCGCGCTCGCAGACGCGTCGCAGCTGCACGATCGCCGGGTCCTGTCCGTCCGAGAAGTCGGGATACCGGTAGCCGAGCTCCTCCGTCAGGTCGAACGCGAGCCGCTCCGCGAGCTCGGCGGTGCGCAGGACCGCGTCCCGGTCGTCGGGGAAGCGCTCGAGCACGTCCGCGGGCGCTGCGAGCACGCACTCGTGGTTGCCGCGCCGCTCCCGCTCGCAGCCGTCGAGCGAGGTGCGCGAGCGGACCGCGACGAGCACGTCCTGGAGCACGGCGCGGCGCGGATCGTGCGCGTGCACGTCTCCCGATCGCGACGGTGTGCACGTGCAACGTCTCTGCGAGGTCGCGCAGCGCCGCGTTGCGGCGCGAGTCGCCCCGCTCGTACGGGCGCTGCAGCTCGACGAAGAAGCGGTCGCGACCGAAGGACCGCGCGAGCCGCGCCGCGGCGTTCGGGTCGTGTACCGCCAGCCCGTGCCGCGCGCAGCCGGAGAGACAGACGAGCCCCTCGTTGAGCTGCTCGAGCAGGCGCGGGTCGAGCGACGGCGGCAGCGGCTCGCGCCCTTCCTTCGGACGCGTCCCGCGCGTGCGCGGCGGTCAGCAGCCGGCAGAGGTTCGCGTAGCCCTGCGGGGTCTCGACGAGCAGCGTGACGTGCAAGCCGCCGTCGAGGGTGACCTCCGCCCCGGTGATCGGCCGGACACCGAGGTGCTTTGCGGCGTGCGCGAACTCGAGCGACCCGTAGACGCCGTCGTGGTCGGTGAGGGCGAGCGCCGGGTAGCCGAGCTCGGCGGCCCGGGCCGCCAGCTCCTCCGGCTGCGACGCGCCGTCGAGGAACGAGTAGGCCGAGTGCGCGTGAAGCTCGACGTAGCCCATCCTCGTGTTCTACACGAACATATGTTCGTCTGCATCTCCTTTTCCGCAACTCTGCGGATGGCCACGGTCGCCGGCAGGCCGATGCTCAGCCTGGAGGAATCGTGACGGGTAGGCGGATCCTGCTGCTCTGCGTTGCAGGCCTGCTGTCGGCCTCGGCGCTGCTCGCGATTGCGATCTTGCTCGTGGGGCGCTTCGGCAGCACCGAGGGCAAGATCCTCGGCTCGACCGCGCTCCTTGCCGGTTACGGCCTGATCGCGCTGCCGTCGGTCATGCTCTTCGACCAGGGGCGCCTCCGGGCGCTCGCGCTCGCGACGGCGGCGCTCGTCGCGGTGAGTGCCGCGCTCGCGCTCGCATCCGTGTGGACGCCCTCCCGTCCGGACGCGCTGGGCAAGTCGATGGGGACGGCGACGGTATTCGCGCTCGCCTGTACGCAGGTGTCGATCCTGTCGGCCCGCCGGCGGGAGCGCGACTCCGTCGTCGTGCGCCGGCTGTTCGCGGCGTCGTGCGGAACGGGCGCCCTCGCCGTCGTTGCTGCCAGCGCGCTCCTGTGGGCGCAGCCGGACGGCGGGACCTATCCGAGGCTGTTCGGAGCCCTCGTCGTGCTGGACCTCGCGCTCGTCGCGCTGCAGCCGGTCCTCGCGCGTGCCCGGGCCGCCGGCCCGGTGCATCGGCTCCGGGTCGTCCGGAGCTTCGGTGAGCCGGTGGACGTGACCGTCGAAGGCGGCGACCTCGCGAGCGCGGTTGCGAAGGCGATTCGCGGCGTGGAGCGCGACGGCAGCCGGGTCGTCGGGATCGACGTCTCCGACGGCGGTGTCAGCGGGCCCGCGGCACGTACAGAAACGTGACGTCGTCCGGCGAGACCCGGGCCCGCCGGTCGAACCCGAACTTCACCCCGCCGGGCCGGTTGTACTCGGCGACGTCGAACGAACCGTCCGCGTGTACGGCCGTGACGAGGGCGACGTGCCCGAACTTCCCCCATTCCGGCCAGACCGCCACGGCGCCGGCCCGTGGCAGCGTCGCCGGTGCGGAGGCCCTTCAGGCGTGCGACGTTCGGCCAGTTCCACGCGTCCATCGAGCCGGGCACGAACCAGTCGGTCCGGAAGCCGTTCGCGGCGAGCGCCCAGGCGACGTACGACGTGCAGTTGCACGTGTCCATCTTCCAGCGGTCGACCGCGTCGCGGCGGCCCGCGCTCGGACAGGCGCGTGCATAGGCATAGCCGGACGTCTTCAGCCCGGCTCGCGCCTGCGCGTTGCCTGCCGGCGTCGAGCGCCAGCACGACCGCAACCGCTACGGATGGTGCACGAGGCTCCACAGCGGCGTGTCGTTTGCTCCCAGCGGGACGAAGTCCATGCCGTCCGGCGTGTTGAGGAAGCCGGCGCCCCGGCCGGGTAGTCCTGCGTGCCCGTACTCCCAGACGATCGCGTTCAGGCGCGGGTCGATGATGACGACGCGGTCCCGATAGTCGTCGTTGACCGCGATGTCGCCGTTCGGAAGCATCATCGCGAGCGAGGGGTGGTCGAGTGCGGCGAAGCCGGACGGCGGGCTGTAGCGCCAGAGCACCGTGCCGTGCCGGTTCATGATCAGCACCGCTCCGGGGCTCGTGTAGTCGGCGAGGAGGATGCGGCCGCCCGGGAGCATCTGCGGATCCGACGGATAGGAGACGGGCGCGCGCACGGCCCAGCGCAGCCGCCCGTTGTGCGCGATGTTGTCGATCCAGGAGCCCTGGATCTCGGACACGAGCACGCCTCCGTCCTTCAACGGCGTGTCGCCGTTCACGGCGCCGAACGCCCGTGGCGGATCGTGGTAGCAGGCTCCTGTGCGTCCGAGCTGCCGCACGATCTTGTGCGCGCGGATGAAGAGGATCCTGCAGTTGTACGCATCGGCGACCGTGAGCGTGCCGTCGGGCAGAACGTATGCGTCGTCAGGTGTGTTCAGCTGGTTCGCACCGCTGCCCTTGACGCCCGGCGTTCCGTAGAGATGCACGCGGACATGCGTGCGGATGTTCACCGAGACGATCGTGTGCGCCTCCTCCTCGTTCGACACGATCGCCTTGCCGCCGGGCTCCACGAAGGCGTCGTCGTTGAAGTTCAGCCGGGTGCCCTGCGCGAGGTCGTGCGCCGTCGGGAAGCTCCAGAGGATCCGGTGGTTCGGATTCACGAGGATCATGCGGTCGTTGCCGCGGTCGGCGATCAGGAGGGCGCCCGGAAGCGGTCCCTGCCTGCGCACCGCGGGAGTCCGCGCAGGCGGGCGCCGGCGGGCGACGGCTGTTCGGTTCCGGCTCCCGTGGTCGAGACGACCGCAGCCGCCCGCGTCGGGTGGTTCCAGTGGAACGCACCGAGCGCCATCACCCCCGCGAGGCACGCACCGGCGAGGAGGAGGGGCCTGCCCTTGCGCCGCCTGCGAGGCGGCCGACGCGCACGGCTCACCGGACGAGGGTAGCGGCCGCTCCGGAGCACCTGCCGATCGACCCGTTCTCCGGGCCGCTAGGCTCCGCCGCGGTGAACGGCACCGAGCGCCGCACGCGGCTGGCCCGGTCGAGCCTCTACCTCGTGCTCGAGGCCCGGCCGCACGGAGAGGATCCGGCCCTCTTGCTCGATGCGGCGCTGCGCGGCGGTGTCGACGTCGTCCAGCTGCGCGACAAGGAGCTCCCGGACGACGCGCTCGTCCGCGCCGCTGCGGTCTTTCGCCGCGTCTGCGACGCGCACGGTGCGCTGTTCGTGCTGAACGACCGGCCCGAGCTCGTCGAGGCGGCGGCCGCCGACGGCGTCCACGTCGGCCAGGGCGACACACCGGCGGCGCTCGCCCGGGCGACCGTCGGACGGGAGCGGCTGGTCGGCCTCTCCGTCGGCTCGCGGGCGGAGCTCGCCGCCGCGGGGGGCGCGGACGTCGACTATCTCGGCGTCGGCGCCGTCTTCGGCACGCCCACGAAGCCGGACGCCGAGAGCGTCGGGCTCGAGCTCGTGCGGGCGGCGGCCGAGCACGCGCGCGTGCCCTGGTTCGCGATCGGCGGCGTCGACCTCGGCAATGCGGCGGAGCTCGCCGCAGCGGGCGCGCCCGGGATCGCCGTCGTCCGCGCGATCCGGGACGCGGCCGATCCGGAGGTTGCCGCCCGCGCGTTACGCGCCGCGCTGGGTGAACCATCCCCTGCCTGAGCCGTCGTGGAAGACGACGGTGTTCTCGCCGCTCTCCAGCACGACCTCGAAGTAGCGGCGCATGACCGGCTCCTCGGTCCACCAGCGGTCGAGCACCCGCCACTCCTCGCGCAGCACGACGACCGGCTGGTGGTTCACCTGCCACGGCGTGCCGTCGAAGTTCGACTCGACGCGTGCCGGGCGCGGCTCGTTCAGTCGTCCCGCGGTACGAACAGCGCTCGCGTCTCGGGAATGCGCGACCACGGTGCGACCTCCACGACGGTGCAGACGGAGCCGGAGCCGGTGCTGGCCCGCACCTGGCGGAGGCCCTCGCTCAGGCGGCTGCGGTCCTCGGCGCCGGCGGCGAGCAGCTCGAGCTGGAGGCCGGCGGGCTCGGTCGAGCTCGACGAGCTCGAGCCGGAGCTCGAGCACCGGCGCCGGCAGCTCTGCGAGCCTGGGCGCGAGCGCGACGCGGATCCGGTCGGCGTCTGCGCTCGGCTCGCGCAGCGTGAGCGAGCGGCGCCACGAGCCGCCGCCGACGAGCCGCGCGGCGAGCGCCACCTTGCGGACGAAGCGGTCGCGGCGCTCCGGCCGGGCGAGCACGGTCTCGACGAGCGCGCCGAACGCGCGACGCAGCGTCAGCTCGTTCCCGACCGCGTCCGGGAACGTCGAGCGTCTCCGCCAGCTCGGACGGCGGGCGGCGACCGCGCACCCGCGCGGCCGCCCCGCCTCTCGCCAGGCCCCAGGCGCGCCGGCCGTCCGGCCCCAAGCGTTCGGCGACGGCGCCACCCGGAAGGCCGGCAAGCTCTCCCAGCCTGCGCACTCCGAGGGATTCGAGCTCCTCGTACCGCCGCCGCTCGAGCGGCAGCAGCGTCAGCGGCAGCGGCGCGAGGAAGCGCCCCATCTCCTCGTCGCGAACGACGAGCAGCCTGCCCGGCTGCGCAACCGACGCGGCCGCGAGGGCGGCGAAGCGCCGGGTCGCCGCGCCGATCCGCGCGTCCCAGCCGGCGCCGGCCGCGGCGAGCGCGCGCAGCAGCGCCGGCTCGAGCCCGCCGTACAACCGCTCGACCCCGCGCGTCTCGAAGTACGCGACGCCGACCGCGGCCGGCTCGACCGCGAAGCCCGTATCCTCGAGCGACCGGACGATCTCCTCCCACGCCTGCTCGGCGGCCGCGGGATCCGGGTCGACGAGCGCGAGCTGCGGGCAGGTCGCGAGCGCCTCTCCCAGACGCATCCCGGGCCGCACCCCCGCCGCCTCCGCCGCGGCCGTCACAGGGCCGAGCAGCGGCTCCCCGCCCGGCTCCGGCGCGAGCGCCGCCGGGCGCAGCGCCAGGGCGGGCGCCTTCCGCAGGCCGCCTTCAGCTCGAATCCGGGGATGGAAAGACAGGCGATCACGGGAACATACGTTCTACACGAACACCCGTTCTCCTGTCAATCGGGGAACTATCCCTTGACAGGAGAGACGCCGGAGCGTAGTGGTCGAAGCCAGATACAGCGAGCGCGCCACGGGGTGCAACCCGTGACGCGCTCTTGCCAACAAGGAGCGAGCTATGCCCCCCGTTGACCGCCGAAACCCTATCCGCGCCGCGTCCTCCGAATCGTCCTGCAACGTCCTGGAGTTCTTCCGAGAGTTCCCGGACGACGAAGCCTGCCTGGAGTTCGTGTGGCGCTCCCGCTTCGCCCCTGACGGCTCCACGGCCCGCTGTGAGCGGTGCGAGCAAGACCGGGTCTTCAAGCGGTACGAGACGACGCACCGCGCCCTGCGTGGTTCTGCTCGGCCTGCGGGCACCGCATCCACCCGCTGAAGGGGACGATCTTCGAGCAAGTCGTCCACGTCGCTTCAGCTGTGGTTCTACGCCATGTACATCATGGCGAGCACTCGATGCGGGGTCTCGGCCAAGCAGCTCGAACGCGAGCTTGGCGTGACGTACAAGACCGCATGGCGAATGTTCAACCTGATCCGCAACCAGCTCATGGCCGAGGACGACAACGAAGCGCCGTTGTCGGGCGAGGTCGAGGCGGACGAGACGTTCGTCGGCGGGAAGCCGCGCGAGTCGTACCGGCGCGAGGTCGCCCGCAAGGGCTGGAACATGCAGACGGCCTACTGGGACCGCAAGGCCGTCGTGTTCGGCGCGGTCGAGCGCGGCGGACGCATCCGCGCGTCGGTCATCCCCAATAGTCGGGGTCACGTCCTGCACGCCAAGGTCAGGGAGTACGTGCTTCCCGCCTCGACCGTCTACACCGACGACTTCCAGGCGTACAAGCAGCTCGGCAGCAAGGGCTACCAGCACCGCCGGATCAACCATTCCGCCCGCATCTACGTGGACGGGGACGTTCACACGCAGACCATCGAAGGGTTCTTCGGCCTGTTCAAGAATGGCGTCCGCGGCGCCTACCACGCCGTCTCGCAGAAGTGGCTCCAGGGCTACCTCAACGAGTACGTGTGGCGCTACAACCGCCGCCACGATCCAGGCTCGATGTTCCACGCCCTGCTCGCGCAGGCCGTTCGGAGCTAGGAAAGGGTGACGGCCCGGGCTCCAACCCGGGCCGTCGGCAACAGGAACCACACCCGCGCCACCAGGACGAAGGGCGATTCTCCACGGCCGCTCGGCTGTCGTCCGAGCCGGACCGCAGACTTTTGGCGATCCCTTCCGCCATTGGCGCCTGCTCCAACAGGCGGCGAGAAGGTCACGGCAACAGGAGTCACACCATGCAGAATCCCTTGCGGTTCCAGATCGTGCCCGACTCGAACGGGCGCCACGTCCGGCTGACGGACGCGATGAATCACGAGATCGTCTACTGGACGGAGAGCTACCGCGACATTCGCAGCGCGCGCGCCGCGATTGCGCTCGCCAAGCGAAACGTCGCGACCGCTCCCGTAATCGACCTGGTAGAGACGCTGCGTCGTGCGCTGAGCGCGCGCTAGGGCTTCTTGACCGGCCGGACGATCTTGCGGAACGCGGCCATGAGATCCCTGCGCTTCGGCACGGGGATCTCTGCGCCCTTCCGCGTGCGCTGCGTAGAGGCCGGCGGCTCTTGCACCTTGTCTCCCATCAGTACGGAGGTTAGCGCTCATGAGCGAGACCCAGAACCTTTTCGAGAGTGCCTGGCTCAAGTGGAGTTGGGCAGTAGCGCATTCGCACGAGCTCGACGCCCATATGAAGCAGCGGCGAGCTGATCCTCAGGCCGACAAGAAGGTTGTTTTGGGGGGTCACTACGACGCGAAGCGTCATTGCATCGACGTGTTCGTCAAAGCGATTTCTCCGCTTCCCATCGAGTGGGGACTGGTACTCGGAGATATCGCGCACAACTACCGAGGCTGCGTCGACCACATCGCATGGGCCCTTGTCTGTCGCGGTCGAACGCCGCCAGACACCTTGAGCAACCGCGCCCGGCGGAAAATCTTCTTCCCCGTGTGGGAGACCCGAACTCAGTTCAACAAGGAGCTTCCCAACATGCTCCCTGGAATCCGCGTGGCGACCGTGCTGTCGTTCGCAGGTACCAGCCGTACAAGGTCGGAAAACGGGGTAGCGCCAATCACGCATTCGCCGTCCTCCACCGGCTCTCCAACGATGACAAGCACCGTTCCGTTCAACCAGCCCAGATCGCCCCGCGCGGAGTTGAGTACGGGATCGGCAAGACGCCTGATTGCACCATCACGCGGATTCCGACCAGCAAAGTCATGTGGGAGCCATTGCAGAACGGCGCACACCTCGTACCGGTCTACGTTCGACGCACCGGACCGAATCCCGACCTTCAACTCAAGGCCGCTCTTCGAACGCAGCCAGCCATCCAGGGCGTCCTCCTGAACGAATGGCTCGCCGCTATGCCCAGGCTGGTCGCTGATCTTCTGGGAGAACTCAGCGATCCACCTACTGAGTTGCTGGCGAAGCTCGGCGGCCCCATTCGGCCCTAGCAATCAGGCCGACCGCCGTAGGCGGTCGAGGGCGCATCGTCTAGCGCAGGCTCACGGGTATAGACCTTCCCGTTCTCCTGTCTGACGGGAGCCCTCTCCTTTGAAGGCATATTTCCCGTCAATCGTCGGCGCCCGGATGCGCGGAACAGGGTCGCCCGCACGAGGCGGGCCGCAAGGATGCAGTTCCCGCATCCAGGCGCCGCTTCGAGCCTACCCCAGAGGGGGGTTGGACAATCGGCAACGATGTGTGATACTGCTCACTCGGACTTCGCCCGGGTGCCTTCAAGCCGCACTCCTAGCATCCGGGAAGCCCGCCAAGCCGCGAAGCCCGAGTTGGACGGGGCAGCTTCGATTCTCCCGAAGCTGCCCCGCATCTTCTCCGGCAGTTACAGCGTGACCTCGGCGGCAGCGCCGGCCATGCCCACGAAGCGTGGAGCGACGTCGAGCACGCTCTCGCGCGCGCACCACTCGATGTCCGACTCCAGCCCGTGGCTGCGCAGGTTGCGGGCGCTCTGGCTCGCGCCGAGGCCTTCGAGCGCGCCGCCGAACGTGTGGACGAGACGGATCGCGGCGGCGGCGGAGTCCGCGGGCTCGCCGCCGAGCACCTCGGCGATGCGTCCCGCGCAGTAGGCGTCGTCGAGCGCGAGCTCGCCGAGCACGCCCGCACAGAGCACGGCCACGTCCTCCCCACCCTCCCGCGCCGCGGCGGCGACCGCGTCGAGGTTGAGGAGCGAGCCGACGTACACGCGCTCGAAGCGGGCGGCGGCAGAGACGAGCAGCCGGGTCCCGTTCGTCGTCGTGAGGACGAGCGTCTCGGCCGCAGGCTCGCCGGCCACCTCGCGCGGAGAGTTGCCGAAGTCGAAGCCCGGGATGTGCTCCAGCCGCCGCTCGCCTGCGAGCTTGACGGAGCCCTCCGTCGCGGCGAGCGCCCGCGCCTCGTCGATCTCCGCGCAGCAGAGCACGCGCCGGTAGCCGGCGTCGAGCGCCTGCGTCATCGTCGAGGTCGCGCGCAGGACGTCGACGACGATCCCGACCGGCGCGGGCGTCTGCTCGCCGGGTGTGAAAGCGACGTGGACGCGCACGGGGTTACCCTAGTCTCCGTGTCCTCGACGCAGACGGGCCTGCCGACCTGCTACCGCCACCCGAACCGCGAGACGGGGCTCTCGTGCTCGGAGTGCGGACGGCCGATCTGCACCGAGTGCATGACCGTCGCGCCGGTCGGGCTGCGCTGCCCCGACCACGCCGGCACCCGCGCTCCCGCCCGCGGACGCGCGCTCGGCAGCCGGGTCGTCGTGCGCGCGCCGCACATGCCGCTCGGCCGCACCGAGGCGCTCGTCACGAAGGCGCTGATCGCCCTCAACGTCGCCGTCTACCTGATCGGGGCGGTGCAGGGCGCAGGGATCAACAACCCCGGCGGCAGCCTCTACGCGAAGCTCTGGCTCTTCGGCCCGGAGGTTGCGAACGGCGACTGGTGGCGGCTGATCACGACGATGTTCCTGCACGCGAACCTCCTCCACATCGGCTTCAACATGCTCGCGCTGTGGTGGTTCGGCGCTCCTGTCGAGCAATACCTCGGCCGCACCCGCTTCCTCGCCCTCTACTTCGTCGCCGGACTCGCCGGCTCGGCGGGCGCGCTCGTCCAGACGCCCGGCGTCACGGTCGGCGCCTCCGGCGCGATCTTCGGTGTGCTCGGCGCAATGGCGGTCCTCGAATGGCAGGCGACCGGCCGGGTCGGCGGCAACGCGATGACCCTGATCGTGATCAACCTCGCTCTCTCCTTCGCGATCGCGAACATCTCGATCGGCGGTCATATCGGCGGCCTGATCGGCGGCATCCTCGCCACGCTCGCCTTCGCGCGCTGGGGTCGCGGGCACGCCGCCTACGGCCGGCTCGGGCTCGGAGGTGCCCTCGGCCTCCTGCTGATAGCCGGGGCCAGCATCGCGATCGCCTACTGGCAGGTCCGCGGCCTCGCCTAGAACTCCTGAGCGGGGATCGGTGCCCGCCCCGATGCCCTGCTCCCGTGCCTCGGGGCACGCTCAAAGCAGAAGGAGAGCATGGCACGTGACATCTTCATCAAGCTCGACCGGTGCCACTACTGCAACCGGCCCGGATTTGTCGTGTGGGACACGGACCTGTTCACGTGCGGACGCGAGGTCTGCAAGTCGCTCGCGTTCGCCGAGGTGCGCCACCGCCACCACGACGGCCAGCGGGCGCTGCCCGAGAAGCAGCTCGCGAAGGCGCTGCTCACCGCGCTCGACACCTTCGAGCACGCGCTCGCGCTCGACGAGCAGGGCGAGGTGGTGAACCCGGCGGAGGCCGAGCGGATCCGCAGCCGTGAGCGCGAGCAGACCTCGCACCTCCTCTCCGAGCTGCACGCGCTCGAGCGCCGCTACCCGGCGCCGGCGGCCCCGGCCGACCGGGCGCCCGTGCCTCCGCCACCCCCGAACCCGCGCTACCGCCGCTTCGTCAGCCGCGGGCGAACCGTCGCGCTCCGCCGTGAGGCCGAGCCGACGCACGCCTGACGTCTAGCCGCGCAGCCACGCGAGGGCCTCGGCGTCCGAGCCGGCCCGCGCCTGCCTGCGTCCGTCGACGAGGAGCTCGTATGGGGGCACTTACCCCCCTGCGACCACGTACTCGGCGCGATGCGCTTCCTTCAGCGTCGCCTGCGCTGAGGCGAGTCGTGCGAGCGGCACCCGGTACGGCGAGCAGCTCACGTAGTCGAGCCCGAGCCGGTGGCAGAACTCGACCGAGCTCGGCTCGCCGCCGTGCTCGCCGCAGATGCCCGTCTTCAGGCCGGCCTTGACGCTGCGGCCGCGCTCGACGCCGATCTTCATCAGCTCGCCCACGCCGTCCTGGTCGAGCCGCTCGAACGGGTTGGACTCGATCACGTTGTCCTCGAGGTAGAACGTGAGGAACTTGCCCTCGGCGTCGTCGCGCGACATGCCGAGCGTCGTCTGCGTGAGGTCGTTCGTGCCGAACGAGAAGAAGTCGGCGTACTCGGCGATCTCCGCCGCGCGGAGCGCGGCCCGCGGCAGCTCGATCATCGTGCCGCACAGGTACTCGATCGCCGGCGCTTCCTCCTCCATCACCTGCTCGGTGAGCTCGCGCAACCGCCGCAGCTCCTCCTTGAACACGACGAGCGGGTGCATGATCTCGACGAGCGGAGCTTCGCCCGTCCGCTCCTGCACGGCCTTGGCGGCCCGCGCGATCGCCCGCACCTGCATCTCGTAGATCTCGGGCCACTGGATGCCGAGGCGGCAGCCGCGCGTGCCGAGCATCGGGTTGGACTCGTGCAGCACCTTGATCCGCTGCCGCATCCGCTCGTCCGTCGCCTGGTCGATCGGCGGCAGGAACTCGTGCAGCGGCGGATCGAGCAGCCGGATCGTCACCGGCAGGCCCGCCATCACCTCGAAGATCGCCTCGAAGTCGGCCTGCTGGAACGGCAGGAGCCGGTCGAGCGCGGCACGCCGTCCGGCCTCGTCGGACGCAAGGATCATCTCCTGCACCACGGGCAGCCGCTCCTCGCCGAAGAACATGTGCTCCGTGCGGCAGAGGCCGATGCCCTGCGCGCCGAACTCGCGCGCCTTCGCGGCATCCTCGGGATTGTCCGCATTCGCGCGAACCTTCATCCGCCGGACCTCGTCCGCCCACCCGAGGATCGTCTCGAAGTCCTCGTTGATCTGAGGCGGCACGAGTGCGACCTCGCCCACGATGACGCGGCCCGTCCCGCCGTCGACCGTGATCGTGTCGCCCTCGTGGAGCTCGTGCTCGCCGATGCGGACGATCTTCGCCGCGACGTCGATCGTGAGCCCCTCGCAGCCTGCGACGCAGGGCTTGCCCATGCCGCGGGCGACCACGGCCGCGTGCGACGTCATGCCGCCATGCGCCGTGAGGATGCCCTTGGACTGCAGCAGGCCGTGGATGTCGTCCGGCGTCGTCTCGTAGCGGACGAGGATGACGGACTCGCCGGCCTTACCGCGCTCCTCCGCCGTGTCGGCGTCGAGCACGATCTTCCCGCAGGCTGCGCCCGGGGAGGCGTTGAGGCCGCGGGCCGCGATCTCGAGCGTCACGCTCGGATCGAGCATGGGGTGCAGCAGCTGGTCGAGCTGGCCGGGGTCGATCCGCGAGATCGCCTCCTCGCGGCTGATCAGGCCCTCCGCCGTCATGTCGACGGCCGACTTGATCGCAGCCACCGCGGTGCGCTTCGCAGAGCGGGTCTGCAGAAGATAGAGCCGCTCGTCCTCGACGGTGAACTCGATGTCCTGCATGTCGCGGTAGTGCTGCTCGAGATGCGCCATCGTGTCGAGGAGCTGCTGGTACGCCTCGGGCAGCGTCTTGCCCATCTCCTCCACCGGCTGCGGCGTGCGGATGCCGGCCACGACGTCCTCACCCTGCGCGTTGATCAGGTACTCGCCGTACACGCCGGTCTCGCCGGTCGACGGGTCCCGCGTGAAGCAGACGCCGGTCGCCGAGCGCTCGCCCTTGTTGCCGAACACCATCTGCATGACGTTCACAGCGGTGCCGAGATCGTCGGGGATGCCGTACGTGCGCCGGTAGACCTGGGCACGCGGGTTGCCCCACGACTCGAATACCGCGAGCACTGCGCGGCGCAGCTGCTCTCGCGCGTCCTGCGGAAACTCGCCGTCCGTCTCCTGACGGTAGATGTTCTTGAACGTCTCGACGAGGACGCCGAGGTCGTCACCGGTGAGATCGACGTCCAGCTGCACGCCCCGCTCGCGCTTGAGGTCCGCGAGTGCGTTCTCGAAGCGGCTGCCGTCGATGCCGTCGACAACCTCGCCGTACATCTGGATCAGGCGGCGGTAGGAATCGCGCGCGAAGCGCGGATTCGCGGTCTTGCGGGCAAGCCCCTCGACCGCGTCGTCGTTCAGCCCGAGGTTGAGGATCGTGTCCATCATCCCCGGCATCGAGATCGCGGCGCCGGAGCGTACCGACACGAGCAGCGGATCCTCGGTGTCGCCGAAATGCTTCCCCGTCTTCTCCTCGAGACGGCCGATATGCTCCCCTACCTCGTCGTCGAGGCCTTCGGGAACCTGGTGGTGGCGAGAGTAGGCGCGGCAGGCGTCGGTCGTGATGCTGAAGCCGGCGGGCACGGGCACGCCGAGCTGGGTCATTTCGGCCAGCCCGACACCCTTGCCGCCGAGGAGCTCCCGGCCGCCGTCGGCGGGCTCGTCGAAGTCGTATACGTACCTGGTCATGAGCGCAGATGTTGTCATACACCCGAGGATGCAGACCCGAACGATCGTAGGCATCGGCGGTTTCCCGAACGAAGCGATGCTCGAGTACGTACTTACCCTCGCACGCGGGCGCAGGCTCCTCTCCGTGCCCACGGCCCTCGCGGAGGGTCCCTACCGGAGCGCCGGGATGATCTGCTGGTTCGAGGCAGGTGTCACGGACTCGTTCGGGCCGCAGCTCGAGGGCATGCGCGACGGGCTCGGCTTCCTACCCGGGAGCGCCTGCCCGCACTACGACGGCGAGGAGCGGCGCCGCCCCGTCTAGCGCCGGCGGCGCGAGCGGAACTCGGCCAGCCAGGCGACCGAGCGCAGGCCGATCCAGATCGGCGTCAGCACGACGTAGAAGGTCACGTCCGCCACGACGAGGATCACGGACCAGAGCAGCCAGTAGCGCAGCGGGATCCGGGGCTTGCGTCTCACGAGCGCGCCCCGTTCGCCTTCCGGTCCTCGACGACGCGGAGCAGGCGCTGGGCCGTCTCCTCGATCGAGAGCTCGGAGATGTCGATCACGGGGCAACCGAGCCGCCGGTGCAGCTTCGCCGCCTGTTCGAGCTCCTCGTAGATCTCCATCAGCTCGGCGTAGCGGCGGTTGCGGGCGCCGCCGCCCATCGTGCGCACGCGGGCGCGGCGGATCTCGACGAGCCGGTTGGGGTCGATGGTCACGCCGACCACCTTCGTCTGGTCGACCTCGAACAGCTCCTTCGGCGGCTCGATCCCCTTCACGACGGGGACGTTCGCCGCCTTGTGGCCGAGATAGCCGAGGTAGATGGAGAGCGGGGTCTTCGACGTCCTCGACACGCCGACGAGCACGATGTCCGCGTCGTGGAGCCCGCGCCCGACGCCGTCGTCGAAGCGGACGGCGAACTCGATCGCCTCCATCCGCTTGAAGTACGCGGAGTTGAGCGGCGGCCGCGAGCCCGGCGTCATCTTCGCGGCGACGCCCGAGACGCGCGCGACGGCGTCGATCGGATGGCCGAGCAGGTCGCAGTAGTGGAGCTTCGCGCGGCGGCAGAGCGTGCGCATCGCCTCGCGCAGCTCCGGCTTCACGAGGGTGTAGACGACGACGGCCGGGCGGCCCTTCATGCGGTTCACCGCGAGCTGGAGATGGTCCTCGGACTCGACCCGGGGGTGCCGGATCTCGACGAACTCCTGCTCGGGGAACTGCGCCTCGAGCGCCTGGACGAGCCGCGCCGCGGTCTCGCCGGTGGCGTCGGAGACGACGTGGAGCTCGACGGGGGGATTGGGCACGGGATGAGCCTAGTGCGCGACGATGGTATGGACCGCCGCGTCCGTCAGGCGGGCGAGGTCCCCGGGGTCCAGCTCGACCTGGAGGCCGCGCCGGCCGGCGCTCACGAGGATCGTCTCGTGCTCGAGCGCGGACGCGTCGAGATGCGTCGGTAGGCGGCGGCGCTGGCCGAGCGGGCTGATCCCGCCGGAGACGTAGCCGGTCGCCCGCTCCGCGTGGCTCCTGTCCGCCATGAGCGTGCGCTTGCCGATCGCCTTCAGGTCGAGCTGGGCGGAGACGGGCACGCACGCGACCGCGAGCGCACCGCCGACGGTCACGACAAGCGTCTTGAAGACGCGCGCCGGGTCGGCGCCGAGCTTCTCCGCCGCCTCGAGGCCGTACGAGTCGGCCGCGGGGTCGTGCTCGTACTCGTGCAGCGTGAAGCGGACGCCCGCCCTCTGCACCGCTGCAATCGCGGGAGTCTGGGCCATGCCGATACGGTAAGGCCCCATGACCGACGTGACCATGGACAAGATCGTGTCGCTCTGCCGCCGGCGCGGTTTCGTCTTCCCCTCCTCCGAGATCTACGGCGGGCTCGGCTCGACGTACGACTACGGCCACTACGGGGTCCTGGCGAAGAACAACATCCGCCACCTCTGGTTTCAGGCGATGGTGCAGGAGCGCGACGACATCGTCGCCCTCGACTCGGCGATCATCCTCAACCCCGCCGTCTGGGAGGCCTCCGGCCACGTCGCGGGCTTCAGCGACCCGCTCGTCGACTGCCGCACCTGCAAGCTTCGCTTTCGCGCCGACAAGCTCGAGGACGCGCACTGCGGCCGCAAGCCGAGCAAACGGCCCGGGGAGTTCGCGGACTGCGACCTCACCGAGGCGCGCCAGTTCAACCTCATGTTCCAGACGCAGGTCGGCGCGATGGAGGACGCGAGCTCGACCGCCTATCTCCGTCCGGAGACGGCGCAGGGGATCTTCATCAACTTCAAGAACGTCCTCCAGCTCGCGCGCCGCAAGCCGCCGTTCGGGATCGCGCAGGTCGGCAAGTCGTTCCGCAACGAGATCACGCCCGGAAACTTCCTCTTCCGCGTCCGCGAGTTCGAGCAGATGGAGATGGAGTTCTTCGTCCCGCCCGCCGAGGCGGAGCAGTGGTACCGCTACTGGGTGGACGAACGCTTCAACTGGTACCTCAAGTACGGGCTGCGCGAGGACCGCCTGCGCAAGCGCGAGCATTCGGCCGAGGAGCGCTCGCACTACTCGAGCGGGACGACCGATCTGGAATACCTCTACCCGATCGGCTGGTCCGAGCTCGAAGGTGTCGCCAACCGCGGCGACTTCGACCTCAAGCAGCACACGCAGTACTCCGGGACGAAGCTCGAGTTCGTCGGTCAGGACGGCGAGCGTTACACACCGCACGTGATCGAGCCCGCGGTGAGCATCGAGCGGATCTTCGTCGCGCTTCTCGTCGACGCCTACCACGAGGAGGTCGTCGCCGACCGCGAGCGCACGGTGCTCCGCCTCCACCCCGCCGTCGCGCCGGTCAAGGCCGCAATCCTGCCGCTGATCCCGCGCAACGACGACATGGTCGCGCGGGCGCGCGCGCTCTTCGAGGAGCTGCGCCGCCGGCACATCGTCGAGTACGACGACGGCGGCCAGATCGGCCGCCGCTACCGCCGGCAGGACGAGATCGGCACACCGTTCGCGTTCACGATCGACGATCAGACGCTCGAGGACGAGACCGTCACCGTCCGCGACCGCGACTCGCTCGCGCAGGAACGGCTGCCGCTCTCGGGCGTGAAGTCGTGGCTCGAGGACGCGCTCGAGCGGCCCTGGACGGCGCCGCCGCGCTAGCCGGGGGGCTGCCAGTCCGGCGGCCAGCGCTCGAGCAGCCGTTCCTTGGGACCGAAGCCGAACTTCGCATAGAGCGCGTGCATGTCGCGCGTGTGGAGGATCCAGCGCCGGCCGGCGAACGGGCCGTTGTCGATCATCTCGCGCACGAGCTCGACGCCGAGGCCGCGGCCGCGACACTCCTCGAGCACGTAGACGTCGGCGAGATACACGAAGCCGGCCGCGTCGCAGTCGACGGCCCGGGCGAAGCCCACCTGGCGGCCGTGACGGTAGAGGCCGACGACGCGCGTGCTCGCGTCGATCAGCGCCTCCTGGCGCTCGCGCGGCCTGCCCGCCGACCAGTACGCCTCGACGATGAACGCGTAGACGGCGTCGCGGTCGATCCGCGCCGGATCGTCGTCGAGCTCGAACCCGTCTCCGAGATCCCGTCTCACGCGCTCAGGGTCTTCAGGCGGAAACCGCCGTGGTACTCGTACGACGCCTGGATCACCTTGAGCGCGTCCCGCGAGGCGCGCTCGCCGAGTCCGAGCGAGCCCGCGTCGGCGAGTGGGCTGCCGAGCAGCCCCTCGATGCCACGGATCCCCTCGGTGCTGAGCGCAAGCGCCTCGGTCCGCGCGGCACAGCCGGCGCAGACCGCGCCGCCGGCCCGCGGCGAATAGCCGACGAGCGTCGCGTCGGCGGCCCCGCACTCGGCACAGCTCGTCAGGTGCGGCAAATACCCGGACAGCCAGAGCAGCTTCAGCTGGAAGGAGAGCGCGAGCGGGTCGAGCGCGGGCCGCTCCGCGGCGTGCGGCGCCTCGTCGAGCAGGTCGAGAAAGCGCGTCAACGCCGTGAAGGCGCGCTCGTTCGCCTCCTGCTCCGTGAACAGGCGCAGCATCGCCTCGGCGCCGATCAGGCCGGCGGAGAGCCGGTAGTAGTCGGAACGCGCGGCCTGGTGGGGTCGCAGCAGCTGGACGCCGGTGACCGTCTGCAGCTCGCCGGAGCCGTGGTGGAGCATGAGCTCGACGTGCGAGAGCGGCTCGAGCCGCCCGCCGAAGCGGGACGTCGTCTTGCGGACGCCCTTCGCCACCGCGCCGATCCGGCCACGGTCGAGCGTGTACAGGTGGAGGACGCGGTCGGCCTCGCCGAAGCGGATCGAGCGGAGAACGACGGCCTCGCGTCTTGTAGGTGCGGCCCGCCATCCCTCTCGGAGTCTAGGGTCGGGGACGGACCTCGGGCTGACAGTGCGGGCAGAACCAGGTGCCGCGCCCGCCGGCACGGGTCTTCGCGATCGGCGTCCCGCAGCGGTCGCACGGTTCGCCGCCGCGACCGTACACGTGGAACTCGTCCTGCATGCGCCCACCGCCGTAGACGCCGTCGCCGAGGTCCGCTCCCTCCCGAGCCAGCCCGCGGCGCAAGGCGGCGCGGATCCCCCGCCGCAGGACGGCGACCTCCTCGGCGTCGAGCCCGCCGGCCGGGCGCAGCGGGTTGATGCGCGCGCGCCAGAGCGATTCGTCCGCGTAGATGTTTCCGAGGCCGGCGACCGTGCGCTGGTCGAGGATCGCCGCCTTCACGGGCGCCGCCCGCCCGGCGAGCCGGGACGCGAGGAACGCGGTCGTGAAGCGCGGGCCGAGCGGCTCGGGGCCGAGCCTGACCGCGAGGTGCTCGTCGGCCTCGTCCGGGTCGAGGAGCCTCCACGTCCCGAAGCGGCGCACGTCGCGATAGGCGACTCGTGCACCGTCGTCGAGCTCCAGGACCGCGCGCTCGTGCGTGCCCGCGGCGCCGGGAAACCCGCCCGTCATGCGCAGGTGGACGAGGAGCGCGCGCCCGCTCTCGAAGCGCACGACGAGGTACTTCCCGCGCCGGTCGACCGCCGCGACACGCTCGCCGACGAGCTCCGCCGCCACGTGCGCGGGCTCCTCCGGCCGCACGAGCCGCGAGTCGAGGATCTCGACGCGGTCGAGCCTCCGCCCGGCCAGCACCGGCTCGAGCCGCACGCGAACGGTCTCAACTTCGGGCATCTCCGGCACCGGTCCACTGTAATGCCGTGCGGAGGTGATGCGGTGACGGCCAACATCCGCGAGCCGTTCAGCCGATTGTCTCCAGCACGATCGGCCGCGCCCGCGGCTCCTCGTCGCCGAGCTCGTACGCGGCGAGCACGGCGGCCGCCGCCTCGACGGCGGAACCTTCGTCCCGCGCGTGGATCTCGGCGAGCGGCTCGCCCGCCTCGACCGTGTCGCCTCGCTTCTTCCGGCAGACCACGCCCACCGCGTGGTCGACCGGGTCGTCCTTGCCGCTGCGGCCGGCGCCGAGGTGGAGCGCGGCGAGGCCGACCGGCAGCGCGGCGAGCCGCTGCACATAGCCGCCGGCGGAGGCGGGAACCTCGCGGACGACCGCCGCCTGCGGCAGCGCCGCCTCGTCGGGATCGCCGCCCTGCGTGCGCACCCAGCGCTCGTACGCAGCGAGGGCCGAGCCGTCCGCGACCGCCTGCTCCGCGAGCCGCCTCCCCCCGGCGCGGTCGACGCCCAGGTCGGAGAGGGCGAGCAGGTGCGCGCACGCGTCGAGGACGAGCTCGTAGAAGTCCGCCGGCCCCTCGCCGCGCAGCGTGGCGACGGCCTCTCGCACCTCGAGCGCGTTGCCGACGGCGCAGCCGAGCGGCTGCTCCATGTCCGTGAGCAGGCACACGACGTCGCGCTCGGCGCGGTCACCGAGCGCCAGCATCGTCTCTGCGAGGACCTGCGCGTCGGGAAGCGACTTCATGAACGCGCCGTCTCCCACTTTCACGTCGAGCACGATCGCGTCCGCGCCCGCCGCGATCTTCTTCGACATGATGCTCGCGGCGATCAGCGAGACGTTCTCGACGGTCGCGGTCACGTCGCGCAGCGCGTAGAGCATCTTGTCGGCCGGGACGAGATTCGCGCTCTGGCCGACGATCGCGAGGCCGGTGTCGAGCACCTGCGCGACGAACTCGTCGGTGGTCAGCTCGACGCGGAACCCGGGGATCGACTCGAGCTTGTCGAGCGTTCCACCCGTGTGGCCGAGACCGCGCCCGCTCATCTTCGCGAACGGCACGCCGCACGCGGCGACGATCGGCCCGACGGCGAGCGTCGTCTTGTCGCCGACGCCGCCGGTCGAATGCTTGTCGACGACACGCCGGCCGAGTGCGGCGCGAAGGTCGATCGTCTCGCCGCTGCGCACCATCGCGTCGGTGAGCGCGAACGTCTCGGCGCTCGAGAGGCCCTGGAAGTAGACGGCCATGAGGAACGCCGCGACCTGGTAGTCCGGAACCTCGCCGCGCGCGTACGCGAGCACGAGCTCGGCCACCTCGTCGCCGGAGAGCTCCTTGCCGTCGCGCTTGCGCTCGATCAGCTCCGACGCACGGATCATTTCGTCGCGACGAAGACGGTGTGCAGCGTCGTCGCCCGGAACGGCTCGTGGATCTCGGGGACATGGTCTGCGTAATGGGCACGGTCCATCGTCGCCGCGACGAACTCGCGGATCGACTCCGAATCGGGGAACACGAGCTGCGCCTCGAGATCTCGCTGCTCCACCGACCGGAAGTGGCGTTCGAGGAGGCGCCTTGCCGTTCGAGCGGTCGAAGCTCAGAGGGCTGCGCGGCTCCTTGCACCCGATCAGGTCCCACAGCTCCCAGACGTTCTCCACGTTGTGCGTCGCGGCGACCATGCGGCCGCCGGGCCGGAGGACGCGTGCGCATTCGGCGATCGCCTGGTCGAGCCCGGGAACGTGATACAGCACCCACCCTGCGAAGACGCAGTCGAACTCGCCGTCGCCGAACGCCAGCTCCTCGACGTCGCCCAGCTCGGCCTGGATCCCGCGCGCGGAGGTCAACTCGACCATCCGCGGCGAGACGTCGATCGCGCGCACGTTCGCGCCGATGTCCCGCACGAACCGCTCCGTCAGCTCGCCGGGACCGCAGCCGACGTCCAGCAGGCGCGCAGGACGACCTTCCGCGACCGCGGCGAATGCGATGTCCTCTGGACTGTCGCCTTCGATGAGCGCCCGGAAGATGGCGTTCCGCTTCGCCAGGCGCTCCTCGCTCGCGAACTCCCAGCGGACCAGGACCGGGTTGTCGAGCCTCATGGGGTCAGGGGAGTGGTTTCCGTGAAGTTCCCCGCCCGGGCGCGTTGCCCTTCACAGGTCAGGGCGTGAGAATCGGCTGCCCGGGGATGCCGCGCGACGGCGACTTGCCGCCGAGCCACGCGTTCACCGTCGCGCCGACGTCCGCGAACTCGCCTTCGTGAATCTGTCCCGAAGCGTTGCGACCGGCGACGTACGCGAGCAGCATCGCATGCTCGCGCGAGTGGTCCGTCGACGGCGTCGTCGGGTCGCAGCCGTGATCGGACGTGAGCACGAGCAGATCTCCGGGCCGCAGCGCGTCGAGCAGGTCGGGCAGGCGCCGGTCGAAGTCCTGCAGGCAGCGGTGGAAGTTGACCGGGTCGTTGCGGTGTCCCCACAGCATGTCCGTCTCGACGAGGTTCACGAACACGAATCCCTCGTCGAGCTCGAGCAGGAGCTTCTCGGTCTGCTGGATGCCCTCGACGTTCGACTTCGTCGGGTACGCCTCGTCGATGTCGCAGCCGGCGAAGATGTCGCGGGATCTTGCCGACGCCGTGCACGCGCACTCCTGCGTCGCGGAGCAGCGTCAGGTAGTTCGGCCGGCGCGGCTCGAGCGAGAAGTCGTGACGGTTCGCCGTCCGCGTGTAGCTGCCCGGCGTCGCCGACGAACGGTCGCGCGATCACGCGCGCGACGCCGTGCTTGCCCGTCAGCTGCCCGCGCGCCACCCGGCACGCTTCGTACAGCTCCTCGAGCGGAACGGTCTCCTCGTGCGCGGCGATCTGGAAGACCGAGTCTGCCGACGTGTAGACGATCCACTTGCCCGTCTTCTGATGCTCCTCGCCGAGCTCCTGGATGATCTCCGTCCCCGACGCGGGCTTGTTGCCGAGGACGCCGCGTCCCGTGCCGTGCATGAACGGGTCGATCACGTCGTGCGGGAAGCCGTGCGGGTAGGTCGGGAAACGCCTGCGCGGTGACGACGCCCATCAGCTCCCAGTGGCCGGTGGTCGTGTCCTTGCCCTTCGAGCGCTCGACGAGGCGGCCTGCGACGGCGGGCGCGCCAGGCTGCGGCGGGCAGCCGGCGAGCGGCTCGACGTTCCCGAGCCCGAGCGCCTCCATGTTCGGCAGGTCGAGGCCGCCGACCGCCTTCGCGACGTTGCCGAGCGTGTCCGAGCCCACGTCGCCGTACCGGTCTGCGTCCGGCAGCTCGCCGGCGCCGACGGCGTCGAGCACGATCACACAGGCTCTGGGCATACGGCTATTCTAAGTCGGCGATGACCACGGTCCTCGGCCTGCTCGCCTTCGTCGTCTTCATCGTCGCCGTGATCGCCACGGCGGCGGGGGTGACGTGGGTCGTCGTGCGCTTCTCGCCGGCGAAGAAGCCGAAGCCCTCGGCCCCCTAGGCCGAGGCGAGCGGCAGGAGGTCGTCGAGCGGCGTGTGGTCGAGGCCGTGAGCCTCGGCGACGGCTTCGTAGGTGATCTTCCCGTCGAGGACGTTGACGCCTTGCGCGAGCGCCGGGTCGTGCGCGACCGCCCGGGCCAGCCCGTGCTCGGCGATCGCCTCGACGTACGGGAGGGTGGCGTTCGTCAGCGCGAGCGTGGAGGTGATCGGAACGCCGCCCGGCATGTTCGCGACGCAGTAGTGCGTGACGCCGTCCACGTCGTAGACGGGATCCGTGTGCGTCGTCGGCCTCGACGTCTCGAAGCAGCCGCCCTGGTCGATCGCGACGTCGACGACGACGGAGCCCTTCTTCATCTCCGACGAGCATCGCGCGGGTCACGAGCTTCGGCGCGAGTGCGCCGGGGATCAGGACGGCTCCGATCACGACGTCCGCTTCGGCCGATCGACTCCTCGACCTGGAGGCTCGACGACATGACGAGGCTGACGCGTCCGGAAAGGATCTCGTCGAGATAGCGCATGCGGTCGATCGAGCGCTCGAGGATCGTCACCTGCGCGCCGAGGCCGAGCGCGATGATCGCGGCGTTGTAGCCGACGATGCCGCCGCCGAGCACGCGCGACGCGACCCGGTGCGACACCCGGGACGCCGCCGAGCAGCAGGCCGCGCCCGCCCAGCGGCTTCTCCAGGAAGTACGCGCCCGCCTGCGCGGCGAGCCTGCCCGCGACCTCGCTCATCGGCGCGAGCAGCGGCAGCCGCCGGTCGTCGGTCTCGACCGTCTCGTAGGCGACCGCGGCGATTCCGCTCTCGACGAGGGCGCGCGTCAGCGGCTCGTCGGCGGCGATGTGCAGGTACGTGAAGAGGACGAGCCCCTCGCGCAGCCGTCCGTACTCCGCGGCGATCGGCTCCTTCACCTTGAGCAGCAGCTCGGACTGCGCCCAGACGTCGTCGACGGAGAGCAGGCGTGCGCCGACGCGCTCGTAGTCGGCGTCCGGGAACGAGCTGCCGTCGCCGGCAGTCGTCTCGACGAGCACCTCGTGCCCGTGCTGGACGAGCTCGCGCGCGCCTGCCGGGGTCAGCGCCACCCGGTACTCGTCGGTCTTGATCTCCTTGGCGACGCCGATCCGCACGAGGCGGGACAATAGCGGCTCGGCTCAGGTGCAGCGGGCCGGGTAGACGAAGTCCGACGCCTTCCCCTTCGGATAGGGGGACGGGCCGACGAACGCGATCGTGACGTCCTTGTACGCCGTCTTCCCGTTCTTGCAGCGCTGCGTCCCCGACGCGACGACGACCGCGCGGTACGTGTGGAAGTGGCCGGCCGCGCAGTTGGGCGTGCAGTCGTTCGCATAGGCCGTGCCTGTCGCGGCGGCGAACGACTGCCCCCAGCCGGTCCAGCGGAGCTTCTTCACGCCGAAGTTCGCGTCGGCGCAGGCGAGCACGATCTGCGCCGGGACGGACCTGCGGCTTGCCGAGGCAGTCGGGCAGCACCTGCGGCGGCCCACCGACCGCCGCGGCGGAGAAGAGTGCGGCGAGCAGGATCACGTGGCGCGGGCCTCCTCGATGAGCGCGAGCGTCACGTCGACCATCGCGTCGAGGTCGGCGATCGCGATCCGCTCGTTCGGCGTGTGGATGTCGGTCATCCCGTTTGCGAGATTCACACAGCGGCGACCGCGCTCGTTGAAGACGTTCGCGTCCGCAGCACCGCCGGACAGCGCGTAGCTCGGCTCGCCAGCGACAGCGCTCGAGCGCGCGCGCCGCGAGAGCGACGGCCTCCTCGTCCCGCTTGAACCGGTAGCCGCTGTAGTTCTTGTGCAGCTCGGTCTCCACCTCGCACTCGGTGGCCGTCGCGGCGAACGAGCACGCGTCGAGCATCTCCTGCACGAGCTCGGTGAGCTTCCGCTCGTCATGGCTGCGGGCCTCGGCACGGAAGGTGCACCACTCCGGGACGATGTTCACCGCCGAGCCGCCGTTGACGACGCCGACGTTCGCCGTCGTCTCCTCGTCGACCCGGCCGAGCCGCAGGTCGGCGATCGCCTTCGCGGCGGCCTGGACGGCCGAGCGTCCCTCGTCGGGGAACATGCCGGCGTGCGAAGCTCGGCCGTGAAAGCGTGACGTCCAGGGCCTGTGCCCACGGCGCGCCGAGGATGATCTCGCCGATCGGCGCCGCCTGGTCGTACACGTACCCGATGTGCGCGTGCAGACGCGTCGTGCTCGAAGGCGGCCGCGCCGAGCAGGCCCACCTCCTCCTGCGGGGTGAAGACGAGCTCGATCCCGGCGTGCTGCCGGTTCTCGGCGAGCACCCGGCGCACGCCTTCGAGCATCGGCGACGACGGCCGCTTTGTTGTCGGCGCCGAGGATCGTCCCGCCGGCGTTGCGCACCACTCCGTCCTCGACCACGGGCTCGAGCGGCCCGCCCGGCGGCACGGTGTCGAGGTGCGCGCAGAAGAAGAGCGGCGTTCCCGGCCCGGTCGGCTCCAGGCGGGCGTAGATGTTTCCCGTCGCCGTGCCGAGCCGGAGGCCCGCATCGTCCTCGTCCGGCTGCAGGCCGAGCCCGCGCGAGGTACTGCAGGACGACGTCCGCCACCTCGCGCTCCTCGCCCGGCGGGCTCGGCATCGCGGCCAGCTCGAGGAAGAGCGAGACGATCTCGCTGTGCTCGGCGGACACGGCTCCGATCCTACGGGGCGGGCTCGTCAGCCCGTGGCGACAACGTCGCCGGCGCGGGAGCGCGCGCGGGACAGTGCGGCGGCGACGAAGCCGCGGAAGAGCGGCGCCGGCCGCGTCGGCCGCGACTTGAACTCCGGGTGGAACTGGCTGGCGACGAACCACGGGTGGTCCGGGCAGCTCGATGATCTCGACGAGGCGCCCCTGTTCGAACGTGCCGGACACGACGAGGCCGGCGTCGAGGAGCCGCTGCCGGTAGTGGTTGTTCACCTCGTACCGGTGCCGGTGCCGCTCGAAGATGACCGCGTCGCCGTACAGCTCGCGGGCCCGCGTGCCGTCCGCCACCTCGACCGCCTGCGCGCCGAGCCGCATCGTGCCGCCGAGGTCCTCGACGCCCTTCTGCTCCGGGAGCAGGTCGATCACCGGATACGGCGTCTCCGGGTCCATCTCGGTCGAGTTGGCGCCGTCGAGGCCGACGACGTGCCGTGCGATCTCGGAGACGGCGACGTGCATGCCGAGGCAGATGCCGAGATACGGGATGCCCCGCTCGCGCGCGACCCGGCAGGCGAGGATCTTGCCCTCCCAGCCGCGCGAGCCGAAGCCGCCGGGGACGAGCACGCCGTCGACCGTCTCGAGCAGCTCGGCCGCCTCGTCGTACGACATGTGCTCCGCGTCCACCCAGCGCACGCGCACCGCGCACCCGCTGTACAGGCCGGCGTGCTTCAGGGCTTCGTGCACCGACAGGTAGGCGTCCTGGAGCTTCACGTACTTGCCGACGAGCGCGATCTCGACGAGCCCGCGGCGCTCGTCGATCCGGCGCGTCAGCTCCTCCCACTCGCCGAGCTCCGCTTCGGGCGTCTCGAGCCCGAGCTTCGCGCAGACGAGCCGGTCGAGCCCCTCCTCCTTCAAGACGCCGGGGACGAGGTAGACGTCCGGCATGTCGCGGCAGGCGATCACCGCGCCGGGATCGACGTCTGCGAAGAGCGCGATCTTGTCGCGAATGTCCCGCGACAGCTCCTCGTGCGAGCGGCAGACGACGACGTCGGGATGGATACCGATGCGCCGCAGCTCGTTCACCGAGTGCTGCGTCGGCTTCGTCTTCAGCTCGCCCGCCGCCTCGATGAACGGCACGAGCGTCACGTGGATGTACATCACGTTCTCCTGCCCGACCTCGCGCCGGAACTGGCGGATCGCCTCGAGGAACGGGAGCGACTCGATGTCGCCCACCGTGCCGCCGATCTCGGAGATGACGACGTCGACCGGGCCCGACTCCGCCGCGCGCTGGATCCGCGCCTTGATCTCGTTCGTGATGTGCGGGATCACCTGCACCGTGGCGCCGAGGAAGTCGCCCTTGCGCTCCTTGCGCAAGACGGTGTCCCAGACCGCGCCCGCGCTGTGGCTCGCGTTGCGCAGGAAGTTCTCGTCGACGAAGCGCTCGTAGTGGCCGATGTCGAGGTCCGTCTCCGCCCCGTCCTCGGTCACGTAGACCTCGCCGTGCTGGAACGGGCTCATCGTTCCCGGGTCGACGTTGAGGTACGGGTCGAACTTCTGGAGCTGGACACGGAGTCCGCGCGCCTTCAGCAGCCGGCCCAGCGACGCGGCGACGATGCCCTTCCCGAGCGCCGAGACAACTCCCCCGGTGATGAAGACGTACTTCGGGGCCCGTGCGCTCACGGGATTTGAGGGTAGCAGCGCGGGAGGTCGGCGTGGGTCAACCGGGCTCGGCGGCCGTCTGCACGAGGTCGTAGAGGCGCGCGAGCGCCCGGTGGGGAAAGGAGCGGCGCAGCCTCCCCCACCCGGCCTCGACGACGAGGGCGACCTTCGTTCGCGCCGCGTCGGCCGGTTCCAGCTCGAGCTCGACGTCGATCCGCTCGCTCACGAGCTGGAACGCGATCCGCCGGCCGGGCACGACGTCGGTGACCAGGAGGACGCCGGCGGCGCCGGGCCGCGCGAACAGGCCGGCGCCGACGAAGGGCAGCAGCGGACGCGAGGGCAGGACGTCGGACGCGCGGACCCGCCAGCGCGCTCCCGGCGCGAGGCCGCGCCGGTCCGGCTCGATGCCGGAGACGCCCGGCCACCAGTCGGCGAGGTTGTACGGCTCGGCGAGGAACGCCCAGACGTCGTCGACCGGGGCGAGCAGGACGCGGTCAGCTGCGTACCGTGGCAAGGAACTCCTGGCCGCCGAGCATCCGCTCGAGCTCGGCGCGCCGCTCCCCGTCGGCGAGCTGCTCGATCCGGGTGTGCGTCGGGTCGCCGGGGATCTTCTCGACCCGGAAGTGCCGGTCGGCGAGCGCCGCGATCTGAGGCAGGTGGGTGATCGTGATCACCTGCGCGCGCCCGGCGAGCCGCTGGAGGACGCGTCCGACGGCGTTCGCGGTCTCGCCGCCGATGCCGGCGTCGATCTCGTCGAAGACGAGCGTCTCCCCGCCGGCGACGGCGGCGATCGCGAGCGCGATGCGCGAGAGCTCGCCCCCGGACGCCGTCTCCGCGACGGGGGCGAACGGCAGGCCGGCGTTCGGGCGGACGAGGAACGCGGCCTCGTCGGCGCCGGTCGCGCTCGGGTCGCGCTCCCGCAGCTCGCAGACGAACTCGCCCGTCCCCCATGCCGACGTCGTGCAGCTCGGCCGCGACCGCGTCCGCGAAGGCGGGCGCCGCGGCGTTGCGCTCGGCGCGCAGCTCGTCTGCGAGGTCGTGCGCCCGCAGCTCGGCGGCGGCCAGCGCGGCCGCCGCCGCGGCGGCCGGATCGGCGCCCGCGTCGAGCGCGTCCAGCTCGGCGCGGGCGTGCGCGGCGCGCTCGATCAACTCCTCGTAGCTCGCGGCGTCGAAGCGGCGCCTTGCCGTCGCGATCCGGTCGAGGCCGCTCTCGATCTCCTCCAGGCGCCCGGGCTCCGCCTCGAGCGAGGCCAGGAACGAGTGCAGGCCCGACGCGGTCTCGCGCAGGCGCAGCTCCGACGTCGCGCAGCTCGTCGCCGGCTGCGCGCAGCTCCGGCGCGAGCCCCTCGAGCGGCGCCACCGCGCGCTCGGCGAGCGCGACGAGCCCGGCCGCGCCCTCGCCCTCCTCCGGTGTGAGCGCCTGGGCGGCCGCCGCGGCGGCCTCCGCGAGCTCGGCGAGGTGGCGGACGCGCTCGCGCTCGCCGCGCAGGCGCTCCTCGTCCCCCGCCTCCATCCCCTCGGTGTCCTCGACGAGCGCGCGCAGCTCGGCGAGCCGGGCCTCGGCGAGCGCCGCATTCTCGGTCAGCTCCTCGTGCCGGCGCCGGGCGGCGAGCAGCTCCCGCCAGGCGGTGCGGGACTCGGCGCGGCGGCGCAGCTGCTCCTCGCCGCAGAAGCGGTCGAGCACCTCGAGCTGGTACGCGGGCTTCGCCAGGCGCCGCTGCTCGAACTGCCCCGACATGGCGACGACCCGCTCGACCGCGGCGGCGACGTCCTCGCGCGCGGCGGCGCGGCCCCAGGCGTAGGCGCGGGTGCGCCCGTCGGCGAACACGCGCCGGGAGACGAGCAGCGCCTCCTCGTCCGCGGGCCTCAGCTCGAAGAGCGCATCGACCTCCTCGTCCTCCGCCGGCAGGTCGAGCTCGGCCTCGACGTACGCCTCCTCCCCGGCCGGGCCGACGAACGAGTCGTCGCCCTTCGTGCCGAGCAGCAGGCCGACGGCCTGGGCGAGGATCGTCTTGCCGGCGCCGGTCTCGCCGGTGATCGCGTTCAGACCGGGCGAGAGCTCGAGCTCCGCCTCGCGGATCAGGACCAGGTTCTCGATGCGCAGCCGTCGCAGCACCGGATCGAGTGTAGAGGGGCCGCAGGACCGCGACCACCGGCCGAACCGGTCAGGGATGCGAGGTGAACGTCTCGCGGTAGCGGCCGAAGAACGTCGTCTCCGGCAGCGTCGCGAGCAGGCTGCGCTGCGTGCCCAGCCGGATCTCCACCCGGCCGCCCGCCGGCACCTCCGCCACGCGCCGCCCGTCCACGAGCACCGCGACCTCGACGTCCGCCGTCCGGTTCACGAGCGTCACGTCCAGCCCCCGCGGGACGACGAGCGGCCTCGCGTGCAGCGAGTGGGGCGCGATGAACGTCACCGCCATCGCGTCGAGGCCGCGGACGAGAACAGGGCCGCCGTTCGAGAGGTTGTAGGCGGTCGAGCCCGACGGCGTCGCGCAGATCATCCCGTCGCACGGGATCGTGCCGAGATCCTCCCCGCCGACCGCCCACGCGAGCTCCACCATCCGTCCGAGCGTCTCGCTCGTCGCCACGACGTCGTTGACGGCGGCGTACGTCTCGCCGTCGAGCTGCACCTCGAGCGTCGGCAGCTCGAGCACGACGTATTCGGCCGCGAACACGCGGCGCAGGTCGCGCTCCAGGGCGTCCGGCTCGATCGCGGCGAGGAACCCGACACGGCCGAAGTTGACTCCGATCACGGGCACGTCGCTGCCGAGCAGGCGTGCGAGCGTGCGCAGGATCGTCCCGTCGCCGCCGAGCGCAACCGCGAGATCGGCGTCGCGCGGGTCGGCGTCCTCGTCGAGCACGGCCACGCCCGCCTGCCCGGCGACGGCCCGCACGCGCCGGACGGCCTCGTTGACGTCGACGCGGCCGTGCGCGATCACGGCGGCGGTGCTAACCGGGCGCGACAGCTCTGTCGATCCATTCGTCGAGGTCATCGGGAAGTGTCGGCTCCTCGGCCTGCTCG
Source organism: uncultured Actinomycetes bacterium (assembly GCA_963788875.1). GTDB lineage: Bacteria > Actinomycetota > Thermoleophilia > Gaiellales > Gaiellaceae > Palsa-739. The sequence goes on from CAWBIQ010000007.1 coordinate 255,870, forward strand.
AGCTGGACAAAGAACTCCCGGTTGCCTTTCGGGCCGGGGAGTCCCGAGTCTACGACTCCGGCCACACGAGCCCTCCAGCCGAGCGACGCCCGGGCGATCTCGTGGAGGACGCGCACCCGGACGGCCGGGTCCCGCACGACGCCGCCCCTGCCGACGTCGCCCCGCCCCGCCTCGAACTGCGGCTTCACGAGCACGAGCGCCCGCCAGCCGGGAGCGGCGAGGCGCAGCGCCGGCGGGAGCGCCGTGCGGACGGAGATGAACGACACGTCGCAGACGACGAGCTGCGGCGCGAACGGAAGCTCGGTCAGCGCCCGCGCGTTCGTCCGCTCGAGCACCGTCACGCGCGGGTCCTCGCGCAGGCGCGGGTGGAGCTGCCCGTACCCGACGTCGACTGCGACCACGCGGGCGGCACCGCGCTGCAGCAGGACGTCGGTGAAGCCGCCGGTGGACGCACCGACGTCGAGGCAGTCGAGCCCGGCCGGATCGACGCCGAGCAGGTCGAGCGCATGCGCGAGCTTCTGGCCGCCGCGCGACACGTACGCCGGGCCGCGCTCCACCGTGAGCACGGCGGTCTCGTCGACCTGCTGCCCCGGCTTGTCGTGGCCGGAGACGAGCCCCGCCATCACGAGCGCCTGCGCCTGCGCGCGCGACTCCGCGAGCCCCCGTTCGACCATCAGGACGTCGAGGCGCTTCTTCGCCACCTCCGCTACCGCCCGGCCGGCTGGATCCCCCAGGTGCCCGTCCAGCGGTCGCCCGGCTCGAGGCGGATCAGGCTCTCGCCGGTGCGGAAGGCCTGGGGCGGGCACGTCATCGGCTCGATCGCGATGCTGCGGCGCGCCACGTCGGGCAGGGGGTCGCCGGTGAAGAGGACGACGTACGGCCACGCCTCGTCCGCCCACACGGTCACGTCGCCGGCGTGCAGGCGCCAGCTCCCGTCCGTGTCGCGCTCCAGGTCGGTGAAGGTGGTGTCGAGCACCGTCGCGCCGAGCCGCTCAGGCTCGCGGCCCGGGATGTGCAGGATCAGGTCGTCGATCGTCGGCGCACCCGCCGGCCAGAAGTACGGATGGAACCCACAGCCGAAGGGGCAGGCCTTCGGGCCCACGTTCTCGGCAGTCGCGCGCACGGTGAGGCCGCCGGCGCCGAGGCCGTACTCGACTTGCATCAGCAGCGTGAACGGATAGCCCGGCTGCGGGTGGAGCAGGTGCTCGAGCACGATCCGCGCCTCGTCGCGCTCGACGACGTGCCAGCTCGCCCAGCGCACGAGGCCGTGGATCGCCCCGTGCTCCGACGGGTCGGTCAGCGCGAGCTGGTAGCGCTGCCCGTCGAACTCGTAGACGCCGTCGGCGATCCGGTTCGGCCACGGGGCGAGCACCTGGCCGCGCCCGGACGTGCACAGCTCGTCGACCGCGTAGCCGTCGAGCACGTCGCCGTACGTGCGCAGCCCGGCTCCGACCTCGACGACGACCGCGCGCTGGTCGCCGAAGACCAGCTCGTACTGCTCTCCCGAGGGCGGGATCACGCCGTCCGCACCGCGAGCCCGTCCACGAGGTCGCGCAGCACCGAGGTGTCCGCGTCGACCTCCGCGAGCCGCTCCCGCGCGCGCTCCGCCGCCTCGTCGGCGAGCCGGCGCGCACCGTCGGCGCCGTGGCTGAGCACGTAGCCGTCGCCGTCGAGGATGTCGTCGACGATCTGGAACAGCAGTCCCAGCTCCGCGCCGAACGCGCGCCACGGCGCCTGCTCTGCCTCGGGCACACCGGCCGCCCACAGCCCGAGCCCGACCGACGCTGCGAACAGGCAGCCCGTCTTCAGGCGGTGGAGCGTCGCCTCGTCCGGGGCGCTGCCCGTGACGTCGAGGTACTGGCCGCCGATCATCCCGAGCGTCGAGGCGGCGAGCTCGCGCGCGACGTGCGGCGTGTCGTACGACGTCGCGAGCCGGAACGCCTCCGCCAGCAGCGCGTCGCCGGCGAGGATCCCGACGGCCTCGCCGTACCGCTTCCACGTCGACGGCTGGCCGCGCCGTTCGTCGTCGTCGTCGAGCGCCGGGAGGTCGTCGTGCACGAGCGAGAACGTGTGGACGAGCTCGAGCGCGCATGCCGCCGGCAGCGCAGCCTCCGGCTCGGCGCCCGCAGCCTCCGCCGTCGCGAGGCAGATCACCGGCCGGACGCGCTTGCCGCCGACGGCGATCGAGTAGCGCACCGACTCCGCCTGGCCGTGCAGCTCGGGCCAGAGCGTGAGCGCGTCGAGGTGCTCCTCGACGAGGCTGCGCAGCTCGTCAGGACTGTGCGGCATCAGCCTCGGCTGCGCGCTTGGCGCGCTCCAGCTCTTCTTCCACGGCCTTCGCCAGCTCGGACAGCTCGTTGAGGATCTCGAGCGCCCGGTCGGGGGAGGCACCCTCCTCCTGCGCGAGCCGGTCGAGCTCGCCGCGGGCCGCCTCCAGCCGCGCGAGCAGCTCCTCCGCCCTGCCAAGCGAGTCCTCTGTCGTCATCTCGACGCCGCCTCCTCCCGCACGATCCTGCCAAGGATGCCGTTCACGAGTCTTCCAGCGTCGTCGGATGCATACCGCTTCGCGAGCGTCACCGCCTCGTCCACGACGACCTCGAGCGGCACCTCGCCCTCGTCGAGCTCCTCGATCGCGACACGGAGCACGTTCCGCTCGACCGCCCCGAGCCGGTCGGCCGTCCACTCGTCCGCCGCCGCGGTGATGCGCCCGTCGAGCTCGGCGGCGTGCGCGGCCACGAGATCGACGACCCGGCGCGTGTACGCGTCGACGTCGCCCTCGTAGAGCGAGCCGAGCGGCGTCCCGGTCACGTCCCACTGGTAGAGGACGAAGACGGCGGCGCGGCGCGCTTCGCGGCGGCTGATCGCGCTCATCAGCGGTCGAGCTCCGCGACCGTCACGTCCACCGCGCGCACGTCGAGGCTGCACATGCGGCCGAGCGCGGCGGCGACCTGCGTCTGCACCTCCTGCGCGACCTCGGGCAGCACCTTCCCGTACGCGACCGCGAGCTCGAGCTCGACGTCGGCCCGGCCGCCCTCGATCTCCAGCGTGAGCTTGCGCCGCGTGTGCCGCACGCGTGTCCCGTCGACACCTTCGGCGGCCTGGATCACGATCTGCGTGAGCGTGCCGTCGGTGACGGTGATCGTGCCCCCGTCCTCGCGCACGACGTATGTCATGTCGCGGCCAGAGCCGGCAGGCGCGAGCCCGCTTCGTCGATGAACGACGTCGAGTACTCGCCGCTGCGGAACTCGCCGCTGTCGAGGATGTCCAGCGCGGCGTCGCGCGTCGTCGGCACGCCCCGCACGTCGAGCTCGCGCAGGGCACGCAGTGCACGCGTGATCGCCGCGTCGCGCGTCTCATCGTGGACGACGAGCTTCGCGATCAGCGAGTCGTAATTCGGCGGGACGGTCGTGCCGTCCTCGACGAACGTGTCGACGCGCACGCCGGGGCCGAGCGGCGCGCGGAACTGCTCGATCCGCCCGGGCGACGGCGCGAAGCCGCGGGTGGGATCCTCGGCGTTGATCCGGATCTCGATCGCGTGGCCCGTCCGAGGCGCGCGGCCGGTGAGAGGAAGCGGCTCCCCCGCGGCGATCCGGACCTGCAGCCGCACGAGGTCGAGGGAGGTCACGAGCTCCGTCACCGGATGCTCCACCTGCAGGCGCGCATTCAGCTCGATGAACGAGAACGCGCCGTCCGGGCCGACGAGGAACTCGAAGGTGCCGGCGTTGCGATAGCCGATGTACCGGCACGCGCGCTCCGCGGCCGCCTCCATCGCCTCGCGCTGGGCCGCGTCGAGAGCGGGTGACGGCGACTCCTCGATCAGCTTCTGGTGCCGGCGCTGGATCGAGCACTCCCGTTCGCCGCACGTGAGCACGCCGCCGAAGTTGTCGCACAGCACCTGGATCTCGACGTGCCGCGCAGGCGCGACCGCCTTCTCGACGTAGAGCGTTCCGTCCGAGAACGCGGCCAGCGCCTCCGACGACGCGCGCGCAAACGCATCCTCGAGCTCGCCGGGCGCGGTGACGAGCCGCATGCCGCGCCCCCCGCCGCCGGCGGCAGCCTTCAGCAGGACGGGATAGCCGAGCTCGTCGGCGGCGGCACGGGCCTCCGCGGGCGTCGCGGTCCCGTCGGTGCCGGGCACGAGCGGGACGCCCGCCGCCCGCATCTCCACCTTCGCCTGCGCCTTGTCGCCCATCCGCGCCATCACGTCCGCGGGCGGGCCGACGAAGACGAGCCCGTTGTCCTCGCACGCCCGCACGAACTCGTCGTTCTCGGCGAGGAACCCGTACCCGGGATGGACGGCCTCGCAGCCGGTCGTCGTCGCCGCGGTGACGACGGCGGCGATGTTCAGATAGCTCTCGGATGCGGGCGGAGGCCCGATCCGCACCGCCCGGTCGGCCAGCCGCACGTGCAGCGCGTTCTCGTCCGCCGTCGAGTAGACGGCGACCGCCTCGACGTCGAGCTCGTGGAGCGCACGGATGATGCGCACGGCGATCTCGCCGCGGTTGGCTACGAGGACGCGGCTGAACACGCGGGGAGTGTAGTGAGGGGCCGGTGTCTACGACTGCGACCAGGTCGCGACGTCGTCGCGACCTGGTCGCTGACGTTCAAACTGCGTCCATCGGCCGCCCGGCCAGCGGCTCCAGGTCGAACAGGACCTGGCCGAACTCGACAGGCTGGCCGTTCTCGACGTGGATGCGGCGGACGACGGCCTCGAGATCCGCCTTCACCTCGTTCATGAGCTTCATCGCCTCGAGGATGCAGAGCGTCTGGCCGCGCCCGACGATGTCGCCCTCCTCGACGAAGACGGCCGCTCCCGGCTCGGGCGAGCGGTAGAACGTGCCCACCATCGGCGACTCGATGCGCACCATGCCGTTCGCCGGGCGCATCAGCGGCGCGGTCGAGGGCTCCGGCAGGGCGAGCGGCGCGTCGGAGACCGGCGCGTCTCCCGGCTCGGCCACCGAGCGCACGGATACCCGCATCCCGGCCTCCTCGATCGTCACCTCGCCGATGCCGGTGTCCTGGACGATGCGCACGACCTCGCGGATGCGCTCCGCCCGCTGCTTGTCGACCACCGCCTGGTCGTCCACCCCGCGCCGCGTCCGGCCGCGGATCCCGACCAGCAGGCGCTCGGCGTCCTCGCCGAAGAGGCCGAGCAGGAGCAGCTCCTCCTCGCTCGCAGCGATCCCCTCCGCCTGCGCACGCACCTCGCTCAGGGGGGGCGCGGCGTCTTCCTCGGTCTCCGGATCGGCCGTGAGCGCGACGGCGCGGGCCACGCCGGGGTCGATCGGGCCGGGCGGCGCCCCGAAGCGGCCGGAGACGAGCGCGCGCAGCTCGTCGACGACGGTCAGATAGCGGCTCGCTGAGAGCACGTTCAGGAGCGCCTGCGAGGCGAGCACCTGGCCGATCGGCGCCGCCAGCGGCGGCCAGCCGCACTCGGCCCTGATCTGGTCGAGCTCCTCGAGCACCTCCTCGAGCCGGTCGCCGGCGTCCTGGGCGCGCAGCGTCGCGTCGACGCCGGCGACGAGGCCGGCGGGGACGTCGTGTTGCGCGGCGCGAACGGCGACGCGCGGGGCGAGCGGCGCGACCGGCTCGTCGCCGATGTGCTCGTCGACGAGGTCCGACGCCTCCCACAGCTTGGCGACGTCGACACCGGGGTCGAGCCCCATGCCGGCGAGCGCCTCGGCGAGCGCCTCCCCGGAGACCCGGTGCAGGGTCAGCGCGAGCGGGTAGATGGCGCAGGCGATCAGCTCGGCGCCCGCGCGGGCGGCGGCGAGCGTCGCAGCGAGCGCGCTCCCGCCGGCGCCCTGGACGTAGATGCCGATCGGCAGCCCGCTCGCCTCCGCGAGCGCGCCGACCAGCTCCTCCGCCCGGTGCGGCTGGAGCGAGCCGGTCGGGTCGTGCAGGAGGACGCGGATCGCGCCCAGCTCGGGCAGCAGCTTCGCCCGCTCGATCAGGGTGTCGATCTCGCCGGTCCGGCCCGGGCTGTAGACGAGGCCGGCCTCGAAGTCGCGCCCTGCGCCGACGACCGCCTCGGCCGCCTCGCGCAGGTTCGAGACGTCGTTCAGCGGGTCGTGGAGGCGGAAGACGTCGATCCCGTTCTCCGCCGCCGAGTGGATGAAGCGCTGTGCGAAGTCGGCGTCGACCGGCCTCGAGCCGACGAGGAAGCGGCCCCGGAGCGCGAGCCCGAGCGGCGTCGTGACGCGCGCCTTCAGGGCCCGGATCCGCTCCCACGGGCTCTCGATCCCCCGCTTCACCGCGGCGTCGAAGACGCCCCCACCGGAGACCTCGAGGTACGCGAGGCCGGCCTGGTCGAGGATCCCGGCGAGGCGGAGCTGCTCCGCGGTCGGCACGCGGCCGGCGAGCGGCTCCTGGCCGAGCAGGCGGATGGTCGTGTCGGCGAGCTTCGGCACGCCCGGGACCTTACCGCGCTTCCGCGCCCGCTCAGCCGCCGAGGGCGTCGATCGCAGCCCCGGCGCCCGTGAGCAGCACGGAGGCGGCGACGAAGACCCACCCCTCCGGCAGATTGAGCCGGCGCCAGGCGAGCTTCGTGCCGGCGACGGCCATCAGCAGGAGGCAGATCGCCGCGGCGAACCAGAAGGCGTAGGCGATCGCGCTCGCGAGCGACGTGCCGCCGTGGACCGCGTCGAACACGCCGCCCGCAATCGTGGCGATCACGGCTGCGGCGGCGACGAGCGCGGCGAGCGCGCGCATCAGGCGCGCGAGATGTAGCGCCGCTCGCGCGGGTCGATCTTGAGCTTGTCGCCGACGTTGACGAACAGCGGCACGTTGATCACCGCGCCCGTCTCGAGCGTCGCGGGCTTCGTCACGTTCGAGACCGTGTCGCCCTTCACACCGGGCTCGGTGTCGACGACGGTCAGCTCGACCGAAGCGGGCAGCTGCACGCTCGACGGCTTCCCGTTCACCGCGAGCACCTGGACGGTCGCGTTCGGCTGCATGAACGGCAGCTCGTCCTCCAGGTCGGTGCGCGGAACGCTGAACTGCTCGTAGGTCCCGGCATCCATGAAGTGCACGTCGGAGCCGTCCTCGTACAGGTACTGGACGTTCTTCACCTCGGTGTGCACGCGCGTGAACTTCTCGCCCGCGCGGAAGGTGCGATCGACGACGGCGCCCGAGTCGAGCGCCTTGAGCTTCGTGCGGACGAACGCGCCGCCCTTGCCCGGCTTCACGTGCTGGAACTCGACGATCCGCCACACCTTGGCGTCGAGCTCGATGTGCATGCCGTTCTTGAAGCTGTTCGTGTCGACCATGTCGGCCATCGGCGCGGGGGAGTGTAACTACGAGACGACGACGAGGTCCTTCCTCAACCCCGTCAGGTTCTCGATCCCGTCCGCCGTGACGACGACGTCGTCCTCGATGCGGACGCCGAAGCGGCCGTCGAGGTACACGCCCGGCTCGACGGTGACGACGTTCCCGGGCTCGAGCACGTCGCTCGTCTCGGTGGACATGCGCGGCAGCTCGTGCACGTCGAGGCCGAGCCCGTGGCCGAGCCCGTGCCCGAAGGTGCCCGCGAACGCGCTCCCGTCGACGACGCGGCGCGCGACCGCGTCCGCTTCGAGGGCGGGCAGGCCGGCGCGGATGGCGCCGAGCGCCGCCGCCTGCGCCGCCAGCACGACCGCGTACGCCTCGGCCGCCTCGCCGTCGAGCGTCCCGGTGGCGAAGGTGCGGGTGTAGTCCGAGGCGTAGCCGTCGACCGTGCAGCCCGCGTCGATCACGATGAGCTCGCCCGCGCCGATCTTCCTGTCTCCGGCGCGCGCATGCGGGCGCGACCCGGTCGGCCCGGCGCCCACGATCGACTCGAACGCGAGCCCCTCGCCGCCCTCCTCGTGGAAGAGCCGCGTCAGATCCCACGACACGTCGCGCTCGGTGCGGCCGACGAACGGAAGCTCGGCCAGCCGCTCGTACACGCGGTCGGTGATCGCGCACGCGCGGCGGATGGCGGCCAGCTCGTTCGCGTCCTTCACCGAGCGCAGGCGCTCGACCACGCCGCTCCGCGGCACGAGGTCGAGCCCGCCCTTCTCGAGCGTCTGGAACTGGTCGTACGTCACGTGCGACGACTCGAAGGCGATCCTGCCTGCGAGCGTCTCGGCCAGCTCGCCGAGCACGGCCCGCCGCGTCTGCACCACCTCGACGCCTTCGATCGCCCGCGCCGCCTGGATGTAGCGGAAGTCGGTGAAGAGCTGCACGCGCTCCTGGTCGACGAGCACCGCGGCGTTCGAGCTCCTGAAGCCGACGAGGTAGGCGACGTTCGTCGGGTTGGTGACGAGCAGCGGCTCCACGAGCTGCTCGCGAAGGCGGGCGATGCGGTCGCTCATACGTGCTCCTTCAGGTATTCGAGGCCCATGCGGTAGCCGTCCGGCCCGTGACCGACGAAGCGGGCGGCAACGAGGTCGCGGATCACCGAGACCCGCCGCCACTCCTCGCGCTCGTCGACATTCGAGAGGTGCACCTCGACGATCGGGATCGTCAGCGCCTCGAGCGCGTCGTGGATCGACCACGCGTAGTGCGTCCACGCGGCCGGGTTGACGATCATCCCGTCCGTGTTGTCGTGCGCGTCGTGGCACCACTTGACGAACTCCCCCTCGCTGTTCGTCTGGCGGCACTGCACGGTCAGCTCGAGCTGGTGCCCCCACTCGTAGATCCGGCTCTCGAGCTCCGCGATCGAAAGGCCGCCGTACAGCTCCAGGCTGCGCCGCCCGAGGATGTTCAGGTTGACGCCGTTGAGGACGATCACGCGCACGCGGCGACTTTACCCCTCGATCAGCTCGTCGAGCGCGCGGCGGACGTCCGCGTCCGGGACGCTCACGTCCCAGCGCGGGCCGTCGTCGCCCAGGAGGACGAGCCGCAGCTCGCCGCCGACCGTCTTCTTGTCCCGCCGCATCGCCGCCCAGGCGCGCTCCCGGTCGACCCGGGCGCGCTCCGGATGCAGGATCTCCTCCACCTGGCCGATGTCCCGCCCGGACAGGCGGAGCGCTGCGAGCAGGCCGAGCCCGACCGCCTGCCCGTGCGTCAGGTGCTCGTAGCCTGCGGCCGTCTCGAGCGCGTGCGCGAACGTGTGCCCGAGGTTCAGCATCTTGCGCTCCTCGAGATCGAGCGGGTCGCGCAGGCAGATCCCGGCCTTGAAGGCCGCGCAGCGACGGACGAGCTCGTGCGCCGGCAGCTCCCAGAGCGGCTCGCCCGCCAGCAGGCCGGTCTTCACCACCTCGCTCATCCCCTCGCGGCGCTGCGCCTCCGGGAGCGTCTCGAGCAGCAGCGGGTCGACGACGACGGCCGCGGGCCAGTGGAACGAGCCGACGAGGTTCTTCCCCTGCGGCAGGTCCACCCCGGTCTTGCCGCCGATCGCCGCGTCGACCTGGGCGACGAGGCTCGTCGGCACGGGCACCCACGCGACGCCGCGCAGGTAGGCGGCCGCCGCGAAGCCGGCGGTGTCGGTCGTGCAGCCGCCGCCGAGGGCGACGATCGTGCCGCGGCGGTCGAGGCGCAGCTCCTGCCAGAGCCGGTCGAGGGAGACGAGCGTCTTCGCCTCCTCCCCGGGCGGGAGCTCGTGCGTCTGCGTGAGCCGGGGACCGAGCGCGAGCTGCGCGTCCATGCCGTGGATGCCGGCCACGTGCGCGTCGGAGACGAGCGCGACCTGACCGTCGCCGGGAACGAGCTCGCCGAGCCGGCTCAGCGCGCCCCGCTCCACGTACACCCCGGCGGCCGCGAGCACGACGTCGTCGGCGTCGCGGGCGACGGCGTCGGCGACCGCCGCGTACAGCGGCCGCCGCTCCTCGTACAGTCGGCGGAACTCGGCCTCGTCCTGCGCGAGCGGGCGGCCGGAGCCCTGCGCCCGCTCCCAGCACGTGTCCACGTCCACGTCGAGCCAGATGGTGACCGCACGCACGCGCAGGCCCTCGCGAACCGCGCTCGAGGTGACGGCGCCGCCGCCGAGCGCGATCACGCTCGGCGGGGACTCGACGAGCGACCAGAGCGTCTCGGCCTCCTCGAGCTCCCGGAACGCCGCCTCGCCGTGCTCGCGGAAGAACGTGCCGATGTCGCCGACGGCGTGCTCCATCGACTCGTCCAGGTCGTGGAAGACGAAGCCGGTTCGCTGGGCCGTCTGCAACCCGAGCGTGGACTTGCCCGCCGCCATGAAGCCGACGAGCGCGATGTGCCGCGTCAGGATCGGTGCCACTCGATGCGCCCGAGATAGCCCTGCCAAGCCGCGACGAAGTCGCCGATCGCGTCGCCGCCGAACTTCTCACGGGCGGCGCGGGCGAGCTCCCACGCGACCGCCGCCTCGGCGACGACCGCGAGCGCCTCGACCGCCGACACGTCGCTCCGCTCGACGAGCGCCTGCGCCGCCTCCCCGGTGCCGAGGTCGACGGACGCGAGCGGCTTCATGAGCGTCGGCAGCGGCTTCATCGCCGCGCGCACGACGATCTCCTCGCCGTTCGACATGCCGCCCTCGAGCCCGCCGGCCCGGTTCGACGTGCGGTGGAGCCCGTGCTCGTCGCGGACGATCTCGTCGTGGGCTGCGGAGCCGCGCAGCTGCGCGAGCGCGAAGCCGTCGCCGGCCTCGACGCCCTTCACGGCCTGGATCCCCATCAGCGCAGCTGCGAGCCGGGCGTCGAGACGGTCCTCCCTGCGCGCGTACGAGCCGAGCCCGGGCGGGACGCCCTGCGCCCGCACCTCGACGACTCCGCCGAGCGTGTCCTTGTCCTTCCGCGCCGCGTCGACCGTCTCCGGGTCCGCCCCCGCCTCCGGCAGCGCCGCGCCCGCGACCTCGATCCCGATCGCCGCGAGGAGCGCCTTGGCGACCGCGCCCGCGGCGACGTGCACGGCCGTGTGCCGGGCCGACGCCCGTTCGAGCGCGTCGCGGACGTCGGCGAGCCCGTACTTCTGCACGCCGGCGAGATCGGCGTGGCCCGGCCGCGGCAAGGTCACCGCCTTCGACGCCCTTGCCCGCGGGCTCGCCCTCGGGCGGCCAGGGGTCCATCCCCCAGGTCCAGTTCTTGTGGTCTCGGTTGCGGACGACGAGCGCGAGCGGCGTGCCGAGCGTCCGCCCGTGCCGGAGCCCGGCGAGCACCTCGACCTCGTCCGTCTCGATCTGCTGGCGCGGCGAGCGGCCGTAGCCCTGCTGGCGGCGCCGCAGGTCGGCGTCGATCGCCGCCCGGTCGAGGACGAGGCCGGCGGGAAGCCCGGCCACGATCGCCACGAGCGCAGGGCCGTGCGACTCGCCTGCGGTTGCCAGCTCGAGCGTCACGTGGACAAGCCTAGAGCGGCGCGCATCGCGGAGACGGGCGCAGTGATCCCCGTCCAGCGCTCGAAGCTCGCTGCACCCTGCCGCACGAGCGCCTCGAGGCCGTCCACGACCACGCAGCCGGCGGCGCGGGCCGCGGCGACGAGCGCGGTCTCGCCCCCGCCGTAGGCGAGGTCGACGACGACCTGCCCCGGCTGCGGCTGCACGAGCAGCTCGTCCCGCACCGGAGTCGCGTTGACGACGAGGTCGCACCCGTCGGCGTCGGGCGGCCACTCGCCGCGCCGTGAGAACTGCCGCACCTCGCCGTTGAGCCCGGGGAGCAGCGTCGCGGCGGCGCCGCCCGCGCCGATCAGGCAGACGCGCTGCGACGGGATGCCGGCGACGATCTCCTTGTCGGTGTTGAAGCCGAGCACGCGCCCCTCCCGGAAGACGAGCGTGTTCACGGCGTCGCCCTCCGCCTCGTCGCAGAGCGCCGCCGCTGCGCGCTTGTGCGGGGATGGTGACGTTCGCGCCGGCGAAGCCGCCCGCGACGAGCCCGCGCAGCGCCTCCTCGAGCTGCGGCGGCGGCACGTCGAGCGCGACGTACGCCCAGTCGAGCCGGCACGCCGCGAAGGCCGCGTTCTGCATCTGCGGCGACAGCGAGTGCGCCACCGGATGCCCGAGCAGGGCGACGAGCTTCGTGGAGGCGCCGATGCTCACCGGGTCACCGATAACCGTACTGCTGCTCATGCGCCAGGAAGTCGTTGTAGTTCGACGTGAAGTAGTGGTGGACCCGGTCGGGCTTGCGGACGAAGTAGAGCCAGTCGCCGGCCGCGGGATGCGCCGCGGCCTGGATCGATGCAAGCCCCGGGTTCGCGATCGGCGTCGGCGGCAGGCCGAGCACATGCGGGTTGCGCGTGTTGTAGGGATTCGAGCTGTTCAGCTCGGATTCGGTCAGCGACTTCGTGCCCGGCACGTGCAGGCCGTAGCGCGTGGTCGCGTCGATGCCGAGGTTCATGTGGTCGTGCAGGCGGTTGTAGATCACGGCCGCGCGATCTTCGGCCGCTCGTCCGGTGCGAGCGCCTCCTTCTCGACGAGCGACGCGATGATCAGCACGTCGTACGGCGTCAGGTTCTTCGAGCGCGCGTACGAGAGGTTCACCTTCGCCCAGTTCTGGTGGAACGCCGTCAGCTGCGCGCGCACGAGCTGCTTCGACGTCGTCCGCGTGAGGAAGTCGTAGGTCGCCGGAAAGAGGAAGCCCTCGAGCGGGCGGTGCTTCGACCCGAAGCCGGGGACGCACGCGCGGCCCGGACGCTGCGAGGTAGCTGACCTGCGACAGCTTCGGATGCACTCCGCGCTCCCGGTGCGCGATCCGCGCGACCGCCTTGACGCGCTGTGCCATCTCCTCCCGCGTGAACCCCTCGGGGAAGACGACGCGGAACGGCTTCGGAGCCGCGGCGACGGTGGGTGGGGTGGGCGTGCCGCTCCCGCCGCCCGTGGCGAGCTTCACGATTCCGAGGATCGCGAGCAGGGCGAGGCAGGCCAGCCCGGCCACGCCGAGGCGCCGCGCGAGGATCTTCCGCCGCGGCACCACCCGGGGCGGCCCGGCTTCGGCGGCATCATGCCGGGGCGCCGCTCGACCACGCGAGATAGCCGGAGAGGAGATGCGCCGCCGCCCGCGCATCCTCGGAGGTCGCCGACGGCGTCTGCTGCGCGAGATCGGTCGTGAAGCGCTCGTCGAAGAGCACGACGGGGACGTCGAGCGCGGCGCGGAGCGTCTCGGCGAAGCGCTCGGTCTCGCGCGCCTGGTCGCCGCGCTCGCCGCGCAGCGTCAAGGGGTGACCGACCACGACCTGACCCGCTTCCTGCTCGCGCACGAGCCTGGCGAGCTCGGCGATCCCGGCCTCGCTCGCGGCGCGCTCGACGACGCAGAGCGGCCGGGCGACGACACCGGTCGGATCGGAGACCGCGACTCCGGTGCGCGCCGAGCCGAAGTCGAGCGCGATCACCTTCACGCGAGCGCCGCCGCGACTGCCCGCTTCCCGGCGGCGAGCGCGCCGGGCACGCCGTCCGGGTTCTTCCCGCCCGCCTCCGCCAGCGTCGCCTTGCCGCCGCCGCCGCCGCCGATGTGTGCGCCGAGCTCGCGCACGAGCTTCGTCGCATCGAGTCCGCGGGCGACGAGCGACTCGTCGAAGTTGATCACGAGGTAGGCGCGGCCGTCATCGGTCGAGCCGACGATCGCGCCGTCGGCCTTCTCCTGCTGCCGCAGCCGGTCGGAGAGGTCGCGCAGCGGCCCGCCTCTCAGGGCGTTCACCTGCACGATCACCACCGGGCCCTCCCGCTCGGTCGAGACGATGTCCGCGCTCGCATCCGCCGCGGGACGCTTCGCCTCCTTGCGCACGCGCTCGAGCTCGCCGCGCAGCGTGTCCGCCTCACGGGCGCGTTCGTGCAGGTAGGCGAAGGCCTCGCCTGCGGTGACGGCCTCGATCCGGCGCGCGCCTGCGCCGACGGAGCTCTCGTTGAGGATCGCGAAGGGGCCGATCTCCGCCGTCGAGCGGACGTGCGTGCCGCCGCACAGCTCGACCGACCAGCCGCCGATGTCGACGACGCGCACGATCTCGCCGTACTTCTCGCCGAAGAGCATCATCGCCCCGAGCTTCCGCGCCTCGGCGATCGGCGTCTCGTAGATCCGGACGGGCATGTTCGCGAACACGCGCTCGTTCACGCGCTTCTCCACCTCCGCACGCTCCTCTGCGGAGAGCGCCTGCGGATGCGTGAAGTCGAACCGGAGCTTGTCCGGCCGCACGGCGGAGCCCGCCTGCTTGACGTGCTCGCCCAGCACCTCGCGCAGGCACTCGTGCAGGAGGTGCGTTCCCGTGTGGTTCGCCATCGTCGGGAAGCGCACGGGCCACGGCACGACGGCCTTGACGCGGTCGCCGGCCGCGAAGCCGGAGCCTTCGAACAGCAGCGCCTGGTCGCCCTCGAGCCGGTACGCCTCGCGCAGCTCAGCCCGCTGGCCCGCGCCGGTCTCGAGCCAGCCGGCGTCGGTCACCTGGCCGCCGCCGGCGGGATAGAAGGGAGACTCGCGCACCTTCGCGAGGAAGAGGCCGTCCTCGAGCTGCTCGAGCGCGCCGATCTGCGTCAGCACGTCGGTCTTCTCGTAGCCGACGAACTCCGTGCGGAAGCCCGCGCCGGCCGCGAACTCGGCCGCACGCTGGGCATTGCTCCCGCCGACCCCGGCGCGCGAGATCTCACGATGCCCCTCCATCAGGAGCGTGTACTCGTCGACGTCGACGGGCTCGCCGCGCTCGCGTGCGAGCTCCTCCGTGAGCTCGATCGGAAAGCCGTACGTGGCCGCGAGCGTGAACGCGTCTTCGCCGGAGATCGCACCCTGGACGGCGGCCTCCTCGAACAGCTTCATCCCGCGCTCGAGCGTCTCGCCGAAGCGATCCTCTTCGGCGGCGAGGATCTGGTGGATCTCGCGGCGGTGCTCGACCAGCTCGGGATACGCGGCGCCCATCTGCTCGATCACCGTGTCGGCGAGCCCGGGCAGGAACGGCGCCTGCATGCCGATGCGCAGCCCGTGCTGCACCGCGCGCCGGATGATGCGGCGCAGGACGTAGCCGCGACCTTCGTTCCCGGGCGTCACGCCCTCGGCGACGATGAAGGTCATGCCGCGGCCGTGGTCGGCGAGCACGCGGTGCGCCTTCGTCGCGTCGGGCGTCTCGCCGTACGCGACGCCGGACTGCGCGGCGATCCACTCCATGATCAACTGGTAGCCGTCGGTGTCGTAGACCGAGGCGACGTCCTGGACGATGCGCGCGGTGCGCTCGAGGCCGAGGCCGGTGTCGATGTTCTGCTTCGGCAGGTCGGTCAGCGTGCCGTCCGGGTGCAGCTCGTACGCCATGAAGACGAGGTTCCAGAACTCGAGGAAGCGCTCGCAGCGCGTGCAGCCCGGTCGGCAGTCCGCCTCGCCGCAGCCTGCCGCCTCGCCCCAGTCGTAGTAGATCTCCGAGTCGGGGCCGCACGGGCCGGGCCCGCCGACCGACCAGAAGTTCTCCGAGGAAGGCAGCGGCACGATCCGCTCGGGCGGCATGCCGATCTTCTGCCAGAGGTCGATCGCGACCTCGTCGGGCCCGAGCTTCAGCTCCGGGTCGCCCGCGTGGACGCTGACCCAGATCCGGCTCCAGTCGAGCCCGAGCCGGTCGCGGACGAACTCGGTCGCGTACTCGATCGCGCCCTCCTTGAAGTACTGGCCGAACGAGAAGTTGCCGAGCATCTCGAAGAAGGTCAGGTGGTACGTGTCGAGGCCGACGTCGTCGATGTCGACCGTGCGGAAGCACTTCTGCGACAGCGTCGTCTTCGACGCAGGCGGCTGCTCACGGCCGAGGAAGAACGGCATCTGCGGCTGCATCCCGGCGGTCACCAGCAGCGTCGAGCGGTCGTCGGCGCGCGGGATGAGCGACGCCGACGGGCGTCGCAGATGGTCCTTCTCCTCGAAGAACGAGAGGAAGCCTTCCCGGATCTCGGCCGACGTGCGCACGGCGGCCATTGTACGAGCGCGTCTGGACCGTGCCCGGCAGGAGACAGCGGACGGTCGGCGTAGGATCCCTTCGTGCAGGCGTCCCGCCGCCCTCGCCCACGTCGGCGCCGGTATCGCTGACCGGCTGCGCCGGCTCATGCCGCTGGGCGCCGCCGTCGTCCTCGCCGGCTGCGCGGGCGCCTGGGTCGGCTCGCACCAGCCGTCCGCGTCCCTCGCCGCGACCCCGCGCGGACCCTCGCCGCGGCGAAGGCCCCGGCCCCCGCCCGGCACGCGGCGAAACCGGAGCGGCTGCTCACCGCGGCCACGCTCCTCTCGCACCGCTTCTCCCCCGCGCTGCTCGCCTCGTCCGCGATCGTCGTCGACGCGGACGACGGGCGGGTCCTCTGGGAGCTGAAGGCGCACGAGCGCGCCCAGTCGCGTCGACTGACGAAGATCATGACGGCGCTGCTCGCGCTCCGGAAGCTCGCGCCCTACGACGTCGTCACCGTCGACCCGTCGGTGCCGCGCGTTCCGCTCGTGCGCGAGGGCCTGCGGGCCGGCGAGCGGGTGCAGGCCTGGAAGCTCTTCTACTCGATGCTGCTCTACTCGGGAAACGACGACGCGCTCGCGCTCGCGATCGCAGCCGGCGGGCGACAAGTGGACGTTCGTCCGCGAGATGAACGACGAGGCGCAGCGGCTCGGGCTCCACGACACGCACTTCATCTCGCCCAGCGGCGTCGTCGACCGCGGCAACTATTCGAGCGCATGGGATCTCGCGGCGCTGACGCGCGTCGCGCTGCGCAATCGCGCGCTTCGCGCAGATCGTGCGAACGAAGGTCGAGCCACGTCTCGTGGCGCGCGCCGACGTACTCGAAGATCTACGTGAACAACAACCGGATGCTGAGCGAGTATCCGGGAGCGAACGGCGTCAAGACCGGGTACACGCACGCGTCCGGCCCCTGCCTCGTCGTCTCGGCGACGCGCAAAGGCCACACACTCCTCGCGGTGGTGCTCAACTCCGGGAACATGTACAGCGACGCCACGCGCCTGCTGAACTTCGGCTTTGCGTCGCTGAGCTAGTCGCCGGCGTCGCGGAGCTCGTCCGTCAGCTCCTGCTCGCGGCGTGCTGCGGCTTCCTTGCCCGCCTGCACCGCGTGGCGCCAGTCGTGCTTCGACTTGAAGTCGGCGGTCGCGAAGCTGACGCCGGCGGCGAGGCCGGAGACCTTCTGCACCGGCTTCGTGACCGCCATGCTCACCGCACGGATGGCGGTGTCGACGCTGTCCGCCGCGTCCACTGCGCTGTCGGTGATCTTGTCGACCTTGTCGAGCTGTCCGTTGACGCGGTCGACGCTGCCGCCGACCTTGTTGATGACGGGCATGATCTCCTGCTCCGCGCCGGAGATGAAGGACGAGAGGCGGCCGACTGCTCCCCCCAGGCGCACGAGCAGGTACGCCGTGGAGAGCCCCACGGCGAGCAGGAAGACGGCGAGCGCGAGCCGCCAGAGATCGCTCCACGTGAACACCGTCGCGAGCATGCGACAGCGATCTTAGTCGGCTTCGCGGGAGGAGACGACGCCACACCCGACGACCGCGTCGCCGTCGTAGAGAACCGCGGCCTGGCCGGGCGCGACGCCGTACGCCGGCTCGTCGAGCTCGAGCTCGAAGCCGTGCGGCGCGGCCGCGACCCGCGCGGGCACGGAGGGCGAGCGGTAGCGCAGCTTCGCCTCGGCGCGGTCGACGTCCACGTAGAGCCGTCCGGCCGCCGAAACGCGGCGCCGTGCGAGCGCCTCGTACGGGCCGACGACGACGGTGTTCGCGCGGGCGTCGGCGCCCAGCACGTAGAGCGGGCGTGCGGCCGTGACGCCGATGCCCTTGCGCTGGCCCGGCGTGAAACGCCAGAAGCCGTCGTGGGCGCCGAGCTCGTTCCCGTCCCCGTCGACGATCGTTCCCGCGCGCGGCGGGAGGCCGTGGCGGCCGAGGAAGGCGCGGTAGTCGTCGCCGGCGAGGAAGCACGCCTCCTGGCTCTCGGCTCGGCGCGCGACCGCGAGCCCGGCGCGCTCTGCCTCCGCGCGCGTCTCCTCCTTGCCCTGCTCGCCGAGCGGGAACCAGACGCGGCCGAGCCGGGCCGGGTCGAGCCGGGCGAGCATGTACGACTCGTCCTTCGCCGCGTCGGCTCCGCGCGCGAGCAGCCGGCGCCCGCGGTGCGTCACGACGCGCGCGTAGTGGCCCGTCGCCAGCCGGTCGCAGCCGGCGCGGCGCGCGAAGGCGAGCAGCTCGG
>CAWBIQ010000008.1:0-225037 GCA_963788875.1 uncultured Actinomycetes bacterium
CGCCGCCGCGGTCACGCTCACCGACGCACTGCTCGCCTTCCCGCTCGGCTACTTCATGGCGCGCGTCGCGAGCGGGCGCTCCCGCGCGTTCATCTTCGTCGCGGTGCTGCTCCCGCTCTGGTCGAGCTACCTGATCCGCGTCTACATCTGGCGGCTGATCCTCGACCAGAACGGCATCCTCAACTGGTTCCTGCGCAAGGTCGGGCTGCCGGCGGCGAACATCGGCTACACGAACTGGGCCGTCTGGCTCGTGTTCACCTACGTCTGGCTGCCGTTCATGATCCTGCCGGTCTACGGGGCGCTGGAGCGCATCCCGGAGTCGTACGTCGAGGCGTCGCGCGACCTCGGCGCGAGCGCGCTCACGACGTTCCGGCGCGTCATCCTGCCGCTCGCGCTGCCGGGCGTCGTCGCCGGCTCGATCTTCACGTTCTCGCTCACGCTCGGCGACTACGTGACGCCGCTGCTCGCCGGCGGCGCTTCGTCCCAGTTCATCGGCAACGTCGTCTACGAGTCGGTCGGCGTGTCGAACAACGTGCCGTTCGCGGCCGCCTTCGCCGCCGTGCCGCTCGTGGTGATGGGCGTCTATCTCCTGCTCGCGCGCCGTCTCGGCGCGTTCGAGGCGCTCTGAGATGGAGCAGCGCTCGACACGGATGGCGCTGGCGGCATGGTCGGCCCTCGTCGTGCTCTTCCTCTGGATCCCGCTCGCGCTGATCATGATCTACGCGTTCAACAAGTCGAACGTGCAGAGCTGGCCGATCTCGAGCTTCACGACCCACTGGTTCCACGTGGCCTGGAGCTCGTCCGACGTGCGGGGCGCGATCTGGCTGTCGGTGCGCGTCGCGCTCGTGGCGACCGGCGTCGCGCTCGTCCTCGGCTCGGCGGCGGCCTTCGCCGTCGCACGCTTCGCGTTCTTCGGGCGCGACGCGGTCTCGTTCCTGCTCGTGCTGCCGATCGCGCTGCCGGGGATCGTCACCGGCATGGCGCTCAACTCGTTCTTCATCGCGGGCCACATCAGCACGACGATGTGGACGATCGTCATCGGCCACACGACGTTCTGCGTCGTGATCGTCTACAACAACGTGCTCGCGCGGCTGCGCCGGTCGTCGACCTCGCTGATCGAGGCGTCGCAAGACCTCGGCGCGGACGGCTGGCAGACGTTCCGCTTCGTCGTCTGGCCCGTGCTCTCGACGGCGCTCGTCGCCGGCGGCCTGCTCGCGTTCGCGCTGTCGTTCGACGAGGTCGTCGTCACCTTCTTCACGGCGGGGGCGCAGAACACGCTGCCGCTTCTCATCTTCGGCTACATCCGGCTCGGGCAGCAGCTGCCCGTCGTGAATGCGATCGCATTCGCGATGATCCTCCTGACCGTGATTCCGGTCGCACTGGCACAGCGGTTGATGCGGGACACGGGTGTCCTGCGCCGCGGCGCGGCGGCGGTCACGGAGGCGGTCGAGTCGGCCCAGATCACGGCTGTCTGAACAGGAGGATGCGATGAGCGCGACGAAGACGGATTACAAGTCCTTCATCGGCGGCGAGTGGAGCGATGCCGCCTCCGGCGAGACGATGGAGGTGATCAACCCGGCGACGGGGCACGTGATCGCCGAGGTGCCGAGGTGCGGCGCGGCGGACGTGGACCGCGCGGTCGCGGCCGCGAAGAAGAGGCTCGAGACCTGGCTGGACGTGACCCCGAAGGAACGCTCGGAGCTCCTCCACAAGCTGGCCGACGTTCTCGACGACAACGTCGAGGAGCTCGCCCAGCTCGAGTCGCTCAACGTCGGCAAGCCGCTGATGGCGTCCCGGGACGAGATTCCCTTCTGCGCCGACAACCTGCGCTTCTTCGCCGGCGCGGCGCGCAACCTCGAGGGGAAGTCCGCGGGCGAGTACATCTCCGGCTACACCTCGATCATCCGCCGCGAGCCGCTCGGCGTCGTCGGCGGCATCTGCCCGTGGAACTACCCGCTGATGATGGCGATCTGGAAGCTGGGGCCGGCGCTCGCCGCCGGCAACGTCCAGATCCTCAAGCCGTCGGAGCAGACGCCGCTGTCGCTGCTGCGCTTCGTCCAGCTCGCGCAGGACGTGATCCCGGCCGGCGTGCTGAGCGTGATCACCGGGGACGGCGTGCCCGCGGGCGAGCGGATCGTCGCCCACCCGGACGTGCGACTCGTCTCGCTCACCGGCGACGTCTCCACCGGCAAGCTGATCGCGAAGAACGCTGCCGACACGCTCAAGCGCGTCCACCTCGAGCTCGGCGGCAAGGCGCCGATGGTCGTCTTCGACGACGCCGACCCCGAAGCCGTCGCAGCCGGGATCCGGCTCGCGGGCTTCTGGAACTCCGGCCAGGACTGCACCGCGGGCTCGCGGGTGATCGCGGGGCCGAAGATCTACGACGCCCTGCTCGAGGAGCTCGTGCCGCAGGTGGAGTCGCTGAAGGTCGGCGACCCGATGGAGAGCGACGAGATCGAGATGGGCTCGGTCATCTCGCAGGCACAGCAGGAGCGGATCCTCGGCTTCCTGGAACGGGCGAAGGGCGCGACCGTCCTGACGGGCGGCGGCACGAACGGCAGCCGCGGCTTCTTCGTCCAGCCGACGCTGGTCACGGACGTGAAGCAGACGGACGAGATCGTGCAGGACGAGGTGTTCGGGCCGGTCGTGACGGTGCAGAAGTTCGCCGACGACGACGAGGCGATCCGCTGGGCGAACGACGTCCGCTACGGGTTGGCCGCGTCGGTGTGGACGCGGGACGTGGGCCGGGCGATGAACGCCGTGAAGCGGCTCCAGTTCGGGACGGTGTGGGTCAACGACCACCTGCTCCCGATCGGCTCGGAGATGCCGCACGGCGGCTACAAGCAGTCCGGCTACGGCAAGGACATGTCCGCGTACTCGATGGAGGAGTACACCCAGATCAAGCACGCGGCGATCAAGCTGGCGTAGCCGGCGAACAACTGCGACCAGGTCGCGACCAAGTCGCGACCTGGTCGCGGCCGTTTGCACCGTACGGTGCGGGCATGAGTGCGAAGCACCGGCTCCAGATCGCCGGCGGCATGTACCACGTCACGGCTCGCGGCAACGCGCAGGCTGAGATCTTCCTCGACGAGTTCGACTATCTCGGAATGATGCGCGTCCTCGCCACCCAAGTCGTTCGCCGCGGTTGGCTGTGCCACTCGTTCTGCCTGATTCCCAACCACTACCACGTGCTGCTCGAGACCCCGGAGGCCAACCTCGCACAAGGGATGCGCCTCGTGAACGGGATGTTCGCGCAGCGGTTCAACGCCCGGTACAAACGCTACGGCCACGTCTTCCAGGGCCCCTACGGCGCCGTCCTCCTCGAGAGCGACGACCACCTGCTCGAGGTTTGCCGTTACATCGCGCTCAACCCGGTCCGCGCAGGGCTCGTTGAGGCTCCGGGCGACTGGCCGTGGAGCAGCTACGGGGCGCTCGCCGGGCTGGCCGAGGCGCCCACCTTCCTCCAGGTCGGCCTGGCGCACCGGCTCCTCGGCGGAGCCGCGGGCTACCGAGATTTCGTCGCCGCCGGCGATCCACGGCCGCGACCAGGTCGCGACCAGGTCGCGACCTGGTCGCAGTCGTAAGCCTCCCGCCCCAACTCCATCGTAGTTCGCTCCTTCCCGGGAACAGACGAAAACCGTTCTTGTTCGTCTCAGGAGGAGAGACCAGGGTTGTAAGTACCCTTTCCCTCCCCAAAACCGGAGGTTGGTGCGTGACCGCTGACGAGCTGGACTCGGCAACCGTTGTGGCCGAGCGGCTCCTCGACAACATCGAGACGGTCGTGCACGGCAAGCGGGAGCAGATCAAGCTCGTCGTCGCCGCGCTCATGTGCGGCGGCCACGCGCTGCTCGAGGACGTCCCCGGCACGGCGAAGACGGTGCTCGCGCGCGCGATCGCCGGCTCGATCGAGCGGCGCGCACTCGACGCGCATCCAGTGCACGCCCGACCTCCAGCCGACGGACGTCACCGGCCTCTCGATCTTCAACCAGCGCGAGCGCGACTTCGAGTTCCGGCCCGGCCCGGTGTTCGCGAACGTCGTCCTCGTCGACGAGATCAACCGCGCGATGCCGAAGACGCAGTCGGCGCTGCTCGAGGCGATGGCGGAGCAGCAGGTGACCGTCGACGGCGAGACGCGCCAGCTCGCACGACCCGTTCCTCGTGATGGCGACGCAGAACCCGATCGAGTACGAGGGGACGTTCCCGCTCCCCGAGGCGCAGCTCGACCGCTTCTTCGTGAAGACGACGCTCGGGCTACCCGGACGCGGAGGACGAGGCGCAGCATCGTCGACGAGCAGCTCGCCGGGCATCCGCTCGGCCAGCCTCGAGCCGGTGGTCGACCTCGACGACATCGCCACGCTGCGCGCGCTCGATCGCCGGCGTCTTCCTGCACGAGGCGGTCGGCCGCTGGATCGTCGACCTCGTCCGCGCGACGCGCCAGGCGCGACATCGTCGCCATCGGCAGCCTCGGTGCGCGGCACGCTCGCGCTCAACCGCGCCGCGCGCGCCTGGGCGGTGCTCCACTCGCGCCGCTACGTCACGCCCGGACGACGTCGAGCGGCTGTTCGTGCCCGGTGCTCATGCACCGCATCCTCTTCCGCCCGAGCTTCCTCGCCGAGATCCGCGACCACGGCTGGGACGCGGCGAGCGCGGACGTGCGCGGGCGCTGCATCGAGCTCGCGCCGAAGCCCGGCTTCGACATCGATCTCGACGTGCCCGGCGACCGTGACGGCCTGAGGGCCTGCAGCGCGGCGTCTTCCCGCTCATCCCGCGGCGGCGCGTGATCGGGCTCGCATTCGGCGGCGTGCGCAGCGTGCGGCGCGGCATCGGCTCCGACGTCGCGAGCTCGCGCGAGTACCGCCCGGGCGACGACGTCGCGTGGATGGACTGGGCCGCGTCGGCGAAGCTCTCGGCCGCGCGCGGCTCGGACGAGTTCATCGTGCGCGAGCGCTTCGCCGACGAGGCGCCGCGCGTCGTCGTCCTGTGCGACCGGCGCCCGTCGATGTCGATCGCCGTCCTCGCGAGTGCGGCCAGCTCGACAAGCCGCGCGCGATCCTCACCGCGCTCGAGCTGATCGGGGCGAGCGCGCACGCCGCGCGCAGCCTCACCGGGTACTCGACTACGCCGACGGCGAGCCGTACTGGCGGCCGCCGCGTAGCGAGCGGACCGCGCGAGCCCGGAACGTTCGACCGGCCGTTCCACGCGCCGGCCGACACCGTCTCGCGCGGCGCTCGACGTTCCTCGGCGAGCACCGCCGCGACCTGCCGACGCAGGCGTTCGTCTTCGTCCTCTCCGACTTCGTCGTTCCGCCCGACATGGACGCGTGGCAGCGCGCGCTCGAGCACCGTGGGAGCTCGTGCCCGTCGTCGATCCAGGACCCGGTCTGGGAGCGGACCTTCCCCGACGTCGGCGGCATCACCGTCCCGCTACGCCGAGCCCGGCGAGCGGCCGCGTCGTCCCGGTCTACCTCACACGGCGTGGAGGCCGCGGCGCCTGCGCGACGAGCACGAGGCGCGCTGGGACGACGCCTCGTGCGCGACTTCCGCTCGCTCGGCATCGAGCCGGTCGCCGTGCACTCGCACGACTACGCCGACATGCTCGCTGCGTTCCTGCGGTGGGCCGACCTGCGCCTGATGTGGCGCGGAGCCGTCGCGTGAAGGCGCTCGCTGCTCGCGGCGGTGCTCGCGCTCGCGGCCGCGCCCTCGCGGCCGGCCGTCGAAGGGCATCGTCCGCCGGGATCCAGACGCACCGGCCTGCCGTTCCACTCGTCCGGCACGGTCGTCGGCGAGGGCCAGCCGCTCAAGGCGTACACGACCATCACGCCGCCGGTCCACCTCTTCGGTGACACGGTCACGGCGCAGCTGCGGCCGTCATCGCCGACACGAGGTGGGTCGACCCCGCGCGGCTGCGCGATCACGCCGGCTTCACGCCGTACTCGCGGCCGGCGCGCCGGTCGTGCTGCGCCTGACGTCGGCCGCTTCGAGCAGGTGACGTGGACGTGGACGCTGCGCTGCCTCACCGTCGAACTGCGTGCCCGGCTTCCCGCCGAGCGAGAAGTACCACGTCTTCCAGCTTCCGGCTCGTGCACATCGACTACCTGAGCGAAGACGGTACAGGGCGACTACGGGATCACGGCGAGCTGGCCGCCGGTCGAGGTGCTCTCGCAGGAGAGCCCCGGCGTCGCAGACCGCGCTCGAGGCGAGCAAGAAGCTCACGTGGCAGTACCACCTCACGCCGGTCGCCTCGCCGACGTTCGGCGTCTCCCCCACGCTGCTCTTCTGGCTCGCGCTCGGCCTCGGCCGGCCGCGGCGCTGCTCGGCGCGCTGTTCGCGCTACGCGGGCGCTGGTACCTCGCCGTCCGGCCGCGCGCGCGACGGCGGGCGAGGTCGCTCGAGGGGACGACGCTCGAGCGCGCGCTCGCGCTGCTCGCGTGGGCGCACGAGCACGGCGACGAGACGCTCCAGCGCAAGGCGTTCGAGCGCGTCGCCGGCGAGCTCGGCGTGGAGTCCGCTGCCGGTTGCGGACGAGCTGTCGCGACGGCTCGCGCCGAGCTGGCGTGGTCGGCGCGACGTGCCGGGGACGAGGAGGTCGAGACGTTCGCCGAGCAGGCGCGCGAGACCGGCCGGCACGGCGACGACGGGGAGCTCGCGGCATGAGGCTCTCGTCGCTCCACCGCCGCGGCTCCGTCGATCTCGCCGACCTGCCGCGGCTCCGCGCGCCAGGCGCTGCGGACGTCGGTCGTCCGCATCGCTGCTCGCGCTCGCGCTCGCAGGCGACGCTCGCCGCATCGTCCTCGTCCGCGCGCTCGGCCGGCGCGGGCCGCGCAGCCGTGCTGCCCGCGGGAACGACGACCGGTGCGTCGTGCTCGACATGTCGGCGAGCATCTCCGGCCCGGTGTACGAGCGCGTCGCGACGACGCTGCGCGGGATCGTGAACGCGAACCAGTCGATCTGCCTCGTCATGTTCTCCGACACGGCGTACGAGCTGCTGCCGCCGAACTCGCCGCCGGGCGCGCTGCTCCAGTTCGTCCCGTTCTTCACGCCCGTGCGCTACTACGCCGGAACCCCGGTCTTCACGCAGTCGCCGTGGGACGAGTTCAGCGGCGGCACGCGCATCTCGACCGGCCTCGTGACGGCGGAGCGGGCGCTGCGCCGCGCACACGTCGCAGCACGGCGCGATCCTCGTCGTCAGCGACCTCGACGACTCCGTCCGCGGACCAGCCGGCGCTGACGGGCGAGGCGCTCCGCCTGCAGCGGGAGCACATCCCGGTCCGGATCGTGCCGCTGTTCGCCGACCCGGTGAACATGCGCTACTTCGCGCTCGTTGTTCGGGCAGAGCGCGTTCGTCTCCCCGACCGCGTTCACGCACACGCGCGACCCAGCGCGAGCAGCCGGTCGCCGCGGCGGCCCCGTGGGCGACTGCTCGCGCTCGGCGTCCTGCTCGTGCTCCTGCTCGCCGGGAACGAGCGCTGGAACGCGCGCTTCGCGATGGAGGAGCCGGCATGAGCGTCGTTCGCCGCCATCGCGCCGGCGTCATCGCGCTCGTCCTTCGCCGCCGTCGCGAGCGTCCTCCTCCTGCTTCGCCGTCGACGCGCGCGCCTGGCAGACGACGGTCGCCGCGACGACATCCGCTTCCGCGCGCTGCCCGGCGCATACCGACCTCTGGAATCCGCCGACGATCCTCCCCGGCGACCCGGCAGGAGCCGCTGCTCGGCACCGGCGACACGATCGACTACCGCCGCGGCCTCCAGCTCTTCTGGTTCAGCCGGATCGGCGCCGACCCGGACAACCGCGTGAGATCTGCCCACGCTCCGCGCCGAGGCGGAGGAGAGCTGCTCCAGCACGAGATGGAGGCCGGCACCACTGTCGAGGAGCGCTCGTTCGCCGCGAACCTGCTCGGCGTGCTCGTCATCACGACACCGGCGCCCGGCACCGATCGGACGGCTCGCGAAGCTGCTGCAACGCAGCACGAGGGCTACTTCCAGCAGGGCGATCGCGCTCGATCCCGACCAACGGCGACGCGAAGCAGAACCTCGAGCTCGTTCTACGCGCGAGCAAGCCGGGCAAGGGCAGGATCGGCCACGACGCGCGCGCGGGCTACGGCTTCGGGCGCGGGCGCGGCGCGACGCGTCATCGGCAGCGGCTACTGATGACGCTCACGTTCTCCATCGGCGTGTCGTTCCTGACGCCGCTCGACGCGCTGTTCGGGCTCGCGGCGATCGTGCCCGTCAGCGCCTTGCTCCTGTCCGAGCGCGCGGCCGCGCGGGTCGCCCGCGTGCTCGCCGTCGCCGCCCCGCGCCGGCGGCGACTCGTGCCGGCTGCTGCGGCGCTCGTCGTGCTGGTCGCGCTCGTCGCCATGGCGGCGGCACAGCCGGTCGTCGTGCACCGGCAGCTCGTGAGCGAGCGCGCCGACGCGCAGGCGTTCTTCGTCTTCGACACGTCGCTCTCGATGGGCGCCTCGACCGGCGTGGGGCAGCCGACGCGGCTCGCAGCGTGCGAAGCGGCTCGCTCTGCGCCTGCGTGCGCAGCTGCGCCGACCTCCCGGTCGGCATCGCGACGATGACCGATCGGACGCTGCCGAACATGATGCCGACGACCGACGCCACGCTGTTCGCGCGCACGCTCGCGCAATCGGTCGCGATCGACAGTCCGCCCCCGAGCCAGGTCGTACCACGGGCGGGCGACGACGTTCGAAGCGCTCGTCCCGCTCGTCGAGTCGCACTTCTTCTCGACCGGCGTGGTGCGGCGTGCTGCTCGTCGTCTTCACCGACGGCGAGTCGCAGCCGCTCTCGCCGGTGGTCAAGCTCACGCTGCAACGGCGCGTGACGCCCGTGTTCGTCCACGTCTGGGCGCCCGGCGACCTGCTCTACGATCGCGCGCACGGGCGCAAGCCCGACCCCGGCTACGTGCCCGATCCGGCCAGCGCGGAGGCGCTCGCCCAGCTGGCGACGCTCACCGGCGGCAGCTCCTACTCGGAGACGCAGCTGTCGCAGATCGAGCACGCGACGCGCAACGCCGTCGGCTACGCGAGCACGCGGAAGCGCGTCTCCGCGTACGCGCGCGTCGCGCTCGCGCCGTGGTTCGTCCTCGGCGGCATCCTCCCGCTCGGGTTCCTGCTCTACCGGCGGAACTTCTAGCCAGCTCTAGGACTTGCCGTTGCGGCCGTCGCTCTCGACGTCCGCCAGCTGTTCGTAGAGCCGCCAGCGCTCGTCGACGTCGTGCTGCTCTGCCGCGGCGAGCTCTGCGGCCTCGGACGGGTTCGCCCGGGCGAGGATCGCGAAGCGGTTCTCCTTGGCCGTGAAGTCCGCGACCGGGATCTTCGGCGGCCGCGAGTCGAGCTGGAAGGAATGGGCGACGCGCGGGTCGTAGCGGTAGAGCGGCCAGTAGCCCGAGTCCGTCGCTTCCTTCTGGTGCGCCATTGCCGTCGACATCTCGATCCCGTGGGCGATGCAGTGGCTGTACGCGATGATCAGCGAGGGGCCGTCGTACGACTCCGCCTCGGCGAACGCCTTCACCGTCTGCGGGTTGTCGGCGCCGAGCGCGACCTGTGCGACGTAGACGTTGCCGTAGCCGGCCGCGATCAGGCCGAGATCCTTCTTTGCCGTGTGCTTGCCGCCGGCCGCGAACTTCGCGACGGCGCCGCGCGGCGTCGACTTCGACGCCTGGCCGCCGGTGTTCGAGTAGACCTCGGTGTCCAGCACGAGGATGTTCACGTTACGGCCGGAGGCGAGGACGTGATCGAGCCCGCCGAAGCCGATGTCGTAGGCCCAGCCGTCGCCGCCGACGATCCAGACCGACTTCTCGACGAGTGCGTCGGCGAGCGTGCTCAGCCGCTTTGCCGCCGGGTCGTCGAGCCCGGCGAGGATCTTCTTCAGCTCGGCGACATGCTCGCGCTGGGCGGCGATGCCGGCCTCGTCTGACTGGTCGGTCGTGGCGAGCGCCTCCTTCAGCTCCGCGGGAATGCGGCCGTCCAGCTCGCCGAGGAGCCGGCGGGCCTGCTCGTTCTGCTGGTCGAGGGCGAGCCGCATCCCGTAGCCGAACTCGGCGTTGTCCTCGAAGAGGGAGTTCGACCAGGCCGGGCCGCGACCGTCGGCGTTCTTCGTCCACGGCGTCGTCGGCAGGTTGCCGCCGTAGATCGAGGAGCAGCCGGTGGCGTTCGCGACGAGCAGCCGGTCGCCGAACATCTGCGTGAGGAGCTTCACGTACGGCGTCTCGCCGCAGCCGGAGCAGGCGCCGGAGAACTCGAACAGCGGCTGGAGCATCTGCGAGCCCTTCACCGTCTCCGGATGCACGAGCGCCCGGTCGATCTCGGGGATGGTGAGGAAGAAGTCCCAGCCCTCGCGCTCGCGCTCCTGATGGTCGGCCTTGGGCAGGGAGTCGAGCGACTTGTGCTCGGGGTTCGCCTTGTCCTTCGCCGGGCAGGTCTCGACGCAGATGCGGCAGCCGGTGCAGTCGTCGGGCGAGACCTGGATCGTCATCATCTTCCCGGGCAGGTCCTTGGCGCGCCACTCCTTGGAGCGGAAGCCGGCCGGTGCGCCGGCGAGCGCGGCGGGGTCGTACACCTTCATCCGGATCGCGGCGTGCGGGCAGACGAGCGCGCACTTGGCGCAGTCGATGCAGAGCGTCTCGTCCCAGATCGGCAGCTCGTCGGCGAGGTTGCGCTTCTCGTAGCGGGACGTGCCGACCGCAAAGGTGCCGTCGACGGGCATGGCGCTGACCGGCAGGGCGTCGCCGTGGCCGGCGATGAGCGCGCGCAGGAGATCGGGCGCACCCTCGACGACCGGGGGGGAACCGTTCGCCGTCGAGGGCACGCGCCGTACGTCGACCTCATGGAGAGACCCCAGAGCGAGGTCGACAGCGTGGAAGTTCCGTTGCACGATCTCTTCGCCGCGCTTCGCATACGTCTTGGCGATCGCTTCCTTGATCGCGCCGATCGCGCGCTTCTCGGGCAGGACGCCGGACAGCGCGAAGAAACAGGTCTGGAGGATGGTGTTGACGCGGCCGGGGAGACCGGCCTCGCGCGCGACGCGCTTCGCGTCGATCACGAACAGGCGCAGGTGCTTGGCGGTGATCTGCTCCTGTACGTTCTCCGGCAGGTGGCCCCAGGCGTCCGCCGGCCCGTACGGCGCGTTGAGCAGGAAGGTGGCGCCTTCGGCGGCGACGCCGAGCACGTCCATCCGCGAGAGCAGGTCGAACTGGTGGCACGCGACGAACTGCGCCCTTTCGATCAGGTACGACGAGCGGATCGGCCGTGGCCCGAAGCGGAGGTGCGAGACGGTGGTCGAGCCGGACTTCTTCGAGTCGTAGACGAAGTAGGCCTGCGAGTAGAGCGGCGTCGACTCGCCGATGATCTTCGCCGAGTTCTTGTTCGCGCCGACGGTGCCGTCGGCGCCGAGCCCGTAGAAGACGCAGCGGACGACGTCGTCGGCTTCGGTGCTGAATCCCGGGTCGTAGCTGAGGCTGGTGTGGGAGACGTCGTCGTCGATCCCGACCGTGAAGTGGCGCAGCGGCTTCGGTGCGTCGAGCTCGGCGAAGACCGCGGCCGCCATCGCGGGCGTGAACTCCTTCGAGGCGAGCCCGTACCGGCCGCCGAGCACGCGCCCGGGGAGCCGGTCCTGTTCCATCAGGGCGGCCATGACGTCCTCGTAGAGCGGCTCGCCGACGGCCCCGGGGTCCTTGCTGCGGTCGAGGACGGCCAGCGCCTTCGTCGTCTCCGGGAGCGCGTCGGCAAGCGCGGCCGTGTCGAGCGGCCGGTAGAGGCGCACCTTGAGCACGCCGACCTTCTCGCCGCGCGCCGTCAACGCGGCGACCGTCTCCTCGACGACGCCGGCGCCGGAGCCCATCAGCACGATCACGCGCTCCGCGTCGGGCGCGCCCGTGTAGTCGAACGTGTGGTAGCGGCGCCCGGTCAGCTCGGCGAACCGGTCGAAGCTCTCCTCGACGATCGCCGCCGTACCGGCGTAGAACGGGTTCGCCGCCTCGCGCGACTGGAAGAAGACGTCCGGGTTCTGCGCGGAGCCGCGGAGGACGGGATGGTCGGGGCTGAGCGAGCGGGCGCGGTGCGCGCTCACGAGGTCGTCGTCGATCAGCGCGTGCAGGTCGTCGTCGTCGAGGCCCTCGATCACGTTCACCTCGTGCGAGGTGCGGAAGCCGTCGAAGAAGTGGACGAAGGGCACGCGGGCGCGCAACGTCGCCGCCATCGCGATCGCCGCGAAGTCGTGTGCCTCCTGCACGTCGGAGGAACAGAGGAAGGCGAAGCCGGTAGCCGCGCGCCGCCATCACGTCGCTGTGGTCGCCGAAGATGGAGAGCGCGTGCGTGGCGAGCGACCGGGCCGCGACGTGCATGACGAAGGGCGTCAGCTCGCCTGCGATCTTGAACATGTCCGGGAGCATGAGCAGCAGGCCCTGCGACGCGGTGAACGTCGTCGTGAGCGAGCCGGCCTGAAGCGCTCCGTGGACTGCGCCGGCCGCGCCGCCCTCGGACTGCATCTCGATCACGGAGGGGACGTCGCCCCAGAGGTTCGCCATCCCCTTCGCCGACCACTCGTCGGCGAGCTCGCCCATGGTGGACGCGGGGGTGATCGGGTAGATGGCGATGACC
Source organism: uncultured Actinomycetes bacterium (assembly GCA_963788875.1). GTDB lineage: Bacteria > Actinomycetota > Thermoleophilia > Gaiellales > Gaiellaceae > Palsa-739. The sequence goes on from CAWBIQ010000008.1 coordinate 12,598, forward strand.
TCGCTCGTCTTGTGGGCGACGAGCGCGGCGGCTTCGTTCCCATCGAGGACGAGACGCTGGCGACTCACAGCTCAAGCGTCGCGGAAGGGCGTCCTCGACCGCATCGGTGGACGGCTCCCGGCTGGTTCCGTACTAGCCCGCACGGTTTCCGGCGCCTGGATCCAGAAGCTGCGCGATCGGGGGTTTCGGGCGCCTGCGCGGGGGATCTCGGATCCATCCCGCGCAGGCGCGGACCTTCTAGGGAAGGTCGTTCGGGATCAGCCGCGGGCCCGTGATCTGCGTCGCCACCGCGGCGAAGACCGCGTCGAGGCCGCTCACCGACTCGTTGTCGTAGAACGTGTCGGGGCGCGAGGCGATCTGTGCCAGCGCGCTGTAGGCGGTGATCGAGGGCACCTCGGGCTTGGGGTTGTTCGCGTCGGTGGGGCTCGTGTAGACGACGCACGCGTTCGACTGGCCACCGGAGCCCTGCAGCGTGTAGCCGATCGAGAAGATCGTCGTCCCGGCCGCCTTGGCGATGCCGGCGGACGTCACGCCCTGGTGACACGGCTGCGTGCGGTACGGCGAGTTGGACGGGTAGTACGTCGGGCCGGTGTTCGCCGCGCCGTCGGTGAAGAACACGATGTAGCGGAGCGCCTGCGGACGTGCGTCGGCTGCGAGCTCGGCCTGTGCCGCGTCGATCGCGTTCGCATAGGAGGTCGAGCCGCCGGCCTGCAGGCAGTCGATCGTCGAGACGAGCGTCGACGAGTGGTCGAGCTTGCCGCCCACCTGGTAGAGGGAGGTGAGGGGAACGAGCAGCCACTTGGAGGACGCCGAGGTGTACTCGGATCCATCGGCCTTGGAGCAGCTGGTCTCCTTCGAGCCGACCGGCGGCAGGACGACGAGGCCGACGCGGTCGAGGCTCGGGTCGAGCGAGCTCAGCATCGTCTCCATTCCGGACTTCGCGTTGCGCAGCTTGGTGCAGGCGGGGTCGTTGGAGCCGCTGAAGGTCTGGCACATCGAGCCGGTTCGGTCGAACACCGCGACGATGTCGGCGGGTCGGTCGGCGCACGGCCCGCACGCGGTCGAGCGCACGTGGATCGGGAGCTTCTGGACGCCGAACAGACGCAGGAAGAACGTGCTCGCGCTCGCGGTCTCGTCGACGACGACGGCGTTGTCCGGAGCGCAGCCCGGCAGCGAGGTGACGCACCTCTCGGAGATCGTCTGCTGGACGTTGGTGATGCCGCCGTTGCCGACGGCGTTCTTCGACCCAGGCGTCGCGCCGTACTGGGCGGCCAGGCTCGAGGCGCTGGCGGCGTCCGGCAGTTTCGAGGCGCCTGCGAGCGCGGCCGCGTCGGCGGTGCTCTGTAGCGTCCGCTGCGAGTAGTACGCGTAGCCGATGTCGATCGCGAACCCCACCATCCCGAGCAGCGGGATGAGCGCGGCGACGACAAGGACAAGCACCTGCCCTCTTTCCTGGCGCACGAGCTTGGTGGTCACGGGTCCTCCCCCCGGTTTCCCTCGGCGGAGGCCGCAACGCCTGTCGATGCGTGATGACGCCATCATCGGCGGGCGGCGGCGACTACGCGTCCCCGGATAGAGGGAATCGAAAGGGTGAACCGGCCGGGAGAACCACCGTTGCGGGGATTCCGTGAAGCGGCGGCGCGGGGTCAGGATGGGCTCGAATCGACCTGCGGCTCCGGGAGGATGGAATGTCTGCGGATCTCCTGCGGTACCTGTTTCCGGCCACGGCCGGCTGCCTCGGCCTGACGCTGCGCCTGCTCGAAGTCCGGCTGCGCCCGGCGCCGGTCGCGCCCCGGGGCCTCTAGATCAGGCCTTCGGCGCGGGCGTAGCCGACGAGGTCGGCGCGGGTCTCGGCTCCGAGCTTCCGCATCATGCGTGTGCGGTGTGTCTCGACCGTCCGCACCGAGATCCCGAGGGCGCGGCCGATCTCGAGGTTCGTGTGACCGAGGGCGAGCAGGCCGAGCACCTCGCGCTCGCGCGGCGAGAGAGGACCCACCTGCGCCCTCCTGGCTTCGGACTCCTCGGCGGCGACGAGCTGGGCGCCGAGACTCGCCTGGACGTAGCGGCGGCCGGCGGCGATCTCGAAGATGGCGTCGATCAGATCTCCCTCCGCGGCGTCCTTGACGACATACCCGGTCGCGCCGGCGGCGAAGGCGTCACGGAGCATGCCGGGGTCGCTGTGAGCCGAGAAGATGAGGATGCGCGCCTCCGGGCGTTCGCGCAGGATCGCCGGGATGACGTCGAGGCCGCCGTCGGTGCTGTCGAGGCGGATGTCGAGGAGGACGACGTCGGGCTGGGCGACGCGGGCCTCGTTCACCGCGTCGAGGGCGGTGGCAGCCTCGCCGACCACGCTCAGCCGGTCGTCGCCTTCGAGCAGCGTCCGCAGCCCGGCGCGCAAGACCGGGTGATCGTCGACCACGAGTACCCGAACGCTGATCTTCGGTCCTCTCCTCCGCGGGACCTTTGTCACCAGAACGGTAGATCAGGCCCGCCCTTGTCGCAATGGGCGCTTGGCCTGCCGGCCGGGACTGACACGGCGTCCCTCGAACGGGCGACCCGAGGCGCCGGCGGAGCACCGATGCCAGATGTATGGGCCCCCTGACCCCGATTGCGTGACCGCGGCGCCGCCGAGCCGCGGCGTGCGCTCGCGGCAAAACGAGCTGACGCTGCTCGCGCTGCTCATCGTGGTCGCCGCACCGCTGGCCGGCTGGCAGTTCCATCTCTTCTCCCCCCGGTCGGCCTCGGTGGCGCCCGTCGTCTACGGAACCGGCCTCGCCCACAACGGCGCCTCCGACATGACGTGCACCGCCATGGTGGCCGACGCGCGCGGCGACGAGGCCTGCACCGTCTGGACGATCCTCCTCGCCGGCCAGCAGCCGGTCGAGGCGCTGCGGCTCCCGGCCGGCAAGACGTGCCCGGCCGTCATCGCGGATCAGCACACCGGGCACTGGGTCTGCACCAGGGCCGTCACGACGTAAGAAGGCGTCCCTAGCGGGCCCGAGCACTAGGCTTCGAGCATGGCCGACTCGATCGAGGCCCGGACCGGCGAGAGCGGCTTCGAACTGCTCGCCGCATCGCTTCGCGCGTCGAGCAGCGACCTGGACACGTTCGTCGAGGTTCTCGCCGACAAGCTCGAGCACGCCCTGCCCGGCCGCGTCGCGGTCGAGCGCCGTCCCGTGCGGCGCTTTTCGAAGGAGAAGCGAGTCGCGCGCATCGAGCTCGCGCTCGGAGACAACCGGTACGTCGTGATCGTCCGCGGTGGAGCACTCGACACGCGGCGCGCGCAAGCAGTGCGCGGCGTCGTCCTGAAGACGGAGGCGCTCCCGCTCGATGCGTGGCTCGAGTCGCTGGCGCGCGAGCTCGCGACCGAAGCGGAAGCGAGCGAGCATTCGCGGCTCGCGCTCGAGCAGCTGCTAGGGGGCTGACCGCGATGCCTCTCTTCGGTCGTGGAAACGACGGCGGCCAGGAGGCGCGCAGAGCCGCGGAAGCCGAGCAGGCCGCGTCGCTCGAGGCGCTCGAGCGCGGCGAGCTACCGCTGCGCGCGCAGCAGCGTCTCGGCGAGATCGGCAGGACCGGCGGCGGCATCTTCACCTCCGACCTCTCCGTCGGTGAGTTCGCGCTCGCGCACGCGATCGGGTTGCGGCCGCTCGCGCAGGTGATGGGCAGCTCGATCTATCACGTCGGGTGGCAGCAGCGGCCCGGCGCCTGGGGCATGCAAATGGGCGCGATCTCGCAGGAGCTGACCGTCGTCTCCGAAGCGTGGAACGCCGCGCGCCTGCGCGCATTTGCCCGGCTCGAGCAGGAAGCGACGCTCGTGGGCGCCGACGCCGTCGTCGGCGTGCGGCTGACCGTAGGCCGGCACGACTGGGCGGCCGGCGCGATCGAGTACGTCGCCGTCGGCACCGCCGTGCGCATCGACGGCACCGAGCGCGCGGAGCGGGTAGCGCTCACCGACCTCTCGGGGCAGGATTACTGGAAGCTCTGGCAGGCCGGCCACCGGCCGCTCGGCGTTGTCGGCGCCACCACCGTCCACTACGTCGTCCCCGGCTGGGCAACCCAGCAGGCGCAGTCGGGCTTCTACGCGAGCTGGGCCAACCAGGAGCTGCAGGACTTCACCCGCGGCATCTACGACGCCCGCGAGACGGCACTCGGACGCATGACGGCCGAGGCCCGCCACCAGGGCGCGGCCGGCGTCGTCGGCGTCTCGATCTCCCACCACATCGAGCAGCGAGAAGCCGGCGGCGGCTCGGGCCGGAGAGATCTGGTCGTCACCTTCCACGTCCTGGGCACGGCGATCGGCGCACGCGGCGCCGACGGCCGCGAGCTCGAGGTGTCGCCGCGGCTCGATCTGAGCATGGACACGAACCAACCGCATGTCCTAGGAGGAACCCGATGAGCTACGACCCGACCTCGACCGAAGGCGTGCCCGAGCACGGCCGAGAGCGCCTCGCCCAGATGAAGAGCGGCTTCTTCACCTCCGATCTCTCCGTGAACGAGTTCCTGCTCGTCAAGCAAGCCGGATTCGATCCGCTCGGCCTCGTCATCGGCAGCTCGATCTACCACATCGGCTACCAGCAGTCCAACTGGAAGCAATCGATGGAGATGGCCGTCCTCTCCCAGGCCATGTACGAGGCGCGCGAGCTCGCGATGACCCGCATGGAGGAGGAGGCGGACCAGCTCGGCGCGGACGGCGTCGTCGGCGTGCGGCTCGACATCGGCCGCTACGAGTGGGGAGAGCATCTCGCCGAGTTCATCGCCATCGGCACGGCCGTCAAGCACCACGACGGCGAGCTGCACCGCGCGCCGAACGGCCGACCGTTCACAAGCGACCTCTCCGGGCAGGACTTCTGGACGCTGCTCGCCTCCGGCCACCGGCCCGTCGGGCTCGTGATGGGCTCATGCGTCTACCACGTCGCCCACCAGGGGATGATGGCGGCCATGCGGCAGATGGGCCAGAACGTCGAGATGCCGAACTTCACCCAGGCGCTCTACGACGCGCGCGAGCTCGCGATGGAACGAATGCAGAAGGAGGCCGAAGGGCTCCAGGCCGAGGGAATCGTCGGCGTACAGCTCCAGGAGCGCTCGCACGGCTGGGGCTCACACGTGATCGAGTTCTTCGCGGTCGGAACGGCGATCGTGCCGCTACAAGGCGACAGCAGACTCCCCGAACCGATCCCGACCATCAGCCTCAACGACTAGGCACCCGGTCTCCAGGGCCTCACCGGTTCATGTGAAGCAGGTGCACAACTAGCATGCATCAATGGTTGCGATCCCCGTGAGCGTGCTGCTCGCCCTCTTCGTGATCCGCCAGCCGTTGGGGATCGCGCTGGTGGTAACGGCTGTCATCTGGGAGATCTCCGAGAAGGCGTTCTGGCTCATCTCCACGAAACGCATCCCACCGGCGATAGGCCCGGAGACGCTCGTCGGACAGACAGTCGAAGTCGTCACTCCTTGCCAGCCTTACGGCACGGTGCGCCTCCGCAGCGAGCGCTGGAACGCGCGCTGCCGCGAGGGCGCCGATGTCGGCGACACCGTGATCGTCGACTCCATACAGCAGCTGACACTCATCGTCTCCTCCACGGCGCGTTCGCCGGTGCGCGCACTTTCGGCCGGAGTTCTCTAGCGTCTGGCTGGCGGGAGAGGCGCCTACCGGAGTCGAACCGGTGTACCAGGTTTTGCAGACCTGTGCCTAGCCACTCGGCCAAGGCGCCCAGCGGGCACCATCGTACCCGGGGGCCGGGCTACCCCACGACCTCGTCGAGGAAGGCGACGGCGCGCGTGAACGCGTCGATCCGGTTCGAGAGCTTCTCGATGACGTGGCCCTCGTCGGGATAGACGACGAGGTCGCAGCGGATGCCCTTTTCGGTCAGGACAGCGTGGATGTGCTCCGACTCCGACAGCGGCACGCGCGGGTCGTTTGCGCCGTGCTGGATGAAGAGCGGCGCGCGGATCGCGTCGATGTGCGTCATCGGCGACAACTCGTGCAGGAAGTCGCGGTCGTGCTCGAGGGAGCCGTACTCGCGCTCGCGCACGGCGCGCCGCCACGGCGACGTGTTCTCGAGGAAGGTGACGAGGCTCGAGATGCCGACCATCTCGATCCCGGCCGCCCAGCGCTCCGGCTGGAACGCGAGGCCGGCGAGCACCATGTAGCCGCCGTACGACCGGCCGTAGAGCACGGCGCGCGAAGCGTCGATCGCCTTGCGCTCGCCGAGCCAGTCGTGCAGCGAGCCGAGGTCGCGCACCGAGTCGAGCCGCAGGCGCCCGTCGTCGAGATGCTCGAAGCGCTTCCCGTAGCCGGTCGAGCCGCGCACGTTCGGCGCCGCGACGGCGTAGCCGCGCGCGACGAGATACTGCGTCAGCGGCGCAAAGCTCGGCGCGAACCACGGCCGCCACTGCGCCTCCGGGCCGCCGTGCACGGTGACGACGACCGGGAACGGCCCCTCACCGCCCTTGGGCTCGAAGAGGAACACCGGAATCGACTCGCCGTCGAAGCTCTCGAAGCGGTACAGCTCGGGCTCGACGAGCGTGGACGGGTCGACGTCGCCCGTGCTCACGGTCAGCCGCTTCAGGCCGCGGCTCTCGACGTCGTACACGTAGACGTCGTGCGGTTCGGTCGGGCAGGAGAAGGAGACCGCGAGCAGTGAGCCGTCCGGAGAGAAGGTCATCTCCTCGACGACGCCGTGCGGCAGCCTCACGTCTTCGCGAACCGCGAGCGTGTGCGCGTCCCGCACCTCGAGCCGCGAGCGGCCGTCCTCGTTCGCGACGACGAGCAGCGTGCGGCCCACATCGTCGAGGAGGCAGTCGAGATCCCAGGCCGACTCGAGCACCGTCTCCCACGTCCCGCCGGCGAGGTCGTAGCGCCCGATCGCCGACGTGTCCCGCCCCTCGCTCGTTGCGGCGAAGAAGGCCGACGAGTCGGGCAGCCACGCCGGCGCGCCGTACTCCGCCTCGCCTTCGTGCGGCGTCACGTGCACGACCTCACCCGTCTCGGTCCCGAGCAGGTAGAGATCCATGTCGCCGGCGCGCGCGCCGAGCCGCCCCGCTGCGACCCAGCGGCCGTCGGGCGAGATGTCGAGCGTCTCCCACCAGCCGCCGAGCTCGAATGTCCGCTCGACCCCCGTGTCGAGCGTGCGCACGACGGCGTCGAAGTCGACGCCGTTGCGGCGGTTCGTCACGTACGCGAGGAGCGCCCCGTCGCGGCTGACGTGCGGCGAGCGGTGGATGAAGCGCGGATCGACGACGAGCGGCTCCAGCTCGGCGCCCGGCTCGGCATCGAGCACATACAGCTGCGTCCGCTCGTTTCCGCCCTCGTCGATCTCGAGCAGGATCCGCCCGTTCGCCAGCAGGCGTCCCGTCACGGGCTCGGCCAGGTCGGTCAGCTGCGTCAGCCCGCCGCCGCGCACCTGCGCGAGGAACAGCTGACGGGTCCCGGGCAGGTCGGAGTCGACGAGCAGCGTCGCGCCGTCACCGGAGAACGAGAGCGGCGTGGCTTGCCGCAGCTCGAGGAGCGTCCGCAGTTCGATCATCCGTACGCGCGGCCCGCTAGGCGGTCACGCCCGTGAACGAGGGAATGATCCCGCCGCCGTACGCCGCAAGCGTCTCCTCCTGCCCGTGCGTCATCAGGTAGATGTTGAACTGGTCGACGCCGACCCCCTCCAGGTCCTTCAGCTTCGCCTTGATCTGGTCCGCGTTGCCGAGCACGCAGAAACGGTCGCAGATCTCGTCGGTGACGAACTGGCCGTGCTTCGCGCCGACGCGCGAGTGCTCGTTGTAGTCGTAGAACTTCCGGGCCTGGACGAAGTCCGTGAGCGCCTTCGGCACCGAGCTGCCGTCGGCCCCGTAGCGGTCGATCAGGTCCATGACGTGATTCGAGACCATCGCCGGGAACCACCGCACCTGCTCGCGCGCGTCGGCGAGATCGTCGGAGACGTGGCTCGGCGCGCCGACGATGCACTTCAGCTGGGCGGGATCGCGCCCGGCCTCGACCGCCGCCTTGCGCGCGGTGTCCATGATCCAGCTGATGATCTCCGGGTCGGCGAGCTGGATGATCACGCCGTCGCCGACGCGGCCCGCGACCGCGAGCGCCTTCGGCCCGTAGCCGGCCACCCACATCGGGATCTCCGGCAGCTCCGGGCGCACCCACTTCAACTGCAGCTCCTTGTCGTTCCAGTGCACCTCGCGGCCGTTCATCAGGTCGCGGATCATGGCGATCCTCAGCTCGAACTCGGCCACGCGCACCGGCTGCTGGCCGATGTAGCGCCGCGCCGAGTCGCCGCGGCCGATGCCCATCACCATGCGCCCGTTCGACAGGTCGTGCATCGTCGCGTACGCGCTCGCGAGCACCGTGGGGTCGCGCGTGCCGGGGTTGGTGACGAAGTGGCCCATCTTGATCTTCGACGTCTCCCTGGCGGCCACGGCCAACAGCGGGATCGACTCCTGCCAGAGCACGTGGGAGTCGTACGTCCACGCGTACTCGAACCCGTGCTGCTCGGCGAGCTTGATCAGCTCGAGGAAGCGGGCGTAGGGCGGGTCGGGCAGGACCGTGACGCCGAAGCTGAGCATAGAACCTCCTCGTCTAAAGGATGCGAGCTTACCGCGGCGTTGCCAGTGCGGCGAGGGCCGCGAGCACACCGATGACGACGAAGCCGATGCGCCCGTCGCCCGGCAGCGAGAACGTCAGGCCGACGAGCGGCGTGCCGACCACGATCACAAAGGCCGCCCAGGCGTTGATATAGCCGACCGCCGCCCCCGGCGCCTCGGGCCGGGCGGCGGCGGCGCCGGTGAACGCCATCGCAAACGGCACGCCCGCCGCGAGCCCGATCACGGCCGCGGCGGCGAACAGCCCCACCACCGGCAGCGGCATGGCGAGCGCGACCGCACCGGCTCCGCCGAGCACGAGGCTCGCCGCTACCCAGCGCGACGCGTCCGCTCGCCGGAGCAGCGAGCCGCCCCAGATGCGTGTGAAGAAGCCGAGCAGCAGCGTCAGCGATCCGGCGGCCGCGGCGGCCCCCTTGGAGTGACCGTGGTGCTCGAGCAGCGTCACCACCCAGTTGCCGACGACGACGCTGAAGCCGAACGACAGCGCGTGGATAGCCGCGAACCGGTAGAGCCGCACGTCGCGGAGGAAGCCGGCCTCGAGCCGCTCGCCCGAGTGGCGGGCCGTGCGCGGCCCGGGCGGGGCGAGCGCGAGCACGACCGTGGAGAGCGCGGCGACGATGATCGCGCTGAGATAGGGCGCGCGGAAGCCGGTCCAGTTGGCGAACCCCGGGACGAGGGCGAGTGCGAGTCCCGGCGCGAGCACGGACGCGCTCCCGTACGCGCCCTGCAGGAAGGGCGAGCCGCCGTGGGAGCGCACGTAGTCGCTGCCGGAGACGAAGGCGAGGCCGGTGCCGAGGCCGACGACGGCGCGCCCGAGGAACGCATACAGCGGCTGTGGCGCGACCAGCGAGAGCGCGTTTCCGGCGGCGATCACGCCGAGTCCGGAAAGACCCGTGCGCCGTGCACCGAACCGGTCGGCGATCCGGCCGCCCGGAATCTGCATCGACAGGTGCACGACGAACTGCGCGGTGGTGAAGAGCCCGACCGTCGCGAGCCCGACGCCGTACGCGTGGGAGAGGCGCGTCGCAACCGAGCCGACCGCGGTGATGTTCCAGCCGACGGTGAACCCGACGCCGAGGCCGCCGAGCGTCGCGCGCGCACCGATGCCGCCTCCCCGTTCCACGGGCGCGAGCGTACGCGACGCCGGGACTTCACCAATCCCGAACGCGTTCCACATCCCCGGCGGCTACGGTCGGGGCCATGCGCAGCGTCGTCCTCGTGTCGCTCGCCGCGCTCGCCGGCGCGTCGCACCCGGTGCCTGCCGCCGTGGAGCATCGGATCGCCGTGCGCGCCGGCCTCGAGAGCTATGCGCCGGCGCGCCTGCTCACCGGCTGGCACTACGTTCGCTGGCAGTACGTCCCGGGCGAGCTTCGGATCTGGTTCACGAACCGCTCGAACCTGCAGGTGAAGTTCGACGTGACGCCGCTACGCACGGCGAATTGCGCGGCCGGCAAGCAGAAGACGTTCCAGCTCGCCGGTAGCAAGGTCTACTGGTCGCAGGTGGCCGACCCGACCGTCGAGTACCAGCAGCAGGCGTGGCGCTGCGTGAAGCACCCCTCGGGCCGCTGGATCCGGCTCGTCGCCTCGAGCCAGGCGCCGCCGGCGAAGCTCGCCGGCGCCGGCCTCGGCCGGATCGTCGCCTCCGGCCGCCTGATCCACTAGCCGCGAGCGGGGTTATCGTCCGGGGCGACATGAGCGTCACGCCGTCGCTGACCCATCGCAAGCACATCGCGCTGATCGCGCACGACAACCTCAAGGCCGACCTGCTCGACTGGGCGCGCTACAACCGCGGCACGCTCTCCAAGCACGAGCTTCACGCCACCGGCACGACCGGCACGCTGCTCGCCGAGGAGCTCGGCCTCGACGTGCAGCTGTTCCTCAGCGGCCCGCTCGGCGGCGACCAGCAGATCGGCGCCGCGATCGCCGAAGGACGGATCGACTTCGTCATCTTCTTCTGGGACCCGCTCGAGCCGCACCCGCACGACGTCGACGTGAAGGCGCTGCTGCGCATCGCCGTCGTCTACAACGTCCCGATCGCGTGCAACCGGGCAACCGCCGACTTCATCCTCTCCAGCCCGCTGCTCGCGGCGGACTACAACCCCGACCCGCGGACGGTCTAGAGGCGCTCGAGCACGACGACGGGGATCTGGCGCTCCGTCTTCGTCTGGTACTCGTCGTAGGCCGGCCAGATCGCCGTCATCACCGGCCACAGCCGCTCGCGCTCGCCGCCCTCGGCGGTGCGCGCACGCGCACGGAAGCGGTCGCCCTCGATCTGCACCCCGACCTCGGGATGCTTGACGAGGTTGCGGTACCAGCCCGGATGCGCCGGCGCGCCGCCCTTCGAGGCGACGATCACGACGTCGTCGCCGTCGCGGCCGAAGATGAGCGGCGTCGAGTGCTGCCCGCCGGTCTTACGGCCGGACGTCGTGAGGATCAGGATCGTCGTCCCGCGCCACAGGTAGCCGGTCTCGCCGTCGGTCTCGACGTACTTCGCGACGTGCTCGGGCCCGAAGAGGTCGTCGGCGTTCACGCCCACAGGCTAGCCTCGCACGCGATGGTCGCGCTTCAGCTCGAGCAGGTCAGCGTCTTCCGCCACCGCGGAGGGGAGCGGCACTACCTGCTGCGCGAGGTCGACTGGACGGTCGCGCCGGGCGAGCAGTGGGCGGTGCTCGGACCGAACGGGGCCGGCAAGTCGACGCTGCTCGAGGTCGCCTCGGCACGGATGCACCCGAGCTCCGGGACGGCGACGATCCTCGGCGGCCGGCTCGGCCGGACGCCGATCGCCTCCCTGCGCCCGCGTATCGCCGTCGTCGAGCGGCGGCTGAGCGGCGGCTTCTTCCCCACCCTCACCGCGCTCGAGGTCGTCCTCACGGGCGTGACGGGCACGACCTCGCTCCTCCCGGAGGCGATCGACGGCGCGCACCTCGCCGAGGCGCACCGCCTGCTCGCGCACGTTCTCGCCGACCGGTTCGCCGACCGCCCCTTCCGTGAGCTCTCGGAGGGCGAGCGCGCCCGCACGATGCTCGCGCGCGCGTTGATCGTCGACGCATCGCTGCTCGTGCTCGACGAGTCGACCGCCGGCCTCGACCTCGGCGGCCGGGAGCTCTTCCTCGCCGCGCTCCAGCGGGTCGCAAGCGAGCGCCCGACGGTCGCCGTGCTCGTCGCCGGCCATCACCTCGAGGAGCTCCCGGCGACGATCAGCCACACGCTGCTGCTCGCCGGCGGGCGCGTCGTCGCCGCCGGCCCCGTCGAGACGACGCTCACCGACGAGCTCCTCTCCGCCTGCTACGGCCTGCCCGCGCGGGTGACCCGCGTGAACGGGCGGCTCTTCGCCACCACTTAGGCGTACTTCTCGAGCGCCTTCGCCGCGAGCCGGTCGAGCGCCTGCACCGACAGCTCGATGTGCTCCACCTTCGTGTCCTCGAGCTTCGTGTGCGAGAGGCCGCGCAGCGACTGGACGAACAGCATCACCGTCGGCACGCCGGCGCGCGCCACCTCGGCGGCGTCGTGCAGCGGGCCGCTCGGCAGCCGGTGCGACGCACCGCACACCTCGCGGATCGACTCGTCCGCGAGCTCGATCAGCTCGGTGTCGAAGAGGATCGGCTCGATGCTCCAGATCCGGTTCCAGGACACGTCGACGTTCTCCTCACGTGCAAACCGCTCGCTCGCCTCCTGCGCGAGCGCAAGCAGCCGCGCGAGCTTCGCCGCATCGAGATGACGCTGGTCGAGCTGCTGCTCAGCGGTCTCCACGACCGAGGTGACGATCCCCGGCTTGCAGACGACGCCGCCCGACGTGCAGACCGCGCCGTCCCCCACCTCCGCCGCGATCGGCCGGATCTCGAGCGCGAGCTTGGCCGCTCCCGCGAGCGCGTCGCGGCGCTGGTTCATCGGCGTCGAGCCGGAGTGCGCAGCCTGGCCCGTCCACGTCACCAGGTGCCGTTCCACGCCGAACGTGCCGAGCACCACGCCGAGCGGCAGCTCGAGCGCCTCGAGCACGGGCCCCTGCTCGATGTGCAGCTCCAGATAGGCCGCCGCGCTCGCGAGCTGCGAGCGCGCCTCCAGCGCCCGGTCGAGCTCGACCCCGTGCTCGTGCAGCGCGTCGGGCAGCGCGATCCCGCTCGCGTCGCGCCGCTGCCGCAGCTCGTCCTGGTCGGCCATCGAACCCGCCGCGGCAGACGAGCCGAAGAGCGAGCGGCCGAAGCGTGCGCCCTCCTCGTCCGCCCAGTTGACGAGCCGCACCGTCAGCGGCGGCGTCCCCTCCGCCGCGATCCGGCGCAGCACCTCGACGCCAGCCATCACGTTCAGGCTGCCGTCGAGCCAGCCGCCGTTCGGCACCGAGTCGATGTGGCCGCCGATCAGCAGGGCGCGGCCGGACGCGCCCGCGAGCGTGAACCACTGGTTCCCCGCCTCGTCGATCTCCTCGACCGCGCCCGTGCCGGCGAGCTTCTCGCGCAGCCAGCCGCGCGCCGTCTCCCACGTTTCCGTCCAGGCGACGCGCTGGGCTCCGTTCTCGTCGCCGGTCAGCTCACGGAGGTCCTTCAGCTCGGCGACGGTGCGGGAAGGGTCCAGAGACACGGACGCGATCCTAACCGTGATAAGAACTCCCGATGCCGGCCACGCTTTCCCGGGCCCTGAACCGCTCGCTCGGAGTCGCCGCCGTCCTGTTCGCGCTCGCCGGCCTGTGGGAGCTCTACATCTGGGTCTGGACGACGGCAGGCTGGACGTGGCCCTTCACGGTCGACTCGACGTCGATGCCGCACGTGTGGACGATCCTGAAGGCGTTCGGCCAGCCGGCTCAGGTGAACCAGCCGGCGCTGATCACGATCCTCTTTCACAAGTCGCTCTTCACGGCGAAGGAGGCGGTCGTCGGCTTCGCTCTCGGCGCCGCGATCGGGTTCGCGCTCGGGATCCTGCTCGCGCACTCGCGCCTGCTCCAGCGCGGCGTGCTGCCGTACATCGTCGCGAGCCAGACGATCCCGATCCTCGCCATCGCGCCGATGGTCGTCGTCTGGGTCAACCCGAAGCTGCCGGGCCCGTTCCAGGGCTGGGGCTCCGTCGCGGTGATCGCCGCCTACCTCACCTTCTTCCCGGTGACGATCAACACGCTGCGCGGCCTCCACTCCGCCGACCCACGCGCGCTCGAGCTGATGCGGACGTATGCGGCGAGCGCGTGGACCGTGCTCTGGAAGCTGCGCGTGCCGGCGTCTCTTCCGTACATCTTCTCCGCGCTACGGCTCGCGGCGACGGCGAGCATCGTCGGCGCGATCATCGGCGAGCTGCCGTCGGGCCTTCAGAGCGGCCTCGGCGGCGCCATCCTCAACTTCAACCAGTACTACTCGATCGAGCCGCAGGAGCTGTGGGCGACCAACATCGTCGCCGCGCTCGTCGGGATCCTCTTCTTCAGCGTCGTGGTAGCGGCGGAGAGAGTGATCGTGCGCAGGGCTCCCGAGAATGTGGGATGAGCGACGTCGTCGTCTCCGTCGCCGGCGTCACCAAGACGTTCCCACGCGGGAACGTCACGGCGCTGCAGGACATCGACCTCGATCTCGCGCCGGGCGAGTTCGTCTCGCTGATCGGCCCCTCCGGCTGCGGCAAGTCGACGCTGCTGCGCGTGATCGGCGACCTGATCGAGCCCTCCGCCGGCAGCGTCACCGTGAACGGGAAGCCGGCGCGCCGGGCGCGCATCGACCGCGACTACGGGATCGTCTTCCAGGATGCCGTGCTCTTCGACTGGCGCACCGTCGCAAAGAACATCGCGCTGCCGCTCGAGATGCTCGGCTGGGACGGCGAGCGGCGCCGGAAGCGCGTCGAGGAGATGCTCGACCTCGTCGAGCTCGGCGCCTTCGGCGACCATCATCCGTGGCAGCTCTCGGGCGGCATGCAGCAGCGCGTCTCGATCGCACGCGCGCTCTCCTTCGAGCCGGCGCTCCTGCTGATGGACGAGCCGTTCGGCGCGCTCGACGAGATGACGCGCGAGCGGCTGAACCTCGAGCTGCTCTCGATCTGGGAGACGCTCGGCTCGACCGTCATCTTCGTCACACACTCCATCTCCGAGGCGGTCTTCCTCTCCACGAAGGTCGTCGTGATGAGCCCGCGGCCGGGACGGATCGCCGGCGCGGTCGACGTCGACCTGCCCCGCCCGCGCGGCGACGAGACGCGCGAGGACCCGCACTACTTCGAGCTCGTCACCGCCGTGCGCGAGCTGCTGCGCAAGCGCGGCGAGCACCTCCTGCCCGAAGAGGAGCCGACATGAACGTCGCGCTGCGCCGCACCGGCGAGTGGACGCCCGCGGTCGTCGTCTTCGTGCTCGCGATCGCCGTCTGGCAGGGCGCGATCGTTGCGTTCCACATCCAGCAGTTCCTGCTGCCCAAGCCGAGCGCGATCGTCAGCTCGTTCTGGACCGACCGGCACACGCTCTGGCCGGCGGGCTGGTACACGTTCAAGGAGGCACTGGGCGGCTTCGTCGGCGGCTCGCTCGCCGGCATCCTCGCCGCGACGCTGATCGGCCGTTTCAAGGTGATCGGCAGCGCGTTCATGCCGATCGCGATCGCGGCGAACGCGATCCCGATCATCGCCTTCGCCCCGATCGCCGACGAATGGTTCAACCCGCTCTCGCCGCACTCGAAGATGGCGATTGCCGGCGTGCTCTGCTTCCTGCCGGTGATGGTCAACACGCTGCGCGGCCTTCAGCGCTCGAGCCCGCGCCAGATCGAGCTGATGCGCTCGTACGCCGCCTCCGACCTCCAGATCTGGCGGCGGGTGCGGATCCCGACCGCGCTGCCGTTCGTGTTCACGGCGTTGAAGGTGTCGAGCGTGCTCGCCATGATCGGCGCGATCGTCGGCGAGTACTTCGGCGGCGCTTTCAACGCCCTCGGCGTGCTCATCCGCTCCGACGCCCAGATCCTCGACTTCCAGACCGCCTGGGCGGGGATTCTCGTCGCCTCCCTGCTCGGGCTCGCGCTCTACGGCGCGGTCGCGCTGCTGGAGCGGGTCGTCGTGCGCTGGGCGCCCGCCGCCCGGGACTCGTAATTCGGCCGCGCGGAGTGCACAATCGCCGGATCGGAACGTGGATCGGTCGAAGCAGAAAGGGGTAGGTGGATGAGGAAGCGGTGGGTCCTGGGAGCACTCGCCCTCGTCGCGGTCACGGCCGCGGCCGGGACGGCGTCCGCTGCACCGCAGAGGACGAAGTTGACGAACATCACGCTGCAGCTGAAGTGGGTCCCGCAGGCGCAATTCGCCGGCTACTACGCCGCGAGCCTGAAGGGCTTCTACAAGGCGGCCGGGCTCAACGTCACGCTGAAGAACGGCGGCCCGGACATCATCCCGGAACAGGTTGTCGCGTCCGGTCAGGCACAGTTCGGCGTCGACTGGCTGCCGAGCCTCCTGGCGGCACGCGACAAGGGCACGCAGCTCGTGAACGTCGCCCAGGTGTTCGCCCGGTCGGGCATGACCCAGCTCACGTGGAAGAGCTCGGGCATCACCACGATCGCGGGGATGAGGGGCAAGAAGGTCGCGAACTGGCTCGGCGGCAACCAGTACGAGCTGTTCGCAGCGCTGACGAAGGCGGGCATGAACCCTGAGAAGAACCAGGGCGTCACGATCGTCCAGCAGCCGTTCGACATGGGCCTGTTCCTGAAGAAGCAGGTCGACTCGGCCTCGGCGATGACGTACAACGAGCTCGCGCAGGTGCTCGAGACCGGCGTGAAGATGTCGCAGATCAACGTCATCAAGATGCAGAACGTCGGCACGGGCATGCTCGAAGACGGTCTCTTCTCGACTGCGTCGTGGCTCAAGTCGCCCGCCAACCAGGCGATCGCCGTCAAGTTCATCGCGGCATCGCTCGCGGGCTGGATCTACTGCCGCGACCACATGGCCGAGTGCGTGCAGCTGACCCTGAAAGAGGGGCCGACGCTGCCGAAGGGTCACCAGACCTGGATGATGAACGAGATCAACAAGCTGATCTGGCCGAACACGAGCGGCATCGGGATCATGAACAAGGCCGACTACACGCGGACTGCGCAGATCTCGAAGCAGTTCGGCGTGATCAAGACCGCGCCGTCGGGCGCGTATCGGACCGACCTCGCGGCCAAGGCGGTCGCCGAGCTCAAGGCGCAGGGGCTGGACGTCAACGGCAAGAGCTGGAAGCCGGCGAACGTCAAGATCAGCCCGAACGGAAAGTAGCCTCACTGGAGGGGGGCCGCCGCGGCGGCCCCCCTCGGCCGCACCTTCAGCTCGTCGTCACCGCGCGCGCCGTCGGCTCCTTCACGAGGAAGGGCCGCAGCACGTAGTAGAGGATCGCGGCCACGCCCATGCCGGTCAGCCAGGAGATGTCGACGTTGTGCGTCGCCTTCGCAAGCGGCCCCTGGAGGAACCCGACGAGGCCGTATCCCCACGCCCAGCCGGCGACGACGCCGGCAAGCATCGCGATCACCGCCGCCCAGTTGACGTCGCCGTAGATCGACTCCTTCGGCGACGCGTAGAGCGCCTTCACGTCGATCTCACCACGGCGCAGCACGACGTAGTCGACGATCATCACCCCCGCCCACGCCGAGATCCAGAGCACGACCGACGCGAGCCACTGGTCGAAGCGGTTCGCCCAGCTCCCGGACTGGATGAACCAGATCAGCACGCCGGTGCCGACGATCGAGACGACGACGCTCACCTTCCAGCGCGCCACCTTCAGGTCCATCGAGAGCGCAGCGAGCGTCGCCGAGTAGAGGTTGAGGATGTTCGTCGCCACCGGCCCGTGCATGACGAGGAAGAGGATCGGGATCGACGCTGCACCGAACGCCGCCGTGACGAGATCGGCCGGATCGGCGCTCGAGCCGCCGCTTGCGATCGTCGCGCCGAGGATGCCGAGCCAGAGCGTCGGCACGAGGATCGCCGACCACGTCGTCCAGAACACCTTCTTGTCGCTCACCGACGGCTTGATGAACCGCGTGTAGTCGGACGACCACGTGAGCCACGTGATGCCCCAGCCGATGCCGATCGCCGTCATCAGCTGCGTGATCGCCGTCACCTGGTCGGAGCCGTGCGCGACGGTGTGCGTCCACACCGGCGTGACCCGCGTCCAGGCGAGGCAGCTCATCGCGATCACGATCAAGCCCGCGATCGGGACGGTGTACTTCTCGAACGACTGGATCAGGTAGAAGCCGATGATCGCGATCACGACCTGCACGGCCATGATCCCGATCCCGACCGCGTACTTCGTTCCCATCCCCGGATGGTCGTAGCCCATGTGCTTGAAGATGCCGAGACACAGGTCGAGCACGACCCAGGTGTTGACGCCGAGCCAGCCCATCGTCATCAACAGCTGTGCCGTCGCCGGCAGGTAGGCGCCGCGCCGGCCGAACGCCGCGCGTGAAAGCACCATCTGGTTCACGCCGGTGCGGTGGCCCATGACGCAGAACAGGCCGAAGAACGCGCAGCCGATCACGTTGCCGACGACGAGGACGATGATCGTCTCGACGAGGCTGAGGCCCAGGACGATGCCGAGCGCTCCCAGCACCCAGTTGATCGGGGCGATGTTCGCGCCTGCCCAGATCCACCACTGCTGCAGCGGCGTCGAGTTCCTGTCCTCGGCCCTGATCGGCTCGATGCCGTGCACGTCGAGCTGGACGACCTCCGCCAGCTCGCCCTTGTGTTCCTCCATCGGATCCCTCCCCTGCCCCGGTGACGTTTCCGGGATTCTCCGCCGCGGGGAGGACGTTGACTAGGTTGATTCTGAGTAGGTACCGGGCGGAAGCTCGACCGGGGCGAGCGTCCGCCGCTCCACGGCGGCGTCCTCGCCGGCCCGGCGGGCGGCCTCCCGGCAGGCGAGGAACTCGACGTCGCCGACCGCGAGCGCGTGCTCGATCAGGGTGCGCAGCGCCTCGACCCGGTGCGGGCGCCCGGAGAGGAAAGGGTGGCAGGTCAGGACGAACAGGCAGCCGTAGCGGCGCATCGCGTCGAGCTCGCTCGTCCACAGGTCGAGCACCTTGGCCGGCGACTCGATCGCCGACTGGAAAGGCGGGTCGGGGATGTAGGCGTACTGCTCCCAGTCGTCGAGCGACCAGTGCACGGGCAGCTCGACGATCTCCCCCGCTCCCGTGTCGAGCACGTACGGCCGGTCGGAGTCCATCAGCGACGAGTCGTAGGCGAGCCCATGCTCGGCGAGGAGGCGCGGCGTCCGCCAGGCCGGCTCCCACATGGGGCAGCGGAACCCTTCCGGGACGACGCCGAACCGGGCCAACGCGGCGAGCGCGCGCTCGAAGTCGGCGCGTTCCTCCTCCTCGGTCTGCGCGATCGGCGCGAAATGGGCGTAGGAGTGGTGGCCGACCTCGTGGCCCGCGGCGAGGATCGCCTCGACCGCCTGCGGGTAGCGGTCGGCCGTCCAGCCGGGCACGAAGAACGTCGCCGGCAGCGCGTACTCGTTCAGCAGTCCGAGGATCCGCGGCACGCCGACGAGCGGGCCGTACGCCTGGTGCGACATCACGCCGGCGTGGCGCGCATAGCGGCCGCTCTCGGCGAGGACCGGCGCCTCGGCGTCGACGTCGAACGTGAGGCAGGCCTGGATGCTCACGGCGCGCCCCCGATCGCGCGCAGCGAGAGCAGGTCGTAGAGCACGTTCGCCGCCGCGAGCGCCGTCACCATCCCCGGCCCGTCGTACGGCGGCGATACCTCGACCACGTCGCAGCCGGCGAGCTTGATCCCGCGCAGCGAGCGCAGGAAGGCGAGCGCCTCCGCGGTCGAGAAGCCGCCGACCTCGGGCGTGCCCGTGCCGGGGGCGAACGCCGGGTCGAGGAAGTCGATGTCGAAGGACATGAAGACGGGGCGCGTTCCGACCTTGCCGAGCACGAGCTCGCCGTAGCCGGCCGCGCCGAGGTCGCGCAGCTCGTCCGTCGTCAGGACGGTGAAGCCGAGATCGCGCGCCGCCTGAATGTCGTCGGCGCCGTAGAGGGAACCGCGCATCCCTGCCTGCACCGACGCCTGCGCGTCGAGCAGTCCCTCCTCCACCGCGCGCTTGAACGTCGTGCCGTGGAAGTACTTCTGTCCGAAGTACTGCTCCCACGTGTCCCCGTGCGAGTCGAGCTGGACGAGCGCGAGCGGGCCGTATCGCCCGGCGAGCGCCCGCAGCTCGGCGAGCGTGATCGAATGGTCGC
The DNA here is from genome assembly GCA_963788875.1 of uncultured Actinomycetes bacterium. Taxonomy (GTDB): domain Bacteria; phylum Actinomycetota; class Thermoleophilia; order Gaiellales; family Gaiellaceae; genus Palsa-739. The sequence continues at coordinate 32,337 of CAWBIQ010000008.1, forward strand.
CGCCCATCGCCGCCGGGAAGATGCCGGCCGCGACGACCGGTGCGAGCGCCTCCTCGATCTGCGCGTACGTCCGCTCGGTGTCGCCGGGCGACACGGGCAGGTCGCCGTAGTCGACGAGCGACAGGGAGTCGACGACGTTCACGTCCAGCCCCGGGTTGTACGGGCGGATCAGCGACGACGCGGAGCGGATCGCCTCGGGGCCGAAGCGCGGCCCCGTGCGGTAGCTCGTCGCCGTGTCGAACGGGATCCCGTAGGCGACGGCGTCGACGCCGGCGAGGTCGGTCACGTGCGGCGCCCGCATGAACGTGCGGATCCCGGCAAACCGCGGGATCACCTGCGGGTTCAGCGGCCTGTACGGAGGCCCGGGCATTGCGCGCGAGCCTACTGGGTTGGTCCTTAACGCGCTCCAAACACCGTTTGGCTAGCCTCGATGGCATCGTGGGGGTCACGATTGCCGGCAGCCGACGCCCCCGCCGGGCGTTCTTCGCTCTCGTCGCCGCCACCGCCGCTGTGCTGTGCACACCGTCCGGTGCCGCCGGGGCGAGCTACGCGAAGGGTCTCGACGTCTCCCATTACCAGGGGCCGATCGACTGGATCCAGGTCGCCGGCGGCGGCTACACGTTCACCTTCGCGAAGGCGACCGAAGGGATGACGCTCGTCGACCCGACGTACTCGATCAACCGCGCAGGCGCCAACAGCCTCGGCCTGCGGCTCGGCGCGTACCACTTCGGCCGGCCGGCCGGATCGGGCACCGCCGGCATCACCGCGAACGCGATCGCCCAGGCCGACTTCTTCGTCGGCACCGCGCAGCCCGCAGCGGGCGACCTGCCGCCGGTGCTCGACCTCGAGACGAAAGGGAGCCTCGCGACGGCGGGCCTCGTCCAGTGGACACAGGCGTGGCTCGACGAGGTCTTCGCGCGTACCGGCATCGAGGCCGCCGTCTATGTCTCGCCGAGCTTCTGGAAGACGGCGCTCGGCGACACGCCCACCATCGCCGGCGACGGCCATCCGCTCTGGATCGCGCACTGGACGAAGAACGCGGCGCCGACGGTGCCTGCGGCGAACTGGGGCGGCTTCGGCTGGACGTTCTGGCAGTGGACCGACTGCTCGGCGGTTCCCGGCATCGCCCACTGCGTCGACGGCGACCGCCTGAACGGGACCGATCCGTCGCGCGTCACCGTGCCGGCGTATCCGGCCGGCGTTCCGGCGGTGTCGTCGGCGCCGACCGTCGCCGGCACCGCGCAGGCAGGCGCCAAGCTCGCCGGCGTCCCGGGTGACTGGATCGGCGGTAAGCCGGTCTCCTTCACCTACCAGTGGCAGAGCTGCGACGCCGCCGGCTTCAACTGCACGCCGATCCCCGGCGCGACCCTGGAGACGTACACGCCGACCGCGACCGACGTCGGCCACGCGCTCGTGCTCGCGGTCACGGCGGCGGCGAGCGCGGGGACGGCCGCCGCGAGCTCGCTGCCGACGCTCGCGATCGCGCCCGCCGGCTCTTCGGCGTCGGCACGCCCCGCCGTGATCGTCGCGCCGCTCGTCGGCGGGACGACGGAGGTCGGCCAGACGCTGACCGCCTCTGCCGGCACCTGGTCGGGCTCGCCGGCCTCCTTCGCCTTCACCTGGCGCCGCTGCGACGCGACGGGCGCGAACTGCACCGAGATCGCGGGCGCCACCGCGCCGACGTACACGCTCACCCCTGGCGACATCGGCACGACCCTCTCGCTGGTCGTGACCGCGACCGGCAAGGGCGGCGCCGGCACGGCAACCGCACCGACGACCGCCGTCGTCGCGGCCGCGCCGGTCCCGCCGGCGGTCGCCGGGTCCGCGGCCGTCCAGCCGGGCGTTCCCGGCGCGGTGATCAGCGCCGACGGCCGCGCCACCGTCACCTGGCAGCCGGGCTCGGTGCCCGCCGGCGCCACCGTCTCGCTCGCCCCCGCCGACGGTGGGCTGTGGCTCGCCGGCACGGGCGTCGCCCTCGACGTCCAGCCGCCGTCCGGGCCGCTGCCTTGGCCGGTCGACCTCGCCTACGCGGCCGCGCCGGCGGCGCAGGTGGTCGGCTTCTCGAGCGACGGCAGGGTCTGGACGCCGGTCGCGGCGCTCACCGGCGCCACCCTGCCGGACGGCCTCGACGAGGGCACCTACGCCGACGGGGCGGTGCTGCACGTGCTCACGCGCGCGGCCGGCCACTTCGCGCTCTTCGCGCCGGGCGCCTGGGGCGACCCGACCCGGGTGTCGCCGCTCCAGCCCGTCCTCGCACGGCTCGAGCCGACCACGGTCCGGCGCCAGAGCGGCCGCGCGATCCTGCTCGTGGCGCGTCTCTCCGTCAGCTCGCAGTCGGACCTGTTCGCGAACGCCTACGGCCCGAAAGGACTCCGGCCGTCGATCCTCCCGGCCGGCTCGCGGCTCGCGCTGCCGCTGCACGGCGCGGCCGCGAAGACGGAGCACACCCGCATCCTCTCCCCGGGCGGCTTCCCGGTGAAGCTGCGCATCGACGGCCGCAAGCTCCCGCGCGGAACCGTGGCGAAGGTGCGCGTGACGGCGATCGATCCGTGGGGCCGGCGCACCTCGTTCTCGCTCGGCTTCCGCGCGCCGTAGAGTGCGAGGCGTGGCCTCGGACCTCGTCGTTCGCAACGCGCGCCTGCTCGACGGCCGCGTCGTCGACCTCGTCGCCGACGGCGGCCGGTGGGTGCGGATCGGCGAGTCGCTCGCCGCGGACGGCGCCGTGGAGCTCGACGTAGAAGCGCGTCTCGTCACCGCCCCGCTCGTCGACTGCCACCTCCATCTCGACGCGTCGCTGACCGCCGGGCGGCCGCGCTGGAACGCGTCGGGGACGCTGATCGAGGGCATCCACGTCTGGGGCGAGCTGAAGCCGAGCCTCACCGAGCAGGACGTGTTCGACCGCGCGCACGAGATCGTGCGCTGGTCGGTCGCCCAGGGCACGCTGTTCATCCGCGCCCACGCCGACGTCTCCGGCGAGAACGAGGCGATGGTGCGCGGGCTGCTGCGGTTGAGAGACGAGGTCGCGGACCTCTGCACGATCCAGGTGACCGCGTTCCCGCAGGACGGGATCTTCGCGCGCGCCGGCGACGAGGAGCGCCTCGAGAACGCACTCAGGCTCGGCGTCGACTGCGTCGGCGGCATCCCGCACTACGAGCCGACGTCGGAGCTCGGGCTCAAGGAGGTGCACCGCGTCTTCGAGCTCGCGAAGCAGTACGGGCGCAGGATCGACGTGCACTGCGACGAGACGGACGACCCGAACAGCCGCTTTCTCGAGGTGATGGCGGACGACACGGTGAAGTTCGGGCTCGGCGGGCGCGTGACGGCGAGCCACTGCACCGCGATGGGCTCGTACGAGCCGTACTACTCGTCGAAGCTGCACGGCTTCCTCCGCCGCGCGGGCATCAACATCGTGGTCAACCCGTACGCGAACTCGCTCATCCAGGGGCGCCTCGACGTCTATCCGAAGCGGCGCGGGTTCGCGCAGCTGAAGGAGCTGCTCGCGGCGGGCGTCAACGTCTCGCTCGGCAACGACGTGATCATGGATCCCTGGTACTCGATGGGCCGCGCCGACATGGTCGAAGTGGCGAGCCTCGCGCTCCATTTCACGTACATGAGCGGGCTCGACGAGATCCCGGAGATGCTGCGCTGCGCGACGGAGCGCGGCGCGCGCACGCTCGCGGTCGAGGACGAGTACGGGATCGAGGAGGGCAAGCCGGCCGACCTCGTCGTGTTCGACGCGCCGAGCGCGCTCGAGGTGCTGCGGCTGCACCCGGCGAGGCGCTGGGTGATCCGCCGCGGCCGCGTCGTCGCCGAGACGACGCCTGCGCGGACGACGCTGCTCGGCGAGCCGGTCACGTTCGCGCCGCCGGACACCGCCTGAGCGGCCCGGGTCTCGCAGCCGCCGTCCCGTCCGGCACGAAGTCGTGACGGTGTCTGGCACCGGGGTGAAACACCCAGCGCAGAGCACCCGCCCGAGAGAGACCCTCGCGCCCTCGGTGCCGCATGAACAGGGCGATTCCAACCCCTGGTGTCAGACCCGGGTCTGACACCAGGGGTTAGGCGGCGGACTAGGCAAGCGCCTCTCGCCTTCTTAGGATCGCCCCAACGGGCGGCCAACGCCCCAACATAGGGGGAGAGATGAAACACAAGCTCATGCTTGGAGCAGCGCTTGTCGCTGTTCTCGCAACGGCCGGGGCCACGTACGCGTGGGCTTCGTCCGGGGCCACGAGTACGCAGACGCTCAACGCCTGCGTCAGCCGCGACGGCATGCTGCGGCTCGTCGGGCCCAACGCCAGCTGCCGGCGGGGAGAGACGGCGGTCAGCTGGAACACGGTCGGCCCGGTCGGGCCGGCAGGAGCGGCAGGGGCGGCACAGGGGCGACAGGGCCGCAGGGGATCGCCGGCCGCGACGGCCAGCCGGGCACGGCCAACCCATCCGACCCGGCTGCCGTCGCAGCGACCATGTCGATCACCGGGCAGAAGACCGGCGACTTCTCCCAGACCCCGATCGACGTGACCGCGGTCTCACACGAGATCGTCTCGCCGCGCGACGCGGCGTCGGGCCTGCCGACGGGCAAGCGGCAGCACAAGCCGATCACGATCACCATGGAGATCGGCCCGACGACGCCGCTGCTCCTGAACGCGCTCGTCACGAATGAGAACCTCACGTCCGTGCTGATCGGCCTGCTGCGGAACGGCCAGACGGTCGAGACGATCAAGCTGACGAACGCGAGCGTCTCGGATTACGTCGAGCAGGGCGGCAACACCCTGATCTCGTTCACGTACCAGAAGATCGAGTGGACGTGGACCGACGGCGGCATCACCGCCCAGGACGACTGGGAGACGACCGCGTAGCGACGAACGACTGCGGCCAGGTCGCGACGTCGTCGCGACCTGGCCGCTGATGTACTGCTAGCGCGTCTGCGGGAAGCCGAGGTCGACCTTCGACGTCGACGGGATCGGGCCAGCGCGACGTGACGACCTTGCCGCGCGTGTAGAAGTCGATGCCCTCCGGCCCGTAGATGTGGCGGTCGCCGAACAGCGACGCCTTCCAGCCGCCGAAGGAGTAGTACGCGACCGGCACCGGGATCGGCACGTTGATGCCGACCATCCCGGCCTGCACGTCGAACTGGAACTGGCGGGCGACGCCGCCGTCGCGCGTGAAGATCGCCGTGCCGTTGCCGTACGGGTTGTCGTTGACGAGGCGCACGCGCCTCGTCGTACGTCGTCGACGCGCGTGACCCCGAGCACCGGCCCGAAGATCTCGTCGTCGTAGGCCCGCGTCCCAGGCTTGACGTCGTCGAGCAGCGACGGCCGAGGAAGAAGCCCTCCCGGCGGCGCGCCCTCGCGGCCGTCGACGAGCACCGTTGCGCCCTCGCCGGGCGCGCTCTCGACGTACGAGGCGACCTTGTCGCGGTGCTCGCGCGTGATGAGCGGGCCCATCTCCGACGACGGGTCGAGGCCGTCGCCGACCTTCACCTTCGGGATGCGCGCCTGTGATCGCCGCGATCAGCGGCTCGGCGACATCGCCGACCGCGACGACCTGCGAGATCGCCATGCAGCGCTCGCCGGCCGAGCCGTACGCGGCCGACACCGCGGCGTCGGCCGCCATGTCGATGTCCGCGTCCGGCAGCACGATCATGTGGTTCTTCGCCCCGCCGAGCGCCTGGCAGCGCTTGCCGCGCGACGTCGCCGTCTCGTAGACGTAGCGCGCGATCGGCGTCGAGCCGACGAACGAGACCGCGGCGATGTCGGGATGCTCGAGCACGCGTGTCGACGGCGAGCTTGTCGCCGTTGCACGACGTTGAAGACGCCGTCCGGGACGCCGGCCTCCTTCAGCAGCTCCGCCGTCCAGAGCGACGCCGACGGATCCTTCTCCGACGGCTTGAGCACGAACGTGTTCCCGCAGGCGAGCGCGGGCGCCCACATCCACATGGGCACCATCGCCGGGAAGTTGAAGGGCGTGATCCCGGCGACGACGCCGAGCGGCTGCCGGATCGAGTAGACGTCGATACCGCCCGAGGCCTGCTCGGAGTACTCGCTCTTCAGCAGCGTCGGGATGCCGCAGCAGAACTCGATCACCTCGAGCCCGCGCGTCACCTCGCCGATCGCGTCGGAGAGCACCTTGCCGTGCTCGGCGGTGAGCAGGCGCGCGACGTCCTCGCGGCGCGCGTGAGACGAGCTCGCGGATCCGGAAGAAGAGCTCGGCGCGCTTCGCGAGCGAGACCGCGCGCCAGGCCGGAAAGGCCGCCTTCGCCGCCTGGACGGCGCTGTCGACCTCCTCGACCGAGGCGAAGTCGACCGCTGCGGTCTGCTCCCCGGTGGCGGGGTTGAAGACCGGGCCGCTGCGGCCCGACGTGCCGCTTTCGACGCGGCCTCCGATCCAGTGGTTGATCTGCTTCACGCTCGTGCGGTCTGCGGCGGGTGAGGTTGCCAGCTCGGTCATCTCAGGCCTCCTAGGTGTCTGAGGGAGACTAGCGGGGCCGGGCTAGAGGGGGACGTTCGGGAACGTCTTCGGGATCTTCGGCGGCGGCGTGCCGATCACGATCGCGATCTCCGTGTGGTTGGCGAGCAGGATCGTGCGTGGGTCGCCCGTGAACGCCTTGCCGTTGACGTAGACGACGATGCTGTCCGGCTTGCAGTAGCCGCCGACGCAGCTCCGGTCGAGCCGCACCCCCCACTCGACGAAGAACTCGCCGAGTGTGTTCGGGCGTGGCGTTACTCGTCTCCGTATGGATCAGCGCCGAGGTCGGCGTGCGTGTGCGAGCGGCGAGATGCAGGCCTGCTTGCAGCGCTGGATCCCTCCGTACGCCGTCGATCCGTCCGAGAGCGCGGCCATGCGTGGACGGCCGGGTCGTGGATGTCGATGCGCGATCCCGGCCGGCACGCTCTGACGTGCTTGCCGTTGACGAAGACGTCGAGGTGCGAGTGGACGTGATAGGCCAGGTGCTCGAAGAGCTCGAGCACGAGGCCGGCGAGCCTCGCGAGCCGGATCGGGTCCTCGGGGCGAGGCCAGGGCGGCGCTCCGGTCTTCGGGCGTGGGCGACAGGGCTCGGCGCGCCCGGCCAGGGCCGGCCCGCCTCCGAGCGCGGCGAGGGTCGGCGAGCTTGGAGGACGACCAGCGACGGTCACGGTCGCACGACGCGCAGGGTAACTAGGATCATCGGTCCGCAAAGGTAGGCCAGCGTTGGCGACGATCGAGACGAACCCCCAGCTCGGGCAGCAGGTCGCGAAGAGGCGAAGCGCTACGTCCTCCACTCGTGGTCGGTGCAGAACGCGATCAACCCGCTCCCGGTCGCGGGCGCGGAGGGCCGCTACTTCTGGGACTACGACGGGAAGCGCTACCTCGACTTCGCGTCGCAGCTCGTCAACGTCTCGATCGGCCACCAGCATCCGAAGCTCGTCGCCGCGATCAAGGAGCAGGCGGACAAGCTCTGCACGATCGGCCCGCCGATGGCGACCGAGCCGCGCTCGACGCTCGCGCGCCTCGTCGCCGAGGTGACGCCCGGCGACCTGTCGATGACGTTCTTCACGAACGGCGGCGCCGAGGCGAACGAGAACGCGATCCGCTCGCGCGCTGGTACACGGGCCGGCACAAGGTCATCGCGCGCTACCGCAGCTACCACGGCGCGACCGCGGGCGCGATCACGCTCACCGGCGACCCGCGCCGCTGGCCGTCCGAGCCGGGCATTCCCGGCGTCGTGCGCATGTTCGACCCGTACACGTACCGCTGTCCCGCCGGGCCATCCCGATCCGTGCCCGGTGTGCACGGGCGCGCCGCACCTCGAGGAGATCCTCCAGTACGAGGGCGCGCACACGGTCGCCGCGGTCATCCTCGAGACGGTCACCGGCACGAACGGGATCATCGTCCCGCCCGACGGCTACCTGCAGTCGATCCGCGAGGTCTGCGACCGGCACGGGATCCTGCTCATCGCCGACGAGGTGATGGCCGGCTTCGGCCGCACCGGCACGTGGTTCGCCGTCGACAACTGGGACGTCGTCCCCGACATCCTCACGATGGCGAAGGGGATCAACTCCGGCTACGTGCCGCTCGGCGCGATGACCGTGCGCGAGCCGATCGCCGACGTGGCTGCAGGACAAGTACTTCGCCGGCGGGCTCACGTACAGCGGCCATCCGCTCGCGTGCGCGGTCGGCGTCGCGTCGATCGAGGCGTTCCGCGAGGAGGGCATCGTCGAGCACGCGGCCGAGATGGGACCGCGTGTTCGCGCGAGGCGCTCGACGGGCTCGCCGCGAAGCACCCGTCGATCGGCGAGGTGCGCGGGCATCGGCTGCTTCTGGGGGCTCGAGCTCGTGAAGAGCCGCGACGACGCGAGAGCCGCTCGTCCCGTTCAACGGCGCCGGCGAGGCGGCCGCACCGGTGACGCGGCTGGCGAAGGCGGCGCTCGAGCGCGGCCTCTACCTCATGACGCACTGGAACGTCGTCATGGTCTGCCCGCCGCTCACGATCACGCGCGACGAGCTGGCCGAGGGCATCGCCATACTCGACGATGTCCTTGCGATCGCAGACGAGTACTACGTCGACGACTGAGCTCTGCCCCCGCTGCAACGCCGAGATGGAGTGGCGACACGGCAGCTGGCAGTGCCCGCGTGCCGGTATAAAGCTCGGCTGCTGCGAAGGCGAGACGGGCGAATGCCGCGACCCCGGCTAGAGGAGCTCGAGCGTCCGGTCTCGACGCCGCTGCCGAGCTGCTCGTCGTGCTCGTCTGGCTCGTCGCCGGCGAGCTCGGCATCGACGACGAGCGACCTGAACGCGGCGCGCCGGCGCGCGATGTTCGTGCTCGCGGCCGGCGGCGACCCGCACCGCGAGCTCGACTACGACTCGGTCGCGGCGGAGCGGCTCGCGGCCGAGCTCGACACGCCGGAGCGGCGGCTCGGCGCTCGCGGCGGCGCTCGACCGCGCTCGCCGCCGTCACGGCCGAAGGCCTGCCGGCCGTGACGGCGCCGCGCTGGCGCCCTGCGCGCCGACCCGGATCTCGCCTGGCGCAGCCTCGCGCTCGCGCTGCTCGCGGACGAGCTCGCCGACGAGTAACCTGCTGGCACGTGCCCGCCTGCGGCCGGGCGGGTGGACCGCCGTGACCGACGTGCCGCCGCCGTAGCCATCTCCAGCCCCGACCCCCCGCGCCGGGTCAGGCTCCCGCGCTTTCTGCCCGACGGTCGTCGCGTCGAGCCCTACTCGCGCGCCGACGCGCCGTACTTCCGCAGCCCCGGCTTCTTCGTCCGCGTCGGCGGGCTCGCCGTGCTCGTCGGCGTCGCGATCTGCCTCGCTCGCTCTCCGCGCCTGGTCGATCCAGATCCTCCACGGCCCGTCGTACACGACGCTGGCGAACCACCAGGCGTTCCGCACCGTCGACCTGATCGGGCCGCGCGGCGCCGATCGTCGACGACCAAGGGCCGGCTGCTCGCGAACACGACCGGCCACGTCGTCGTCGTGGCGGACGCGAGCGACGCTCGGCTCGGTTCGACACGCACGGCTGGCACGCGAGCGCGGAGGGGCTGCGCGAGCTGCGGACGGCTGTCGAAGCTCGCACACGTTCCGACGACGACGCTCGTCGAGCGCATCCAGCGCTCGGTCGTCCGCTCGCCGTTCGCGCCGGCGGTCGTCCTGCCCCGCATCCGAGCGTCGGGCTGCGTTCTACCTCGACCGAGCGCAGCGTCCGAGTATCCCGGCCTCAAGGTCACCGGGGTGCCCTCGCGCAGCTATCCGCAGGGCGAACTTCGGCAGCGAGTTCCTCGGCTTGCTCGGCGAGGTGAGCCCGCCCGAGCTCGGCACGACGCGCTACGCGCACGCGAAGGCAGGCGAGGTCGTCGGCCAGTCCGGCGTCGAGGCGGTCTACGACTCGCTGCTCAACCCGGGCTTCGTCCGCGCGCACGTGCGCGTCGACTCGCTCGGGCGCATCGCCGGCCCGCTCACGGTGCCGCGCGGAAGGCGCTGCCGACGCTGAAGCTGACGATCGACGCGCAGCTCCAGCGTGCGGCCGAGGCGGCGGTGGCGCACGGAATCCGCTCTCCCGGCGGATCGGCTACCACCCGACGGGCGGCTCCGCCGTCGTGATGAACCCGTGGACACGGCGCGCATCTACGCACTCGCGAGCGTGCCGACGTACAACCAGGTCGCCGCCGCGAACGACCCGGACCTACAACGCGACGCTCTACACCGATCCGCGCGACCTGCTCGTCGACCGCGCGATCGCCGGCGTGTATCCGACCGGCTCGACGTTCAAGCCGATCATCGCCGAGGCCGGCGCTCTCGCTCGGACTCATCACTCCGTACACGTCACTGCTCTGCTGCGGGCTCGTTCAACCTCGGCGGCTTCGTGTTCCACAACGTCGAGGCGGGCGTCTTCGAGAGCATGACGCTGCACGACGGCGCTCGCGCAGTCGTGCGACACGTGGTTCTACCGGCTCGGCGACCGCGTCTACGCGAGCCGACCCGAGCAAGCAGGGCGTCGCTCATCCAGCAGTGGGCGCGCAAGTTCGGGCTCGGCGCTCGACCGCCGCCGATCGACCTCACCGGCGACCGCGCCGGCCTACGTGCCCGACGCCGGGCAAGACGTTCGAGAAGCTGCATGGGCTTCCCGTGGACGGAGGGCCAGACGATCAACCTCGCGATCGGCCAGGGCGCGCTGCAGGTGAGCCCGCTGCAGCTGGCGGTCGTGTACTCGGCAATCGCGAACGGCGGCACCGTCGTGCGGCCGCACGTCGCCGACGCGGTCGTGCGCGGCGGCCGTCGCAAAGCTGCACTTCAAGCCGCAGCGCAAGCTGAAGCTCGTCGACGTCGACGCGATCCGACAGGGCCTGTACGAGGCAGCGCACGTCGGGACGTCTGCGGCGGTCTTCTCGAACGTACCCGGTCCCGGTCGCCGGCAAGACCGGCACGGCGGAGGCGCCGCCCGGCGACGACCACTCGTGGTACGCGTCCTGGGCGCCGGCCGGGAGCCACCCCGAGGTCGTCGTCGTGTGCATGATCGAGCACGGCGGCTTCGGCGTCCAGGCGGCGGCGCCGGCGGCGCGCGACATCTACAAGGCGTTCTTCCACCTCAAGCACTGACGCGACGTCGTAGGATCGCGGGCGGATGCACGGGCTTGACGGCAAGACGGCGATCGTGACGGGCGGCGCAACGCTGATCGGCGCCGCAGTGGTGCGCGCATTCTGTGCCGCAGGCACGCATGTCGCGGTCGCCGACATCGACACGGAGGGCGGCAGCCGCCTTGCTGCCGAGCTCGGCGACGCCGTTCTCTTCTCCCCCACCGACATCCGCGACGACGCGCAGCTGGAGCGGCTCGCCGCCGACGCGGCCGCGCGCTTCGGCGGGATCGACTTCCTCGTCAACCTCGCCTGCTCCTACGTCGACGACGGCCTCGCCTCGACGCGCGCGGACTGGCTCGAGTCGCTGAACGTCAACGTGGCGAGCGCCGCGATCGCAGCGAAGATCGCGCGGCCGTACATGGTGGGACGCGACGGCGGAGCGATCGTCAACTTCGCGTCGATCTCCGCGAAGGTCGCCCAGACGGGACGCTGGCTCTACCCGGTGAGCAAGGCGGCGATCGTGCAGCTGACGCGCAACATGGCGATGGACCTCGCGCCCGACGGCATCCGCGTCAACTCCGTCTCGCCCGGGTGGACGTGGTCGCGGGTGATGGTCGAGCTGTCGCAGGACGATCGTGAGAAGACGAACCGTGTCGCGGCGCCGTTCCACCTGCTCGGCCGCGCCGGCGATCCCGGGGAGGTGGCGAACGTCGTGCTCTTCCTCTGCTCGGACGACGCGTCGTTCGTGACGGGCGCCGACTACGCCGTGGACGGAGGCTATTCCGCGATGGGCCCAGAACAGGCTGAGCCGGCGATTCCCAGGCTCGCCGGTGAGGAGATGAGATGAGCACGATCCTGATCGTCGGCGCCGGCCAGGCCGGGCTCCAGCTCGGGCTCGGGCTGCTCAGCTCCGGCCATGACGTGACCGTCGTCTCGAACCGTCCGCCCCAGGACGTCCGCGACGGCAGGGTGATGTCGAGCCAGTGCATGTTCGATGCCGCGCTGCAGCACGAGCGCGACCTCGGCCTCGCGTTCTGGGAGAAGGACTGCCCGCCCGTCGAGGGCATCTCACTCGCCGTGCCGGCCCCCGACGGGAGCGGTGCGAAGACGATCGACTGGGCCTCCCGCCTCGACCGCAACGCGGAGTCGGTCGACCAGCGCGTGAAGATCCCGGCGTGGATGGAGGAGCTCGAGGCGCGGGGCGGCAGCCTCGTCATCCACGACGCCGGCGTCGAGGATCTCGAGCGGTACACGCAGGAGCACGACCTCGTGGTCGTCGCGGCCGGCAAGGGCGAGATCGTGCGGCTCTTCGAGCGTGACGCGGACCGCTCTCCGTACGAGCAGCCGATGCGCGCGCTCGCGCTCACGTACGTCACCGGGATGACACCGCGGCCGGACTATTCCGCCGTCTGCTTCAACCTCGTGCCGACGGTCGGCGAGTACTTCGTCTTCCCGGCGCTGACGACGTCGGGCGCCTGCGAGATCATGGTCTTCGAAGGCGTCCCCGGCGGCCCGATGGACTGCTGGGGTGACGTGACGACGCCGGACGAGCACCTGGCGAAGTCGCAGTGGATCCTCGAGACGTTCATGCCGTGGGAGGCCGAGCGCTGTCGCGACGTCGAGCTGACCGACCCGAACGGCATCCTCGCCGGCCGCTTCCCGCCGACCGTGCGCAGGCCCGTCGCAGAGCTACCGTCGGGCCGGCTCGTTCTCGGACTTGCGGACGCGATCATGCTCAACGACCCGATCACCGGCCAGGGCTCGAACAACGCGTCGAAGATGGCGGCCGCCTACCTCGCCGCGATCGCGGCGCACGGCGAGGACGCGCCGTACGACCGCGCCTTCATGGAGCAGACGTTCGAGAGCTTCTGGAACGGCTACGGGCAGTTCGCCACGGGGTGGACGAATGCGCTGCTCTCGCCGCCGCCGGAGCACGTGCTCAAGCTGCTCATGGCGGGAAACCGGAGTCCGCAGCTCGCGCACCGCTTCGTGAACGGCTTCGACGACCCGCGCGACTACTTCGAGTGGTTCATGTTCCCGGACAAGGCCGATGCGTACCTCGCGGCGGTGGGCGCCTAGGCGTTGCCGGTGAAGGTGACGCCGAGCAGCAGCAGCGAGAGCGCCGACGTGACGAGCACCGTCAGCGCCGGCGATGACGTTGAAGATGCGGCCGTTGCGGTACGCGCCCATCAGCTCGCGGTTCGAGGCGAGCCGCCAGACGAAGACGAGCGTCACCGGCAGCAGCACGCCGTTCACGACCTGCACGCCGACGAGCAGGCGGATCACCGGGAGGCCGGGGATGAGCGCGACGAGCGTCCCGATCGCGATCAGCGCCGTGATCACGCCGACGAAGACGGGCGCCTCGCGGGGGCGGCGCGCGATGCCCTTCTCGAACCCGAACGTCTCGGCGATCACGTAGGCCGCGGTGACGGGCAGGATCGCGGCCGCGAGCAGGCTCGCGCCGAGCAGGCCCGACGGCGAACAGCACCTCGGCGTAGCGGCCCGGCGAACGGCTCGAGCGCCTTCGCCGCGTCGGCGGCGCTGCCGACGCGTGTGGTGGCCGTGCACGATACAGGGTCGCGCCGGTCGCGATGATGATGAAGCATCGCGACGAGGTTGGCGAAGATCGAGCCCGACGACGACCTCGACCCGCTCGGCGTTCAGCTCGTCGGCGCCGATGCCGCGCTCGACGACCGCCGACTGCACGTAGAGCTGCATGAACGGCGTGATCGTCGTGCCGGCGGTGGCGATGAACAGGAACAGGTAGGCGGACGGTGAGCTGGATGTGCGGCGCGACGATCGCGCTTGCCGACGCTGCCCCAGTGCGGGTGGGCGAGGATCGCCGCGATCGGGTAGGCGAAGAACGGGATCGTCATCAGCACGAAGATCCGCTCGGCGACCTTGTACGAGCCGCGCATGAGGAGCAGCCAGACGACGACCGCGGCGATCGGCACCGACACGTACTTCGGGCACGCGCGCCAGCGCCGAGCGCCGCGCCGATGCCGACGAACTCGGAGATGCAGATGCCGAGGTTCGCGACCAGCACCGACGACGGTCGCGAAGAGCGACCAGCGCGACGCCGTACTGCTCGCGGATCAGCTCGGCGAGGCCCTTGCCGGTGACCGCGCCCATGCGCGCCGCCATCTCCTGGACGACGATCAGCGAGACGGTGATCACCACCATCATCCAGAGCAGGTCGTAGCCGTACTTCGCGCCGACCGAGGAGTAGGTGGCGATGCCGCCGGCGTCGTTGCCGGCGTTGGCGGCGATCAGGCCGGGGCCGAGAACGGCGAGCAGCGCGAGCGAGGCGCGCGGCGTGGCGCGCGCTACGCGGGCGGAGGCGCGGCCGGCGCGCCGCGGACATCGGCCGGGCGGCTGCGCGGGCAGCACGGACTCGTGCCCGCCATCCATGTTCACCGTACCGCAGGCATCGTTGCTCGGCCTACTCCCCGCCGAGCACGCCGAACCGGCGCCGCCAGCCGCGCGGCAGCACGAGCTCGAGCACGTCGTCGACGGTGATCACGCCGACGAGCTGGTCATGCTCGTCGTCGACCGGCACGACGGTGAGGTCGTAGTCGGTCATCAGCCGCGCGACCTCCTCGAGGTCGGCGTCCGGCCGCACCCGCTGCGACGGGCTCGCGCAGCTCGCCGAGGCGCAGCTTCGGCGTCGGCGCGCAGGAGGTCGGCGAGCGGGATCGCCGCCGCGCAGGCGCTGGCGCGTGTTCATCACGAAGACCCACGCGAGCGTCGTCCGGCGGGCACCGGCGAGCGCTGCGACCCGCTCGAGCGCCTCGGCGCCGGTCGCCTGCGCGTACACGCAGACGAACTCGGGGCTCATCAGGCCGCCCGCGGTGGCCGGGTCGTAGCCGAGCAGCGCGCGCACGCGCCGCCGCTGCACGCCGCGGGAGCAGCGCGACGACGCCCTCGCGGCGCTCCTCGGCGAGCTGCCGACGAGGTCGGCCGCGTCGTCGGTCTCCATCCGCTCGAGCAGCGCCGCGATCTCGCGCGTCCGAGCGCTCCTCGATGAACTCGAGCTGGTGCTGGGCCTCGAGCTCCTCGAACACGTCGGCCTCGAGCTCCGGGTCGCCGCCGACCGCGGCCGATGATCTCCTCGCCCTCGTGGTGCGAGGCCGCCTCGACGAGGTCGGCGAGCTGCGGCCGGGTGCAGCCGCGCGAGCTTCGGATGCGGCACGCGCAGGCGCACGGTCGGCACGTGCCCGGTGAACGGCTCGACGCGTCGCCCAGTCGAGGAACGTGCCGAGCCGACACGCGCTGCGCGAGCGACGCGCGGCAGCGAGCCGGCGCACGAGCCCGCGCAGGCCCGATGTCGACGCCGACGACGCGGTACCAGCCGTCGCATGCGGGCGAGCTCGATCTCGTTCGCGCGCACGAGGCGCGCGCCGTCGACGTTGATCAGCTGCCGGTCGAGCACGTCCTTCTTCAGCAGCACCTCGCTGTCGGCGGCGCTCGAAGGGCTGCAGGTCGAGCCGCCCGGTCGCAGCGTCACGCGGCCGAGCGCGATCTCCGCCACCTGGTCGGCCGGCACGAACACCGGGCGTCCGGCGACGGTCGCGAGCACGCCGCTGACGGGCGGGTACTCGTCCTCGCCGAGCCGGACGATCAGGTCGTCGACCCGGCCGAGCTTCCCGCCGCCGGCGTCGCGCAGCTCGCCGCCGACGACGAGCGAGAGGTGCAGGACAAGCGGGACGACCGGGGCGAACGCGGCCACGAGGCGAGCCTAGCGGCGTTGGCGACGCAGCGGGTAGCTATTGCGTTAAGGGCGTCGTGTAACCGCGATATCCTTGCCAGATGTCTCTCGGCTCACCGTCGGGACCAGAGAAAGGAGCCTCCATGCGGACCCCCCTGAAGGCGTCGTTTTCCGCCGCCTTCATCCTCGCCCTCGCGCTCACAGCAGCACTGATCGGTGTCGGATCCGGGTCGGCTACGCCGATCAACCCGCAACCGCCCATCCCGATCGCCGTGCCGTCGCTCACCGGACTCCAGGTGGGCCAGACACTCACGGCGACGTCAGGCACGTGGGCCGGCGCCACCCCGATGTCGTTCCTCTACTTCTGGCTGCGCAGCAGCGCGACGGGCTGGTCGCTGATCCCCGGCGTCTCCGGCCCGACGTACACGCTCACCGACGCGGATCGTGGTCACAACCTGTTCGTGCAGGTGAAGGCGACGAACGAGGACGGCTACCAGCTGTCGAACACGGCGACGACGAGCCAGGTGACCGGTGCGACCGCCGGTGACACGGTCGCTCTGCCCGACGGCGGAGTGTCCGTGTCCGCCGGCCGCGTCTCGCTTCCGGATCGCCTGGTCGTCTCGGCGACGACGTTCGCGCCGACGGCGATCTCGAAAGGAGGCACGGTGACGGCACGCGTGGTCGTCTCGGACGTCATCGGCCATCCGGTGCACGGCGCGTCCGTCCAGCTCATCCCACTCCCGTATGGGGCAGTGCTCCGCCCGGCCGCCGCAGTCACGGGCAACGACGGCAGCGTGTCGGTCGTGCTCAAGGCGACCACGCAGCTTTCCCGCGCGGGCAAGCTCATCGGCATCTACGTCCAGGCGACGAAGCCGGGTGACGACCTCGCGAAGGGCGTGACCGGAACCGCCCTCGTGAACCTCGCGGTCCACTAGGAACGAAGCGCATGGAGGAAGGAGAAGCCCCGCCGTCGAGCGGGGCTTCTCTGTGTGGGATGGACTCGAATCAGGAAGGCCCGGACGCGAGCGGGCCGTTCCCGAGCGCTACGAGACCACGATCAGACCGCCGTGTAGGAGAGCCTGCTCGACGGTCTTCTTGCCGTTCCAGTTGCTCGAGAACCACAGAGCGCCGGCCTTGTCGAGGACCGTCACGCCGAGCGTCTCCGTCGCGCCGTCCGTCATCGCGAGCCGCAACGTCGCGTTGCGGTCGGCGAGCCGGCCGGCATGCCGCCGGCTCCGGAACGTGATCTCGGTGATCGTCGCCTTTCCGGTCAGGACCGCCGCCGTCCGTGCTGCTGTACGCAAGCGAGGTGAACGACGATCCCCGCACCAGGTACGTGTGCACGCGTCGACCCTCGGTGCGGCGGAAGATGACGCTTACGCTGCCCTTCAGGGTCTTGCCGTTACGCACGAACCGGGCGGAGAACCCGACGCTTGCCTTGGAGCCGACATCGCCTGCCTTCGTGCCGCCGGGGGTGACGAGCTTCAGGTAGCCGCCACCCGCGACGAAGCTGCCGGTTGCCGGCTTGACGACCGTGACGACGGTGTCGTCGGTGCCCTCGTCACGGGTGTAGTAGCCGCCTACGACGGTCCCGACGGTGAGGCTGACCTCGTCCTCGGCGCCGAACCGCTACGAGATCACCTACTACGACTCCGACGGCCGCCGCCGCTGGGAGCGCGTCGCCGGCGGCCTCGACGACGCCGTGGCCCGGCGCGCCGACGTCGTCGGCAAGAAGCACCGCGGCGAACGCGTCGGCAAGACCCTGCTCACACTCGAGCAGTACATGCCGACCTGGCTCGAGCTCCAGACCCACTTGCGGCCCAAGACCCGCTCCGAATACGAGCGCCACCTCCGCCAGCACGTCTCCCCGCTGTTCGGCAGCCGCCGCCTCGGCGACATCCACGAAGACGACATCGCCCGCCTCATCGGCAAGCTGCGCGAACGCGGCTACGCCGGCTCTTCGATCCGCGGAACGCTCACCCCGCTCTCGCGGCTTCTCCGCCACGCAGCACGCCGCGGACTGATCCCGTACAACCCTGTCCAGCGGCTTGAGGTCGGCGAGCGTCCCAAGCTCGAGCGCCGCGAAAAGCGGATCCTCACGCCCGAAGAGATGAAGCGGCTCCTCGACAGCGCGGGCCGCTACCGAGCGCTGATCGCGACCGCCCTCTTCACGGGGATGCGCCTCGGCGAGATCGTCGGGCTCGTCTGGGGCGACGTCGACGTCACCGCCGGTGTCATCCACGTCCGCTACCAGCTCGACCTGCAAGGCAACCGCGTCGCACCCAAGACGCCGCAGGCACGGCGGACGATCGTACTCGTGCCCGCCCTCGTCACTGTCCTCCGCGAGCACCGACGCAGTTCATCCTTTACCGACAAGGACGACTTCGTCTTCGCGACCGGACGCGGCACGCCTATCAGCCACGGCAACGTCCAACACCGTGCACTCAACCAGCCAGCGGCGGCAGCTGGCATCAACGGCAAACCCAAACTCCGCTTCCACGACCTCCGCCACACTTACGCCAGCATGCTCATCGCCCAAGGAGCGAACGTCGTCTTCGTCAGCCAACAACTCGGCCACGCTAACCCCGCCATCACCCTCAGCGTCTACGCACACGAGTTCGCACAAGCCGAACATGCGGAGCGCGTCGTTACCGCGGTGCAGCAACACCTAGGCAACGTCCTCCGATAGGCGCGAGGCGGTCACGCGCGCGTTCGCGTTGCGCACGAGTCCTATGTCGAACGTCCTAGCTGACTATCCGACGAAAGCTGAGCAATTCGTTGACGAGGGCTCCATATTCGCCGGCGCGCGCCTGGCCGATCTCAATGCCGTCGCTGTCGTCTACGTCGCCCAAGCCCGACAGCAGGGCTTCGGCGCTGGAGGCGATCGTGACGAATCCGTAGAGAACGTCGTCGATGAAACGAGTTGAAGCGGCGGCCATACCGTCGGCAGACTCGATCGTGAAGCACGGGTTGGAGAGTCGCCCGCGCCGGTCACGCCGGATCTGGACGATCCGTGACCCTTCATGCTCGAATTCCAGGAATTGGTCGAGGTCGATTACGTGTACGAGCCGAACATCTCGCTCGAGCAGCGCGAGCCGCAGGTCGAGCGGCAGCGGCCAGGCAAGTGGCGGCGGCACGAACGCCGACGGCTCGTCAAGAAGCTCACTCGAGAGGCCAACGATGGGATCTGAAAAGCCCTCCGTCAGCTTCTTGACCTCGTCGACGTCTGGCGGGCCGTCGTCGAAGGCGTCCCAGCGCAAAGCCCAGATGACATCACCCTCGCCGTTCGGGATGATGCCGATGCCCTCTACGAGTGCCGTTCGTGCGGCCCGCTCGACAGCTGGCCAGCTGTACGCGACCGCAGCGGGGGTCTCGTAGACCTGGATCGGAGCGGGCGTTCCGGGTATGTGTCCGCGGCCCTCGCGGAGCACCTGCATAACAGCCTCCATCCGAGCCATCTGCCGAGCTTTACGGCCGCTCAGCCGACGGCCTACGGGCTCGTCCGAGCCGTATTCGACGAGCGTCGGGCAGTCAGGGTCACCGATGACCAGATCAGCGGTCCGGAGCACGTTCGTTAGGTCTGTGATACGCACAGCGTGCCCGCGCTCTGCCGCCTCCGAGGCGCAGGCCAAGACGAAGTCGAAGCCTGCCCCTTGTGAACCCAGTGCAGGCGGCTTGCCGGGGTGCTTCGCCAACTGTCGGATCGTGTGCGCGGCAAGCGTCTGCCACGCGACCGCATCACCGAGGAGTCGCAGCTTATCTCGATGCTCCCGCTCGTCCGAACCGCGGTCACGGAACGCTTGAGGCTCGGCGAGCTTGATCTCGTCGGCAAGAGCACGTTGGAACTCGAAGAGCGCCATCGGCGAATCAACGGAATCGAGTTCCCGCGCGAGCTCAGCCCGGCGCGCTCGGAACGCATCCGACTCACGGTCCAGCGCGCCATTACCCATCCGACCGAGCGTAGCTTGCCAATCTCGGTCGTAGGCGGGACCCAACTCCCGCCGTCGTCGATGTGAACACGTGACATTTCGCCGGCCGAGCTCCGGCGTCACAGGCTGGCGACTCAGCCCGTATACGTCGCTCCGTTCACCCCTCGGTGCTCGCCCCGCGCGAACCGCCGCGCGATTTCCAGGCATGTTCGAGTTCACCTGCGCCTATTCGCAAGCCGCCGGGCGCTCACGCACCCGCGCACGGCGACGAGTTCACCGGCGCGACGTCCTCTACGACGAAGCCCGGCAAGCCAAGCGCCAACGGGCGTCGAGGTAGCCTCAGGTCATCAGCACCAAAGGAAGAGACAGGGAGCAGACGGCAAGCGGCAAGGCTTCGGTCGAAGCCGCCATCGCTGAGTTCATGGCGGTCAGGGATCCGAAGGCTGCGTCCACACGTGCCTATCGGGCCGCGCTTCGGGAGCTACGAGCTGCGCACCCCGACTATCTCCTAAAGACATTCGAGCCGCCGACGGGCACGACTCTGCTGGCCGAGTTCCTAGAGAAAACGTGGGGGCAGAAGGCGCCTGCGACGTACCGGGCAAGACTCTCAATGCTGCACGTGTTCTTCGAGTGGCACCGCGACGCCGGCAACCTGGACGGGGATCCAACGGCTGGGTTGACGTACCCGGCGATTGAGCGCAAGCCGCGAAGAACGATCACCCGAGCCCAGACTAAAACGCTCTTGAACGCGAACCCCGATCCGCGTGATCAAGTTCCGCTTCGCTTGTTGCTTACGCACGGGATGAAGAAAGGCAGGCTTCAGGAACTGCGTTTTCGTGATCTGGACGCTGCGCAGCGGACAGTCGCATTCGAGCGGCACGGAGAACATCACACGTCCCCGGTCGAAGACGATGACTTCTGGGCTGCGGTAGCAAAACTGACAGATCTGCGTCGCGCAGCGCCAGCGGATTACGTGCTGTGTTTCGAGGAATCTCGGGCGCATCGCGCCACAGCTGCCGAGCTCTACGCGATGGAACATGACAGCGCGCTAGATGGCGGACGAGCGTTCCTGTGGCGGAAGTACGACGGCAGGTGCTATCGAGCGAAACTGACGCCGACACGCCAGCGCGGAGAACACGGCGCCCACGACTGGTGGTACCGCTGTGCTGGGCGGGCGGGGCTGGTGCCTCCCGGAGTGACGCACGGCTTTCCAATGCAGAGCGCTCGGTACACCGTCGGGCGACGACGGTGGACAACGACGGGCAGCATCAGCGATCTGGCGAAGCACATGGGCGACCTCGCTTCGGGCGGTTCGGCCGCCGTTATCTACAGAAACCTAGACGCCGATTCGTTGGACAACGCGATCCGTCGCGCTCGGCGTCGGCTACGCCTTCAAACCAGGGATCGAATTGCGACGGCAGTGGGCATCGACGGGACGCGCCCAGTCGCACCGTGGTGGAAGGAGCCTGTCCGCGTCTTCTCCGAATACGTCGAGGATGAGCGCGACCTGGTTGAACTCAGCCGAGTGAGTGTCGAGATGCTTCGAACGGAAAGGGCAACGTCCACGCAGTTGCACGATGCGGCTGAGACGCTGACCAGGGCCGTAACGGCAGCCGACCTCGTTGGACGTGCTCAGAACGAGTCGCGCAAGGACCACCCGCTCCTACACGGCCACAGCCTCGTCGCGATCTGGAGCGCGTTGGAGACGATGGTTGGCGATCTCGTTGAGGCGTGGCTCTTATGGTGGCCGTCCGCTCGAGCGCATGCGGCGTCGGTGGTCTCGGTATCTGGGCTGCATGGGCTGGCGTCCGACGAATGGGCGGCTGGGGCCCACCAAGCACTAGACCGCGAGTACCAGAAGCTCAACCGGAAGATTCGGTCGCCGCGTCGTCTCGACTACTACGAGTGGCTTCTCGACGCGGTGGGACTCGTTGCGGCTCCCGAGGACAACGACGTGCGAATGGCGCAGAACCTATGGGAGATGGTACCCCGAAACGCGTTCGCACACAAGCGAGGTACTGCGGACGCTCGACTGATCACAAACTGCCCGGATCTGCCGTTCAAGCTCAAAGACGAGATACGCATCGACCGCCACGCATGGGCAGACTTCCTCGTCACCACTGTGCTTCACGCCGACGTGATCGTGCGGCGGATGAAGCGAGAGCTCGGATTATCGGACTGGCTACGCTCGTCCCCGACGCCTGTCATCCGGTACTCGCACCTTGACAGGCCGTGACTCAGGTGGGGCACCGGGGTGAGCACCACATAAGCATCAGAGACCCGTCCGGTGCATACGACCCGCGCAACCATGCGACCTGCTCGGGGCTGCGCGGGTTCGGATGGGCGGTACCGGGCTCGAGCCTAGCCATCAGATGCGTCGAGAACGCGACGGTTCCAAAAACGGTTCCAACAGGCATCGAATGACCTCATCAGGCCAAGGACCATTCCAGAGAGTCTACGCGGGGGGCTTTCAGAGCGGATGATGGGACTCGAACCCACGACCTTCTGCATGGCAAGCAGACGCTCTAGCCAACTGAGCTACATCCGCGTGGCGCCGGCCAGTATAGCCCGGCCCGCGGGCTAGGGCCTGTCGAGAGCCTCGTTGACGAGGCGGTCGGCGAGCTCGTTGTGCTCCCGCCGCACGGCGCGGTAGCGCACCTTGCCGATCTCCCTGGCCAGCCTGGCGGCCTGGAGCGAGAGGTCGCGGAGCGCCTCGTTCTTCACCCGGTACTCGCCTCTCATCTGCTTGACGAGCAGCTCCGAGTCGGAGACGACCTCGACCTCCGGCACGGCCAGCTCGAGCGCCCGCTCGAGGCCGGCGATCAGCGCGCGGTACTCGGCGACGTTGTTCGTCGCGACGCCGATGCGCTCGCCGCGCGCGTCGAGGATGGTGCCGTCCTCGGCCTCGAGCACGTAGCCGTAGGCGGCCGGGCCGGGGTTGCCGCGCGCACCGCCGTCGGTGAACAGCGTCGCCTTCACTGCGGCGGCTCCACGAGCGGATAGAGCTCGAACGCGACCTGCTCGTACGGGTGCGCTGCGAGCAGCGCGGCGACGACGTCGCGCGCGCGGTCCGCCGGCACGACGGTTTCGACGCGCAGCTCGGAAACGCGCTCCTCCCGCCCGGCACGCCCGATCGCGGGCTCGGTTCCCTCACCGCCGAGGAACGTGCCGGTGCCCGCCGTGTACCACGAGCAGCGCTGGTAGTCGCCGATCCGGCCCGCGCCTGCGTCGAACACGGCGGCGCGCGTCGCGTCGAGCGCCTCGCGCGGCACGAACCACACGAGCTTCAGCCGCTCCGCGCCGCTCACTTCGCCAGCACCCGCGCGAGCTCTCGCCTCGGCCATTCGGCGTGCAGCTCGTCGCCGCGGTCCTCGTGCCAGGCGACGACGGAGCGCCACGCGTGGGCGGCCTCCTCGAGCCGGCCCTCGCGCTCGAGCAGGAACGCGCTGCCGTAGAGAGGGCCGATCTGCCCGGGCTCGAGCTCGAGTGCGCGCCGCCAGTCGGCGAGTGCGCCCTCGGGATCGCCGGTTGCAGCCCGCACGTTCCCTCTCGCCTCGATGAGCGTCCGGTCGTCGGGCGCCAGCGCCAGCCCGGCGTCGACCGCCGTGGCCGCACCCTGGTACTCGTGCGCTGCGAGGTACGCGCTCGCGAGGAAGCGGTACTCGCGGACGTCGTCGGGCGCCGTCGCAACGCGCTCCTGGTAGAGGGCGATCGCCTGCTCCGTCTCGAGCAGCGCGGCCCGCGCGAGGATCAGCTGGTGGCGCGGCTTGTCGGCGGTCGGATCGAGCTCGATCGCACGCTCGTACAGCTCGACCGCCTGCCGCAGCGACGCGCGGCCGCGGCACTCGAGCAGGTAGCCGTACCCGGCGAGCAGGTTCGGGTCGGGCGCGCCCTCGAGCGCCGCCTCGAACGCGCGCTTCGCCTCCTCGAAGGTTGCATCGTCGCCGGTCGCCTCGTACCGGTCGAGGAGCTCGTGAACGTCCACTACTCCTCGACGTCGATCTGTGCGCGCTGCAGCCGCCCGGAGTAGTCGACGTAGATCGACTTCCACTCCGTGAAGACGTCGAGCGCGGCCTGGCCCGCCTCGCGGTGGCCGTTGCCCGTCTCCTTCGTGCCGCCGAACGGGAGGTGCACCTCGGCGCCGATCGTGCCCGCGTTGACGTACGTGATCCCGGCCTGGAGGTCGCGCATCGCACGGAACGCCCTGTTCACGTCGCGCGTGAAGATCGAGGACGAGAGCCCGAAGCGGATCCCGTTCGAGACGCGGATCGCCTCGTCGAAGTCGCGCACCTTGATCAGCACGGTCGTCGGCCCGAAGATCTCCTCCTGCGCGATCCGCATCTGCGCGTCGACGTCGCCGAAGATCGTCGGCCGGTAGTAGAAGCCCTTCGCGAGATCGCCCTCGGACGCGACCTCGCCGCCGGTGAGCAGGCGCGCGCCCTCGTCCCGGCCGATCCCGGTGTAGGCATGGATCTTCTCGAGCGACGCCTTGTTGATCACGGGACCGATGTCGCTGCCGTCCTCCCAGCCGGGACCGAGCCGCAGCGCCTCGACGCGCGCAACGAGCTTCGACTGCAGCGCGTCGTACACGGCCTCGTGTGCAATCACGCGCGACGCGGCGGTGCAGCGCTGGCCCGACGTGCCGAACGCGGACCAGACGATCCCGTCCACGGCGAGGTCGAGGTCGGCGTCATCCATGACGATGATCGCGTTCTTGCCGCCCAGCTCGAGGTGCACGTGCTTCAGGTGGTCGGCGGCGCTCTTCAGCACCGCGACACCGGTCTCGCGCGAGCCCGTGAGCGTGATCACCGGCACGTCCGGGTGCCGCACGAGCCGGTCGCCGACCTTGGCGCCGCCGCCGTGCACGACGTTGACGACGCCGTCGGGGATCCCCGCCTCCGCCATCAGCTCGACGAAGCGGGCACCGAGCGCCGGCGTGTCGGACGCGGGCTTGAGCACGACCGTGTTCCCGCAGACGAGCGCCGGGATCATCTTCCACGAAGGGATCGCGATCGGGAAGTTCCACGGCGTGATCGCGCCGACGACGCCGATCGGCTGGCGCACGCTCATGTTCCACTTGTCGCGCAGCTCGGACGGCGTCGTCTGGCCGAAGAGGCGGCGGCCCTCGCCGGCCATGTAGTACGTGATGTCGATCGCCTCCTGGACGTCGCCGCCGGCCTCGGCCTTCACCTTCCCCATCTCGTGTGTCATCAGCTCGGTCAGCGCGCCCTTCTCGCGCTCGAGCACGTGCGCGAGCTGGAAGAGGATCTCGCCGCGCTTCGGTGCCGGCACGAGCCGCCACTCCTCGAACGCCGCCCTGGCGGCCTCGACGGCGCGGTCGACCTCCTCCGGGCCGGAGCGCGGGAAGACGCCGAGCGTCTCGCCGTCGGCCGGGCTCGTGCTCTCGAAGGTCTCGCCGGAGTCGGCGTCCACCCACGCCCCGCCGATCAGGTTCTGAAACGTCTTCGCCCCGGCCGTCGCCATGGCGACGAGGGTACCGCTACTTGTCGGGCGGCGCGTCGGTGTCGGGGAACGTCCCCGGGATCCGCGCGCGGCGGCGGTCGCGCGTCTGGCGCCGTTCCTTCTCCTCGGCGGTCGGCTTCCCGCTCCGGCGCTCGTGACCCTCGCGCCGGTCGACGATGACCGTCACGTTCGGATTGTCCTTGTAGTACTCGACCATCTTGTCGTAGAGCTCGTCAGCGAGCTCCCGCGGAATCACGCAATAGATCATCTCTTCGGATTGTATGGAGAAGGGCGGTCTGCGCCAGAGGCGTACCTCGGCAACCTGGTTGCGAGCAAGCTACAAGCGGGCGATCTCGGGGACGAGGCGGCCGTCGTCGTCGACGTGCGCGTTCCAGACCTTGAAGACCGGCTCGAGCTCGTCGAGCTCGTGCCCGCGCCGCTCGAGACGCACCGGCTGCCCCGAGTCCGGGGTGATGCGGTACTGGTACCAGGAGAGATCCCAGGCGACGGTCACCGCCTGCTCGCCCGAGACACCGGACAGCGGCACGATGCTCGCCTTCGCGGCGCCCAGGCTCTTGGCGATCCCGCCGACGGTGCGGCGGTACGAGCTCGCGTTGAAGAGGTCGGCCGACTCGAGCAGCGAGATCTCCTCGCCGGAGAGGCGCCGGAGGATCGGCTCGGACGGCACGAGCGCGTCGTCCGCGCCGCCTCGGTGCAGGCCGAGGAGGTCGCCGAGCCCGCGGCGGCGGCGCCGGCGGTCGCCGGGGATCGTCGGCGTCGTCGGCGTCCCCTCCTTGAGCCAGCCGTGCTCGAGCGCGGTCTCCTGGCAGAGCGGGCACACGTCGACGAGCTCCGCGCCCTCCTCCGGCGAGAAGCGAACCGCCCGCTCGCCCATCAGGAGCGTGCGCTCGCAGATCCCGCACATCCGCATCGCCGCAACCTTTGTCACGCGCACAGCTCGACTATAGCCCCCTGCGGGCGCGGTTCTTGCGCGGGCGCCCGTCCCGCTGCTATTGTGACTTACATGTGTGTTTTACATATAAGGAGTCGAGCGGGGTGAGGCACCGCCACGGCCCGCGCGGACGCCACCACCTCGGGGGTCGCTGGCTCGTCTTCGCGCGCGTCGAGCGCTTCGCCGAGCCGGCGCTCCTCCTGCTCCTCCGCGAGCGCCCGGCGCACGGCTACGACCTGCTCGAGCGCCTGCCCGAGCTCACCGGCGAGCAGCGCGTCGAGATGGGGAACCTGTACCGGCTTCTGCGCGCGCTCGAAGAGGAGGGCCTCGTCACCTCCGAATGGGACGAGACCTCGCCCGGACCTGCGAAACGCCGCTACGCGCTCACCGAAGCGGGGCTGCAGCTACTCGACCAGTGGGCCGAGGCGCTGCGCAGCTCCCAGGAGCGCACCGACCGCTTCCTCCAACGCTACGAGGAGAGGGGGTGACAATGCACCAGCACCAGCACCAGCATCGGCATCACTACGGCCAGCACGGGCCGGGCCGGATCCATTTCCGCGGCCCGTTCCCGAATCGGCAGGAGCTGCTCGAGCGCCTCGAGTCGTACCGGCGCGATCTCGAGCAGCAGCTCGCGGACGTCTCGGACGTGATCGAGCACCTGCAGGATCGCGGCGAGCCGCAGCCGCAGGAGTGAGCGTGGTCGTGAGGCGATCGTCTACGACTGCGACCAGGTCGCGACTGCGTCGCGACCTGGTCGCTGACGTTCAGACCTTCGCCTCTTCCCGCTCCTTCTTCGTCTGCTCGATGATCTTCTGCGCGACGTGCGTCGGCACTTCCTCGTAGCGGAGGAAGTTCATGCCGTAGTCGCCGCGGCCGCCCGTCATCGAGGTGAGCGCCTGCGAGTACGTGAGGATCTCGGCCATCGGCACCTCGGCCCTGATCGTCGTCATCCCGCCCGCGGGCTCCATCCCCTGCAGGCGTCCGCGGCGCGAGTTGAGGTCGCCGTTCACGGCGCCCACCGCGTCGTCGGGCACGGTCACCTCGAGCTGCATGATCGGCTCGAGCAGCACCGGATCCGCCTTCTGGTAGGCCTCCTTGAACGCCATCGAGCCGGCGATCTTGAACGCCATCTCCGACGAGTCGACCGAGTGCTCCATCCCGTCGACGAGGAGGACGCGCACGCCCTGGATCGGAGCGCCGGCGAGGTCGCCGTGCTCCATCGCCTCGCGCACGCCCTTGTCGACGGCGGGCCGGTAGCTATGTGAGATGGCGCCGCCGACGATCTTGTCGACGAACTCGTAGCCGAGCTCGCCGTCCACGGCCGGCAGCGGCTCGAGCAGGATCTCGCAGTCGCCGAACTGGCCGCGGCCGCCGGTCTGCTTCTTGTAGCGGTGCCGCGCGCGCGACTCCTTGCGGATCGTCTCCTTGTACGGGACGCGCGGCGGGTGCAGCTCGACGTCCACGTGGAAGCGGCTGTGCAGCCGGTCGACCGTCACCTCGACCTGCATCTGCGAGAGGCCGTAGAGCAGCTGCTCGCCCGTCTGCGGGTCGCGCCGCATGCGCAGCGTCGGGTCCTCCTCGGAGAGACGGCGCAGCCCGGTCGCCATCTTCTCCTCGTCACCTTTCGCCTTCGGGGTGATCGCGAAGCTCATCACCGGCTCGGGGAAGTCGATGTGCGGCGGCTCGACGGGCACCTCGTGGTCGACGAGCACGTCGCCGGTGACGACGTCCTTCAGCTTCGCGACCGCGCCGAGGTCGCCGACGCCGAGCGCGTCCGCCGTCACGTTCTCCTTGCCCTGGAGGAGCAGGATCTGGCCCAGCCGCTCCTTCGCGTGCGTGCGCGGGTCGACGAGCGTCGTGTCGCCCGTGACCGGGCCGGCCAGGACGCGGAAGCAGCTGATGCGCCCGGCGAACGGGTCGGCGATCGTCTTGAAGACGAACACGGCCTGCTTCGCGTCGCCGAACTCGATCGTCGTCCCCTTCTTCGCGGGCGACGGGACGCCCTCGACGAGCAGGTCGAGCAGCGCGGTCGTGCCGAGGTTCTTCGTGGCGACCCCGCACGCGACGGGATAGAGCTCGTCGCGCGTGACCGCGTCCTTCAAGGCGGAGGCCACGTCTTCCTCCGGCAGCTCCTCGCCCTCGAGGTAGCGGGCCATCAGGTCCTCGTTCGTCTCGACGACCGCGTCGAGCAGCTTCTCCCGGTACTGCTGCACCTGGTCGGCCAGCGCGTCCGGGATCGGCTGCGGACCGCCTTCCTTGCCGCCCGTCGGGTCCATGTACGCGCACATGTGCAGCAGGTCGACGACGCCGGTCAGCTCGTGCTCGACGCCGATCGGGAGCTGGATCGCGACGCAGCGGTCGGACAGCTGCGAGCGGGCGGCCTCGAGCACGCGGAAGAAGTCCGCGCGCTCACGGTCGAGCATGTTCACGAAGACGACGCGCGACAGCCCGTATTCCTCGGCCCGCGCCCACACGCGCGCGGAGTTGACCTCGACGCCCATCACGCCGCTCAGCACCACGAGCGCTCCCTCGACGACGCGCAGCGCGGCATACGTGTCGGCCTGGAAGCCGGCGTCGCCCGGGCAGTCGAAGACGTTGATCTTCCGGCCCTGCCAGTCCAGGTGCGCGAGCGTGCCGCTCAGCGACATCTGGCGCCGGTGCTCGTCGTCCTCCCAGTCCGAGACGGTCGTGCCCTGCTCGATCGCGCCCAGCCGGTTCGTCTTCCCGGCCTGGAAGAGCATGGCCTCGACGAGCGAGGTCTTGCCCACCCCACGGTGTCCGACGACGGCGATATTGCGAATCTTTCCGGGCTCGGTCGCTGACATCAGGCTCCTGTCCTCCTGGGCGTTGTACTCGGCGGCAATCGTATCGCCGCAGGAGCCGCCGTCAGCCTTCGAGCGGCGGGCCGGGCCGGGAGCCGCCCAGCCGGGCCTTCAGGCGGAGGATCGCCTTCGTGTGCAGCTGGGAGACGCGGGACTCGGTGACGCCGAGCACCTCGCCGATCTCGCGCAGGGTCAGCTCCTCGTAGTAGTAGAGGGTGACGACGAGCTTCTCCCGCTCCGGCAGGCGGGCGATCGCGTCGGCGATCGCCTCACGCAGCTCCGTCTGGGAGAGCGTGCTCTGCGGGTCGGGGGCGTCGGTGTCCTCGATCGTGTCGATCAGGGCGATCTGGTCGCCGCCGGAGCCGGAGACGGTCCACAGCTCGTCGAGGGCGGCGATCGAGGAGCGGGCGATCTCGGTCAGGCTGCCGTCCAGCTCCTCCTGGGTGAGGCCGAGCTTCTTCGAGATCTCCTCGTCGGTGGGCGCCCGGCCGAGCTTCGCCTCGAGCTCCGCGATCGCGCGCTCGATGTCGCGGGCGCGGGCGCGAACGGAGCGCGGCACCCAGTCCATCGCGCGCAGCTCGTCGATGATCGCCCCCTTGATGCGCGCGATCGCGTACGTCTCGAACTTCACGTCGCGGTCGGGCTCGTAGCGCTCGATCGCGCCGATCAGGCCGAGCAGGCCGTACGAGACGAGGTCGCCCTCGTCGACGTGGGCGGGCAGGCCGCTGCCGAGCCGGCCGGCGACGTACTTCACGAGCGGCGCATAGGTGAGGATCAGCCGGTCGCGGATTCCGGCGTCTCCGGTCCTGCGGTATTGAAGCCACAGCGTCTGGGTGTCGTCGGCCCGGGCCACGGGGGAAGAATACGGCGCGGGCGAGTCTTTTCCTCAGCGGTGGCGCCGAAGAGCGCTCAGCGCAAGCGATGCAAGCCAGCCTGCGAGGGCGAGCGCCCCGAACGCGACGACCCAGCGGCGGGCGTCTCCGCCGGCGCCGATCGCCGCCCACAGCGCGGTCGCCGCGAGCAGCGCGGCAAGCGTCGCGAAGAGCAGTCCGAGCGCGCGCCGCTGCACGAAGGGAGCCTAGACCGGCGCCGCGACCGAGGCCGCTCGAAGCCCCGGGTACAATCGGCGCCGACCCAGGGGCGTAGCTCAACTGGTAGAGCACCGGTCTCCAAAACCGGGGGTTGGGGGTTCGAGCCCCTCCGCCCCTGCTGGGTCCATCCTTCCCGTTTGACGCAAACCGCAGCCCGCGCTTACGGTGGACGCATGGCGGACGGAGCCGTTCTCGTCGTCGGCGGAACCTCCGGCATCGGCCCGAGACTCGCCGAGACGTACGCGAAGCGCGGCCGCGACGTCGTCATCGCCGGACGCGACCTCGAACGCGCCACGGCGGCGGCCGCCGCACTCGAGGGCCACGTCACGTGCTGCGGGCTCGACTTCGCCGCTCCCGACGCCCTCACAACGGGCCGCGGCGGCACCGTCCTCTGGCTGGACAGGGCCGGGTAGCACCCGGGAGGGAACGGATGAACCTCGTCGCCA
Source organism: uncultured Actinomycetes bacterium (assembly GCA_963788875.1). Taxonomy (GTDB): domain Bacteria; phylum Actinomycetota; class Thermoleophilia; order Gaiellales; family Gaiellaceae; genus Palsa-739. The sequence goes on from CAWBIQ010000008.1 coordinate 62,795, forward strand.
TGATCAAAGGCCGCATCGTGCCGCTGCGGACTTCGATCCTCGCCGTCTGCCTTGCGCTCCTGGCCGTCTATCAGGTGGTCATGACCGGACGGTCGAGCTCGCTCATCGTCAATCTCAGCGTGCTCGTCGGGATCGGTCTCGTCTCGATCGGCGTCGTCGTCCTCGCCGTCGCGATCGGACATAGGCGTCTCCGCGCTTCGCTGCGAAGCGATCACGAGGATCTGCTTCCGGGCGGGAGCGGTCAGCCCGAGGCGGCGGCCGAGTTGTCCGAGGCCGCCGACGAGGATGAGTCGCTCCCGTGGTGGCGTCACCATCATCAAGAGCCCCGCTGGTACGACGACCTCTTCGAGTTCTGGGCCTCGACCGCGGGGATCGACGCGGCGAGGGTCGAGATACGCGGCGACGAGCCCCGCTACACGGCGGCGACGTTCGCCGGCGTGCCGCGCGACCTGAAGGTGAGACAGCCGGGCCGGCAGAAGGCAGCCCTGGGCTGGATGTCGCCGTTCCTGTCCGACGACGACGCGGTGCTTCATTGCCATCCCATGGACTGGGAGCTCGCCCAGTGGGCGGACGAGCACTACGACGAGTTCTGCAGGTCGAACCGCGACTCGCCGGGCGGCTTGACCGTTTTCGGAGTCGAGGGTCGCCGGCCGTTCCCCGCGATCTTGTGCGTGCATGCGCTCGTCGATACGGCCGACGGCTGGATCGTCTTCTCGTTGCGGAACCCGAGCGACGTCGCCTTCTACCGCGAGTGCTGGTCGGTGAGCTTCGAGGAGCAGGTCGAGGTCGGTGCGAGCCCGGGTCCGGACGGCACCGTCATGGCGACGATCCGTCGTGGGCTGTCAGAGGAGCTCGGCATCGACCCCGACGCCGCGCAAGCCTCGTGTCTCGCCGTGATGCGCGAGTTCGCGAGAGAGTCGGCGACGGCACCGTCTCCAGACCTGCCGCCTCGGGTACTCGGCGCGCCCGTCATCGCCGCCGTCTCCGTGCCCGTCACGCTCGAGGACGTCTGGTCCGGGCTGGCGAGCAGGGCGATCGAGACGCCGGACCGCCACGAGCATGTCGCGTGGATGGCCTGCCGTTTCTCGACGTTCCGGCAGGTCGCTGCGCTGCTCGCGCGCCTGCCCTTGCGCTCCCACGACCTCTCGCCGGCCTATCTCGAGCGGCAGCTCGGCCTGACCGTCCGCATTGCCCCCTCGAGCGCCCACGACCGTTTGGAGTCCGGGCTGGGCTGGCACGGCACCTCGCGAACACGGCTCTATCTCTGGGCGCGCCACGCCTGCGGCACGGGCCGGCTCAGCGACACGTGAGCCATACTCCCGGGATGCCGCCCGGCAAGGCAGCGTCCCTGCTCGCGGTGTCCTGCATCGCCCTCGGCGGCGCAGCGACCGCCTCTGCGCGTCCGCAGGCCGCCGCGCTCGACCGTGCCCTGCGCGCCGCCGGCCTCTACGCGGGACCGGATCGTGCCACGGACGCCGTCGCGGCCGCACCCGGCCGGCGCCTCCTCGGCAGCCGGCCTCTACGCCGTGGCGACACCGGCTGGGACGTGGCAGAGCTCCAGCTCGCGCTCGCGTGGCAGGGGTTCCCGTCCGGCCCGGTCGACGGCCGTTTCGGCGCGGCACTCGCCTTCGCGCTGACCCACTTCCAGCGGCATGCCGGCCTCCGCGCCGACGTGGTCGCCGGCGGCGCGACGCTCGCCGCGCTGCGAGAGCGGCCGGCACGGGCCCCGATCCCGCTCGCCTGGCCGCTGCTCGCACCGGTCGGCGACGGCTTCGGCCCGCGGGGCGACCGCTTCCACGAGGGCGTCGACCTGCGCGCCCCCGCCGGAGCCGACGTGATCGCCGCCGCACCCGGCCGGGTCGCCTGGGCCGGCCCGCGCGCGGGCGGCTGGGGAGAGCTCGTGACGCTCGCGAACGGCCGCGACGTCCGGACGATGTACGCGCACCTCTCGGCCGTCGAGGTGAAGGTCGGAGAGTGGGTGGCCGGCGGCGCGGTGCTCGGACGCGTCGGTGCGACCGGCGACGCCACCGGCCCGCACCTCCACTTCGAGGTACGCGTCGGCGGCGCCGCGATCGACCCGCTGGAAGCGCTCGTACCGCTCGGCTACTGAGCGGGGCCGCTTGCGAGCGTGACCTGCGCGGTGTGGCTGGTGCCGAACTGGTCGATCCAGCGGATCTGCACCTTCTTGCCCGGCGACTGCTTCTGCAGCAGCGCCGTGAGCGTCGTCGGAGAGGCGACAGTGCGATTGTTCACGGCGACGATCACGTCGCCGTAGGCGAGCCCCGCCCGCGAGGCCGGCGACGACTGGACGACGCCCGCGACGACCGCGCCGCGCGTGAAGTACGTGCCCGGCGCGACCTCGATCCCGAGGAACGCGGTCTTGCCGATGTGCGCGGTCGCGGAGTGGCCGGCCTCGATCTCCTTCGCGATCGCGACCGCCTTGTTGATCGGGATCGCGAACGCGTCGCTGCCGGACCGGAAGGCGAAGCCTTGAGACGCAGCCGTGTCCATGCCGATGACGTCGCCGGACGCGTCGACGAGCGGGCCGCCCGAATCTCCGGGCTGCACGCCTGCGTTCGTCTCGATCAGGCCGGTCAGGCGCTCGGATGTGCCGCCGTCGCTCGCGGTGATCGACCGCCCGAGCCCGGTGACCGTACCCGAGGCTGCGATCGGCGCTCCGCCGGCGCCGCCGGCGTTGCCGAGCGCGGTCACGGCGTCACCGACCGTCACCTTGGAGGAGTCGCCGATGCTCACCGTCGCGAGCCCCGACGCGTTCTTGAGCTGCAGCACGGCCACGTCGGCGGACAGGTCGTAGCCGGCGACCGTCGCCGAGTACGTCTTGCCGGTCGAGGGATCCTTCACCCGGATCGTCGTCGCGCCGCGAATCACGTGGTTGTTCGTCAGCACCTCGCCGGACGGCGTGAGCACCATGCCGGTGCCCGCCGCGGCTCCGCCCTGGTAGGCGAGGTTCGTGGTGATGTTCACGATGCCCTTGCCGGCGCGGCTCGCGGCGGAGGCGCGCTGCGTACCGAGCAGAAGCGCCGCCGCCAGCGAGAGGACCGCCGCCGATGCGATGAAAGCTCTGCGTCTGGTCATGTCACCAGTGTTCCGGGCCAGGCTAAGCCGTGAGTAAGCGCCGTTTCAGAATCCTGTAAGTCCACCGGCTAGCCGAAGGTGAAGCTGTAGGCGCGCACCCCGGGCGTGAAGCCGAGCCGGAGGACGCCCTCACGTGTCGTGCGGGACGAGAGCACCGTGTAGAGCCGGTCGGCGGTGACGTCGATCGCGGCGAGCGGCTTGCCGCCGAGCCGCGCGGTGACACGGCCCTTGCCTCCGAGCACCATGTAGACGTCCTTCGCCTGGAAGCGGAGCAGCAGCTGCGCCCCCATTCCCGCCGTGGCGACCTGGCCGGCGAGCGTCCACTCGCCGCCGTACGAGATCGCATCCTGCGACAGGACGGTGGCCGCGGTGTACAGGTTCGGCTTCCCGGTGACGAGAGCCGAGCCGGCGTAGCGCGTGCGGTCGATTCGCTGCGGGCCCAGGTACGTCTCGGGGGTCATCGCCTCGGTCGGCGTCGTGTTCGGACGGGCGGCGGCGGTGGCGCGAACGCCGAGCAGCGTGCGGATCTCCCGCTCGGTGCCGCTGTAGTCACCCTCGCCGAAGTGCACTGCGCGGACGTGGCCGCGCTTGTCGACGAGGTAGTCGGCGGGCCAGTACTGGTTCGAGTACGCGTTCCAGGTCGCGTAGCTGTTGTCGAGCGCGACCGGCCACGTCACGCCGAGGCGGCGCACCGCGCTCTCGACGTTTCCGAGCACGTGCTCGAACGCGAACTCGGGCGTGTGCACGCCGACGATCTCGAGCCCGTCCCTGTGATAGGCGGCGTACCAGGCCTGGAGGTGCGGAAGCGTGCGCAGGCAGTTGATGCACGAGTACGTCCAGAAGTCGACGAGCACGACCTTGCCGCGCAGCCCCGCGATCGAGAGCGGCCGGCCGTTCTCCGTGTTCAGCCAGTGCGTGATCCCGGCGAAGTCGGGAGCGGCCCCGTAGTTCCGCAGCTTCACGGCCGGCGACGACGCAGCGGGAGCCGCCAGCGTGCCGGTCGTTCCACGCAGCCCGTTCAGGTGCTTGCTCGCATAGCCGGACTCCTCGGTGTGCCGCTGCAGCGCGCTCGTGTACGAGCCGAGGTCCGTCTGGAGGGTCTGGTCGACGTTGAAGACGATCGCGAGCGCGGCGGCCGCCATCACGACGCCGAGCGCCGGCCGCCACCACGCCCGGGTCGCGCGCAGCCGCCGCGAGACGCGCTGCCCGCCGACGGCGACGAGCAGGAGCACGAGACCGGCACCTGCCGCGTAGAACAGCGTGAGCAGGACGAGCTGGACGCCGATCTTCCGCTCCGCCGCGAGCACGCTCACGGTCGCGAGCACCGGCCCGGCACAGGGCACGAAGACGAGCCCGAGGCTCGCGCCGAGGACGAAGCCGCCCCCGAGATCGCCGCTACGGCGCCGGCTCAGCCGCGCAAAGGGAGCCTCGACGAGCAGCCCGAGCCGCGGCACGAGCAACGTCGCGGCGACGACGAACAGAAGCGCGATCGCCACGTCGCGCAGCGTGTCCTGCGGCAGCCCGAGCGCCGACAGCAGGGCCGAGGCAGTCAGGGTGAAGACCGTGAAGCTCACGACGAGGCCGGCGACGATCGCGTACGGGCGGCGGCGGCCGCCGGCTGCGCCGCCCGCGAGCACGATCGGCAGCACCGGCAGCACGCACGGCGACACGGCGGTGATTACGCCGGCGACGAAACCGATGCCCAGCAACAGCAGCACGTGCGACTCCTCCGCGAGCTTACGTCGAGTCGCCGTCGCCGGTTGTTACGACACTCTTAAAGCGAAAGCTGCCGGAACCCCGTCAGACCCGAAACGCCGACACCGACGAGACGCAGCGCGCCCGGCCGGTCGCGCAGGCCGCGGTCGAGCAGGCGGCAGGCGAGCGCACCGATCTGCTCCGCGTCGTCGATCCCGACGTCGAGCGACGTCGAGCGGCTGCGGATCGAGAAGTCCGTGTAGCGCAGCTTCGTCGTCACCGTGCGCGCGACCTGGCCGCTCTTCTGCAGGTGCTCCGCGACCTCGCGCGCCATCCCGCGCAGCTCGTCGTGCAGCCGCTCACGGTCGGCGAGATCGCGGTCGAACGTGTTCTCGACGCTGATCGAGATGCGTTCGGTCTCGAGCTCGAGACCGCGCGGATCGATCCCGCGCGCACGGTCGCGCAAGAGCACACCGACGGTGCCGGGCAGCAACCCCCGCAGCTCGTCGTCACTCAGCAGCGCGAGCGCCCCGACGGTGTCGATGCCCGCGGGGCGCAGCCGTGCCTCCGCCTTCGGCCCGACACCCGGCAGCCTGCGGACGTCGAACGGTGCGAGGAAGGACGCCTCGTGTCCCGGCACGACGACCGTCAATCCGCCGGGCTTGCGCGCATCGCTTCCGACCTTTGCGACGACCTTGCACGGTGCGACGCCGAGCGAGCACGTGAGGCTCGTCGCCGCGCGCACCGCCGTCTGCACCGCCTCCGCGACGACGCGCGCCTCGAGGAAGTCGCGCGCGACCTCGCCGACGTCGAGATAGCCCTCGTCGATACCGGTCTGCTCGACGGTCGGGACGACGCCGCGCACCGTCGACCACACGTGCCGCGAGTACTCGCGGTAGAGCGAGTGGCGCGGGCGGACGAACACCGCGTGCGGGCAGCGGCGCATCGCCTCGGCCGCGCTCATCGCGGAGTGGATGCCGAACGTCCGCGCGGCGTAGTTCGCGGTTGCGACGACGCCGCGGCCGTGCGGGTCGCCGCCGACGATGAGCGGCTTCTGCCGCAGCTCCGGATTCTCGAGCTCCTCGACCGCCGCGAAGAACGCGTCGAGGTCCATGTGCGCGACGATGCCGGGGACGGCCACGGCGAACAAGCGTACGGGCCGCCGCCGACGTTAGGCTCCGCCCGATGGCCGTTCTCACGTCGCAGGTCGAGCGCGGCTCGGAAGAGTTCGCGCGCCGCCGCGAGCGGATGGCGGCGCTCGTCGCGGAGCTGCGCGAACGGACGGCGGAGGTCGCGCGCGGCGGCGGCGAGGCGGCGGTCGAGCGGCACCGCTCCCGCGGCAAGCTCCCCGCGCGCGAGCGGATCGACCGGCTCGCCGATCCGGATTCCGCCTTCCTCGAGCTGAACGCGCTCGCGGCGTACGGCCTCTACGACGGCCAGGCGCCGAGCGCGGGGATCGTCACCGGCGTCGGCGTCGTCGAAGGACGCGAGTGCGTGCTCGTCGCGAACGACGCGACGGTGAAGGGCGGCTCCTACTTCCCGCTCACGGTGAAGAAGCATCTGCGCGCGCAGGAGGTCGCCGCGCAGAACCGCCTGCCGTGCCTGTACCTCGTCGACTCGGGCGGTGCGTTCCTGCCGTTGCAGGCCGACGTCTTCCCGGACCGCGAGCACTTCGGGCGCATCTTCTTCAACCAGGCACAGCTGTCCGCCCAGGGCGTCCCGCAGATCGCCGTCGTGATGGGCTCGTGCACCGCCGGCGGCGCGTACGTGCCCGCGATGAGCGACGAGACGATCATCGTCCGCGGCACCGGCACGATCTTCATCGGCGGCCCGCCGCTCGTGAAGGCGGCGACCGGCCAGGATGTCACCGCGGAGGAGCTCGGCGGCGCCGACGTGCACGCGCGCCGCTCGGGCGTCGCCGACCACTACGCGACCTCGGACGAGCACGCGCTCGCGCTCGCACGCGGCATCGTCCGCAACATCGGCTCGCGCCGGCCGGAGCCGCCGTGGGAGCTCGCCGTGCCGGAGCCTCCCGCCCTCGACCCCGACGAGCTGTACGGACTGATCCCGGAGGACTTCCGCCACCAGACCGATGCGCGCGAGCTGATCGCCCGCATCGTCGACGGCTCGCGCTTCCACGAGTTCAAGCAGCTCTACGGCGAGACGCTCGTCGCGGGCTTCGCGCACATCGAAGGCATCCCCGTCGGGATTCTCGCCAACAACGGCGTCCTCTTCGCGGAGTCGGCACAGAAGGGAGCTCACTTCGTCGAGCTGTGCTGCAAGCGCCGCGTGCCGATCGTCTTTCTGCAGAACATCACCGGCTTCATGGTCGGGACCGAGTACGAGGCAGGCGGCATCGCGCGCGACGGCGCCAAGCTCGTCATGGCCGTGGCGAACGCGCAGGTGCCGAAGTTCACTGTCGTCGTCGGCGGCTCGTTCGGCGCCGGCAACTACGCGATGTGCGGACGCGCATACGAGCCGCGCCAGCTCTGGATGTGGCCGAACGCGCGCATCTCGGTGATGGGCGGCGAGCAGGCTGCGACCGTGCTCGCCATGGTCGGCGACGTCGACGAGGCCGCGATCCGCGCCAAGTACGAGGAGGAGGGCAACCCGTACTACTCGACCGCGCGTCTGTGGGACGACGGGATCATCGACCCGCTCGACACGCGCCGCGTGCTCGCGCTCGGGCTCGCCGCCGCGCTCAACGCCCCGATCCAGGAGACCACGTTCGGCATCTTCCGCATGTGAGAGGAGACTCATGAGCTACAGCATCGTCAACGTCGACGAGATCGAGCCGGGCGGCCGGACCGGCATGGTGAAGTTCGTGCGCCGGGCGCTCGGCGTCGAGGCGTTCGGAATCAACTGGTTCGAGCTGCCGCCGAACGCGGAAGGGCACGAGCACGACGAGGCCGGCTCGGAGCAGGAGGAGGTGAACGTCGTCGTGCACGGCGACGGCATCTGGCGCGTCGACGGCGAAGAGGTGCCCGTCCGCGAGGGGACGATCCTGCGCTTCGACCCGGAGGCCGTCCGCTGCCCCGTCGCCGGGCCGGACGGCATGACGTTTCTCGCCGTCGGCGCGCGCCGCGGCAGCTACGAGGCGCGGGGACCGTTCTGACCCGCGCGGGCTCGACTGCGCTCGTTGCGGTCGCGCTCGGCCTCTTCCTCGGCTGCTGGACGCTGCTTCACCACGGCTTCCTCGCACGCGACCAGCTCACCGACACGGGCACGTACGCGCGCTACGGCGACGCGATCGCGAACGGCGCCGTCCCGTACCGCGACTTCCGGCTCGAGTACCCGCCCGGCGCGCTGCCGATGTTCGTCCTCCCGTCGCTCGGCCACGAGGGCGACCAGGCCGCGTACGACCGCTGGTTCGAGCGGCTGATGGCGCTCTGCGGCTGCCTCACGATCGTCGGCGTCGCACTCGCGCTGCGCGCGCTCGGAGCCGGACCTGCGCGCACCGGCCCGGCGCTTCTCCTGACTGCGCTGTCGCCGCTGCTCCTCGGCTCGGTCGTGCTCACGCGGTTCGACTACTGGCCCGCCGCGCTCGTCGCGATCGCGCTCGCCGCGCTGCTCTGGGAGCGGACGGCGCTCTCGGCGCTCGCGCTCGGCGCGGCGGTCGCGGCGAAGCTGTGGCCCGTCGTGCTCGCGCCGCTCGCGTTCCTCTGGGTGTGGCGCTCGCGGGGTCCGCGGGCGGCGGCAGGCTGGGCGGCCGGTCTGGTCGCAGTGGAGATCGCGTGCTTCGTCCCGTTCGCCGTGCTCTCCCCCAGCGGCCTGCGGGCGAGCTTCCACCTGCAGCTCGCGCGCCCGCTGCAGCTCGAGAGCCTCGGAAGCGCGCTGTTGATCGCGGTGCACCACCTCGCGGGTACGCACCTCACCGTCGTCACGACGTTCGGGTCGCAGAACCCCTCCGGCGGCGGCGTTCACGCGCTCGCAGTCCTGTCGACGGCCGCGACCGCAGTCTCCGTCGTCGCGATCTGGCTGCTGTTCGCGCGCGGACCCGCGACGGACGAGCGGCTCGTCGCGCACGCGGCCGCCGCGGTGGCCGTGCTGATCGCGTTCGCGAAGGTGTTCTCGCCGCAGTTCCTCATCTGGCTCGTGCCGCTCGTCCCGCTCGTGCGCGGCAGGCGCGGCTTGGGGGCGGGTGCGCTGCTGGCCGGGTCGCTCGTGCTGACGCAGTCGTGGTTCCCCCGCCACTACTGGGCGCTCGCGCAAACGTTCGCGCCGGCGCAGTCGTGGCTCCTGCTCCTCCGCGACCTCGCCGTCGTCGTGCTCGCCGCGCTGCTCGCGTGGCCGCGGCCGGAGCGCGAGCTGCTCGGCGAAGGCCGCGCCCGGCTCGCGGCGCTGGAACGGATGCGCGGCGGATGACCCGGCACGGACCTCTCGCCGCCGGCTGCGCGGCGCTGGTCGTGTCGTGGCTGCTCCTCGGCCACGTCGGCTTCTGGGTGCGCGGCCAGCAGTCGGACACCGGCTTCTACCGCGCCTACGGCACCCACGTCCTCGACGGCGAGGTGCCGTACCGCGACTTCTCGCTCGAGTACCCGCCGGCCGCGCTGCCGGTATTCGTCCTCCCTGCTCTCGGCCGCCCGGCGGAGCAGGCGTACCGGCACCGGTTCGAGTGGCTGATGGCCCTCTGCGGCGTCTTCGCGCTCGTGGGCGTGGACGCCGGTCTGCGCGCGCTGCGCACGTCCGCGCGGGCGAGGCTCGCGACGCTGCTGCTCATCGGCGTCTGCCCCCTCGTCCTCGGGCCGGTGATCCTCACGCGTTTCGACCTGTGGCCGGCGGCGCTGTCGATCGCGTCGCTCGCCGCCTTCCTGCGCGGACGGAGCCGGCTGGGCGCGGGCGCGCTCGGTCTCGCCACGGCGGCGAAGCTCTATCCCGCCGTGATCGCACCTGTCGCAATCGCCCATGTCTGGCGCCGGCAGGGTCCGCGCGCGGCTGCGTGGTCGGCGGCCGTGCTCGCCGGCGTGTTCGCCGCGTGCGTGCTCCCCTTCGCCGTGCTCGGCCCGCACGGCCTGCTGGACAGCTTCACCGGCCAGTTCGAGCGGCCGCTCGAGATCGAGAGCCTCGGGGCTGCGCTCCTGATCGCCGCCCACCACGTCGCCGGCCTGAAGCTCGGCGTCGAGGTGAGCCACACCTCGCTCACGCTCGGCGGAGCGAGCGGCACGGTCGTCGCGGCCATGACGACCGTGGCGGAGATCGCGGCCCTTGCCTGGGTGTGGACCGCCTGTGTCCGCCGGCGCGGCTCCGAACGGCAACTCGTCGTCGGTGCGGCGGCCGCCGTCGCGATCTTCGTCGCCTTCGGCAAGGTGTTCTCTCCCCAGTACCTGATCTGGCTGCTGCCGCTCGTGCCCCTCGTGCAGGGGCGCCTGCGCGTACCTGCCGTCTGCCTCCTCGTCGCCGCTCTCGGCCTGACGCAGACCTGGATCCCGCGCCGGTTCGAAGCGCTCGCCCACTTCCATCCGCTCGAGAGCTGGCTGCTGCTCGGACGTGACCTCGTCGTCGTCGCCCTGGCGCTCCTGCTCGCCTCAGCCTTGCGGAACGAGACGGCGCGCACTCAGACGGGCTGACGGCTCCAGTCCGCGACGAGCTCGGCCACGGCCGCTCGCTCGTCGTCGCGCAGTCCGCGCAGGGGCGGCCGCACGTCGGGGCGGACCGGCACGCCGCGCAGTCCGAGAGCCGTCTTCGAGGCGGCGTGGAACGGCTGCCGCTGGAGCGACGCCCGCAGCGCGGCGACGCGCTCGGTGCGCTCCGGCGACGGGTCGCGGACGAGCGGCACGACCGCGTCGGGGAAGCTCGCCGCGAGGCCGGACACGGATCCCGCCGCGCCGGCGGCAAGGCCCTGGGCGATCAGCGCCTCGGCCCCGATGAAGACGTCGAGCCCCTCGACGAGATACGGCGCCACCTGCTCCCAGGGCGAGTCGGAGACCTTGAGCCCGGCCAGGTTCGGCGCCCGCTCGCGCAGGCGCGCGAGCACCGCAAGCGGGACCGCGTAGCCGCTGCGCGCGGCGAACTCGTACACGTAGAACGGCAGCGGCGCACAGGCGCGCGCACCTGCCTCGAAGTGCGCGAGCAGCGCGTCCTCGTCGAGCGGGAAGTACGGCGGCCCGATCACCGCGACCGCATCGGCGCCCTGCTGCGCCGCATGCTCGGCGAGCGCGACCGTGTCCGCCGTCGACTGCGCGCCGCAGTGCACCGCGACCTGGAGCCTGCCGCGCGCCGCGGCGAGGAACAGCTCGGTCAGCCGCTGCCGTTCGGCGACGCCGAAGAGCACGCTCTCGCCGGTCGTGCCGAGTGCGAGGATCCCGTCGATCCCGTGCAGGACGAGGAAGTCGACGTACGGTCCGACCGCGTCCCCGTCCAGCTCGGAGCCGCCCGCGCGCAGCGGAGTCAGGACAGCGGCGACGGCTCCGTGCAGCATCCGTGTCACTCTATGCGCGTGGCGAGCCTCGAAGTCGAGCGTGACGGATCCGTCCTGCGGATCACACTGGCGCGGCCTGACCGTCGGAACGCGTTCGACGCGGCGCTGATCGCCGAGCTGGCGGAGGCCTTCGTCGACGTCGGCCGGGCGCGCGCGGTGCTGCTCGCGGGTGAGGGGCCGAGCTTCTGCGCGGGAGCGGACGTCGACTGGATGCGCGCGTCCGCCGGGCTCTCCTTCGACGAGAACGCCGCCGACGCGAACGCACTGCGGCGGATGTTCGAGACAATCGACGCCTGCCCCGCCCCGGTCGTCGCCCGCGTTCAGGGGCACGCGCTCGGCGGCGGCGCCGGGCTCGTCTCGGTCGCGGACGTCGCGATCGCCGCGCCGGGGACGGTCTTCGCCTTCTCCGAGGTGAAGCTCGGGATCATCCCTGCCGTGATCTCGCCCTTCGTGCTGCCGAAGATCGGCACGGGCGCCGCGCGGCGCTACTTCGTCAGCGGCGAGCGCTTCGATGCCGGCACGGCGCTGCGCATCGGCCTCGTCAGCGAGGTGGCAGACGACCTCGACGCCGCCGTCGAGCGCGTGCTCGGCGAGCTGCTCTCCGCCGGTCCGCACGCCGCCCGCTGGGCAAAGCGGCTCGTCCGCGAGCGGCCGGACGGGCCCGAGACGGCCCGCTGGATCGCCGAGCGGCGCACGAGCGACGAGGGTCAGGAGGGGCTTGAGGCGTTTCTCGAGAAGCGGGCACCTGACTGGCAATCGCAATGAGGGAGGAGAGCACATGCAAGGCGTGATCGTCGAGTTCCAGTTCGCGGACGACTTCGACGAGTCGAAGATCGCCGGGCTCGCGCGCGAGGCGCGCGGCCGGTTCGAAGGCATGCCGGGACTGCGGCAGAAGGCGTTCACCGTGGACGGAAAGAACCGCCGCGCGACGAACGTGTACCTGTGGGATTCCGAGGAGGCCGCGCGCGGCTTCTTCAGCGACGAGCTCGTCGAGCGGGTCACCGGCCTCTACGGCGTCCGCCCGACTGTTACCTTCGTCGAGGTCGCCGAGCTCGTCGACAACGGCCGGGAGGGCGCGTGACACCGAGGAACCCGATCGAGGCAGTGCGCGAGATCGCGGAGCGTGGAGTTCGGCTCGGCAAGCTCGAGCTCGAGCTGAAGACGGCGGAGCTGAAGGGCAAGGCGGCCCGGCTCGGCATCGGCGCCGGTCTCGGGCTGGTGGCGGTCATGCTCACGCCGTTGCTCGTCGTCTTCCTGCTCGCCACCGTCGCGGCGGCGCTCGCCACGGTGCTCCAGGTGTGGCTCGCCATCCTCATCGTCACCGGCATCCTGCTCGTGCTCGTCGGCGGCCTCGCCGCAGCCGCCGCCGTGCTGACGCGGTCGGCCCTGAAAGGAGGCGCCGATGAGCCCCGCTGACCGGCGCACGACGGAGCAGATCCGCGAGGAGATCCGCACCGAGCGGGCGCAGCTCGACGCGGCGCTCGCCGCCCTCCGAGCCGACTCGAAGCGGCTGGCCCAGGTCGCCGGGTCGGTGTCGGGCGCGCTCGCCGGCCTGGCCGTGCTCGTCCGGCTGCGCGCCCGCCGTCACCGCGACTGACGCGAAGGCGGCGACCTGGTCGAGACCAGGTCGCAGTCCGGACTCGGAGATACGCTCGTCGCGTGCCCGTCGTGGCGAGCCTGCACTTCCTGCTCCACTGGCCGACGCGGCAGGGCTACAACTTCGTCAGCGGGCCGCTCGCCGACATCACGCTCATCACGGCCTTTGCGAGCACGCTGTACCTCTTCCTGCGCAAGCACAACTGTCACGTCCGGCGCTGCTGGCGCCTGCAGTGGCATGCCCATCCGGACCACGGCCATCCCGTGTGCAGGAAGCACCACCCGGACGGCCGCGGCCTTCCCGGCTAGGCGCCGCTCGCGACGGCAGCAGCGGGTTCGCGGCGCGGTGCCATCGCCGCCCGTCAGATCCGCGTCGCGCCGGCGGGGCGACCTCGTCGCCGAGTTTCGCCTGAACACGTCGCCGAGGCTTGCTGCGTCGAAGGGCATCTCGCTCGGGAGCACCCTTGCCCAGCTCCGGGCCGCCTACGGGGCGTTGCGCTTCCTCGTGTCGTCGAGATCAAGATCGGGACGTGCGGCGGCTTCTGACCCTCACAGCGCCACCGGCTCCCCCTCCCGCTCGGCCGAGCGATAGAGCGCGTCGATCGTCCGCGCCTGCCCGAGCGCGTCCTCGCGGCCGAGCAGCGGCGGCTCGAGCCCGCGCACGGCGCGGCTGAAGTTGTCCGACTGCAGCCGGTAGCGGTCGGCCCGCTCGATCTCGATCCGCTCCACCTCGCCGCCGCGGCGAAGCTCGATGCCCGGCTCCTCGATCGCCCAGGGGTGCGCCACCCGCAGCGAGCCGGCGGAGCCGACGGCCTCGAGCCCCTGCCGGTCGGGCAGGTCGTAGGCGCAGTCGAGCTGCGCGAGCACGCCGCCCGGGAAGACGAGCGTGCCGACGAGCCGGACGTCGATGCCCTGCGGCGCGAGCACCTGACGCGCGCTCACCGTCACAGGCTCGCCGGCGAGAAGCCGGGAGCCGCTGACGCAATAGCAGCCGATGTCCATGAGCGCGCCGCCGTCGAGGCCGGGGTCGTAGCGAGCCTCGTCCGAGCTGTCGATCCGTGCGGAGAACGAGCAACGGACGAGTCGCAGCTCGCCGATCGCGCCGCCGTCCACGAGCTCGCGGAGCCGCTTCGACTGGGGATGCTGGCGCCACATGAACGCCTCCATCAGCAGTAGTCCCGCCCGCTCCGCGGCGTCGAACGCGCGCTCGGCGTCCTGCGGCCGCCGTGCGAGCGGCTTCTCGCAGAGCACGTGCTTCCCGGCCTCGAGCGCGCGGATCGACCAGTCGACGTGCGGGCCGTTCGGCAGGGACACGTAGACCGCCTCGACGTCGGGGTCGGCGAGCAGCGCCTCGTACGAGCCGTGCGCGCGCGGGATCCCCCACTCGCGCGCGTACCCTGCGGCGCGCGCCTCCGTCCTGCTGGCGACCGCGACGACCTCCGACTCCGGCGACTCCTGCAGCGGCGGGATCACGAGCGTGTTGATCCGCGCCGTCGAGAGGATCCCCCAGCGAACCGGCCCCATCGCCTCCAGCATAGGCTTCCGCACGATGGCGATCGCGAAGCTCCTCGTCGCCAACCGCGGCGAGATCGCGGTGCGGATCTTCCGTACCTGTCGTTCGCTCGGCCTCGCGAGCGTGGCCGTCGCCGCCCGGGACGACCTCGGCTCGCTCCACGCGCGCAGCGCTGACGAGACGGTTCGGATCGCGTCCTACCTCGACCCGGCCGAGCACGTGCGCGCGGCCCGCGCGAGCGGCGCCGACGCCGTCCACCCCGGCTACGGCTTTCTCGCCGAGAGCGCCGAGCTGGCCGAGGCGGTGCTCGCGGCGGGGCTCGCGTGGGTCGGGCCGCCCCGGCCGCGCTGCGCGCCGGCGGCGACAAGCTCGCCGCCAAGGAGACCGCGCGCGCCGCCGGCGTCCCTGTGCTGCCGACGGGCGCGGCGGCGGAGGTCGGGTTCCCGCTGCTCGTGAAGGCGGCCGCCGGCGGCGGCGGGCGCGGGATGCGGGTCGTCCGTGACCCCGGCGAGCTCGAGGAGGCGACCGCGGCGGCGCAGCGCGAGGCCGAGGCCGCGTTCGGCGACGGCACCGTCTTCTACGAGCGCTTCCTCGAGCGGCCGCGCCACGTGGAGATTCAGCTGCTCGCCGACCGGCACGGCACCGTCGTCGCGCTCGGCGAGCGCGAATGCTCGGTGCAGCGGCGCCACCAGAAGGTGCTCGAGGAGTCGCCGTCCCCTGCGCTCGACACGGCGCTGCGCACAGGCATGAGCGAAGCGGCCGTCGCGCTCGCACGGGCGATCGGCTACGAGAGCGCCGGCACGGCCGAGTTCCTGCTCGACGGGCGCGACTTCTACTTCCTCGAGCTGAACGCCCGCATCCAGGTGGAGCATCCGGTGACGGAGCTCGTGACCGGCCTCGATCTCGTGCGCGAGCAGCTGAGGATCGCCGACGGCGGACGGCTCGACCTGCCGCCCGAGCCCCACGGGCACGCCGTCGAGGTGCGGCTCTACGCGGAGGACCCGCGCACCTTCCTGCCGCAGGCGGGGCGCGTCGAGCGGCTGCGCCTGCCGGCCGGGGTCCGGGTCGACGCGGGCGTCGAGGAGGGGGACGAGATCGGCACCGCGTACGACCATCTGCTCGCCAAGCTGATCGTGCACGCCCCCACGCGCGCCGAGGCGCTCGCACGCCTGGGACGCGCCCTCGCCGAGACCGAGGCCGGCGGCGTGACGACGAACCTGTCCTTCCTGCGCTGGCTCGTGGCGCACCCGCTTCTGCGGGCGGGTCGCACGACGACGGCGTTCCTCGCCGAGAACCCGCCGCTCTCGGAGCTCCCGGCCCGCGCGCCGGGGCCGGCCTGGCAGGGCGCGTGGCGGCTGAACATGCCCGCGCCGCCGCCGCGCGCCGCGCCCGACGCCGCCGTGGCCGCCCACGTCCACGGACCCGGCCCCGAGCAGTCCTCGCTGGCCGCGCCGATGCCGGGCACCGTGATCGAGGTGCTCGTGGCGCCCGGGGCGCGGGTGGCCGCCCGGCAGCCGCTGCTCGTGCTCGAGGCGATGAAGATGGAGACGCCGCTCGTCTCCCCCTACGACGCGACCGTGCGCGCCGTCCACGTCGGCGAGGGCGACCGCGTCGCCGGCGGGCAGGTGCTGGTGGAACTGGAGGAATAGCCCGTGCGCTAGGCTCGGGCCCACGATCCAGACAAGGAGTGGAGATGGCCGAAGCCGTTCAGGAGTTCTTCGCGACGCTACCGTCGCGCGTGGACGCCGCGAAAACAGCGGGGATGACCAACTCATACGTCTTCGACATCGAAGGCGCAGGCCAGTGGACGGTCGAGGTGGACGACGGGGCCGTCACCGTGACCGAGGGCGCTGGCGACGCGGACGTGACCATCTCGACCTCACAGGAGACGTTCGAGAAGATCGCGGCCGGCGAGCAGAACCCGACGAGCGCGTACATGACGGGCAAGCTGAAGATCAAGGGCGACATGGGCGCCGCCATGAAGCTTCAGAAGCTCTTCTAGAGCGACCGCATGGACACCGCTATCGAGATCGGCCTGCCCGGCGAGGAGCAGGCGGACGCAATCGCGCTCCTCGTCGCCGAGCCGGCGGAGAGCCTCGGCGGCGAAGGCGCCCGGATCGTCGACGACAAGCTCGCCGGCCGTCTCACGCAGCTGGTCCAGAGCGGCGAGCTGCGCGGCAAGCGCGGCGAGGCGCTCGTGCTGCACGTGAACGGTGAGCTCCAGACGCCGCGCGTCGTGGCGGCGGGCATCGGCCAGCGCGGCCGGGTCGACCTCGACGCACTTCGCACCGCCGGAGCCGCGGCCGCGCAGGCGCTCGCCCGCATCGGCGGCACCATCTGCTGGCTGCTCGACGAGACGCTGCGCGTGTCCCTGCCCGACCAGGCGCGGGCCCTCGTCGAGGGGACGATCATCGGGGGCTTCTCGCCCGGCCGCTGGAAGGCCGACGACGACGGCAGGCGCCCCTTCGAGCGGATCGTCATCGGCCACGGCGACACGCCGGAGCTGCGCGAGGCGGCCGAGCGGGCCGGCCTGCTGGCGGAGCGGACGAACTGGGCGCGCGAGCTCGCGAACATGCCGCCGAACGAGCTCAACCCGCATACCCTCGCCCAGCGCGCGGCCGCGCTCGCCAACGAGCACGAGAACCTCACGTCGCAGGCACTCGGCCCCCGCGAGCTGGACCAGCTCGGCATGGGCGCGCTCTCCGCGGTCGGCCGCGGCAGCCGCAACGAGCCGCGCCTGATCGTCCTCCGCTACGACCCGCCGCAGCCGACCCATCCCGAGGTCGTGCTCGGCCTCGTCGGCAAGGCGATCACGTTCGACACGGGCGGAATCTCGCTCAAGCCGGCAAGCAAGATGCAGGACATGAAGGGCGACATGGCCGGCGGCGCCGGCGCGTTGCACGGGATCGGCGCGATCGCGGCGCTTCGCCTGCCCGTCCGCGCCATCGCCGTGCTCGCCGCGGCCGAGAACATGCCCGGCGGCGACTCGTTCCGCCCGGGCGACATCCTCAAGGCCGCGAACGGGAAGACGATCGAGATCGTCAACACCGACGCGGAGGGACGGCTCGTGCTCGCCGACGCGCTCTGGTACGCGCGCCGCGAGGGGGCGACGCACGTCCTCGACGTGGCCACGCTCACCGGCGCGATGGAGCTCGCGCTCGGCGACCTCTATGCGGGCTGCTTCGCGAACGACGACCCCTGGCGCGACCGCGTCGTCCTGGCCGGGCAGCGCAGCGGCGACCTCATCTGGCCGTTTCCGCTCCATCCGCGCTACCGTCGATACGTGGACTCCGCGTTCGCCGATCTGAAGAACGGCTCCGAGCTGCGGCAGGCCAGCCCCGCACTCGCCGCCGAGTTCCTGCGCGAGTTCGCGGGCGAGGGGCCGTGGGCGCACGTCGACATGGCGGGGCCCGGCTTCCTCGAGCGCTCCCGCGGCGACTACTACCTCGTGCCGGGCGGAACCGGGTTCGGGGTGCGGTTGATCGCCGAGCTGGCCGCAGGCCTCGCGTGAACTACGAGCTGAGCGAGGAACAGGAGCTCCTGCGCCGCACCGTGCGCGAGTTCGCGGAGACGCGGATCGCACCGGTCGCCGAGGAGCTCGACCGCGAGTCGCGCTTCCCGTACGAGCTCGTCGCGGAGATGGGCGAGCTCGGGCTGATGGGGATCCCGGTGGCGGAGGAGTACGGCGGCGCCGGCGCCGACACGATCTCGTACGCGCTCGCGATCGAGGAGCTCACGCGCATCGACTCGTCGGTCGGGATCACCGTCGCGGCGCACACGTCGCTCGGCACGATGCCGATCGCCCTCTTCGGCAGCGAAGAGCAGAAGCAGGAGTGGCTGCCGCGTCTCGCCTCCGGCCACGGTCTGGCCGCCTTCGGGCTGACCGAGCCCGAGGCCGGCTCGGACGCCGCGGCCACGAAGACGCACGCCGAGCTGCACAACGGCAGCTGGATCGTGAACGGCTCGAAGATGTTCATCACGAACGCGGGCACCGACATCAGCGCCTGCGTCACGATCGTCGCGCGCACCGGCGAGGACGAGGTGTCGAACATCCTCGTCCCCAACGGAGCGCCCGGCTACGAGGTGTCGTCGCCGCTCGAGAAGCTCGGCTGGCGCGCCTCGGATACGCGCGAGCTCGTCTTCAAGGACTGCGAGGTCCCGGCCGCCAACCTCCTCGGGGCGCGCGGCCGCGGCTTCCAGCAATTCCTCGAGATCCTCGACGGCGGCCGCATCTCCGTCGCCGCGATGGCGGTCGGGCTCGCGCAGGGCGCGTACGACCAGGCCTTCGCCTACGCCAGGGAGCGGCATCAGTTCGGGCGGCCGATCGCGCGGTTCCAGGCGGTGCAGTTCGCGCTCGCCGACATGGCGACCGAGATCGAGGCCGGCCGCCAGCTCGTCTACCGCGCCGCGTGGTTGAAGGACGAGGGCAAGCCGTACGCCCTCGCGGCGGCCCAGGCGAAGCTCTACACCGGCCTGCTCTCGAACCGGGCGGTCAACGCGGCGCTGCAGATCCACGGCGGCTACGGGTTCATGGACGCGTCCCCGATCTCCCGCTTCTACCGCGACCAGAAGATCCTCGAGATCGGCGAGGGCACGAACGAGATCCAGCGGCTCGTGATCGCCAAGCTCCTCGGCATCTAGGGTTCGTGCTCCCGGTCGCCGCCGTCGCCGTCGCCGTGCTCCTGTTCGCTCAGGCGTCGCTGCGGCTGCGCCGGCGCGGACGCGCCGACCTCGCCGGCTGGGACCGCGCCGGGCTGTTCGGTCTCGGGCTCGCGCTGACGCTCGTCGCGCTCGTCTCGCCGCTCGACCGGATCGCGGACAACGACCTGCTCTCGGCACACATGGCGCAGCACGTGCTGATCGGCGACGCGGTGCCCGCGCTGCTCGTGGTGGCGGTACGCGGGCCGCTGCTCGTCTTCATGCTCCCCGTCGGCGTGCTCGCGCCGCTCGCGCGCAGCGTGCGCGTACGCGCGGTGCTCCGCTTCCTGCTGCGGCCGCGTGTCGCGTGCGGCCTGTGGGCGGCGAACCTCGCCGTGTGGCACGTGCCGTACCTCTACGACCTCGCGCTCCGCCACCCGCAGCTGCACGACTTCGAGCACGTCTGCTGGGTGATCGCCGGGCTGCTCGCCTGGACGCTGCTCATCGACCCGGGCTCGCACGCGCGCCTCACCGTCGGCGGCAGGGTCGCGGTCGCCGTTGGGATGTTCGCGGCCGGCCAGGTGCTGACGGACGTGCTCGTCTTCAGCTTCCACCCGCTCTATCCGGCGTACCACGGCGCCTACGGAATCTCCGCGCTGACCGACCAGCAGCTCTCGGGGATCGTGATGATGGTCGAGCAGCTGCTCACGCTGGGGACGCTCGTCGCGGTGCTCCTGCGCCTGCGGCTCCGGCCGGCGCGCCGGCTCGCCACGGCGTGAGCGCGACGAGCTTCTCCTTCGAGCCGCTCTACCTCGTCCTTGCCGTCGCCGCGGCGGCCCTGTACGCCCGTGCCGCACGCCGTGAGCCGCCGCCGAGGCTGCGCGCGACGTCGTTCGCGATCGGGGTGCTGCTGATCGCCGCGTCGCTGAACTCGCCGCTCGAGACGATCGCGGCCAAGCGGCTGCTGCTCGTCCATCTGCTCCAGAACGGCCTGATCGCGGACATCGCGCCGGCGCTGCTCCTGTTGGGGCTCATGCCGGGGATGCGGCAGGCGGTCGCGCGCCGGGGCGGGAAGGCATTCGCAACGCTGACGCGCGCCCGCGTCGCGCTGCCGGCGTGGGTCGCCATCTGGTACGGGACGCATCTCGCGGGCTTCTACGAGTGGGCGCTGGAGACCGGCTGGGCGCTGAACATCGAGCACGGCCTGCTCATCCTCGCCGGGCTGCTCTTCTGGTGGCCGCTCGTGACGGGACGCCTGTCGGTGGCGCCTGCGCTCGGCTATCTCGGCGCCGGCTTCGTCGCCTCGTCCTTCCTCGGACTCGCGTTCATCTTCTCGAGCCGGCCGTTCTACTCGTTCTACGAGCGGGCGCCGCGCCTGTGGGGGCTCTCGCCGGTACGTGACCAGAACCTCGGCGGGATCCTGATGAACGCCGAGCAGACCGTCGTCTTCCTGATCGCGATCGGCTGGTTCGTCTGGCGCCTGCTCGAGGAGGAGCACGCGAGCGGAGCGGGTGGTGAGACCGGCCCGGTTCGGGGCGGGCGCAGTTGAACGAGCACTCCCACCGCGAGTAGCAGCACGGCGAGGAGCGCCAGCTCGACGGCTGCGCGACGGCGCGGCCGCGCACGCTCGGTCCATCCGGCGGCGAAGACGGCGAGCAGCAGCCCCGTCTTGACGAGCAGCGCGCGACCGTAGGAGGTGTCCCACAGCTGCGACGCCCGGGTGAGCTCGAACGACGCCCGGAGCACACCTGTCGCACCGAGCACGAGCACGGCTCCGAGCGCGAGCCGCGCCGCCCGCCGGGTGCCCGTACCCGGCAGCGTCAGCAGCCCGACCAGCACGCCGACCCAGGCCGAGGCGGCGGCGACGTGGAGCACGTCCGCCGCGACGTTCACGCGCGGCAGCCCCGGGTCGAGCGCGTGCCCTGCGAGCGCGGGCACCGCCGTCAGCCCGAGCGCGAGCACGAGTGCGGGCCGCAGCGCGCGGCGCTCGAGCGTTGCGGCGGCGCCTGCCGTCGCGACGACGATCGCGGCGACGAAGCCCGCGCCGAGAGTGCGCCCGTCGCGCGTGTCGAGCCCGACCCGGTGCACCTCCTCGCCCGCACCGAACGCTGCGATGACGGCGGCGGCGGAGAGGATCAGCGCCACCCGCTCGAGGTCCTCGGGACGCACGGCGAGGGCGAAGAGCGCGATCCCGGCGGCGACGAGGATGCCGGCGTAGAGCAGCCAGCGCGCCGCCACGCTGCCCGCGTTCGGCCCGGTCGCCTCGGGGACGAGCTCGGCGAGCGGTGGCGCCCGACCAGCGCCGACGGCGAATGCGAGCACGCCGGACTCGAGGTGGCCGTCGTCGGAGACGACCGTCCAGCGCACCGAGTAGTCGCCCTCCCGGAGGCCGCGCCGTAGGGGCACGACGAGCGTGCGTGCGCCCTCGACGCGTGCGCGGCCGGCGAGGATCGAGCCGCCCCCGTTGCGGATCGCGGCGATGCCCGGCCCCGGCGTCACGGTGTCGTCGAAGACGACGCGCACCTCCGCCGGCGCCCGCACAAGCACCGCCCGATCCGCCGGCATGGTGCGGAGAAGCCGCGCGTGCGCCCACGCCCCGCGGGCCAGGCGAGCACGAAGACGGCAGCGACCAAGGCAACGACCGGACGCACGGTGAAGTTCTACTCGGGCGACGGGTCTACGGAAGGCGACCAGGTCGCGCAGCGACCTGGTCGCCGCCGTCACCCTTCGCCCGAAGCCCGCGCAAGGGCCGGAGGCCAACGCCGCAGGCGTTGGACGCAGGCCGACCTCTCGCGGCCGGGGATGGCGCAGCCACCACCGGCCGCGCTACCCGAACCGGTCGCCCCTGGTCACGTAAGAGCCCGGCGGCGCCGCCGGGCGCTCTGCGAAGCACAACCCTCCCCCCGCCTGAAGTGCGCAGCACTTCAGGCGGCTCAGGCGAGTCGCTCCGCGGCATAGCCCCAGTGCGCGAGCATCGCGAGGATCTCGTCGCAGTGCGCCGGGTCGCGCGTCAGCAGCGTCAGCTCGACGCCGGTGTCGCCGACCGGAAGATTCGCCGTCTCGCGCTGGTGCTCGACCTCGACGATGTTGACGCGCTCGTTCGCGAGCAGCGTCAGCAGCGTCGCGAGCTCGCCCGGGCGGTCGCCGACACGCGTCCGCAGCACGAGGAAGCGGCCGGCGACGCGCAGCCCGTGCCGCATCACCGAGATCAGCATCGTCGCGTCGATGTTCCCGCCCGAAAGCAGCGAAACGACCGAACCGGTGCCGGAGATCTTGCCGGTGAGCAGCGCGGCGACGCCGACCGCTCCGGCGCCCTCGACGACGAGCTTCGTCCGCTCGAGCATCAGCACGATCGCTTCGCTGATCTCCTCGTCGGTGACGGAGACGACCTCGTCGAGAACGCGGTCGAGGATTCCCGACGTCAGCTCCCCCGGCTTCTTCACCGCGATGCCGTCTGCAATCGTGAAGCCGCCGCCGCCCGGCTGCGTGCCCGCAGCCTGGATACCCACGATCCGGACGCCCGGGTGCAGCGCACGGAGCGCGAGCCCGATCCCGGACGCGAGCCCGCCGCCGCCGATCGGAACGAGGACCGTCTCGGCGCTCGCGATCTGCTCCGCGAGCTCGAGGCCGATCGTGCCCTGGCCCGCGACCACGACGGCGTTCTCGTACGGGTGGACGAAGGTCGCGCCGGTCTCGGCGACGTATGCGCGCGCCGTCACGAGCGCCTCCTCGAGCGCCGGCCCGGTGAGCTCGATCTCGGCTCCGTAGCTGCGGGTCGCCTCCACCTTCGCCATCGGCGCGTCCCGGGGCATGAAGATGCGCGCCGCCGCACCGACCTCGCGCGCGGCCCACGCCACCGCCTGCCCGTGGTTGCCGGCGCTGGCGGCGACGACGCCGGCCGCGCGCTGCTCCGGCGTGAGCGTCGAGATCCGGTTGTACGCGCCGCGGATCTTGAACGAGCCGGTGCGTTGGAGGTTCTCCGCCTTGAGATGCACCTCGCGGCCGACGATCCGCGAGAACGTCTCGGAGGGATAGACCGGCGTGACGCGCGCGACCCCCTCGAGGCGGGCGCGCGCCTGCTCGATCTCAGGAAGCCCCGGTGCTGTTTCCGTTGTCGTCATCGCGGATGTGGAAGACCCTCTCCAGTATCTCCTGAACTGCACTCAGAGGATCGAGCTCCCGCCGGCGGACGGCGTCGAGAAGCCGCCGCAGCTCGGGATCGTCCTCGACCGCGTGCTCGAGATGCTGCTTCGCGCGGCTGGACGCGACGGAGAAGACCTCGTGGGCGAGGTTCCGCGCGCGGCGCTCCTCGAGCTGCCCTGACGCGACGAGATGTGCCCGGTGGGCCTCTATCTGCTCCCACAGCTCCGGCACGTTCTCGCCGCGCGTCGCCTCGGTCAGCACGATCGGCGGCCGCCAGTCCCGCTGACGGTCGAGCGTCAGGATCGAGCGGACCTCGTTCAGCATCGTCGTCGCGGCCGGGTGATCCATCTTGTTGATCGCGATCACGTCGGGAATCTCCATGATTCCCGCCTTCAGCGCCTGCACCGAGTCGCCCGATCCCGGCATGAGCACGAGCAGCACCGTGTCGGCGATGCCGATGATCTCCACTTCGCTCTGGCCGGTGCCGACGGTCTCGAGGAAGACGAGCTCCTTGCCGGCGGCGTCGAGCACGAGCAGCGCCTGGAGCGTCGCCTCCGCCAGGCCGCCGAGATGGCCGCGGGCGCCCATCGAGCGGATGAAGACGCCCGGGTCGAGGAAGTGGTCTGCGAGCCGGATCCGGTCGCCGAGCAGCGCGCCCTGCGAGAACGGGCTGGACGGGTCGACCGAGACGACGCCGACGGTCGTCTCCTGTGCGCGCACGTGACGCACGAGCGCCGAGATGAGGCTCGACTTGCCCACGCCCGGCGGGCCGGTCAGCCCGACCGCGTACGTGTTGCCGGTCTCCGGATAGAGCTCGGCGACGAGCGCGTACGCGAGCGCGTCACGGTTTTCGACGAGCGTGATTGCACGCGCGAGCGCCCGCCGGTCGCCGCTGCGAACGCCGGCGGCGAGAGTCTCCTGCGTCCAGTCGCGCCGGCCGGCCACGCCGAGATGCTACGCCTCGGCGATTGACGCGCCGCGCGCGAGCGTGTAGCCGACGACCGCCGAGATCGCGATCACCGCGCCGCCGCCGGCCCAGATCCAGCGCGCGCCGCTCACGCCGACGAGCGCGCCGGCCACCACCGTGGAGATACCCATCACGCCGTAGGTGGCGCTCATCACGAACGTGAGCGCACGGCCCCGCAGCTCGTCGGGTGAGCCGCGCTGCACGAGCAACGCGTTACAGACGACGGCGGCGCCGTTTCCGATGCCGGCGACGACGCAGCAGCCCGCCGCCATCCAGGCGTCGACGCTGGCCGCCCCGACGCCGAAGCCGAGCGCGAGCACCGTGAGTGCGAGTCCGTACGTCTGCGCGATCCCGAACCGCTTGACGATCCAGCTGCTCCACCAGCTGCCGAGCGCGAGCCCGAGACCGATGGCGCCGTAGATCAGCCCGTAGCCGAAGTCGCCGGCGCCGAGCGTGTCCTTCGCCATGAAGACCTCGCTGACGCTGACGCCGCCCGCCCCGAGCGAGGCGATCCCCCAGCCGAGCAGCACGGCGAGCAGCGGACGCGAATGGAACACTGCGCTGAAGCCGTCCTTCAGGTCGGTCCAGTGCCCGCGCGAGAGCGCCGTCACGCTCTGCAGCTGGCGCGAGGGGATCCGCACGACGAGCGCGGCGGAGATGACGAACGACCCGGCGTTGATCCAGTACGCGGCGTGCGGCCCCGCGGCGGCGGTGAGCAGCCCGCCGAGCACGGGACCCGCCGCCCAGCTGACGTTCTCGACGGTCTGCAGCACCGCGTTCGCCTCGGGCAGCAGCTCCTCCGGTACGAGGTTCGGCACGCCGGCGTAGACGGCTGGCCGGAAGAAGCCGGTGGCGAGCCCGGCGACGGCCGCGAGCGCCACGATCTCCGTGGCGTTCGACGCGAACGGGAGCGCACAGAAGACCGCGACGCGCACGAGGTCGGCGCCGACCATGAGCGCGCGCCGCTGCAACCGGTCGAGCAGCGGCCCGAGTGTGAGGCCGACGGCCACCGTCGGCAGGAACTCGACGACGAGCACCGCTCCGACCCAGATCCCCGAGTTCGTCCTGTCCTTGACGTCGATCGCCAATGCGATCGCTGCGAGCAGCGTCCCGAAGCTGGAGCCGAGGGTGGAGAGAAAGAGCAGCCGGAAGCCGCGGATCCGCAGTGGCGCCAGCTGCCGAACGGGGGGAGTGTTCGGCACTGCTGCCGCAGGGTAACAGGGCTATCCGACCGGTACTAGCTGTGCGAGCGCAGCTGCGAAGAACGCGTTTTCGCCGGCCGTGCCGACCGTGACGCGGATTGCCTCGGGCGCGCCGAAGCCGGCGAGTGGGCGCACGATCACGCCCTGCCGGAGCAGCCGGTCGAACATGCTCCTCCCGTCGCCGACCTCGGCGAAGAGGAAGTTGCCGAGCGCCGGACCTGCGGGCTCGAGCCCGTGCTCCCGCAGCACCGTCGCGAGCTGCGCGCGGCCCTCCGCGTTGAGCGCGCGACGGCGCGCGATCTCGGCGTCGTCGCCGATGCTCGCGAGCGCCGCCGCCTGCGCGGTCGCCGTGACGTCGAAGGCGCGGCGGACCTTGCTCGTCGCCTCGACGACGTCGCGCGGCGCGATCCCGTAGCCGACACGAAGCCCCGCGAGCCCGAAGATCTTCGAGAACGTCCGCAGGACGGCGATCCGCCGGCCGCGCTTGAAGTGCTCGGCGATCCCGTCGGCGTAGTCGGGGTCGTCGATGTACTCGAAGTACGCCTGGTCGAGCACGACGAGCACGTGCGCCGGCACGCGGTCGAGGAAGTCGGCGAGCTCGGCCCGGCCGTTCGAGGTGCCGGTGGGGTTGTTGGGATGGCAGACGTAGACGAGCTTCGCGTGCGGCCCGATCGCGGCGAGCAGGCCTTCGAGGTCGTAGGCGTGGTCTCGCAGCGGCACCTTCACCGAGACCGCCCCGAGCTTCGCCGCGTCGAGCACGTAGCTCGGGAACGACGGCCAGCCGGTGACGATCTCGTCGCCTGGCTCGAGCGTTGCCTGTGAGAGCAGGTCGATCACGCCGTCGGCGCCGGCGCCGACGACGACCTCCTCGAACGCGACGCCGTGGCGTTCGGCGAGCGCCGCGCGCAGCGCGTAGACGCCGCCGTCGGGGTAGCGGTTCAGCTCGCCGGCGGCGCGCTCGATCGCCTCCACGGCCGCGGGGAACGGCGGGAACGGGCCCTCGTTCGAGGCGAGCTTGACCACGCGCTCGAGCCCGAGCTCGCGCTGCACCTCCTCGACCGGCTTGCCCGGCTCGTACGGGACGAGATCGGCGATCGACCGCCGGAACAGGTCGCTCACGCCGTGTCGTCGCCCCCGCTCTTCTTCTTCCGCCAGAAGAGCAGTAGGCCGCCGAGCGCGGCGACCGCTCCCGCCGCGGCGCCGCGGCGCTTCGTGCCCGGGGCGACGCTTTGCGCCTTCCTCTTCGCGGCCCGTTTGCCGGCCTTCAGCACGAGCCAGCCCACGACCGCGTTCCGTCTGTTGACGATCCCCATCAGGGGCCTCCTCCGTCGCTTGGCGCCACGGTATCGCAAGAGAAAGCCGCCCTCTGCGGCAAGGGCGGCTCACTCCTTGGGACAAAGGTTCCCCCGGGGCCGGCGGGCGGCGTGGCCCCGGGGGACTAGGGACGAGGGCACGTCCTTGCCAATGGAGATGCCGCTCCCCCCGGAAACTTGCGCACCGGATCTCTCAGGCCGTGGACTTCGCCCGAGCCTTGCGGTTCGGGAGGTGGATCGCCCGCCCGAGCGCCACGAGGCCGGCCTCCTTGATCGCCTCGGACAGCGTCGGGTGCGGGGCCATCCCGTCGGCGACCGTCTCGACGGTGGCCTCGGCGTCGATCGCGACCACGCCCGCCTCGATCAGGTCGGTTACGTGCGGGCCGACCATGACGAGGCCGAGCAGCTCGCCGTAGCGGGTCTCGTGGATCGACTTGACCCAGCCGACGGTCTCGTTCTGCATCACGGCGCGGGCGTTCGCGACCCAGGGGAACCGGCCGACGGCGACGTCGTCGCCGTACTGCTCGCGCGCCTGAGCCTCGGTGAGGCCGACGCCGGCGATCTCCGGCTCGGTGTAGATCGGCCGCGGCACCGCGCGGTTGTCGACCACGGCGTCGTGGCCGCAGGCGTTCTCGGCTGCGACCTCGCCCTCGCGGAACGCGGTGTGCGCGAGCTGCCAGTAGCCGGCGCAGTCGCCGACGGCGTACACGTGCGGCACCGATGTGCGCCGGTGCTCGTCGGCGGCGATGCCCGTTCTCGTGTCGACCTGGACGCCGATCGCCTCGAGCCCGAGCCCCTCGACCACCGGACCGCGGCCGACGGAGACGAGCATCAGGTCGGCCTGCACGCTTTCTCCGTCGCCGAAGCGCACGGTCAGCGAAGCGCCGTCGTCGTCGACGCCCGTGCACTGCTTGCCGAGGTTGAGCGCGATCCCGCGCTTGCCGAACTGCTTCGCGAGCTCCTGGGCTGCGTCCGCGTCCTCCTGCGGGATCAGCGTGTCGAGCATCTCGATGATCGCGACCTCGGAGCCGAAGCGGCTGAAGATGGACGCGAACTCGCAGCCGATGATGCCGCCGCCGAGCACGACGAGCCGGCGCGGCACGGTCTCCTGCGCGAGCAGCCCGGTCGAGTCGACGCAGCGGGGCGAGTCGAGGCCGGGGATCGGGGGACGCAGCGGAGCCGAGCCGGTGGCGACGATCGCGGACTTGAACGTCACGTCCTCGGAGCCCTCGACAGCGAGCGTGTGCGCGTCCTTGAAGCGGCCGGTGCCCTTGACCCACTCGACGCCGTTCGCCTTGAGCAGCGAGGCGACGCCGCTCGTCATCTGCTTGACGACGCCGGCCTTCCAGACGTTGGCCGCGGCGAAGTCGAGCGTCGCCTCGCCGACCAGGACGCCGAACTTCGCAAAGCTCTCCTCGGCCTCCTTGAGCGCGAACGCGGTCTGCACCCACGCCTTCGTCGGGATGCAGCCGACGCGGAGGCAGGTGCCGCCGAGCTCCGGCTCCTGCTCGACGCAGGCGACCTTTGCGCCGAGCTGCGCGGCGCGGATGGCGGCGGCGTAGCCGCCTGGGCCGCCTCCGAGAACGGCGACGTCAACGTCCATGGCTTCTCTCCTCGTCGGTCATCTCTTGCTCGATGCTACTCACAGGCGTGCGAGCATCGTCACGGCGTCCGCCGACTCGCCGACCTGCTGGAAGCCGAAGCGCTCGTAGAAGCCGGTCTGGCCCTTCTCGGCGCTGAGGCTGACCGCCGCGTACCCGCCGGAGCGGGCGCGATCGAGCAACGCCTGGAGCAGCTCGGCTCCCGCGCCCTTACCCCGGCGGCTCGGCACGACCGCGATCGTCAGCTCCGGCGTCCGCTCGTCGACGAATCCGAAGCCGGGCTCGCTCGCCGTGAAGAGCCTGAACCAGGCGGCACCGTAGACGTGCGGGCCGTCGAGCGCGACCACACCGTCGTCGCCGGGCCGGCCCCAGTTCTGCACGTACCGGTACACGGGCCGCTCGGCCCCCTCGCTCATGCGCCAGTGGTATGCGTGCCGGAGCATGTCGCGCATGAAGCGGACGTCGTGGACGCCGGCAGGACGGATGACGCCGGGCGTCATCTCAGAGCGCGAGCCCGGGGTTCTCCAGGAACGTCTTCACCGTCCGGAGGAACTCGGCGCCGGTCGCGCCGTCGACGGCACGGTGGTCGCAGGTGAGCGTCAGCGTCATGAGCGGCGCGATCTGCAGCTCGCCGTCGCGCGCGACCACCCGGTCGCGCGTGGCGCCGACCGCGAGGATCGACGCCTGCGGCGGGTTCAGCACGGCGATGAACTGGTCGATCTCGTACATGCCGAGGTTCGAGATCGTGAACGTGCCGCCTTCGAGGTCCTCCGTGCGCAGCCTCCCCTCTCGCGCGCGGCCGACGAGGTCGCTGCGGACGCCGGCGATCTCGGCGAGCGTACGCCGCTCGGCGCCGCGAACGACGGGGACGACGAGCCCCTGCGGCGCCGCGACGGCGATGCCGACGTCGGCGCCGCGGAAGACGAGCAGCGCGTCCTCCGTGTACTGGACGTTCATGTCGCGGTGGCGCATGAGCCCCTGCGCGCAGAGCTTGGCCAGCAGGTCGGTGACCGTGATGCGAACCTCGGGGTGGAGCTCGCGCTGCTGTGCGATCAGCTCGTTCGCCCGCGCCATCTCGGCGTCCACCGTGAGCTGGAACGCCGGCACCGTCCACGCCTGCGTCAGGCGCCGCGCGATCGTCTTGCGGACGTTCGTGAGCGGCCGCGACTCGACCTCCGCGGAAGGGGCGGCAGCGACGGGCGGCACGGCGGCACCCGCCTGCACGCGCTCGACGTCCTCGGCGACGATCCGCCCGTCAGGGCCGGTGCCGGAGAGCGCCGCGAGGTCGATCCCGCGCTCGCGCGCGATCCTGCGCGCGAGCGGCGATGCCTTGATCCGGCCGTTCGCGCTCGAGACGGCGGCGCGCTCAGGCTGGGGCTTTGCAGGGGCCGCGGCAACAGGCCCGGGCGCGGCCGGCTTCGCCGCGGGCGCGGCGGACGCCACCTCCTCGCCCTGGGCGCCGATGAACGCGATCGTCTCCCCCACGGGTACCTCGCCCGCGGAGACGGCGATCTTGAGCAGCACGCCCGTCGGCCTCCGCCTCGACCTCCTGGGTCACCTTGTCGGTGTCGAGCTCGTAGAGCGGCTCACCCTTCGCGACCGCGTCGCCCTCGGCCTTCAGCCACTTGACGATCGTGCCCGACTCCATGCCCTGGCCGAGCCGGGGTAGCCGCACCTCAGTCGCCACGTTGCACCGTCCGGTTGATCGCTGCCAGGACGTCGGCGGCGTGCGGCACGACGAAGTTCTCCATCGCCGGCGCGAACGGCAGCGGCGTGAACTTCGCGCCGACCCGCTCGATCGGCGCGTCGAGCCAGTCGAAGGCCTGGTGCTGGAGCACGGCGGCCACCTCGGCGCCGAAGCCCATCCGCGTGACGGCCTCGTGCGCGACGACGCCTCGGTTCGTCTTCTTCACCGAGTCGACGAGCGTCTCCTCGTCGAGCGGCTGCAGCGTCCGCGGGTCGACGACCTCGACCGAGACTCCCTCCTTCTCGGCCTCCGCCGCCGCCTTCAGCGACTCGTGCACGAGCCGCCCGGTGGCGATCACGGTCACGTCCTCGCCCTCTCGGTGGACGCGCGCCTTGCCGATCGGAATCGGCTCGATCTTCTCCGGAACCTCCCCCTTGATCCCGTACAGCGTCCGGTGCTCGAAGAAGACGACCGGGTTGTCGTCGTAGATCGACGACCAGAGGAGGCCGCGCACGTCCTCGGGCGTCGACGCGAACACGACCTTCAGTCCGGGGACGTGCACGAACCACGCCTCGAGCTGCTGCGCGTGCTGCGCACCCGGCGACCAGCCGGCGCCGCCCTGCGTGCGGACGACGAGCGGCACCGTGAGCTGGCCGCCCGACATGTAGCGATGCTTCGCGGCCTGGTTCACGACCTGCTCGACGGCGAGCGTCATGAAGTCCTCGTACATGATCTCGACGACCGGGCGCATGCCCTGGATCGCGGCGCCGATGGCGGCACCGACCAGCGCCATCTCCGAGATCGGGGTGTTGCGGACGCGGGCCGCGCCGAACTCCTCGAGCAGCCCGTGCGTCACGCCCATCGAGCCGCCCATCTCGGCGATGTCCTCGCCCATGACGAAGACGTCCTCGTCCTGGCGCATCGCCTGCACGAGCGCGTCGCGGACGGCTTCGCGATAGGTCAGCTCAGGCATAGACGTTCTTCAGCGCGTCCTCCGGCGCCGGATCGGTGCCGTTCTTGGCGAACTCGACCGCAGCCTCGACGATCCCGGTCACCTCGCGTCGAGCGTCGGCGAACTCGTCGTCGGCGAGGTCGAGCTTCTCGCGCAGGTGCACGATCGGGTCGCGCGTCTCGCGCAGCTCGACGTGCCTCGTCCTTCGGCCGGTAGACCTGCGGGTCGCCGACGTAGTGGCCGATGAAGCGGTACGTGTCGAGGTGCACGAAGACCGGGCCCTTACCGGAGCGGGCATGCTCGAGCGCCTGCCGGGCGACGCGTACACGGCCTCGACGTCCTGGCCGTCGACCTTGATCGACTTCATGCCGAACGCCGACGGCGCGCTTCCGACAGGTCGCCGATCGGCGAGCTGCTGCGACGCCGGCGTCGACTCGGCGTAGCTGGTTGTTCTCGCAGACGAAGACCGCCGGGACCTTCCAGAGCTGCGCGAGGTTCAGCGACTCGTGGAAGGTGCCGATGTTCGTGGCGCCGTCGCCGAAGAACGCGACGGCGACGCGCGGCTCGCCGCGCAGCTGGAAGGCGAGCGCGGCGCCGGTGATCTGCGGCAGGCCGCCGCCGACGACAGCGTTCGCGCCGAGGTTGCCGCGCTCGACGTCGTACAGGTGCATCGAGCCGCCGTAGCCGCGCGAGCAGCCCTCGACGCTTTCCGTACAGCTCGGCCATCAGCGCGTTCGGGTGCGTGCCCTTGGCGAGCGTGTGGGCGTGCGCGCGGTGGGTCGACGCGATCACGTCGCCGTCCTCGATCGCCCGGCAGACGCCGACCGCGCACGCCTCCTGGCCGATCGCGACGTGCAGGAAGCCCGGGAGCTCGCCGGCGCGGAACCGCTCCTCCACCTTCTCCTCGAACCGGCGGATGAGCAGCATCTCGCGCAGCACCTCGCGGAGATCGCTCTTTGCGAGTGTCGTCTTCGTCTCCACCTTCGCCACGGCGCGGAGTGTACGGTTCGCGCAATGACTCTCGCCGACCAGTGGAACGGGCTCGAAAGCGGTCTGGATCCGAGGTGGGGAGAGGCACAGCTCGCACTTTCGATCGCCGACGAAACGCGGGTCGAGCGCGCAACCGCCCTGCTCGCACCGGCGGGCCCCGGGCGCTCCGGGAACGGGATCCGCTTCGCGGCAGCCCGCGGAGGCGCGGGTATCGGACCCGAAGCCGTGCGACGGCTGTTGCGCCGTCTCGACGAGGAGGGCATCGCCGGCACGCTCGAGCTGCTCTCGGTGGAGTCGACCGTGCGCGAGAACGCGCCGGCGCGGACGACTCTCGCCGCTGCGTGGGACGCCGCGCGCGCGGAGCTGCCGGAGGACTGGAGCGACCTGCTCTGCGAGGTCGAGCTGACGTCTTCCGACCATCTCGAACGCGGCGCGCTGCTGCTCGGACCGGTAAATCCGCTGCGCGCGCCCGGAATGCTCGGCTTCCGCTTCCGCGTCGCGCACTCGTTCGGCTACGGCTCCGCCCCGGGAATGGCCCGCCGTTGCCTCGCGCGTCTCGACGAGGAGGGCATCCCGGGCCGGGTGCGCGTGCTGCGCGCGCTCTCGGACACGCATCCGGTCGGCACGCAGGGCCCGGTCTGGACAATCGGGGGCAAGGCCGTCTAGGTGGCGGACCTCGTCTCCTGGCGTGTGATCGAGCGCGGCTGGAGCGTCGTCGACGCCGAGGGAAACGAGGTCGGCAAGGTCGACCAGATCACGGGCGACGTCGAGCACGACATCTTCGACGGCCTCACGATCGGCGACGGCGGCACCGTGCTCACCCGCGCCAAGTACGTCCCCTCGGAGCGCGTCGTGGAGATCCGCGAGGGCCTGGTCTCGCTCGACCTCGCCGCCGGGGAGGCGGCGCAGCTCGAGCCGTACAGAGAGCACGTCGAGAAGCCGCTCGCCGACCTGGCGCCCGCATCCGCACAGCAGCGGCGCGGCGGGCCGTCCGGCGGGGGCGGCGGGCTGATGCGGATCCTCTTCGGCCGCCGCTGGTGAGCGACGAGCTCGCCTTCACGCCGGCGCTCGAGCTGGCCGCGCAGGTGCGCGCGCGAGAAGTCTCCCCCGTCGAGCTCGCCGAGCTGTACCTCGAGCGGATCGAGCGGCTCGACCCGCAGCTGAACGCGTTCGTCACCGTCGACGCAGAGGGCGCGCTCGCAGCCGCGCGCGAGGCCGAGGCGTCACCCTCCCACGCGCCGTTCCACGGTGTGCCGATTCCGATCAAGGACCTGAACGAGACCGCCGGGCTGCGGACGACGTACTCGACGAAGGCGTACGCGAGCTTCGTGCCGAGCTTCGACGCCTCCGTCGTACGGCGCATCCGCAAGGCGGGGTTCGTCGTGCTCGGCAAGACGAACACCCCCGAGCTCGGGACGATCGCGCAGACCGAGTCGGAATTGAACGGCGCCTGCCGGAATCCCTGGGACACGACGCGCACGCCGGGCGGCTCGAGCGGCGGCGCCGCCGCGGCCACGGCGGCGGGGCTCTGCCCGGTCGCGCACGGCAGCGACGGCGGCGGCTCGATCCGCATTCCGGCGTCGTGCTGCGGGCTGTTCGGGCTCAAGCCGTCGCGCGGACGCGTCTCGCCGGCGCCGTACGGATCGGGGGCGCTCGGGCTGGGCACGTCCGGCTCGCTCGCACGCACCGTGCGCGACGCGGCGGCGTTGCTCGACGCCATGGCGGGCTACGAGCCGGGCGACTTCTTCGTGGCGCCGCAGCCGGAGCGGCCGTTCCTGGCCGAGGCCGACCTCGAGCCCGGGCGCCTGCGGATCGCGTTCACGACGGCGCCGCCCACGCAGGTGCCCGTCGACCCGGTGTGCGTCGCTGCGGCAGAGTCGGCAGCGACGCTGCTCGGCGGGCTCGGCCACGACGTCGTCGAGGCGACGCCGCCCTGGCGGAACGACGGGATGATCCTCGACTTCATCCGGGTCTGGCAGGTCGGGCCGGCGACGGCGGGGATCGACGACCTCGCGCTGCTCGAGCCGATCAACCGGATGCTCGCCGAGGACGCACGCGCGACGCCGAGCCCCGAACATGCGCTCGCGATCATGAGCCTCCAGCAGCTCGTGCGCCGGGTCGTCGCGTTCTGGGACGAGGTCGACGTGCTGCTCACGCCGACGCTGGCCATGCTGCCTGTGCCGATCGGCTGGACGTACGAGGAGACGGACGGCGACCCGCACCTTGCGTTCGCACGCCAGACGCTCTTCACCCCGTTCACGCCGCTCGTGAACGTGACGGGGCAGCCGGCCGTGTCCGTGCCCCTCCACTGGAGCGACGAGGGCCTGCCCGTCGGCGTCCAGCTGATCGGCAAGCCGTTCGCGGAGGCGACGCTGATCCGCCTCGCCGCGCAGCTCGAGGCGGCGAGCCCGTGGGCGGACCGCCGTCCGCCCGTGTCGTAGCGGCCCACGTACCCGGTCTGACCCCGGGAGATGTCCTCGGAGGACGCGTTGTCAGCGGATGGCGGCGGCCAGCTCGGCGGCGAGCGCCCTGGCGTCCTCCGCGTGGCGGGCGATCAGGATGCAGGTGTCGTCGCCGGCGATCGTGCCGACGGCGCGCGGGTTCGAGGTGCGGTCGAACGCGCGGCCGATCGCCGACGCCGAGCCGATCTCCGAGTGGAGGACGACGATGTTCTGCGCCGACGTCACGTGCCGCCCGAACTGGGCGAGGAGGGCGGCGAGCACCTCCTGCGGGTCCTCCGTGCGGGCGCGGCCGCCGTGCTGCGGCAGCGTGTAGCGCGGCCGGCCGAGCGGGTCGTGGGTCTTCTCGAGCCCGAGCTCGCGGATGTCGCGCGAGATCGTGGCCTGGGTCACGTCGCAGCCGGCGGCGGCCAGGGCGGCGGCGAGCTCGAGCTGCGTGCCGATCCGCTTGCGCGCGACGATCCCCGCGAGCAGCCGGTGCCGCTCCGCCTTGCCCAGCGACTCCCCCGGCTTTTGCATCTGGGGAGCATAGATATGCGCGCTACGGGCTGAGCGCAAAGGCGCCGTGCAGCGCGGCGTGCTTGTCCGAGCGGAACATGTACCGGCCGGCCTTCAGCTTGACCTTCCACGTCACCGTGCCCTTGAACGAGACGCCGGTCGCCTTCGACAGGCCCGGGCCGACGAGGCGGAAGTCGTCGGTCGCCGAGCGGTCGCTGACGACGATCGAGAAGGAGCCGGCGGCGAGACTCGAGAGAGCGGTGCCGTCGGTCGCGCGCAGCGAGATCTTCGCGCCCGGCCCGACCGTCGCTAGGAGCTTCGTCGGCGCCGCTGCCGGCGCGGGAGGCGGCGCCGGGGTCGCTGCCGCGCCGACGGTGAACGACCCCTTCATGATCGTCTGGTGCGGGTCGCACCTGAACGCGTACGTCCCCGCAGAGAGCGTGACGGTGAACGTGAAGTCGCCCGACTGCTCCACCGGCGTCGAGACGTCGACGCCCGGGCCCGTCAGGTGGAAGTTGTGGACGTCGGAGCCGTCGTGCACGAGCAGCGTGTACGTCCCCGGGTCGAGGTTGCGCACGGGCGCCCCGGTCGGGTCGGCGAGGCTGATCGTGAACGCGTCGTTCTCACCGACGTTGCCCGTCAGGACAGGAGTGTCCGCGCGCGCGCCGTCCGCTGGCCCGAGCGCGGAGACGAGCAAGACGGCGGCGAGCGTCAGCGTGCGCACACCCCTCGTACGCCGGATCGGGCCGGCCGGATTGCTCAGGCGCGCAGAACGGCGCCGAACCGCTCCGCGAGCGCGTCGACGATGCGCTCGCGCACGACCGCCGCCTCCTCGTCGGTGAGCGTCCGCTCAGGCGAGCCGAAGGCGACGCGGAAGGCGAGCGACCGCCTGCCGGCGCCGGTTTGCTCGCCCCGGTACTCGTCGAAGACGGCGACGGAGCGCAGCTCCGAGCCGGCCGCCTCGCGCATCGCCGCGGCGAGCGCGGCCGCCGGCACGCTGTCGTCCACGACGAACGCGAGGTCCTGCCGCACCTCCGGGAACGGGCTCACTTCCTCGAACTCCACCGCCTCCGGCGCCGCGGCGACCAGGGCGTCGACGTCGAGCTCGAAGGCGCCCCAGGCACCGTCGAGCAGGGACGGGTGCAGCTCGCCGACCCAGCCTTCGGCGGTGCGGGCGGACTTGCCCGGGTGCAGGAACGGCTCGGCGGCACGCTCGAACCCCGGCTCGACGTTCAGCGCGCGGTAGAGCTGCTGCACCGCCCATTTCGCGTCCGCGAAGCCTCCCTCGACGATCCCGGCGACGTGCCAGCGCTCGTCCGGCAACCTGCCCTGGGCGGCGCGGTAGACGCGCGCGATCTCGAAGAGCGCGATCTCTCCGTTGCCGACCGAGACGTTGTAGCGCGCCGCCTCGACGAGGCTCGGCGCGAGCGCGGTCCGCAACGCGGCGGCCTCCGTCGAGAGCGGCTCGGGCAGGCGCAGCTCGCCCTCCGCGACGAAGGTCGGCGTGTACGACTCGTAATAGCCGCACCCGGCGAGGACGTCCTCGACCGTGCGGCGAAGGCGCTGCCAACGCGTCAGGCGCCCGAACATCGCGTCGCGGCGCGGCAGCGTGAACGGGATCTCGCTCATCTTGAAGCGGGCGATTTCCTCGATCAGGTCGATCTCGCGCGTGATGTCGCGCGCCCGCCAGGTCGGGACGAGGTAGCCGTCCTGCCCGGAGTCGAAGCCGAGCCCGGTCAGGATCGCCGCCTGCTCGTCCGCCGGCACCGCGAGCCCGAGCACCGTGTCCGTGCGCTCCGGCCGCAGCCGGACCAGCGCCCGCTCGGGCAGCGTGCCCTGCACGTCGGCGGCGCCGGTCCAGCGAGCGCCGGCCAGCTCGACGATGAGACGTGTGGCCATTGAGGCCGCGGCGCCGGCGACGTGCGGGTCGACACCCTTCTCCCAGCGGTTCGAGGCCTCGCTGCGCAGGCCGAGCCGCTCGGAGCTGCGAAGGATGCCCGTCGGCTCGAAGTTCGCCGCCTCGAGCAGTACCGACGTCGTCCGGTCGGTCACCTCGGTCTCCTCGCCGCCCATGATCGCGGCGAGCGCGATCCCTCGATCCGCGTCGGCGATCAGCAGGTCGCTCGACAGGAGCTCGCGCAGCGTGCCGTCGAGGGTGCGCAGCTCCTCGCCCTCGCGGGCGCGGCGGACGACCACGCGGCCCCCGTGCAGCGTCTCGAAGTCGAAGACGTGAAGCGGGCTACCGAGCGCGAGCATGACGTAGTTCGTGACGTCGACGACGTTCGAGATCGCGCGCACTCCGGCGGCCCGCAGCCGCGCCTTCAGCCACACCGGCGACTCGCCGATCGCGACGTCGCGGAAGAGCCGGCCGATGTAGCGCGGGCAGCCGCCGAAGTCTTCGATCTCGATCGAGACCGCCTCGCTGCCGGCGAGCGCCGGCTCGCTGCCCGTCAGCGGCGCGAGCTCGGCACCGAAGAGCGCCGCGACCTCGCGGGCGATGCCGTAGATGCTGAGGAGGTCCGAGCGGTTGCCCGTCGGCTCGACCTCGAGCACGTGCTCGACGAGCGGCAGCACGTCGGCGAGCGGCGTGCCCGGCGCGAGCGAGTCGTCGAGCACCATGATCCCCTTGTGGTCGGTACCGAGATCGACCTCGTCCTCGGCGAGGATCATCCCCTCGGACACCTGGCCGCGGAGCTCCCTGCGCTCGAGCGTGAGCCCGTTCGGGAGCGTCGCGCCGGGGAGCGCGACCGCGACCTTCGCGCCCGCCCCGAAGTTCCACGCGCCGCAGACGATCTGAGCCGGCTCCTTCTCCCCCACGTCAACCGTGCAGAGCTGGAGCCGGTCGGCGTTCGGGTGCTTCGCCGCCTCGAGCACGAGCCCGACCTTGAAGCGGTCGAGGTTGCCGTCATCCTCCGGCACGCCCTGGCGCACGACCTCGTTCACCTCGGCGGTCGAGATCGAGAGCGCCTGCGCGATCTCCGCCGCGGTCGCGTCGACGTGGACGTAGTCGCGCAGCCAGCTCAGGGGGACGCGCATCAGAACTGCCTCAGGAAGCGGAGGTCGTTCTCCCAGAAGGGCCGGATGCCCGGGATCCCGTTGCGCAGCTGCGCCGTCCGCTCGATTCCCATCCCGAACGCGAAGCCGGTGTACTCGTCCGGGTCCCAGCCGACGAACTCGTACAGGTACGGGTCGACCATCCCGGAGCCGCCCATCTCGATCCAGCCGGAGTGCTTGCAGACGCGGCAGCCGGTGCCGCCGCAGATCGGGCACGAGACGTCCGGCTCCATCGACGGCTCCGTGAACGGGAAGTAGTGCGTGCGGAAGCGCACCTCGCGCTCGGGCCCGTAGAGGGCCCGCATCACGTGCAGGAGCGTCCCCTTCAGGTCGGCCATCGTGATCCCCTTGTCGATCGCGAGGCCCTCGAACTGGTGGAAGATCGGGTAGTGCGTCGCGTCGATCGTGTCGCGCCGGTACACGCGGCCGATCGAGACCATGTAGATCGGCGGCCGCTGCGACTCCATCTTGTGGATCTGCGCCGGCGAGGTCTCGGTTCGGAGCACCGTCTCGTCGTCGAGGAAGAGCGAGGAGCGTGGCGAGCGGGCCGGGTGCCACGCCGGGAAGCCGAGCGCGTCGAAGTTGTAGCGCGTGGTCTCGACCTCCCGGTCGTCGACGACCTCGTAGCCGAGGCCCAGAAAGATGTCCTCGACGTCCCGGCGCACCTGCGTCGACGGGTGGAGCGAGCCGCGCGGGCGCGGGCGCAGCGGGCCGAGCAGCTCCGCCGGCAGGGTCACGTCCACCTGCTCGGAGCTCAGCTTCGCGTCGAGCTCCTGCCGCTCGAGCAGCGCCTCGCGCTGGGCGACCGCCCGCTCGATCGCCTCGCGGGCGGCATTGAGCGCCATCCCGGTCTCGCGGTCGCGCACGTCGCGGAGCGCGAGCTTCAGCTCGGACTTGCGGCCGAGATACCGGACGCGGGCGTCGTCGAGCTCGGCCACCGTGGGCGCGGCCGCTACGGCGGCCAGCGCCTCCTGCTCGAGCGCGTGCGGGTCCACGGCGGCGACTGTATCTATACGGGATGTCCTCCTACGATCCGATCGCGCGCCTGTACGACCCGTGGAGCGCGAGCGTGGTCGAGGACGTCTCCTTCTACGTCGAGGAGGCGGTCGCCGCGGGCGGGCCGGTGGTCGAGCTTGGCGTCGGCACCGGGCGGATCGCGATCCCCACGGCGCTCGCCGGCGTGCACGTGATCGGGGTCGACTCCTCGCAGGGGATGCTCGCCGTCTGCGCGGAGCGCGGTCGCGAGGCGGGCGTCGGGCCCCTCCTCGACCTGCGCCTCGGCGACCTGCGCCGGCCGCCGGTGGACGAGCGGGTGGCGCTCGTGACCTGCCCGTTCCGGGCGTATCTCCATCTGCCGTCCGACGAGGACCGGCTGGAGGCGCTGCGTGCCGCCGGCGGCCTGCTGGAGCCGGGCGGCCGGCTCGTCTTCGACGTCTTCACCCCGTCCGCCGAGGACATCGAGGAGACGCACGGGCTCTGGCTCGAGCGCGAGCCCGCGATCTGGGAGCGCGCCGACTGGGATCTCGAGCGCCGGACGCTGACCCTCTCGGTGCGCGGCGCGACCGGCGAGTCGACGATGACGCTGTGGTGGCTTGCGCCCGAGCGCTGGCATGCGCTGCTCGCCGAAGCCGGATTCTCGGTCGACGCGTGCTACGGCTGGTTCGACCGGAGGCCGTATACGGGTGGTGAAGACTCGGTGTGGATCGCGAGTCGAAGGTGATGCCCGCAAATTGCGACAAATCTGTTGCAGCGCTCCTTGACCCGCGCCGTGAGAGGTGTAGTTTCTCCCTTGCAGCGAGCACGGAGCGCGACTAGGTCGAAACCCCGACCGAGCGGTTCTACGAAGAGGGGGCAACCCCGAGGCGGAAGGCCGGTTGGACGAGGTGGACGAAAGCGCCACCGGCTCGCTGACTTTTTATTTCCTTTTTGGTGACCGCGCGCCCTGACTTCAGTCAGGTCGCGGCCGTCTGCTCCGCTTGCGTCGCAGCCTGTTGCCGGGCTGGAACGCAGCCGTTTCGGCCGGCTGGTGGTGACCGTTACGACGCGCCGGTCGAGCTCGGCCGCTCGTCTTGGACGAAGACGCCAGGCTGAACCTCGGTGGCGCGGTCCGGGTCCCAAGCTGAGAGCGCGTTCCGCTTGAAGAAGCCGTGCTCCTTGAGCGAGGCATCGAGCTGGCGCCGTAGCTCTGCGGCGCGGTCGTCGTCATCGGCAGCAAGCGCGGCGAGCCACTCCTTGCGGATCGCTTCGAGCTCCGGTGGGAACGTCCGCCGTTTTCCGCAGGCCGTCTCGTGTCGGGGACGGCGGCTCTTGCTGCCTTCGCCGATTCTGTCGCGCCGCTGACGACTCATCGGACTCATGGTCGGTGCTTCGACACGCGTGGTCTGCTCCGCATCAAGGACCGCAACCAGGTCGGAGACCTGGTTGCGCACCGGCGACAAGCGCCTGCTCCGTCCAGGGCCCGGAAAGACATCTTGTGGCGCCGTCGCCGGCGGGCGACCATCTCGAGATGGAGCCCGAGGACATCCGCGTACTATTCGAGGTGCTCTTCGACATCCGCTCGGACCTGCGCCGGGCGCTCTGGCTGCTCGAGGGAGAGGACGATGAAGAGGAAGAAGAGGACTCCTGAGGAGCGGGCCGCCGACGAGGCCCGCTACGAGGATCAGATGCGCCGCCTCCAGGAGCGGATCGACTACTGGCGGGCGAAGTCCGAAGAGCGGCGCGCCACCTCGTAGAGCGCGACCGTCCCGGCCATCGCGACGTTGAGCGACTCCGCCGCGCCCGCGTGCGGAATCGACGCCCTGACGTCGCATGCTGCCAGCACCTCCGCCGGCAGCCCGTCGCGCTCGGCACCGAGCACGAAGACGATCTCGCCGGCGAGGTCCACCTCCGGCAGCGGCTCGCCGCCGTGCGGGACGAGCGCCACCCGCCGGCCGGCCGCTTCGTCGAACCCGGCGGCGGGCACGCGGAAGAGCGCCCCCATCGAAGCCCGCAGCGCCTTCGGCCCGGTCGGGTCGGCGCAGCCTGGCGAGAGCGCGACCGCCGCCCCGAACGCGTCCGCCGAGCGCAGCAGCGTCCCGACGTTGCCCGGGTCGGCCACGTGCCAGAGCGCGAGCGTGACCGGCCGCAACCCGCGCGGCAGGTCGTCGCGCCGGTAGACGCCGACGACGCGCGCCGCGTGCGCGAGCGTCGAGACCTCGGCGAGCAATCCGGGTCGACATTCTCCCCCGCGATCAGCAGATCGACCGGCTCCGCCATAGTCGCGGCGGCAGCCGCGACGAGATCCTCCCCCTCGGCGACGAACAGCCCGAGCTTGTCGCGCCAGCGCCGGTCACGGAGCTTGCGGACGAGCTTGAGCCGTTCGTTGTCGCGTGAGGTGATCAGGCTTCGACTTCGAGCGCGGCCTTCGCCCGCTCGGCGATCGCGCCGAAGGCGGCCGGGTCGCTGACGGCGAGGTCGGCGAGCACCTTGCGGTCGAGCTCGATGCCCGCCTTGCCGAGGCCGTTCACGAACTGGTTGTAGGAGAGGCCGTGCGTGCGGGCCGCCGCGTTGATCCGGGTGATCCACAGCCGGCGGAACATCCGCTTCCGCACCTTCCGGTCGCGGTAGGCGTAGACGAGCGAGCGGTCGACCTGCTCCTTCGCGTAGCGGTAATGGGAGTTCTTGAGGCCCCAGTAGCCCTTGGCCTGCTCGAGGACCTTGCGGCGCTTCTTCTGCGCGTGGACGGATCGCTTGACTCTCGGCATGGCTAGTGCATCCCCAGCATCTTCTTGACCGACTTGGTGTCGCCGGGCGTGACCTCGAAGTCGCGCCCGAACGCCCGCTTACGCTTCGACGACTTCTTCTCCAACTTGTGGCTGCGCATCGTCGACTGTCGGCGCAGGATCTTCCCCGTCCCCGTCACCTTGAACCGCTTCTTCGCCGCGCTGCGTGTCTTGATCTTCGGCATCTCGTTTCACCCCTGCGTTCTTCGTCGGCGCCGAGCACCATCACCATGTTGCGGCCGTCGAGGATCGGCTGGGACTTCGATCAGCCCGATCTCCTTGACGTCGTCGGCGAGTCGCATCAGCAGGTCCCGCCCCCGCTCCGGATGGGTCGTCTCCCGCCCCCGGAACATGATCGTGACCTTGACCTTCGCGCGCTGGTTCAGAAACCGCTCGACGTGCCCCTTCTTGGTGTTGTAGTCGTGGACGCCGATCTTCGGGCGGAGCTTGATCTCCTTGACGTGGATCTGGCTCTGGTGCTTCCGAGCCTGCTTCGCCTTCTGCTCCTGCTCGTACTTGTACTTGCCGTAGTCCATGACCTTGGCGACCGGCGGGTCGGCCTGGGCCGCCACCTCGACGAGGTCGAGGTTCTTGGCATAGGCGTAGTCGCGCGCCTCGTCCGTGGTCTTGATCCCGAGCTGCGCCCCGTCATTGTCGATCAGCCGCACACGAGGGACGCGGATCGCGTCGTTGATGCGCGTCGTGTCGCGATTGGCGGGACGGACGTGCTCGATCGGCCGGCGTCTGGGCCTCAAAGACTGATCACCAAGTTGGGCTTACTCCTCCTAAAATCGCTTTCGAAAATATGAAAAGCCGCCATGCAGCGGCCCCGATCCTCGTCGCTTCCGACTCGGTTGAACCCCACGCGGGCGTGCTGCCCGGGGAGGTGAGGAACGGGTCCGCTCCTGCTTTTCAGGTCTCAAGGGTAGCAAGCTTGGCGATGAAATCCATCAGGCCGAGCGTTTCCTGCCCTCCGCCGTGCTCGCGCACGGCCAGGCTCTCGTCCGACTCCCGGTCGCCGTAGACGACGACGAAGGGGATCTTCTCCAGCTCGGCGCTCCGGATCCGCTTGCCGATCGTCTCCGTCGCCTCCCCCACCTCGGCGCGGATACCCGGCCTCCCGGAGCCTCGCGGCGACCCCCGCCGCGGCCTCGCCGTGC
Source organism: uncultured Actinomycetes bacterium (assembly GCA_963788875.1). Taxonomy (GTDB): domain Bacteria; phylum Actinomycetota; class Thermoleophilia; order Gaiellales; family Gaiellaceae; genus Palsa-739. Next base: position 105,538 of record CAWBIQ010000008.1, read on the forward strand.
GCCTCGCCGACCGGCAGCACCCGCACCTGGACGGGCGCGAGCCAGAACGGGAAGGCGCCGCGCGTAGTGCTCCGTGAGGATGCCGATGAAGCGTTCGAGCGAGCCGAGCAGCGCCCGGTGGATGACGACGGGATGATGCTCGCGGTTGTCGGCACCCATGTACGTGAGCCCGAAACGCATCGGCATCTGGTAGTCGAGCTGGATCGTCCCCATCTGCCACGAGCGGCCGAGCGAGTCGGTCATGTGCAGGTCGATCTTCGGCCCGTAGAACGTTCCCTCGCCCGGGGAGACGACGTACTCCATCGTCTGGCGCTTCAGCGCCTCCTCGAGCGCGCCCTCGGCGCGGTCCCACTGCTCGTCGGTGCCGAGCCGCTTGTCCGGACGTGTCGAGAGCTCGGCGTGCGGCTCCAGACCGAACAGGTCGTAGAGGTACCGCGCGTAGTCGACCATGCCGTGGATCTCGTCCTGGATCTGCTCCTCGGCGCAGAAGATGTGGGCGTCGTCCTGCGTGATGTGCCGAACGCGCAGCAGGCCGTGCAGCGTGCCGGCGAGCTCGTCGCGGTGCAGCGTCGAGGACTCTGCGTAGCGGATCGGCAGGTCGCGGTACGACCGGAGCTGGGATCCGAAAAGGAGCATGTGGCCCGGGCAGTTCATCGGCTTGAGCGCGAACTGCTTCTCGGACGCCTCCTTCGACGAGACGAAGAAGATGTTCTCGGCGTAGTTCTCGTAGTGGCCCGACGTCTTGTACGTCTCGATGTCGTAGAGGAGCGGTGTCTTCACCTCGAGATAGCCGCGATTGAGGTTTTCGCGCCGCCGTATGTCCTCGAGCTCGTTCCAGATCACCATCCCCTTCGGGTGCCAGAACGGCGACCCCGGCGAGTGCTCGGAGAGGTGGAAGAGGTCGAGCTGCACGCCGAGCTTCCTGTGGTCGCGCCGCCGAGCCTCCTCGAGCTGCTCGAGGTACACGTCGAGATCTTCCTTCGAGTAGAAGGCGGTGCCGTAGATGCGCGTGAGCTGCGGTTGCGACGAGTCGCCGCGCCAGTAGGCGCCGGCGAGGCTCGTCAGCTTCACCGCCTTGATCGGCTTCGAGTTCTGAAGGTGCGGGCCCCGGCAGAGGTCGGTGAAGTCGCCCTGCGTGTACAGGCTGATCGGCCCCTCCGCCGTGTCGACGAGCTCCACCTTGTAGGGCTCGACCTCCTGCTCGAAGCGCGCCTTCGCCTGCTCGCGCGAGATCTCATCGCGTGTCCACTCCCGGCCTTCCTTCAGCTCCCGGTTGATCTCCGCCTCGAGCGTTGCGAGGTCCTCCTCGTGGATGGGCTCCGGGAAGTCGAAGTCGTAGTAGAAGCCATTCTCGATCGGCGGGCCGATCGCGATCTTCACACCGGGATAGAGGCGACGGACGGCCTCCGCCAGGAGGTGCGCCGACGAATGCCGGAGGACGTACAACGCGTCCGGGTCGTTCGTGTCGCGCGTCGTCAGGATCTGGACGTGCTCGCCGTCCGCCAGCGGAAGGCGCAGATCCTGGACACGCCCGTCGACGCGCACGAGGACGGCCTGCTCGGCGAGCTTCGACCCGATCGCCCGCGCGGCGTCGAGGCCGGTGGCGCCGTCGGCGAGCTCGAGCTCGGAGCTGTCCGGTAGGACGACCTTCATGGCCCAGACATTAGTTACACGCGCGCGAGAGTTGAGTCAGGAACCTTCGAAGGCGGCCTCACGGACGGCCGCCGGCGCCTTCAGCCAGTAGCTCTCACGGAGCCATTCGAGCGCCGCCGCCAGCGTCTCCGCGTCGGTCACCTCTGCGGTGACCCACCCGTAACGGCCGATGTGACTGGCCTGCCGGACCCACGGCAGCAGCTCCGCGATCTGACGTTCCTCCTGCGTGAGCTTGACGGTGAGCTCGACACGGTCCGCATCTTCGATCAACAACGCGAACAACTTGTTCGCACCAACTTTGAAGACAGGAAAACCCCACGGTGCGTCTTCGTACGTCTGCGGAAGCGACAACGCGAGTTCACGAATCGCTTGCGCTGACGACGACATTGAGTACCGTGTCATGTGTTGCATCGCGTTTGGACTCTCTTCATGGAGTGCAATCATGTCGAAATGGCGGAGGAACATCGCTGTTTTGGGTGAATCCGGCCGATGCACCACTCATACTTCAGCAGAGTCGGTGCCACTAACTCTCGCCGACCAGGAGGAGGCAGATGGCGACACCACGGAAGAGGACCGGGGCAGGCTCGCGTAAAGCAGCCAGCCGTACCTCGGCCCGCAAAAGCGGCGGCGCGAAGCGCACGACCGCGAAGCGCACCACGGCCCGCAAGACGGCCGCCAAGCGCACGACCGCCAAGCGCAAGACCACGGCGAAGCGGAGCACTGCCAAGCGCACGACCGCGAAGCGGAGCACCGCGAAGCGCAAGACCGCCGCGAAGCGGACGACCGCGAAGCGCAAGACCGCCGCGAAGCGCACCACCGCCAAGCGGACGACCGCGAAGCGCAAGACCGCCGCGAAGCGGACGACCGCCAAGCGCAAGACCGCCGCGAAGCGGACGACCGCGAAGCGCAAGACCGCTGCGAAGCGGGCACCCGCCAAGCGCAAGACCGCCGCGAAGCGCAAGACCGCTGCGAAGCGGGCACCCGCCAAGCGCAAGACCGCTGCGAAGCGGGCACCCGCCAAGCGCAAGACCGCAGCCAAGCGCAAGAGCACCGCGAAGCGCTCGGCCGCGAAGCGCAAGACCGCCGGCCGTACCGGCGCCCGCGCGACAAAACGCACCACAGCTCGTCGCACGGGCGCGGCCGGGCGTAAGACGGGCACGGCGGCACGTACCGCCAAGCGCACTGTGGCCGCCCCCCGCCCGGGAGGCACCTCGACCACGCGCGCACGGACCGGGACGAGCCGGACCGGAACACCCGCCGCCACTCCCGGCGGCGTGATCGCACCCGGAGTGGTCGGCGTCGACACGCCGTCCCTCCCGCCTGTGACGGACGCGCTGGGCGAGCTGGGCACGGAGACCGACATTCCGAGCCTCAGCGAGCCGGCACCGTTCCTCGTAGGCGACGAGCCGGCCTCGACCTAGGCGCCGGCGCGGGGAAACGCACGCTCGGAGGGCCCCGCTCGGCGGGGCCCTCCTTCGTCTGGCGAACGGTTGCCGGAAAAGGTCGAGTCAGGAGCCACGGCGCTCACGCCGCGGCTTCGGACGGTACGCCGTCAGGCCGTTCGACGAAGACGCTCCAGTCGCCGGCGCGCAGAGCCTCGAGCTGCCCCGAGAGATCGCGCCGCGCCTTCATCGCCGCCGAGACGCCCGGCGCCTCGAGCGGGTAGCCGAAGAGGACGGCACCGACGATCGCGCCGTCTCGCAGCACGAGCTTGCGGTAGCGATGGTCGGCCGCGTCCTCGAGCGCAACCACCTCGTCGCCCGCCTCCGGCTCGAAGCGGCCGGAAGAGAGCAGGTCGGCGCCCGTCACCTTGAGCATCGTCACCGGGGGCGTCTCGGCGTAGCGCTCGTCCCCGCCGAGCGCGTTGAGCGCCGCGATCCGGCCCTGCTCGACCGCCGTCGGCCACAGCCCCCAGATCCGGCCCTCGAACTCGGCAACGTCGCCGGCCGCGAAGATCGCCGGGTCGCTCGTGCGCATGCGGTCGTCGACGACGACGCCACGGCCGACCTCGAGCTGTGCCGCCTCGGCCAGCTCGAGGTTCGCGCGCACGCCGGTGCAGACGAGGAACAGCTCCGCGGGCAGCGTCTGCCCGTCCTTCAGCAGCACCTCCTCGACCCGGTCGGCGCCGCGCACGGCGACCGCCTCCGCCTGCAGCAGGACGGTGAGCCCGAGCCCTTCCAGGAAGCTGCGCACGAAGGCGCTGCCGCGCTCGTCGAGCTGGCGGTTGAGCAGGCGCTCCGAGTGATGGAGGACGGTGACGCGCACTCCGAGCTGGTGCAGCGCGTACGCCGCCTCGAGGCCGAGCAGCCCGCCCCCGACAACGACGCCGCGGCGCGCGCCCGACTCCTGCACGTACGCGCGCAGGTCGATCGCGTCCTCGGCGGTGCGCATGACGAACGAGCCGTCCAGGTCGATCCCCTCGATCGGCGGCACCCAGGCCTCGCTGCCGGCGGCGAGGATGAGACGGTCGTAGGGCAGCGCCTCGCCGGTCGCGAGCACGAGCTCGCGCCGCTCGCGGTCGATCCGCGAGGCAAGCGTGTTCAGCCACGGCGTGATCCGCTGCTCCTCGTACCAGGAGTCGGGCTGGAGGTAGAGGCCCTGCATCGCCGACCGTCCGTACACGAGCCGCGAGATCGCCATGCGGTTGTAGAGGAAGTGCTCCTCGCGCGCCACCAGGTCGATGCTGCACGATGGGTGGCGGCGGCGAACGTAGTCTGCGGCGGTCGTGCCGGCGATGCCGTTTCCGACGATGACCACGCGCTCGATCCCGGGCTCCACGCCCTCCGCGGGGCCTGCGCCGGCGACCGCGATGCGCTTCTCGGGCGTGAGCGAGATCGACACAGGCCCGCGGACGCGGGCGCAGCAGGCCATCCGCGTCGAATCGGCGAGACCGAGCCGCTCCAGCGTCGAGCGCTCGTCGTCGCCGACCGGCGAGAGCGAGTCGGCCCCGTCGAGCACGCAGATCGGGTCGGCTCCGCACATGCCCATGCGGCACCCCGACTCGATCGGCAGGCCGTCCTTCTCGATCACCTCGAGCAGCGTCGCGCCCGCCTCGACTGCGATCCGCCGCTGCTGGGGCAGCACCGTGACATCGGCCGCGGCCGCCGAGTCGCGCAGCGCGCTCACGGCACCCGCACCGAGCCGGACGCCGCCGACGGACGAGGCGACCTCGAGGAAGGTGTCCTCGTTGCGCAGCGTCCGCGCCACCCAGACCAGCGACAGGACGGCGAGGCCGCTGCGCGAGCCCCACACCCACCAGTCCGGCTGTGCGTGCGCGAGCCGCTGTGCGAGCCGCGGGAACGTGTACCAGTAATAGACGTTGAGCGCAGCCGCCGCGAAGAGCGTCGGGATCGTCGCCGTCGAGATCCGCACGACGCTGTCGAGCAGCAGGAAGAGACCCGCGCTCGCCAGCACGACGACCGCGAACAGCTCGTACGTGCGCAGGACACCGTGGTTGCCGACGGTGAAGTACGCGACGACGAGGCCGGGAAAGGCGCCGACGAACAGCTTCCGATACGCCGGGCGCACAGGGTTGTCGTCGTAGAGGTCTGCGAACTGCGCGACCTGCGGGTTGAAGTCGAAGCAGTTCTTCGCGCAGCCGAGACACGGCTCGCAGTGGCTGTTGCGGACGATCGCGAACGGCGTCTGGCCGTAGATCCGCTGCACCGGGAGCAGGGGGCAGAACGTCGAGCACCAGCCGCTCTTGCCCTTGAGGGCGATGCCGCCGAAGAACGCGAGCGCGCCGACACCGAGTAGCAGCACCCCGACAGCGGGCCCATTCGTGTTGAGGAGGACGCGCCGCGCCGGGATGAGGCCGAAGAGCATCACGACCGGGATCAGGTATCCGTGCTCGACGAGCGGCCTCGGGAGCGTGAGACCGCGGCTGAAGCGGAACACGCGCGCGGTCTGGTTGACCGCGGCGAGCGGGCAGATGTTGCGCCAGAGCCCGGGCGCGAGGAAGAACAGCAGCGGCGCGAGCGAGATGAAGATGCCCCAGAAGACCGACAGCGCCCAGGTCCCATCCGCGAACAGCGCGCCGATCAGCGAGAGCGCCGCGGCGACCGTGACTGCGCGGATCGCAAGCCAGGCCGCGCGCGGAACGCGCGGCTCCATCTGCAGCATGTTCCGGAACGCCGGGGCGCTCACGAGCCGTGCGCGCGCCCGAGCGCCTCGTCCGCGGCGCGAAGCCGTACCGCGAGGATGCGGGCGAGATCGAACAGGATCGCCCGTCCGAGGTCGGGGTTGCGAGCCGAGAGCACTCCCCACGACTCGAAGCTCAGCCGCAGGAGCTCGACCTCGCCGAGGGCCCGGATCGTCGCCGTTCGCGGCCCGCCGTCGAGGAAGGAGATCTCGCCTGTCACCGACTGCTCGATCGTGCCGTAGCGGCGAAGCTCTCCGGTCGGCGTCGGCAGCAGGATCTCGACGCGGCCCTCGACGACGATGTACAGCGAGCGATCGCTGTCGCCGGCCTCGATGATCGTGTCGCCCCTCGAGAAGCGCAGGCGCTCGGCGTACGCGCCGACCCTCCGCCAGTCCTCCGATCCGAGGTCGGGCAGGAACTCGAGCTCGCCCCCTGCCCCCACGCTCTCGCCGGGGTAGGGGAAGAGCGCGGCGATCTGATGCGTGCTGGTCGTCGTACGCCGGCGCACGCCGCGAGTCTGCGCCATGCGGCCGTCGGGTTCAACTCACCCGCCGATTTCAAGGCTTCCGTAAGCACCCCGCAACAGGGCCGCAATCCCAAACCGCCAAGGTCAGGGAGTCCGAAGTCTCTCAGGGAGGATCAATGCGTTCACTCAAGCTCACCGCGGTGACGGCAGGCGCGATGCTCGCGCTCGGCTCCGGAGCGGCGCTCGCGGGCACGATGCATCCCCAGCTCGCCGCGAAGCTCTCCGGGATGGGGCAGCACGGGATCGTCAACTTGACCTCGAACGCCACCAAGGGGCAGCTCTGCTGGACGTTCGAGCTGACCACGAAGGGGATCACGGGCGCCTCGATCCGCGATGCCCACGGGATGAAGGTCGCCGAGCTCGGCATGCACTACGCTGCCAAGAGCTGCGATGCGGTCTCGAAGAAGGCGCTCGACCTGGTCGAGGCGAAGCCCGGCGCCTACCGGATCTGGGTAGACACGAAGGGGCACCCCGGCGAACTGCGTGGCAAGCTGTTCGCAGGCATGGCGCACATGTAATGAGCGATCCAGTCGACGACACCACCGGCCAGCCGGCACCGAGGCGCTACGGGCGGGGGGTCTTCCTGCTCACGGTCGCGGGCGGGATCTCCTCGCTCGCGTGGGGCAAGTCCGTCTGGGGGCACGTCTCGGGCGCGATCTCGCCGGTGGCGTCGTCGCTGGCGCCGTTCCTGCCGACCGGCGGCTGGCGGATCTACACCGTCTCCGGCTCGATGCCGACGTTCGACCGCGCCACGTGGCGGCTGAAGATCGGCGGCCTGGTCGAGAAGCCGGCGTCGCTCAGCTACGACGAGCTGCTCGCGCTCCCGAAGGTCAACCAGATCTCGACCTTCCACTGCGTGACCGGCTGGACCGTGCAGAACGTGCACTGGGGCGGCGTGCGGCTCACGGACCTGTTCGACCGGACGAACCCGCTCCCGGAGGCGGGCGCGCTGCAGTTCGTCTCCGCAGAGCAGCCGTACGTCGACTACCTGACCATGCCCCAGGCGCTGCTGCACGACGTGATGCTCGCCTACGAGATGGACGAGAAGCCGCTCCCGCGCGACCACGGCGCACCGCTGCGGCTGATCATCCCCGACATGTACGGCTACAAGAACGTGAAGTGGCTGAACGAGATCAACCTCGTCAGCCAGGCGGAGTCCGGCTACTGGGAGCAGCTCGGCTACGACCAGGACGCCTGGGTCGGCCGCTCCAACGGCTACAGCTCGTCCCCCCAGCAGCCTCCACCGGCAGCGGCCGGCGCGTCGGCCAGAGGCTTTCGGCTCCGATGAGCCGCTACCTGCGCCGCTTCTCGCGGACCGAGCGCACGCTGCACTGGGTGAACGCGCTCGGCTTCTTCATGCTTCTCGCCACCGGGCTGATCCTCTACCTGCCGAGCCTCTCGATTGTCGTCGGCCGGCGGCCGCTGATCAAGGATCTCCATGCGTGGTCCGGCGTCGGCTGGGTCTCCGCGCTCGCCCTGATCGCGCTGCTCGGCGACCGGCGCGGCCTGCTGCGCACCGCGCGCGAGCTCGATGCGTTCGACGCCGACGACGTCAAGTGGCTCCGCCGCCTTCCCGCACAGGAGGGCCGCTTCAACGCCGGCCAGAAGGTCAACGCCTCGCTGACGGCGGCGTTCACCGTGCTCTTCCTCGTCTCCGGGCTGCTGCTCTGGCTCGGCGAGCGCGATACGCGCTTCCGCTTCGCCAGCACCGTCGTCCTCCACGACGGCCTCATGTACGCGGCGCTCGCGCTTCTCGCCGGGCACCTCTATCTCGCCCTCATCCATCCGGCGACGCGCCACGCCCTGCGCGGCATGACGCTCGGGAGCGTCGACGAGGACTGGGCGCGCGCCCACCACCCGAAGTGGGCGCGAGACTATGCCGATGGCGACCGTCCTCGTCGTTGACGACGAGCCGATCGTGCGCGATGTCGTCGTGCGATACCTGCGACGCGAGGGGTTCACGACGCTCGAAGCGGGAGACGGCGACGTCGCGCGCACGCTGATCGAGACGGGCGACCCGAGCCTCGTCGTCCTCGACGTGATGCTGCCGGGCACGGACGGGCTCGAGCTCTGCCGCTGGATCCGCAACCGCTCCGACCTGCCGGTGATCCTGCTGACCGCGCGCGGCGAAGAGGCCGACCGGATCGTCGGTCTCGAGCTCGGCGCCGACGACTACGTGACGAAGCCGTTCTCGCCCCGTGAGCTGACGGCGCGGGTGCGCACGGTGCTGCGGCGTTCGAGCGGTAGCGCGCCGCGCCTCCAGCAGCTCTCGTTCGCGGACGTCGCGCTCGACGGCGCGAGCCGCGAGGTGACGAAAGCAGGCAACGCGGTGACGCTGACGGCGCGCGAGTTCGACCTGCTCTGGTTCCTCGCCGCGCATCCGCGGCACGTGTTCTCGAGGGATCAGTTGATGGACCGCGTCTGGGGCCATGCGGTCGCGCTCGACACGGGAACGGTCACCGTCCACGTCCGCAGGCTCCGCGAGAAGGTCGAGACCGACCCCGCGCATCCTGTGCACCTGCAAACCGTGTGGGGTGTCGGCTACAGGTTCGACCCGTGATCGGTCTCGCGCTCGCGGTGGCCGGTGCAAGCCTCGCCGTCGGGCTCGCCGCCGCGTTCGCGCTGCGCGCCGCGCCCACCCTCTGGCTCCAGCTCGCGGGGCTCGCACTGCTCTCGATGAGCGTGCCGCTCGCCGCGGTGCTGCTCTCGGGCTGGGTGATGTTCCACATGGGCGCGGACGTGAAGATCCTCGCGGTCGCAGCCGGCTCCGCGAGCGCTGCCGTCGGCGCCGGGCTCGTGCTCGCACGCTCGATTGCCCGCTCCATCCGGCGCGTCCGCGACTCGTCCCAGCAGCTCGCAGCAGGCGATCTGTCGGCGCGCGCGCCCGCAGGGGGCGCGACCGAGATCGCCGAGCTCGCAGCGTCGTTCAACTCGATGGCGGCGAGCATCGAGCAGCTGTTCGACGCGCGCCGCGAGCTCGTCGCGTGGGCGAGCCACGACCTGCGCACGCCGATCGCGGCGATGCAGGCGATGCTCGAGGCGATCGAAGACGGCCTCGTCGAGCCCGAGCACTACCTGCCGACACTCCGCGACGAGGTCAGGATGTTGTCGATCCTCGTCGAGGACCTGTTCGAGCTCGCGCGCATCGACGCGGGCGTGCTCACGCTCGAGCTGCAGCAGACGCCCGTCTCCGGGCTCGTCGAGTCGGCGTTGCGCCAGCTCGGCCCGGAGGCGAGCTCCCGCCGGATCGCGCTGCGCTCCCACCTCGCCGACGATTCGACCGCGCCGATCGCGCCGGCGAAGATCGAGCGCGTCCTCTTCAACCTGCTGACGAACGCGCTGCGCCACACGCCGTCCGACGGCTCGGTGGCCGTGCACGTGGAGCGGCGTGACCACGAGGTCCTCGTCCGGGTGGAGGACACGGGCGAAGGCCTGCCGCCCGAGGCTCCCGCGCGCATGTTCGACCGCTTCTGGCGCGCAGACCGCGCGCGCTCGGGGGGAGGCACCGGGCTCGGGCTGGCGATCGCCCGCGGCCTCGTCGAGGCACACGGCGGCACGATCTGGGCCGAGAACCGCCCGGAGGGCGGCGCGCGGGTGTCGTTTACGCTGCCGGCGGCCTGACGCCGTCGCTCAGCGCTGGTGGCGCATGCGCGCGCGTCGCGGCTCGGCCGTGACCGGGAAGATCACGTTGACGGCGCGTGGGTCGCCCTCGGCGACCTCGCGGTCGAACGAGACCTCGCGCCCGGCGACCCGTTCGGTCGGCGTGTGGTCGGGGACGAAGCCGCTGCGTGCGACGTAGAGCCGCTCGTCGGTCTCCGTACGGATGAAGCCGAACCCCTTGTCGAGGTTGAACCAGACGATCCTGCCCTGCATCAGACCCGCCTTTCCTCGAGTGGGGCGCGTGTGCGCCCCCACTCGAGCGTCACGCTGCTAAGCGACGAGCTGGACGTTCTTTGCCTCGGGGCCCTTGGCGCCCTCGGCACCCTCGAACTCGACCTTCGCGCCTTCGGGGAGCGACTTGTAGCCGTCGCCGCCGATCGCGCTGTGATGGACGAACAGGTCCTTGCCACCCGCGTCAGGGGTGATGAAGCCGTACCCCTTCGCGTCGTTGAACCACTTGACGATTCCGGTTGCCATGAATGAAACACCTCCTCTGCCAATGAAGAACGGGCAGAGGAGGCGCAGAATGCGCAGCCGGTACTCGCTCGTGTGCCTTTTGATTCTAGCACCCGCCCCCGAAGAGGCCCGTCCCGTTCAGCCGCGCGCGACGAGGGCGGCGAAGCGCTCGCCGTCCGGCGGAGGCTAGCTCGACGGCACCAGCGACAACGCGCCACGCCACGCGACGACGGCCACGAGCACGGCCGTGCCGGTGACGACGCCGAGCACCCCCACCGAGACGGCCACGTGCAGAGCCTGCGCCGTGCCGACGCCGCTCGCCACCAGCGCCGCACCACCCGCACCGATCTGCGTGGCCGCGCCGGCGAGACCGACCGGAAGCGCTGCCGCCGCTGCTCCGGCACAGAGGAAGAGCAGCGCGAGCGGCAAGGAGTAGCCCACGCCGAGTGCGCCGAGCATGAGAAAGAACGCGACCGCGCGTACGAACCAGCAGGCCGACACGAGCGCCCAGGCTTCCGAGGCGCGGCGCAGCGAGGTGGTGCGGATGCTCATCCAGCGGCCGAGCCGGAAGCGCAATGAGCGCCGGTGCGCGAGCAGGCGCGGCAAGAGCGAGATCAGGATCGCGGCCACGACGCCGGCGGCGGCGACGAGCGCAAGCCCGGTCCGGATGGCGGCCCCCACGTGGGGAAGCGCCGCACCGGCGAGTGCGAGCGGAGCGATGGCGGCGCTGTCGATCAGGCCGAGCATGACGAGCGAGAGGCAGAGCACTCGTACACCGGCACGGCAACCGGGATAGCGGCGGACGACGGCGATCCGCATCGCGTCGTCGAAGCGGCCGGGAAGGAGCACGCCGACGAGGGCAGCGCCTCCGTTGCCGGCAGCGAGCGCCAGTAGCGTCGGACGTTCGGCCCGAGTGAACAACCTGCCCCAACCGAGTGCCTTGAGCGCCTGAGCGAGCACGAGCAGGAACCCGGCGGCGACGAGCACGAGCGGCTGCCGGCTGGACAACGGCCAGGACATCGCCGCGAAGTGGCGGGCCGCCATTGCTGCGAGCGCCAGCGTGACGACGCCCGTGCCGGCGCCGAAGAGCCAACGCCGCCGACTGGAGACGCGCGCAAGGACTGCTGCGGTTGCGGTTTCTCTCGACATCGATGCCGTGCACTCGGGCCCGGCGTGCATGTCGGAGAGGAGCGCCCTCTCATCATAGCCCCGAAACCGGAAAACACCCGGATTTGCGCTACCGTGTGGAAAGCGTCCCGTGTTTCAACTCCCACACGAGCCCGCCGCTTGCCGCTTCGGGGAGTCACGAAAGGGAACGACATCATGAGGAAAAGCCTGAGGCGAATCCTCGAACGGCTGCGCACCGCGACGAACGGGAGATTCCGCGTCCCGACCACGACTCGCGGCGGGCTGCAGGAACCGCAGCGCATGCAGCCGGCATACGCGCGGTCGCGTTCGGGCCCGCGCCGCTAGCACCGTGCGTACCGCAATCGTCTCCACCTACCCGCCGCGCGCCTGCGGGATCGGTACGTTTGCGGCCGACCTGAGGGGGACGCTGCTCGGCGCCGCCGGCATCGAGAGCGCCGACGTCGTCGCCGTCGTGAACAAGCCGACGAGCCCGCAGCGTCGCGGCCTGCTCTCGCTGATCGGACAGGCTGTCCGCGGCGACTACGTGCGTGCCGCGAGGACTCTGAGCCGCCTCGACGTCGACGTCGTGCTCCTGCAGCACGAGTACGGGATCTACGGCGGACGCGACGGGGAGTACGTGCTGTCCTTCGTGGAGGAACTCGCGCAGCCGCTCGTCGTGACGTTGCACACCGTGCTTTCGGCGCCGACTCCGCATCAGCTGGAGGTGCTCACCGAACTGTGCGAGCGGGCCGAGCTCGTGATCGTGATGACCGACACCGCACAGCGTCTACTCGTCGCTTGCGGTGCCTGCTCCGCGGAGAAGGTTCGCGTGGTTCCGCACGGCGCGCCGTCGCGCCTGATCGCGCGCGCTCCCTCGTCGGGGCCTTACGCACGCACCGGCGAGCGCTTCACGCTCTCCACCTTCGGGTTGATCTCGCCCGGCAAGGGGCTGGAGACGGTGATCGAGGCGCTGCCGTCGATGATCGAGCGTCACCCCGAGATCGTCTACGTGATCGCCGGGCGCACACATCCCGACGTCGCGCACCGCGAGGGAGAGCAGTACCGGCTCATGCTCGAGCGTCGCGTGCTCGAGCTCGGGCTCGGTGACCATGTCGAGTTCGACGACCGCTTCCTCTCGATCGACGAGCTCTCCAATCTGCTCTCGGGAACCGACGTGTTCGTGACCCCGTATCGCGGTCAGGAGCAGATCGCCTCCGGCGCGCTCACGTTCGCGATCGGCGCCGGCTGCGCCGTCGTGTCGACGCCCTACTGGTACGCGCGGGACATGCTCGCGTCCGGGGCGGGCCGTTTCGTGCCGTTCGACGATCCTGCCGCGCTCGCCGACGCGGTCTGCGACTACGTCGCAGAGCCGGAGACGCTCGCCGCGGCACGGGCCGAGGCGCGGCGCATCGGCTCTTCGCTCTCCTGGCCGTCGGTCGCGGAGGCGACCGCCTCGGTCTTGGGAGAAGCGCACGAGCGCGCGCCGCGGCGCAGACCGCTGGGCGTCACCGACCTGCAGCTCACGAGCCTGCGCACCGATCACCTGCTCACACTCGTCGACGACGTCGGCATCGTGCAGCACGCCCACGGGATCATCCCGAACCGCGACAGCGGCTACTGCGTCGACGACGTCGCCCGCCTGGCCGTCGTGTCGCTCGCGCTCGCACGGCGCGGCGACGAACAGCCGTGGACGTCGATCCTCTACCGGGCGCTCGCTTTCCTGCATGCGGCCGAGGGCGACGGCGGGATGCGCAACTTCATGTCGTACGACCGCCGCTGGCTCGACGAGCCGCACATCGGCGATCACGTCGGCCGCTCGGTCTGGGCGCTCGGCGAGATCCTCGCCACCGCCTGGATCCCAGCCGTCGTCGTGCCCGCACGCGACCTGCTCGAGCGACTCGTCGCCACGCTCACGGGTGAGGTGGCGCTGCGAACCGCGGCCTACACGGTGCTCGGGCTCGCGCGCCTCGACCCCGACCGGCTCGAAGCCGCAGGCGCAACAGCTTCTCGCGCGCCTCGCCGAGCAGCTCGCGGACGCCTACCGGAGCCACGCCTCCGACGGCTGGAACTGGTTCGAGGACGAGCTGAGCTACGACAACGCGCGGCTTTCGCAGGCACTCGATCACCGCCGGCAGCGCGCTCGGACGTGAGGACCTCGACCGAGTTCGGGCTCGAGTCGCTGCGCTGGCTCGGCGACGAGTGCGGCCTCGCAGGACGACGTCCTGCGCCTGCCGGGCCACGACGGACGCCGCCGAGGCGAGGCCGCTCCGGGCGACGGCGACGAGCAGCCGCTCGATGCCGCCGCGCTCGTCGAGGCGGAGCTGGCTGCGTTCGCCGTCACGCGGCGAGCCCGAGCACGGGGTCCGCGCGCGTCGCGTCGTTCGAGTGGTTCCTCGGCCGCAACCGGCTCGACCGGCCGCTCTACGACTTCGCGACCGGCGGCTGCAGCGACGGGCTCGGCACCGAGGCGCTGAACGAGAACGAGGGCGCGGAGTCGACGCTCGTCCTTCCACCGCGCCGCGCTCCTGCTCGACGCCGCAGGCGTCCGCGCCGCGATCCGTGCGCGCGCTCCGCTCAAGCCGGCGGCCGCGTGAACGAGCGCGGAGCTCTTCAAGCGCCATCCCGGCAATCCGATCCTGACCGCCGACGACTGGCCCTATCCGGTCAACGCCGTCTTCAACCCGGCCGCAGCGCGGTCGACGGCGCGACGGTCCTGCTCGCGCGCGTCGAGGACCTGCAGGGGCATCTCGCACCTCACGGTGGCCCGGTCGGCGAACGGCATCGACGGCTGGGCGGTCGACGCCGAGCCGCTGCTCGCGCCCGAGCGACGGCGTCGTCAGCGAGCAGTGGGGCTTCGAGGACCCCCGCGTCGTCTGGGTCGAGGAGCTCGGACGCTGGGTGATCACCTGCACCGCCTACGGCCCGGCCGGCCCGGCGGTCTTCCTCGCGACGACCGAGGACTTCACGCACGGTCGAGCGCCACGGCATCGTCAGACGTCCCGAGGACAAGAACGCAGCGCTCCTGCCGCACCGGATCGACGGCCGCTGGGTGCTCTTCCACCGCCCGAAGACCGAGTTCGGCGGCGCGCCGCGGCGAGATCCTCCTCTCCCGCTCGGCCGACCTCGTCAGCTGGAGCAACGCCCGAGCAGGTCCTGCAGCCGCGCGCCGGCGCCTGGTGGGACTCGCTGCGGATCGGCATCGGCCCGCCGCCGCTCCTGACCGAGCACGGCTGGCTGCTCGTCTACCACGGCGTCAAGGAGACGGTCTCCGGCCAGGTCTACCGCGTCGGCCTCGCGCTGCTCGATCTCGACGAGCCGACGCGCGTGCTGCACCGGCTGCCCGACTGGATCCTCGGCGCCGCTCGCGCCGTACGAGCGCACCGGCGACGTCCCGAACGTCGTCTTCCCGTGCGGCCTCGTCCACGACGCCGCGAGCGGCGACGTGCGCCTCTACTACGGCGCCGCCGACACCTCGATCTGCCTCGCCACCGCCCAGCTCGACGACCTGCTCGAGGCCGTGCTCGCCGCGCCGACCGACGGAGTCGGGCTCACTCCCGGGCCCGATGGAGCTCGATGACTCGGTGGTAGAGCGCGAGGTAGTCGTCCACCATCCGCCCGGCGTCGAACCGTCGCTCCACCGACGCGCGCACGGCCCTGGCATCCAGGCCGCCTGACGCCCGAACCGCCGACACGGCATCGTCGACGGAGGTGACGAGAAACCCGTTCTCACCGTGACGGACGATCTCGGGCATCGACCCGCGCGGGGCGGCGATCACCGGCGTTCCGCACGCCATCGCCTCGACGACGCTGAACCCGAACGGCTCGTCGAAGTCGACGAGGTGCAGCAGCGCGAGTGCGCCGCCGAGCAGCTGACTGCGGCCGTCGGGAGCCACCGGCCCGACGTATGTGACGTGCTCGCCGTCGATCCGTGGCGCCACAGTGCGCTCGAAGTACTCGCGGTCCTGCACGATCCCCGCGATGACGAGGGGGATGCCGGCCCGTTCCGCCACGTCGATCGCCTCGACGGTTCCCTTGTCGGGGTGGATCCTCCCGAAGAACAGCAGGTAGTCCCTCGGCCCGGCGCCGACCTCGAACGCGTGCATGTCGATCCCGTGATGGATCGTCGCGATGTAGTCGAGGCTCTCGTGCCGGTCGGCGTCGCTGATCGCCACGTAGTAGCCGTCGCGGTTGTACTTCTCGAAGACCGGGACGATCCGCTCCGACGAGAAGCCGTGAATCGTCGTGACCACCGGCGTGGCGACGAGGCGGCTATAGGTCAGCGGCAGGAAGTCGAAGCTGTTGTGGATGACGTCGAACTCCGCGGCGCGCTCGAAGACCGCTGCGATGTGCAGGCCCTCCCACACCTTCGCGTCCAGCGCCGGGTCATCCGAATAGCCTGTCGGTGCGGTGCCCGCCAGGCGGGCGCGGGTGATCGAGTCGGCCGTCGCGAACAGGGTGACGTCGACTCCCCGGGCGACGAGCCCCTCGGTGAGGAGCGAGACGAACTGCTCCCAGGGCCCGTAGTGCCGCGGGGGTACCCGCCAGGAGATCGGCGCGAGCATCCCCACACGCAGCGGTTCAGGGGCCACAAAGGGCATGAAACCTCATCATCGGGCCGCGCTGCGGACAGTCCCGGATCTCGCATGATTCATGTGGCGAAACGCGCAAGCGGGCTGCTAAGCTTCCTCCTGGCAAATCGCCCATGCGGTGCCACAGCCATCGGCACCGCGACAGGTCCGCCCCGAACAACGCGGGTTGGAGCAGTGCGAGCCGGCCTGAACGTCCTGGGCCGCGCCGGAGCTTCGAACGCGGAGGACCTGATGGTGGAGATTCGAGTTGCGCTCGAAGACGCGACGGGGGCGCATGCCCTGCTGCGTCGCCTCGCAGGATTGTTCGACCTGTCGTGCATCTCGTTCGACGCTGCGCGCAACGAAGTTCGCGTTCGCTCGGAGTGGGAATCGCGCTCGGCGATGAGACTGATCGACACGATCGAGTCGTGGCTCAGCGCAGACGGCGTCGGCACGGCGAAGCTCTCGATCGAGGGTCGCTCCCTGCCGCTGATCGGGCTCACCTGGCCGGCAACCGCCCTCGACAAAGCCTGACCTGCCGCCGGCTGCGGCGGTCTGCCCGGCCGGCGTGATCGGACGGTAGACGGGGGTGCGCGAACGAGACGTGTAGAGGTCGCGGAACAACGCTCCGTCGAAGTCGAACACATTCATCTTTCCCGTGAACTGCTTGCGTGTGCTCCCGGGGAAGAAGGCGATCTGGTCGTAGTGGCTGTCCGACGCGATCGCCGAGCCGATCTGAGAGGTGTGGGCCGGAATGATCAAACCGCGCCTCGTGAGCGCGTCGTAGATCGGGTCGCCGGAACGTGCTTTCGGAAGGTTGAAGTCACCGAGGGGGATCCGTGTCGACGACGAAGGTGTTCTTGTCGCCATAACGCCGCTTCGCCCACCAGGCGACCGCGTACGTCTCGAGCATGCGCCGCTCGACGTCGACCGGTTTCGGCGTTCCGTCGTAGAGGTGAACGTTGACGAGGACGAAGCGGAAGCTGCCACTCTCGAACGCGGCGAGATACGGGCCGCGGCAAGGTTCCAGGTCGCGAGCAGCAGCCGGTCGCCCGCCTTGGACGGAATCGCGCGGCCGGGCTCGGTGTCGCGGTAGCGGACGAGCGCCGCGGTCTCGGCGGCCGTGTCGTAGCTGTAGGCGAACGTCGGCTTCGGAAACGGAGGCATCGCTCGGAGACGCGCACGCGCGGGCGCGGCCCGCTCCCGACCCTAGCGTCTCCGGCTCGCTCCAGGAAGCCGCCGTGCCGCCCCTCACCGCCGGCGAAGCGGGCGGCGCCGCGCCGGATCAGCTCGGCGGTGGGCACCTGCCGGTGATCCCAGACCGGTCCCAGCCCCTGAAACGAGGGACGTTCCTCCGGACAACGGCGGTCGATGAGCTAGTCGTGGAGACACGCGGGGAAGTCAGCTCGAGCGCCGACCAGCTGGCGCAGGCTCTCGCACGGAACCGGGCACGGCTCGCCTCCGTGACGGACGACGAGGAGCGCGCGCAGCGTGCGGATGCGATCGACCGCTTCGCTCAGTACGCCGACCTGCTCCGGAAAGAGACGGCTGCCTCCCTAGCGCGCTACTCCTTCAAGCTGCTGTTCGCCGACGGGCGCTGGGATCTGGCGGAGAAGGACCTACCGGCAGAGCCGCACATCGGCGAGCTCGTCGACCTCGCAGAGGGCGGGCGCTGGCGGATCCGCGAGTCACAGGTGGTGCGCACGCGGCCGTCTGGAAAGCCGCCGCACGAGTTCTTCGTCTGCGCGCCGGCCGCGTAGCGGCCCCGACTCGGGCTCGAGCCAGGACGCCCGGGCATGCGTCTCCCCTTCCGCAGCGCCCGGGCATCCGATGTGAGAGTCGGCTGAGCCGCAAGATCCGCGAGTACCGAGCTCTCAGGTGCGGAGCTGGGCCGGTTCGTGGTGCACGCCAACCGCTCGCGGGGCACCCAGCTCGTTGAGTGACACTACGGGAGGGCATTCGGCGTGTCGTTCGCGCCGTTGACGGTAGAAGTGTCCACTTCGCGACACTAGGATCCCGGCACATGCAGTGGCAACTCCTGGCGGGCGTGCCGGAGGAGGAGATCCAGCGGCTCCTGTCGGTGGCGCGCAGGCGGCGATTCTCTCGTAACGAGGTCGTCTTCCATCGCGACGATCCCGGCGACGCACTTCACCTCGTCGTCAAGGGTTGCTTCGCGATTCGGATCATGACGCCGGTCGGCGACACGGTCACGATCGGTCTCCGCGGGCCAGGCGAGCACTTTGGCGAGATGGCGCTCGTCGGCCCGGACTGGGGCCGCGCTGCCACCCTGGTCGCACTCGAGGACGCCGAGACGTTCGCGATCAGCAAGACCGACTTCGACCGCCTCCGGGACACCCATCCGGCCGTCAACGACGTGCTCGTGCAACTGCTCGCCGGCGCGCTGCGCGTGACGAACGAGCGCCTGCTCGAGGCGATGTACGTTCCCGCCGAGAAGCGCCTCCTGCGCCGCCTCTGTGAGGCGGCGGACTTCTACCGCGACGGCGACACTGCAGAGGTGCCGCTCACGCAGGAGCAGCTCGCGGAGCTTGCCGGGACGTCGCGCGCCACGGCGAACCGCGTGCTCCGTGAGGAGGAGCAGCGCAAGACCGTCGAGCTCCGGCGAGGGAGAACGATCGTCCGCGACCGCGAGGCCCTGCGGCGGCGAGCTCGGTAGATCCGGCCAGAACGGAACGTGAACATGAACGGCGCCGAGGCACTGATTCGAACGTTGCTCGCCGGTGGCGTCGACGTCTGCTTCGCCAACCCGGGCACATCCGAGATGCACTTTGTCGCAGCGCTCGACCAGGTGCCCGGGATGCATGGCGTGCTGGGACTGCACGAGGGCGTCGTCACCGGCGCCGCCGACGGGTTCGGCCGCATGGCGGGCCGGCCGGCCGCAACCCTGCTCCATCTCGGGCCCGGCCTCGCCAACGGCCTGGTCGGTCTGCACAATGCGCGCCGTGCCTTCACACCGGTCGTCAACATCGTCGGCGATCACGCGACGTACCACCGGCAGTACGACGCACCGCTGAACTCGGACATCCATCTGCTTGCCAACTGGCTGGGGAGCTGGCTGAGAACGACGAAGGACGCCCTCGATGTGGGCGCCGATACAGCCGACGGCATCGCCGCCGCGATGACTCCGCCGGGGCATATCGCAACACTGGTGCTGCCGGCCGACGTGTCGTGGTCGGAAGGCGGCCGGACGGTGTCTCCGGCCGACGCGGCCGCCGTTCCCGAGCGCGCCGTCGTGGCCGACGCCGAAGTCGCGGCAATCGCCCGCGTGCTGCGCTCAGGCGAGCCGTGCGTGGTCCTGATCGGCGGCGCCGCGACGCGCGAGCCCGCCTTGCTTGCCGCAAGCCGGATCGGCGTCGGCTGCGGCGCGAGACTCCTGGTCGAGACCTTCCCCGCGCGGCTCGAGCGCGGGGCGGGACTGCCGGCGATCGACCGCATGGGTTATCTGGCCGAGCAGGTCGAGTCCCAGCTCGCCGGGGTCGAGCACCTGATCCTCGCCGGTGCGCGCGCCCCGGTCTCCTTCTTCGCCTACCCGGGCAGGCCGAGCGATCTCGTACCCGAGGGCTGCACCGTGCACGTGCTCGCAAGCGGCACAGACGATCCGGTGGACGCGCTGCAACGACTGGCCGACCTCGTCGCAGCGGATGCCGAACCGGTCCTGCACGAACCCGCTCCGCCCGAGCTGCCGAGCGGCGAGCTGACCGCAGGTTCGCTGGCCGGGACGATCGGCGCCATGCTGCCGGAGCACGCGATCGTCGCCGACGAGTCGATCACGTCAGGTCGGTCGCTGCCGCCGGCGACGGCCGGCTCGCCGCGCCACGACCTCCTCACACTGACCGGCGGCGCGATCGGACACGGCCTGCCGATGGCGACGGGCGCCGCGGTCGCCTGCCCCGACCGGCCGGTGCTCTGTCTGGCTGCCGACGGCAGCGCGATGTATTCGCTCAGCGCGCTGTGGACCCAGGCGCGCGAAGAGCTGAACGTGACGACGGTGATCCTGAACAACGGCTCCTACGCGATCCTCCGCATGGAGCTGCAGCGCGTCGGCGTCACAGAGACCGGCGGCAAGGCGGAAGAGCTGCTTGACCTGTCGCGGCCGGACATCGACTTTGTCGCACTCGCGACCGGCATGGGCGTGCCGGCGACGCGCGCAAGAACATGCGCAGAGCTGGCCGAGCAGCTGCGTGCGGCGTTCGTCGAGCCTGGCCCGCACCTGATCGACGCGATGCTCGCGCCGCTGTTCTGAGGCGCCGGCTACGGGGCCTGAAGATCGTGCCGGCCACCGAGCAGGTCGGTGAGCTTGCGGCGAAGCACTTCGACGCGGGAGGCGGCCGGGTCGAAACGCCTCTGCGCGCGGGCGATCTGCTGCGGATCGTAGAAGAGCTGCGCCCAGACCGAGCCGGGACGGGCCAGCCGGTACGCGGAAACGAGCCCGACGGGCGGCAGGAAGATGCTCAGCAGTCCCAGCGTCAGCTTCCCCTTGAGGCAGGTGACGACCGACAGCCCTATGGCAACCATCACGACTGCGAAGCCGATCGCCCGCGGGCCCTCGGTCCCGTCATGGATGCCGAAGGGCGAGATGCCGGTCAGGAGCAGCAGGCCGAGAAGCGTCCAGATGATGCTGACTTCGATCGAGTGGCGGCCCTCCGGCGTCCAGTAGACGTCGCGCAGATGGACTGAGAGGGCGAACTCGTCGAGAACGAACGCTGCGCCGACGCCGAAGCCGACGGCGAGGAAGTCGACGCCGAAGTCGCGCGGCTGGAACGCAATCTCGAGCATTCCGCAGACCAGCGTGAGCACGCTGCCCGGGACCATGTGATGCAGGTGGACGTCGCCGACTCGACCGCTGCCCCAGCGACGGATGCGCGCGAGTCGCGTGTAGAGCCGAGTCGCAGCGAAGGTGAAGAGCGAGGCGGCGAGCAGCAGGAGCAGCGGCTCGCGGCCTGCCAGTCCGAAGCGGTGCAGCTTGATCGCGTCGAGCGCGAGCACGGTCAGGCTGGCGCCCATTTAGTTCCGCACCGCTACGGTCACAGCCCGTGTCGTGGCATTGCCGGTCAAGTCTTCCGCGCGGACGGTCACGTCGTAGAGCCCATTCGGCGTCGCGCGCGTGTTCCAGTACTCATGGCCGAACTGTGAGAACGGCCGGAACCAGTACGTCCCCGCACACGCGGGCCGTTGAGGCGGACCGACGCACTCCTGCATATTGTCGTCCTCGATCGTTCCGGCGCGTAGTGGACGATGTACGGCGTCTGCGGCAGCTGGTCGGCCTGGAAGCTCGTCCGCCGCATGATCGTCTTGCCCGAAGAGCGCGCGCGGATCGTCACGCTCACGCGATAGGGCGTGAACACGGTCGGCCAGGCCCGGTTGTCGGCGAGGAAGCCGAGGAACGACTGCGGATCGCCGATGTTCGCGCGCAGCTCGACGAGCCCGTGCAGCCGGGTCGGCGGGAGCCGCGTCGCCGTGTCCTGCTGGGCGAGGCTCTTGGTGGGCCGCCACGCCCGGGCGGGCGGAGTGACGAACACGAGCGCACTCACGGTCGGAGCGGCCGTGTCCGTGTAGGGCGCGATCCGCCCGCCGCGGTGCAGCGGGTTGACCCACACCTGCCGGCCCTTGAAGCGCTGCCACTCCGAAACGTGGACGTGCCAGACCCCAAGGCACGACCAGCCGATCTGCTGGCCCGCCTTGACGTAGCCGCGTACAGCGACGATCGGGGAGACATGCCAGTAGGCGAAATGGCCCACCTGGAGCCGTCGGTCGGGACAGCGTTTCGCCGCGTCCTTCGGCGGGATGCTGACCCGCCCCGACTCGACCGCGTACACACGATGCGAGAACCCGGGCGGCGCGCCGGCCTCCGGGTGCCTGTCGTCGATGCTCACGTCGATGCCGAAGTGGTAGCCCGACAGGCCGGTGTCGTCGAGGCCGCGCGGGTCGAGAAACGCCCCGCGTACCGGATGCTGCACCTGCGTCGGCGCGACCGGCCAGCCGCGATAGGCGCTGTCGTACACATAGGCGAAATGCGGCGGCAGCGCGCCCGGTACGCCGCCGTAGACCGGTCCGGTCGGCGTCGGAGCGAAGTCCCGCCTCGCCTCTGCCGGCCGCGCGAATCCGACCAGCAGGACAACGGAAACGAGGGCAACGACAATTGCACGCTTGCGCATGGGCGTGCACGAGTCTCGGATCAGGACGCGCCGCCTGCAATCGGGACGTTCGCGCGAAACCTCTGCGGGCAAGTACCGAGGTGCGCGCGAGAACGGGAGACCCTCACTACGGGCCGCGCAGTGCGCTGACGAGGGCGCGCAGCGTCAGCGGGCCGACGATCCCGTCGGCCGTCAGATGGGCCGAGCTCTGGAACTTCGCCACTGCGGTCTTCGTCGCCGGGCCGTACTGACCGTCGACCTTTCCAGCCGGGAACCCGAGGCTGGCGAGTGCGCGCTGGAGCACCGTGACCTGCGTCCCACTGTCGCCCGGTTTCAGCGTCGTCGCGGGAGCGGGGAGCCGCTTGGCCGTGGACGCAGTCGTCGTCGTGCCGGCCGCGGTCGGCACGCTGGAGGTCGGTGGGGGCGTCGAGGCGGGCGCAGGCGCGCCGCCGCCGCTGCTGAAGACGCCGGCGGCGGCCAGCCCGGCGATCAGCACCGCCAGCAGCGACGCGCCGACCGCGACCACGCGCCTGTCGATCGCGCCGACCCAGGAGCGCCGCAGCGGGGCGCCGCCCGCCTCGCTCAGCCAGTCGTCGGCGCCGGGATCAACGTTCTCCTCCGACGGCCATTCGGGAACCTCCGGATCCGGGGATGCGAACCAGTCGTCTGCGCCGGGTCTACCGTCCACAGTCCGGACGGTAACGCTGCGACAGCGTCTTGGAAAGAGCGCTTTCGTTTTCTATGCGACGAACGCCCACGCCGGCGGCCTGATCCGCGCTCCGACGGCGACAGCGGGAGCCGAGCCGTAGCGCAGGGCGCGGGCGGCGAGCGGCAGCGCGAGCTTGTGCATTGCCGTCCAGCGCAGCTCGTACTCGTCGCGCAGTCGCGGCGGCAGGATCTGTGTCGTCGCGAGCCGGTGCGCGGGCGCGAGCAGCCGAAGCGGTACCGGCAGCGGCGCCGCGAGAATGACCGACGCAACCTCGTGAGCAGGGGGCGTGACGGTGATCGTGCGGCCGGCGAGTTGCGCGTCGACGTATTCGCGGAACTCGTCGTAGGACCGAGGGAGGACGCTGGCGGGCGTTCCGAACAGCTCGGCGACGGTGTTCATCTCGCGGTGGTACTGCTCCTGCTCGGCGCCGGTCAGCGGCTGCACGAACTGCTGGTAGGCGGCGAGCGAGCTGTGCACGAGGGTCGCGTGCACCCACAACATCAGACCGGGATCCGCCGCCGAGTAGGCCGTCCCGGCCGGGAAGGGTCCGAGCTGGGTCGTGGTCGTCCCGTGAACGCGGCCGTGAGCTCGCCGGACAGCGGCTCCGGCCTGCTCGGCCTCGGCCTTGTTCCCGAACGCAATCAGGTAGAGGGCGCGCATCGTCCCGATCAACCGGCGCGAGAGGTCGCGGTCGTAGCCGGAGTGCTCGACCACGCCGCAGGCGACGAGCGGGTGGGCGACCTGCAGCAGCACCGCGGCGCCCCCGCTCAGCAGCGGTGTCAACGGCGAGCTGCCCATCCGGCGGATCACGCTCTCCGGGCCGAAGTAGCCGTCGCGAGCCGCAAGCCGCTCCGCATGCGTCCGCGGCCCGCGCCGCTCCGCGGCGACAGTCACCCTTCGACGAACCCGATCGAGCGCAGGCGCACGTCGATGAGGCGCATCACCTCGGCGTAGAAGCCCTGCGGATCGACGCCGTAGCCGGAGACGACGAGGTCGGTCATGCCTGAGTTCGCCGTCTGCAGCATCCGCTCGGCGACGAGGAACATGTCGTCCATCACTGCACCGACGAGCTCGCGGGTCCGCTCGGGCTCGGCGTCCATCCGGCGGCGCAGATACGAGACGCCGATGCCGATGTGGCGGGCCTCGTCTCGGCTCACCAGCCGCTGGCCGCGGCTGAGGCCCGGGAAGCCGCTCAGCTTGGCGTACTGGCCGGCGGCAAGGTTCTGGCCGGTGCGCGCGATCACGCCCTCGCCGAGCACGTGGTAGACGAGCACGGCCTGGACGAACGTGTCCTCGTCCTGGCGCTCGAGCAGCGGCAGCGTCCATTGCTCGAGCTTGTCGTAGAGGAGCGTCCGCGAGACGGGATCGAGGTTGCGGTCGGCCAGCTCGTGCACGGCGTCGATTCCGCCCTGCACGCCGAACACCTCCTCGTAGATGCGCAGCACGGTTTGCAGATGGCGATGCTCGTCGGCGACCTGCGTCGCGAGCAGCAGTTGCATCCCGTAGTCGGGAGCCGCCAGCAGGAACGGTGCGAGCAGACGCGCGACGTTGAACTCGGCATGGAAGCGGTTCGCGAAGATCCAGACGAGCCCGTCCTGCTCGGTCTGGCTCAGCGTCTGGAACGACGCCGCGTCGGTCGTCAGGTCGAGGGCGAGCGCCGACCACTGGTGCCGTTCCCAGTGCTCGTACAGCGCCGCGTACGGCGTCGTCCTGCGCTCGAGGTCGTCGTCGGCCCGGGCTTCGTCTTCGAGCGGCATCTCCTCGACGGTCATTCCCGAGATCCTCTCACGATGGGCCGCGGGTCGTGGACGAGCTGCAGCGCGAGCGCCGGGCAGGCGGCGACGGCGCGTTTTGCGTGCTTTTCGAGGCGGGCGGGCACGGGCTTGCCCGAGACTATCGGGTAGCCCCACTCGTCGAGCTCGATCAGCTCGGGGACGACTTCGGCGCAGAGACCGTGCCCGTCGCACGCGATCGGATTGACACGCAGCACGTCGCTCACCGGAGTCCGTCCGGTCGCCGGGCGGGCAGCGGCAGGACGGGCTGTTTCGCGCGTCCGCTGCAGCGCCCGTGGACGGCGTGGAGCTCGACCTCTCGCGCGAACACGCGGAGCGCGCTCGCGACGAAGCGGACGGTTCCGTCCGGATGCCGGCACGCGCCCCGACCCTCGAGCTGTGACAGGCGACGCTCGACCACGCGTCGCACGCCCGCGACGTCGTTTCCACGCGCGATCTGCAGCATGTCCTCGGCGACGGCCGCGAGCCCGTGGACGCACGGGCCGCATTGCCCGGCGCTCTCCGCTGCGAGATAGCGCGCGACGCGTGCCGTCTCGAGCAGACCGCAGGAAGCTGCGGGCAGCGCGACGATCGCGCGCGCGCCGAGCGACCCGCCGAGCGGGGCGAGGCCCGCATTCGAAAGCGGCGCGGCAAGCGCATCGGCGGCAGGCAGCCAGGTGCCGAAGTAGCCGCCGACGAGGAAGGCGCCCAGCTCCGCCGTGACGCCGCCCGCTTGCGCCACCAGCTCGCGGAGCGGCGTTCCGATGGCGACCTCGAGGACGCCCGGCTCGTGCACCGCTCCCGCGAGCGTGACGAGCACGGAGCCGGGCTCGTCCGGCGTGCCGACCGCACGGAACCAGCTCGGACCGAAGCGTGCGATCAGTGCGAGGTGTGCGAGCGTCTCGGGGTTCTGCACGAGAGTCGGCGCGCCACCGACTCCGCGTTCGTACGGGCGCGGCGGCGTGAACGTCGGCCGCGCAGGTCCGCCGTTGAGGAAGCTGACGACCGCGGTCTCCTCGCCTGCGACGAAGCGCTCCGGTGCACGCACGACACGCAGCGCGACTCCGTGCGCGACGTGCGCGCGACGGCGCTCCGCGACCGCGTACTCGACCGCGGCATGCGCGGCACGTCCGACGGCAACGATCGCCTCGCGGGCGCCGAGCGCCGACGCGGCGAGCGCCGCGCCGTCGAGCACGAGGTGCGGGAGGTAGGCGAGCAGCACCTTGTCCTTGCCGCTGGGCGGCTCGCCCTCGACGCCGTTGACGACGACGACCGGCGTGCCACGCTGCGCGTCGACCGCCTCGAGCTTGCGGGCCGTCGGGAAGCCCGCCCCGCCCCGTCCCTGGAGGCCGCTCGCAGCGACCGCGCCGAGGAACGCGCTGCGGCTCTGACGGCCGTGCAGCTCGGGCGGCGGGCCGTAGCGGCGCAGATGCGCCTCGAGCGTGACGGGGCGGCCGTCGGGGCGCACTCCGGCGAGCAGGCGCGGCAGGCCCGCCGGCGCGGCCACGCGGGTGCCGCGCTCGTCGTGTGCGACGCTCATCCGCCGGCTCCCGCGCGCAGCGATCCCGTCACGATCCCGTGCGCCCGGTCGATCGAGAGCACGAGCGCGAGATCGAGCGTGTCGCCGTTGCCGCTGTGGAGGACGGCGGTCAGCCGGCTCCCGTCGAGCGCCGAGAGCTGTCCGACATAGGTGTTCGGCACCGCCGTGGACCCGAAGGCCACGCGGCTTTCCTGGACGCGGACGCCGCCGTCGGCGAGGCCCGGGCCGCGCAGCCAGACGCGCGTCGTGCCGACCCTCGAGGCGAGATCGATCCCGACGGTCACGTCGCCGGAGCGGTCGGCCCGCGACTGGACGATCGTGCCGCGCACGGGCGCCGCGAAGGGAGGCTTCGGCAGCGACGCCACCCGTGCGCCCAGCAGCGTGACCGGAGTGCCAGAACGTGCCGCCCACCCCGCCTGCCCCGGGCCGATCAGGTACCAGACGGCGATGCCGAGGGGCACGACCAGCGCCGCCCCGGCGCCGGTCACCCGTCCGCCCGTCCAGGTGCCGTCCACGGCGAGGCGGCGCAGGACGGCGACCGCGACTGCGACGGTGCACGCCGCGCCGAGCAGCTCGAACCAGCCGACGCGCGCGTCGCTGCCGGTGCCGAGGCTGTGCACGAGCGCGATCGGCCACGCCGCGTACGCGAGCCAGTGCAGCGCGCGCCAGGCGCGCAGGCCGATGCGGGCCCGCAGCAGGCTCGTCGCGGTCAGTGCGAGCAGCAGGTCGAATGCGACCGCGCCGAGGCCGAGCCAGAAGGGCCGGTACGGCGACGTGAAGGGGACGACGGCGGCCTGCAGCCCGACCGGTGCGAAGCCGTCGGCGACCGTCGTGAGCACGTGGACGAGGATGAAGACGAGCGACAGGAGCGTGAGGTTGCGGTGTAGCCCCGCGACGACGAAGCGCGGCAGCCGTTCGGTGCGCCAGCGCGTCGCGCCGGAGACACCCAGCAACACGACGGCGGTGAGAAGCAGGAGCGCGACGATTCCCGTGCCGCGCGTCAGGTACCAGAACGCACTCGGCGAGGAGGCGGCGAAGACGACGCCGGTCACGCCGCCTCCGCGGGCCAGCCGGCGACGCACGTGCGGTCGCCGCCGCACGAGACGAGCCTCGCCGGGAGACGCCGCTCCTCGAGCCAGGCGGGGCCGTCGTCGCCGAGCACGAGCGCGGCCGTGCTCGCGGTGTTCGCGTCGACGCACGAGGCTGCGGCAACCGTCACCGTCCGCCAGGGCGTCACGGCCGGGCGGCCGGTGCGCGGATCGATCACATGGTGGAGCTCCGCATCCCCCGCACGCCAGCGGCGCACCTTCGTGCCGGAGGTGGCGAGGCCGCCGCCGGCGAGGGCGACGGTGGGGCCGCCGCCGTCGAGCGGCGCCGCGTGATCGTCGGCGACCAGCACCGGCCAGCCCTCTGCGGGCGGCTCCCCGGCGATCGAGACGTCGCCGCCGAGCGAGACGAGCACGCCGCACCCCGCCGCCGCCTCCGCAGCGGATGCGGCACGGTCGGCGGCAAGCGCCTTTGCGGTGGCGCCGAGGTCGAGCTCGACGCCCACGGGCAGCCGCAGGGTCGAGTGCTTCCGATCGAGCTCGACCGTGCGCCAGCCCGGCACCCGCTCGAACCGCGCCTCGAAGGAGTCGCCGTCTCGGGCGGCGACGAGCCGGAAGGTCCGGTCGTAGCCGGCGAGCCGGAGCGTGCGGCCCACGGTCGGGTCGACGAGGCCGTCCGTCGCGGCCGCGGCATCGAGGGCGGTGCACAGTGCCTCGAGCAGCAGCGGGCCGATGCGCACTGCACGACCCGCGGCCGCATGCGCGAGCGAGAGCTCGCTGTCGGGGCGGAACCGGCTGCACGCGAGGTCGACACGCGCCAGCTCGGCCTCGACCGCGGCGCGTGCAAGGCTGACCCTCACGGGGTTGGTTACGACGACGAACGCAGTGGTGCCCAGCGCCGGGAACGACGCCGTCGCGCTCACGAGCCCCCGGAGACGACGACCGGTGGCGCGGGTGTCGGCGCGGGCGCCGCGGGCGGCGGCGCGGGTGCAGGGGCCGGGCTCGGCGCCGCAACCGCGGACGCCGGCGCCGGCGTCGCGGCCGCCGACACGTGCACCGTCCTCCGCACGGAGCGATGCGTCTGCGGCAGCCGCAGGGAGATCGGCGACCGCTGGGCGACCCGCCCGCTTTTGCGTCCGGGCAGGGAGCTTGCCGCCAGGCCGGCGAACACTCCGGCGAGCGCGATCGCACCCGCGGCCGTGGCGGCGGTCAACCGCCGCAGCCGGCGCAGGGCCGCGTCGCGGGCGCGCGGATCGAAGGATCTGCGAGCTCCCATGCCGTCAGTGCACCACTCTCGAATGAGAGCGGAATGAAGCGCCGGGCTCAGTGCGCCCGGAGCAGGACGACTGCGAGCGCGGCGACCGCCGCGAACAGCAGTGCGCCCGCCACGAGCAGCCCTGCCGGAGCGTGCTCGAGCCGAACTGTTGCCTGTCTCATGATCGAAGAGTGGCGGCCGAGCATGAGGAAGGGGTGAGCATGTCCTGCGCGGAGCGCGTCTCTCACCGAACTCTTAGGGGCCGCTCAGTTCTCTTTCATCTGCGCACGCTTAGCTGGGAGGCATGCAGGAGAGCTCGAGAATCGCTGCGGGACGCCGGCGCGCTGCCCTGGCGAAGCGTGCGGTCGCGTACGCCGCCGCGGGCGGCTTCGTCGCCGTCCTCGTGCTCGCCCGCACGACACACCCCGGCGCGGCGGCGGCGACAGGCTCCCCACTCTCGCCGCCGAGCGCCCTCCTCTCGCAGGTCGACGCCGGCTCGTCGCTGAGCGGCGGCACGATCGCGCCGGCGGCCTCCGCTCCGTCGGTCTCGACGTCCACCTCGTAGCGTGCAGATCGACTGGTATGCGGCGCGCGCCGCCGGAGTGGTCGCGTATGTCCTGCTGACCGCGGTCGTCCTCGTCGGGTTGACGCTGTCGGGCCGCGTGCAGCTGCCGCGCTGGCCAAAGTTCGCCGTCACCGACGTGCACCGGTTCGGCAGCCTGCTCGTCGGCGTCTTCGTCGCGTTGCACGTCCTCACGGTCGGGCTCGACACGTACACGCGGTTCTCGCCGACGCAGCTGCTCGTTCCGTTCACGTCGAGCTACCGGCCGGTCTGGGTCGCAGTCGGGATCGTCGCCGCCGAGCTTCTCGTCGCGCTCGCGGTCACGAACGCGCTCCGCTCGCGGATCCCCCACCGCGTGTGGCGAACCGCTCACTACGCGACCTTCCTCGTCTGGGCGGGCGCGACGGTGCACGGTGTGGGCGCGGGCACGGACAGCGGCGCGCTCTGGCTCACCGCGATCTACGTCGTCGCGGTCGGCTCCGTAACGGCCGCACTGCTGTGGCGGATCTTGCGGCGGCGCGTCGCCCCGGCGCCGCTGAGGCGTCTCGCGGCGCTCGGATCCGTGCTCGGAGCGGCAGCGGTCGTCGCGCTCGCGGCGCTGCCCCACAGCGCCGCCGCGAAGCACACCGCAGCCGCTGCCGCCGTGCCGTCGTCGCTGCACGTCTCGTTCGCCGGCGCGCTCTCCCAGCTGCAGGGAAGCTCCGGCGTGCTCGTGTCGGTCGTCGGCAAGGGCACCGGCGCGCGCGAGATCGCCCTGCGAATCGACCTGGCGACGACCGACGGCCAGACGTATTCGGGTACCTCGCTCCAGCTCAAGGACACCGTCACCGGCTCGATGTGCACCGGCACGATCGGCGCGATCGGCGCAGCCGGCTTCAGCGGGACGTGCAGCTTCCCGCACGGGTCGCCGCGCACCGTGACGGGAACGTGGACGATCAGCGGCAACCGCCGAGTCACCGGAAGCGTTGCGATGCGCTCGTAGACCTCCGGTGCCGACGGCGCGCAATCGGCGCCGGCGTCGGCGCCGGATCGTCTCGTCCGCCAGATGCTCGACGAGCCCGCCGGCCTCGGTGCCGGACGGCTCAGCCCGTAGATTCCTCTAGTGTCCGTGACGTGCGCAATCCTGCGATGACCGGGATCGCCCTGGTCACCGGTGCGGGAAGCGGAATCGGCCGAGCCTCGGCCGTCGCCCTGGCCGGCGCGGGCTTCACTGTCGTCCTCGCCGGCCGGCGCCCTGCGCCACTCGAGGCCGCAGCGGTCGAGACGGGCGGCGATGCCGTGGCGCTCGCTTGCGACGTCCGCGACCCCGCGTCGGTTTCGGGGCTCTTCGCCGAGATCGACGCGCGGTTCGGGCGTCTCGATCTGCTCTTCAACAACGCGGGCGTGGGCGCGCCCGCCGTTCCGCTCGAAGACCTCGCATACGAACAGTGGGCTGCCGTGGTCGAGACGATCGTCACGGGCACGTTCCTGTGCACGCAGGAGGCCTTCCGGATCATGAAACGCCAAACGCCACGCGGTGGACGGATCATCAACAACGGCTCGATCTCGGCGTACGCCCCCCGCCCGCACTCCGCGCCCTACACGGCGGCCAAGCACGCGGTCACCGGCCTGACGAAGTCGACGTCCCTCGACGGCCGGGCATACGACATCGCCTGCGGGCAGATCGACATCGGCAACGCGGCCACCGGGCTGGCAGAGACGATGCGCACCACCGGCGTCCTTCAGGCGGACGGCCGGATCGAGCGCGAGCCGACGATCGACCCGGCCCACGTCGCGCGGGCGGTGGTCTACATGGCGACCCTGCCGATCGACGCAAACGTCCAGTTCATGACGGTGATGGCAACCCGGATGCCGTTCGTCGGCCGCGGCTGAGCAAGAGCACGCGGACGATTAGGCACGGCGTGACGTATTCAGCGCAACGGCGGAGCGAACGAGAGCCTTGAGAGCCTTCTCGTCGATCTTGTCGCCTTCGTGAAAGTCGATGGCGCGTCTGACGTTGCCTTCCAGGCTCGAGTTGAACAGGCCCGAAGGGTCTTTCAGCGACGCGCCCCTGGCGAAGGTCATCTTCACCACGCTCTTGTAGGTCTCGCCCGTGCAGATCATCCCGTCGTGAGACCAGACGGGAGTCCCTCTCCACTTCCACTCCTCGACCACGTCGGGGTCGGCTTCCTTGACGAGAGTCCGGAGCCGGGAGAGCGTCTCGCCCCGCCAGTCGTCCAGCTCCCTGATCCTCGCGTCGATCAGCTCGGACGGGGACCCGGAGTCCTGTGGGGCGTTCTTCTTCACGACATCCCTCTCTTACCACATGGAGCGTCAGTCGGCGGTCAGCGGTGGCCCGAGCAGCGTCATGTCGTGCTTCTCGAAGACCGCCGCGACCGCTTCCCGGCTCGGTGTCCCGTTCCGTGTCAGCGGCCCTAACTCCTCGTAGAACTTGTGACCGCCGCCCGGGGTGTAGACGACGACGATCTCGCCCGGGTCGTCCGTCAGGTTGAGAAATGCGTGCGGGACACCCGACGGGAGATAGGCGAAGCCGCCCTCGTCGCAGTGAAACGTCTCGTTGCCGATCTGGATCTTGTAGCGCCCCTTCAGCGCATGAATCGTCTCCTCCTGTTTGTGGTGGACGTGGAGTGGAGGCCCACCCTTTGGAGCAACCTCGACGATGAAGTAGTCGAAGGCGCCGCCGGTGTCCTCGCCGGTGACCTTGAAGATGAGATCTCGTCCTGGGCCAGATTGAAGTCGTAGCCCTTCGCGTGGTTCCAGCACCTTCGGAGCATGGGATTGCATGGTCGTCTCCTTTGTCCTGGCAAACACTCGGCTCGGTCGATATATTTCATCTGCGCAAGTAAAATATCGAAGATTTACTTCACGATGTCAAATAACACTCATGATCCATCGCGCTGGCTCGAGGAGCTCCAGGAGCCCGATGCCTTCAGTCCCGAGGAGTTCCACGCATGGCGGGGACTCATCCGTCTGCGAGAGGCGGTGATGCGCGAGATCGACGAACGTCTCCGTCAGGACGGTGGCCTCTCGCTCGCCGACTACGGCATCTTGATCACGCTCGTCAGCGCCCCGGGCCTGAGACTGCGCATGAGCAGCCTCGGCGCTCAGCGAATGCTGACGCCGAGCGGGATCACCCGGGTGGTCATCCGCCTCGAGGAACGGGGTCTCGTTCAGCGAGAGCCCGACCCGGCAGACGGGCGCGCAGCATTGGCCGTACTCACCAAACCCGGGCTCGAGGCGCTGCGCCGGGCGCAGGTCATCCACCACGCGACGGTGCGCGACCTCTACGTCGGCCGGCTCACGCCGCACGAACTGGACAGGCTCGCTCGGCTCTTCGAGAAAGCGCTACCGGGCGTCGTCAGCGCCTCCGTCTGGCCACCGGCCACCGGCCTCCGGGGAATCGAGCGAAGTGAGAGAGGGCTCGAGCGGGTCAGCGCCACCAAGCGGGAACATCCGGTACACGTCAGCCGCGGCGAAGTGGAACCCTGACGGTAGCCCGGCTGCGGCCATCGACGAAGCGATCTCCTCCATCTCCGCCACCCACCGCCAGCCCTTGTCTGCGGCAGCCTGCGCGGCCGCGACAGCGCGCTCGGGCAGCTCCGGGAGCGACTCGGCCCATTCCCGCAGTAGCGGCTCCTCGACGCCCTCGGCCTGCGCGAGGCCCCGGCACGCGAGCAGGAGCGCCGTCGTCCCCTTCGTCCAGCCGGCGTAGGCCATCTTGAGCGCGGATGCCGCCCCCACCTCGTCCGCAATGACGCGCGCGTCTACAAGCGTCTCCGCGAACGCCTCTGCGACGGCCGGCGCCTCTGCGCCGGAGAGGTAGAGGCGTGTCGTCCCGGCTCGCCCGGGGGGTGGGCCGACGATCGACGCGTCGACGAACCGCTCGAATCGCGCTCCGATTCGACGCGCCGTCATCGAGGAGACGGCGTTCGCGTCGACGAAGATGCCCGCGAACCCCTCGAACATGGCAGCGACCTCGACAGCCGCATGCGGCGGGCAGATCGAGAGGATCACGTCACAGCGGTGGGCGAGCTCTGAGACTCCTCCGACGTCGACGAGCCCTTGCTGGGGTGCGCGCGCCGACGTATCCGGGCTGCGGCCGTCGAGCGCACAGAGCACCGTGCAGCCGGCGAGCCTCAGTACACCGCCGATTGCCGCTCCCATCGAGCCCGGATGGACGATCCCGATGACAGGGCGAGCCTCTACTCCGTCGGCGCCGTTCACGAGTACCCGGCCGCTGCGAACAAGCGCTCGCGGCTACGCGCGAGCGCAGCGCCGACCGCGCCGCGATCGATCCCGGTGAGCGCCCCGCCGCGCATCACGATCTCACCGTCCACGATCACGGTCTCGACGTTCGAGCCATGGGCGGAGGCGACGACTGCAGCATCGAGGTCCCCGAGAGAAGCAACGCTCAGATCGAGCTCGCGGAGAAGCACGATGTCCGCACGTTTACCCACGGTCAGGGAGCCGATACGGCTTCCGAGCCAGCAGGCATTCGCACCGTTGACGGTGATCCCTTCGATCGCATCGAGCGTAGTCGAACCCAGGTCGTCGCCGGCTACGACTTCGCTGTTCGTCTCGAAGAACGTCTGCGCCTTCAAGGATCGCTCCCCGAGCAGCGCGATCCGCGCCTCGTCGAAGAGATCGCCCGAGGCAGAGCAGACCGCGTCGCACCCGAACGCCGGCTTCAGGCCCGCCTCACGAGCGCGGCCCGTCGGGGGCACGCCGATCGCGAGCGCCATCTCCGACATCGGGCAGATCGCAATCGTGGCGCCCGCGTCCGCGAGTTGACGAAGCTCCACGTCGCTGGTCGAGCAGCAGTGCACGAACTGCATGTCGGGTCCGAGAAGGCCGGCGTCGGCCAGACGCCCAACCGAACGTCGCGGGGGTCCCCCGGTCTGCATACCCACGTGCATCGTCATCGGGAGGCCGACCGCGCGCGCGACGCCGATCTCCTGCTCGCTGACCTGCATCGACGTCGACTCGGGACCCTGCAATGCGAGCGCGAAGCTCGTGAGAGCGCCACCGCGGCGGCCGGCGAGCTTCTCGATCTCTGCCCGTGCCGACGGTTCCCCGAATCGCCCCTCGAGCTCGTCGAGCTTCCTCGTCATCGAGGCGCCGTACGCAAACACCGAACGGATTGGCAGCTCGACGTGGGCGCGGATCGCTTCCTCACCGTGCTCCGGTGTGTTGACGATGTGGCACCAGTCGAGCACCGTGGTGACCCCGTTGCTCAACGCGTCGGCGATGGCGGCCCGCGTCGCGACGTATACGTCCTCGGGCGTATACGCAACCGCGAGGTTCGGCCAGACGTCGACACGCAGGTCTCTCAGCACCGCATCCATCGCGATGCCCCTGAGAGTCTCGTACCAGAGGTGCCGGTGGGAGTCGACCAGGCCGGGCAGCACGACGCGGCCAACCCCCTCGATCACTTCGGCATCCGCGTCGATCTTCGGGGCGATCGCCGCGATGACGCCGTCCTCGACGAGGAGGTCGCCCTGACGCAGCGTCCCCACCGCCGGATCGAGGCTGACGATCGAGCCACCGCGGATGAGGAGACGATTGGACAGGTCGGGCGCTAATCCCGCGGAGGCACGATCGGGACGAGGATGGATGACGGATGCGAGCGTCCCGTGTGGATGGTCGCCTGCGTCTCGACGAGGGCCGGCGGCCGGTCCGCAGGATCGTCGTGCCGGAACGGCCCGCTTCCGGACATCACGAACCATCCCATCTGAGCAGGCTCGCCCCCATGGTCGTGGTCCGTGCCGCGAATGCTGAGCGCGATGCGGTGGCCGGCTGGAACGACGACGCACGTCGGCCAGATCTCCACGTCGAGCTCGTAGATCTCACCCGGCGTCAACAGCTCCCGCTCGCGATGGAGATGATAGGGCCTGTAGTCGAGCGTCAGCTCGGGGTCGAGCCTCCGGTGCGAGGCGCGCAGCCATCCCTGCGCAATCGGTGCCCGCGGTTCGAGTGCGCCCTGAAAGGTGACCTCGTTGCCGTCGGGGTCGAAGACACGGAGGACGAGGAACACGTCGAGGTCGTCCGCCGAGGACGACATGAATAGCTTCGACGAGAGCGGGCCTGTGATCTCGACCTCTTCGGGTAGCGGAGGTATCCAGAACGTGACTCCCTCGCCGGCTCCCGGGTAGCCGATCGAGCGATCCGCCGTCGGAACCTCGGCTCCGAGCGAGCCGGTATCCGCGTCGAGGTAGAGGCGCGTCCAAAGTGTGCGAGCGAGCGGCCACTCCTGCTCGGTCCGCTCGACGAAGCGCTCGCCCGGGTGCCGGATCTGGAGCCGAACGGGCGGCTCGCGGTCCCAGCCGTTGTCCTCACCCTTGAGGAAGTGATCGAAGAACCGCCGTTGCAGCTCGCGACCGTAGTCCGTGTAGAAGTGTGTCCAGTGCTCGAGCCCGTGGCATTCGAGCCACTTCTGTTTCGAGGCTGCGCGCACGAACCCCTCGACGTTCCCGCGCAGGTGCAGCCCCTGGCCGCCCCAGTTCGCGCACGTGAGGAGCGGTACCGTCACCTTCGACCAGTCGGCCGACCGGGCACGGTAGTAGTCGTCGTCGAGCGGGTGCTCGCGAAGCGATTCCAGCAGGTCGACCCTGGCGCGTTCGAGCTCGTCCTCACCGAGCGTCTCGGGCCCCGTCACCAGCTCGCCCGTCTCGGCGTTCATGGGGCCGTTCACGCCGAGCCCGTGCTGGACCGTCGACACCTGGTGGGGATACCAGTTCTCGACGAAGCTCGAACGAATGCCTCCGTGATAGGCGAGGTCGCGGTAGAAGTCGGCGAACCCCTCCCAGGGGCAGATCGCCGCGAGATGCTTCGGCTGTAGCCCGGCGACCTGCCACTGGTTCGTCGCGTAGTAGGAGATGCCCGCCAGCCCGACCTTGCCGTTGCTCCACTCCTGCGTCCCGGCCCACTCGACGCAGGCGGCCATGTCGCGGGTCTCGCGCGGCGACCAGCATTCGAGAACGCCCGGCGAGCGTCCGGCGCCGCGCGAGTCGACGCGGACGCAGGCGTACCCGTACGGAACCCACTTCTCCGGGTCGACCAGCTCCCAGCGCTGGTACGCGTTCGTCGAGCCCGCCGCGACTTCAGGGTGCGCCTCGACCATGAGGCGCCACTGGACCGGGTAGCCCTGCTGGAAGGGAAGTCCCTTCGCGTAGGGGCCGTGGCTCAGCAGCACGGGGAAGGGACCCTCGCCGGCGGGCCGAAAGACGTCCGCGCGCAGGACGACCCCGTCGTCCATCGCGATCGGCACGTCCCACTCGATCGCCATCCCGTCGTGAGCCTTGGGCACGCGAGTCAGAGCACCGTTCTAGAGGTCGCCGGTCGCCGCGTAGATCGGGGCGACGACCCGCTTGAAGCTGAGCGCGGTCAGGCCGTCGATGGCCTCGAAGGCATGCGGGACGTTCGGCGGGTGGTAGCTCGCCTGTCCGGGTCCGATCTCGTAGACCTCGTCGCCCAGGGTCACTCGCGCGTGACCCTCGAGCACGTAGACGATCTGCTCTTCGGGATGGCTGTGGAGCACGGCACCGCCGCCCGGCTCGAAGTGAATGCGTGCGAGCTCGACCTCGACGCCCCGCAAGACGGGCCCCGTTGCCGTCGAGTACTGGCCGGTGACGAGGTTGTCGAGATCCTCGTCGAACGTCACTAGCCCCATTACGGATCACCCCTCGTGTCGTGGTGGTCAGAAGCGCTCGCGCGCGTCCCAGAGCCGGTTGAAGGCGGAGAATCCGTCCCGCAGGAGCTCGCGCGGCGGCCGCTTCCACAGCGAGTCCGGGTAGTCGCTGCCGTAGCGGCCGTCGTCGGAGAAGATCTCGAGGTCGTACCAGCCGGAATAGCCCCCTGCGTCGAGGGCACCGAGCAGCGCCGGCAGGTCGATCAGCCCGTCGCCGGGCAGCACGCGGTCCATGAAGCCGCGGGTCTCGGGCCGCCAGTCGCAGACGTGGACGCCGCCGAACTCCTGCGCGTGACGCTCGGTCAACTCGACGATGTCGGGCGTGTCCCACAGGTGGTAGACGTCGTAGAGCACGTCGATCGCGGGCTCCCCCACCTCGGCCACGAGCTCGAGCGCTTCGGGGATCGTCGTCACGAGCGACCGGCCGGGGACGAGGTCGTTTCGCTGTGGTTCGAGGCTGAGACGCGTGCCGAGCTCACCCGCGAGGCTCGCCACCCGCCGCAGCCCCTCGACCGCGGCGCGCCGCGCGTCGGCTGGAGCCCTACCGTCCCCCGATCCGGTGATGACGACGATCGCGGCCGGCTCGAACGGTGCCAGCCGGCGAACGCTGCGACACATCAAGTCCACTCGCTCGTCGACGTCCTGAGGGCCCGGGAAGACGCGGCTCGCCGGCAGCGGCGAGATACTCGTCGGCATGCAGAGCGTGGCGGTCAGCCCGCTCTCCCGGAGAGCCTCGGCCTGGCGCTCCTCGTCGCCGTCACGCAGCTTGAACTCGCAGATGGCGACACCCGTCGCGCCCGTCTCCGAGATCAGCTCGAGATCCTCCTCGAACGTGGTGTCGGGCGTCGTGTACTCGCAAACCGAGTATCTCGGCCTCGACGTCATGCGCCGTACTCGAGGATCACCGCGAGGGCGGATGCCGGCGCCTCGTCGAGCAGCCGGTATGCCTCGGGCGCCTGCTCGAACGCGTAGCGGTGCGTGATCAGCCGCGACACGTCGATCCGCTCGAGACGGCTCATCGCGACCCCCATGCGCCGCTCGGTGTCCCAGCGCGGCTGAAGCCCCGACCCGATCGAAGCGTTCTGGGTGCTCACGATTCGGAGCCGCCGTAGATGGAACTCCGGAGAGAGCGTGAGCGTGACCGGCTTGTTCCCGTAGTACGCGACGACGGCGATCGTCCCTTCGCGGCCGGTCCCCTGGATCGCCGCCTGGAGCGCCGGCGGGGCACCGCTCGCCTCGATGAAGACGTCGGCCCCGCGGCCCGAGCTGTGCTCGTCGATCGCGGCGGCTGCATCGGCCGGGTCGACGACCGCGTCGGCGCCGATCCAGCTCGCTCGCTCGCGCCGAGTCGCAAGCGGGTCTACGAGGATCATCCTGCCCGCTGTCTGACGCGCCATCTCCGCGCAGAAGGTGCCGACGATCCCGAGCCCGGACACGACCACGCAGTCGCCGATCCGCACCGGGGCGTCCAGCAAGCAGGTCAACGCCACCGAGTAGAGATTCGCGAACACGGCGCGGTCGGTGTCGAGCCCGTCGGGGATGCCGAACAGCAGCCGCCGCCCCTGCGGCGCGAGGGTCCCTCCACCCGCGCGGCCGGCGTCCATCGTGAACACGTCCTGATGCGGGTGGTAGGCGAATACCCGCTCGCCCACCTCGAACTCGGCACCGGCTCCGGCCGCCTCGACCCGGCCGACGATCTGGTAGGCGAACTTGATCGGGAACGGATGCCTGCCGGCGCTCGTCGGCAGATCGCTCTCGAGCCGAGAGCCCGCCTCGCCTCGATACTGGATCATCTCCGTGCCGGCGCTGACGAGCGAGGCTTCGCCACGCACTCGGACCTGTCCCGGCCCCGGCGGCGGCACCTCCTCCTCGAGCAGCTCTGCCTGCCGCGGCCCGGTGAACCACAGAGCGCGGCCCGTCTCCGACGCGTGTTCTTCGCGAGAAGCCACTACGCGGCGGACTTCCCGCCGTCCACGGCGATCACCTGACCCGTGATGTGCGTGGGAGCGTCGAGCAGCAGCCAGATACCGGTCGCTGCCAGCTCCTTCGGGTCGGCCATGCGCCCTTGCGGGATGTCGGCGAGGATCCGGCGCTTTCCCGCCTCCTGATCGCCGGGCGCCAGGCGTTCGAACATCGTCCTGATCATCCGCGTGTCCATCGCGCCCGGGCAGACGACGCTGGCGCGCACGTTCCTCGTCGCGTATTCGAGCGCGATCGACTTCGTCATCCCCACGATCGCGTGCTTGGCCCCCGAGTAGGCGGCGCAGTCCGCCTTGCCGTGGAGCGCCTGGTACGAGCCGGTGTTGACGATCACGCCGCCGCCGCGCTCGACGAGATGGGGCAGTGCGTACTTCATCGAGAGCCACGTACCGCGGATGTTGCTCCGCAGCACCTCGTCGAACTCGTCGATCGTGGTATCCACGATCGGCGCAAGCGTTCCCTCGTACCCGGCGATGTTGAACACGCCGTCGAAGCCTCCCCACTCGGCGAGCGCCCCGTCGACCATCCCCTTCACGTCGTCCGGATTCCCGATGTCGACCGCCATCGTCGTCACTCGACCGACCGAGCCGCCGACCCTGGCCGCCGTCTTCGCCAGCGCGTCGAGATCACGGTCGGCGCAGAGCACGTTCACGCCGCGGGCAGCGAGCAGCTCGGTCGCGGCCGATCCCATTCCACCGGCGCCGCCGGTCACGATCACCGTCTTCGCGCTATCGGTACTCACGCTCGTGCCGGCCATTTCAGATCGGCGACCGCGACACGGGCCCAAGGCTTGTTGGCCCAGTCGGGGTGGCGGGCGAGCAGCTCCGCTTCGACGGTGTCGACGATCTCGTCCTCGCTGACGCCGCTGTCGCGAAGCTCGGTGGCACGACGATCGGTGTACTCGAAATACTCGCGGAAGATCGTCAGAACCTCCGGCCCACCCGGCATGCCGTGTCCCGGCACGATGATCGATGCTCCGAGCTCTTCCATCTCGCGGAGGCGCTGGAGCCACGGGAGCAGGTGCGAATCGCCGTCCGGGATCACGCCGAAGACTTTGTTCTCGACCAGGTCGCCGGTGAACAAGACGCCGGCATCCCGCAGTAGCACGACCTGGTCGCCGAGTGAGTGGCCGCCTCCGTATTCACGCAACTCCGCGATCCGACCGCCGAGATCGATCCACATCTCCCCCTTGTAGAGGACGTGCGGGGCGGGGAACTCCACCCCGGTGAAGTACGGCTCGAGCTCCGGCGCGCCACCGAGGAACAGGCGGGTGTACGCCTCCGCCTTCACCTCGAGCTCGGCCCACTGAGCTGCGTTGTAGACAAGCGTCGCGCCGTCTTGCAGGAAGACCTCTGCTCCGAGGCCGTGCTCTGCGTGGAAGTGGGTCAGCGTGAGGAAGATCGGCTTCGCGCCACCGAGCTCCCGCGCCGCGCCGAGCACACGCCGGGCATTGTCGATTCCCAAACCCGTGTCGACAACCAGGGTCGCCCGGTCGCCGCAAACGATCCCGATGTTCGGAACCATCGGAATACTCTCGCTGTCGGGGATGACCCAGACGCCGGCCGCGACCTCGGTGATCGTCGTCGGATCGATGGTCGGCGGCCTGAACTGTGTTTCTTCTGCGCTCACGTGCTCCCTCT
The DNA here is from genome assembly GCA_963788875.1 of uncultured Actinomycetes bacterium. Lineage (GTDB taxonomy): Bacteria > Actinomycetota > Thermoleophilia > Gaiellales > Gaiellaceae > Palsa-739. Next base: position 146,013 of record CAWBIQ010000008.1, read on the forward strand.
TCTCTCGTCGTCTTTCACCCGACGGTACCGACCACACCTGGGGGCGGGCTCGTGCTGAGCCCGCCCCCGTTGGGGTGCGTGTCTACGGTTCGGTTGTCGCGGCAGGTCTTCTGCTACTTCTTGTAGTCCGACACGGTGATCGGCACCTTCGTGTTGTACGAATTCAACGGCGGCGCCTTCTTGATCAGGCCGAAGAGCACGTTGAAGTTGGCTTCCTTCTGCACCAGGCTGAGCGGGACTTTCGGAACGAACGTCGGCAAGATCGCAGTCGCGATCACGGACTTCGGAACCGTCGTGTACTTTCCGAGCAGTTTCCGCGTCTCGTCGGGATGTCCAGCCAGGTACCCGTTCGACTCCATGATCGCGAGCTGCATCTTCCGCACGACATCGGGGTGCTGGTGAAGGTACGCCACCGAGGTGTCCAGCGCCGTGATCGGCCCGTGCGGCACGGTCCGGTACGCGGACCCCGCCAGCAGGATGGTCTTCATCGAATGCTGGATGCCCGACAGAAACGGCTCGAGCGTCCAGATCGCGTCCACCTGGCCCTTGTCCAGCGCGGTCTGCATCTGCGGGAACAGGATCGCGACGAACTTGATCCGCTTCCAGCCGGTGTTGCTCGGGTCGCCCTTGCAGTGCGCGTTGTACACGTTGGCGTCGACGAACAGCTGGCCGAGGCCGAGCAGCGAGTTGATCGCGACCTTCCTCCCGGGCAGGTCACACAGGGTCTTGACCGGGCCGCCCGCCTTCGAGAGATCGGCGGTCCAGTCTGTGGCGTCCGACGTCGCGGCGACCGAGACCGGGGCGATGGCGATGATCGGGATGCCCTGCGAGGCCGCAACGATCGTGTCCTCGTATCCCGGCTCGCCGAACTGGACTTGCCCGGAGGTCATCGCCGGGATGATCTGAGGCCCACCCTGCGTGCTGTACTTGAACTTCACGGCCAAGCCGTGCTTGGCACAGACGCCCGACTCCTTGCAGTACTCGATCCCCGCCCCGTCAGCGGAACCTGGATTGAAGTAGACCGTCACCGGCGTGAGAGCGCTGTGCGCCGTGCTGCTTGCCGCGCTGGTGCCGGTCAAGAAGACAGCTACTCCGCTCATGCTCAACACGAGCGTTACAAGAACTGCCGTTCGCTTCGAAAGCGACGAACGCTTATGCATTTCGTTCCTCCTCATCTGCTGCTCGATCTTTAGCCTTTGAGTGTCAATTCACTACATCCGACCCGGCACGTTCACGAACCGAACTCGCCGCTTGCAGGGAGAGAGTCGAGAGGATGGGTTTCCGAGTGCGTCACCGATAGGCCGCTCTTGTCTCCGTGTGCCTTCGTAATCGCGCGATAGACGTGCGTACGCAGGCTCGCGAACTCCGGGAGCGACTTGGTGAGGTCCTGGGCTCGAGGCCTCGGAAGATCGATGGGCAACACCTCCTGAACAGATGACGGCGACGCGGTGAGGATGATCACGCGATCCGACATGTAGACCGACTCGTCGATGTCGTGCGTCACGAGAAGCATCGTCACCTCGAACTCCGCGTGGATGCGAAGAACAAGATCCTCGAGCTCAGCTCGCGTCTGCGCATCGACTGATGCGAACGGCTCGTCCATCAGCAGCACGCGCGGCTGGCACGCGAGCGCGCGCGCAATTGCCACGCGCTGCTGCATGCCGCCCGACAGCTGCCACGGATAGTGGTCGATGAAGCTCAGGAGCCCCACCGCGTCGAGCGACTCCTCTACCACTTTGTCGCGTTCGGCGCGCGTCCGACCGCGCAATGGCAGGAGGACGTTCTTGCGCACGGTCAGCCACGGAAACAGCGAGCGGCTGTAGTCCTGAAACACGAGCGCCATGTCGGTCATCGGACTGCTCACCCGGTTGCCTTCGAACCTCGTCTGACCGGTCGACGGGTGCGTCAACCCAGCGATGCACTTCAGAAGCGTCGTCTTCCCGCAGCCCGACGGCCCGACCACGGCCACGAATTCGCGCTCACGAACCGCGAAGGTGACCTCGCGGATCGCCACCGACTCGCGTTCGCGGGCGACGAAGGTCTTTCCCAGCGCCTCGATCTCGAGCAGCACCTCCGCGCTCGCGGCGGCGGGGACCAGCTCGGCGCTCACGGTGTGATCCCGCCCATCTCAGACGTCGATCCCACGCAGGTTGAAGTGCCACCGCAGCGCGCGTCGCTCGAGAACGCTCAGGAGCGCGCTCGCAGCGATGCCCAGGACCCCGAGCATCACGATGCCGGCCCACATCCCCTTGACGTCGTAGCCCTGCTGGGAATAGAGGACGAACCACCCGATCCCGTCGGTGCTTCCGAGTTGTTCGGCAATCACGAGCAGGAGCACGGCGATCGCGACACTCGTGCGCAGCCCGGCAAAGATCCGCGGGCTGACGGCCGGCAGCACGACCTTGACGAGTCTGTCCCAGAGTCCAACGCCGTAGCAACGAGTCGTCTCGAGGATCGTCGGGTCGAGGCTCACGTAGCCGTCCTCCGTGTTGAGCGCGATGGGCCAGACACAGACGAAGGCGATCACGAACACCTTCATCCTCAAGTCGATACCGAAGAGCGCGATGGCCACGGGAACCATGAGCGGAGGTGGAAGCGAGCGGAGGAAGGTCGTGACCGGCCGCGTGAGCATCCGCACCCGCTTCGACATCCCGATCAGCAGGCCGAGCGGCACACCCACGACGACGGCGGCGAGATACCCGAGGACGAAGCGCTCCAGGCTCGGGACGACATCCGACGTGAAGCGCTGGAAGAGCCAGACATGGCGGAACGTCGAGAGGATCGTCGGCAGGGAGACGACGAACGGCGAGTGTGAGCGGGACGTGGCGAGCCAGATGATCCCGACGACAGCGAGGGTCGTCCCGACCTCGACCGCAAGCTCCAGCAACCGACGCTGCGACCGTCCCATGACTATGTCCGATCTCCACGCTGGGACGGGTGCCATCTCAGATATCGCATCTCCAAGCGTGCGGAGACGATGTGCAGCCCGACTCCGATCAGTCCCGCAGTAAGGATGTAGGAGTAGGCGAGAGTCGTCGCCGCGTTCTCGACGTCGAGCCACGCTTCCGCGCCCAGGCCCGGCGAGCTGACGAGGATCTCGGCCGAGATGCATGCGATCAGTGCGTAGGCGACGCCGAGACGGATCCCCGTCGCGAGGTAGGGAAGGACGCTCGGAAGCGTCACCGAGCGCAGGCGCTGCCACCACCCGAGGCCGAGCGACCTGGCCGTCTCGCGCATGACCTCGTCCCGGTCACGCATGCCGTAGATGGCCTGGATCAGCAGCGCCCAGACCGAACCGAGCACGACGAGGATGATCGCGCTCTTGGCGGTGGGGCCGTAGAGCAGGAGCAGCAGCGCGAGGAAGGCGACAGGCGGAACCGGACGCAGGAACTCGATCGTCGGACGTAGCGCACGCCACAGGAGCTCGTTCGCGCCGATCGCGAGTCCCAGTGGGATGCCGATGACGACGGCGATCGCGAGGCCGACCGAGAACTGGTACATCGTGTCGCCGATCACGTGCCAGAAGTGCGAGGTGATCAGGTTCCGGAAGAACTGGCGGATGATGTCGAACGCCGGGGGCACGTCGCGGGACTGGACGAGGCCCGACTTCGTCATCAGCTCGAGGAGGCAGATCACGACGACGACGCCGGCCGTTCCGAGGACGATGGAGGCGACACGATCCGAGCTCGAGAGCCGTCGGACCGGCCCCGGGCCATGCCCTGCCCGTACGATCTGGGCCGTCAGCGGCACTGGGTCACCGGCGTTGGTGAATTGGAAGTCACGCTATCAATGTGGGGCCGAACGAGAGCAGTAGCCCGAAGACTGTAAGTCGCACTGTCTGTTAGAAGTGTGGCTTGGCTGGCGCGAGGAGTATATAGCGACTCTTGCGAAAGAATGCGAGCCCTCCGGCGCCTCCCGTGGACCGGCCACGGCCCCGTCGGGATCGCGCCGGGGTCGGTGAAACCGTCGCCTAGAGAAGGGAGCGGGCCGCGGCGAGAACCTGCGGCCGCCTCGGATCAGCCACGATCGCCGGTGCGCCCGCGGAGATGGTCCTCGATCTGGCGGATGGCCGCCGCGGTGTCGAACCAGGCTTGCTCGCGCGCGATCAAACCCGCGCGGATATCGAAGACGTGGAGGATCCTGAAGCTGATCGGGGCGCCGTCGGCCTCGATTCCGAGGAACGTCCCCCGTACGTGTCCCGAGAGGATCGCCTCGTCGACCACGTGATCGGCAGAGGCGAACCGGAGCGTCGACACCATCTGGAGGTCGGGGATGGTCGCCAGGATCTCGGCGTAGTTGCGCGCCGCCGCCTCCTTGCCCCGGACGGGGCAATCCGGGTTGCTGACGTCATCCCAGATCAGGTCGTCGGCATACGTTGCGAGCGTGCCGGGGATGTCATGGGCGTTCTCTGCGGCGAAGTGCCGCTCCACGATCGCAAGCGCCCGATCGGTCTCGCCCGCGTTCACGTGTCTGGTCCTCCCGTGCTCGAGTCAGGCCGTCTCGAGCGCGATGCTATCGATGCGCTCGATCTCGTCGACAGAGAGGACGAGCTCGACCATCGGCTCGAGATCGGCGAGCTGCTCGACCGTCCGGACGCTTGCGATCGGCGCGACGACGGTGGCACGGGTACGCAACCACCCGAGCGCGACGGCGGCGACGGTGGTCGCATGCGCCGCAGCGACCTCGTCCAGCACCTCGAGAGCCGCGAGCCCTCGCGCGTCGAGGTACGTGCGCGCACCCTCGGCGCGCCCACTCGGCGGGAGCTCTGCGCCGAGCCGGTACTTGCCGGTCAGGAACCCCTGGGCGAGCCCCTGATAGGGAACGCACGCGATGCCTTCTGCCCCGCACAGCGCCTGCAGGTCGCCCTCGTATTCGATGCGGTCGAGAAGGCTGTAACGCGGCTGCACCGCGACGAACCGCGCCAGGCCCGAGAGATCCGAGACCGCGAGCCACGCCGCGAGCCTGGACGCGGTGAAGTTCGATGCCCCGATCTCCCTGACCTTCCCTTCGGAGACGAGGTCGTTGAAGCCGCCGAGCGACTCCTCGAGCGGAGTCGTCTGGTCGTCGCGGTGCGCGTAGTACAGATCGATGTGGTCTGTCTGCAGTCGCCGCAGCGACTCGTCGAGCGCCGCCCGGGTCGTGGCGGGGGCAAGCCCCTTGTGGCGGGACCAGGCGCCGACCTTCGTCGCGATCACCATCTCGTCACGGCAGCCGCGGCTGTTCAGCCAACGGCCGATGATCGTCTCCGACTCGCCACCGACGTTGCCGTCGATCCACGCCGAGTAGCTGTCGGCGGTGTCGACGAAGTTGCCGCCGGCGTCGACGTAGGCGTCGAGGACCGCGAAGGCATCGCGCTCGTCGACGGTCCAGCCGAAGACGTTCGTTCCCAGGCAGAGCGGGAAGACCTCGAGGGAGCCGAGGCCGATGCGGGCGTGACCCTGTCCGGTCACTTCAGAAGGATGCTGGAGTCATCTGTGAGTGAGAGTGTAAGGTACCGGCAGCACTGCTTCAGATAGTCAAGGATAACTGGCCAACCCGCGGAGTCGTCGACCACGCCGCACGCATCTTCCCGGAGGGACGCGCCTTGGCGTTTCCGCTCGTTCCTGGATCCCTCGCTCGGAGCGAACGTCCGAGAGCGCTCGATCCGTGACCGAGGCACACGAACGAATGATCGAGAGGGGAGCAGGGCATGACAGAGACAGGCAGTGAGCACACGTTGACGCCAACCGGCAAGGGCCTTGACCTGTCGTTTCTGGGAAAGCCGCACGAGCACGATCCACGGCGGGTCTACAGCACGACGACGACCGACTGGCAGGCTCGGGTCGACTTCGACCGTCTTCGCCGCGATCGGTTGGCGCGCGCGCGCATGATGATGGAGAAGGACGATCTCGGCGCGCTCGTCTGCTTCGTCGGCGAGAACGTCCGCTACCTGACCGGGGTCTACCAGGGAAACTGGAAGAACAACATCTTCATCCGCTATGCCGTCCTGCCCCGCGGTGGCGAACCGATCCTGTTCGAGACGGCGGGCTCCGACCTCGAGTGCGCGAAGATCGACGCGCCGTGGCTCAACGGCAACATCCGGCCCGCGATCACCTGGAAGTGGGCCGAGACCGCCGAGCAGATGATGTCCGACCGGATGGTGCAGTCGATCGTCACCGTGCTGCGCGAGTCCGGCGTCGAGGACGAGCGGATCGGGATCGACATCTACGATCCGAGCGCCGCCGCGGCGTTCGAGCGCGCGGGCATCAAGACGACGAGCGCCTGGCCCGCGATGTCGGCCGCCCGCGTCGTCAAGACCCCGGACGAGATCGAGTGCCTGAAGATCTCGAGCGCCTTCGGCGACGCATCGTTCTGGAAGATCGAGAACGAGTGGCTCAAGCCGGGTGTGCGCGAGGCGGACATCACGGCCGAGGTGAACAAGTTCCTGTACGAGAACGGGTTCGACTTCGTGTACGACATCATCGTCGCCTCGGGCGGCAACACGAGCCCGTACCGCCGCTGGCACACCGACAAGATGATCCGGCTCGGCGACCTCGTGATCGTCGACCAGAACGCGGTCGGCCCCGGCGGCTACTTCGTCGACTTCGTCCGCTGCTTCAAGGTCGGCGGCAAGTGGACGCCCAAGGAGAAGGACCTGTACAAGGAGTGCTACGAGTCGATGTACGCGGCGATCGAGATGATGAAGGCGGGAAACACGACCGCCGACGTCGCGGCCAAGCTCCCGAAGTACGCCGACGACGAGCACGGGACGGTCACGCTCCAGCAGTTCGCCCACTCGATCGGGCTCTCGCTCTACGAGGGCATGTGGATCTCGCGGGCATACTCGCTCGACTACCCGGTCGAGCTCGAGGAGAACATGTACTTCGCCTGCGAGACCTTCGCCGGCCACCCCGGGCTCGAGCAGACGGTCCGTCTCGAGGAGAACCTGCTCGTCACCAAGGACGGCCCCATCATCTTCACCAAGTACCCGTTCGACGAGGAAGCGCTCGGCTGATGGCGCTACGGGTGGTCGTCACCGACCACGTGGGCACCGATCTCGCGATCGAGCGCTCGCTCCTCGAGCCGCTCGGGGCCGAGGTCGTTCCGGCACCGGCCACCGACGAGGAGACGCTTGCCGCACTCGCGCGGCAAGCGGATGCGTTGCTCGTGTGCTACGCGCAGGTGCCCCGCACGGTGATCGCGGCAGCCGCGGAGGGCGGCGTCCGCGTGATCTCACGCTCCGGGATCGGTTACGACAACATCGACATCCAAGCCGCGACGGAGTACGGGATCCTCGTCACGAACGTCCCCGACTACTGTCTCGACGAGGTCGCCGACCACACGCTCGCGCTCCTGCTCGCGTCGGCCCGCCGCGTCGTGCAGGCCTCCGACTCCGTTCGGCGCGGCGGCTGGTCGGTGCCGCAAGAAGGGATCCACTCGCTCGCCGGCAGGCAGCTGACGCTGGTGGGGATCGGACGGATCGGGGCGAGGGTCGCCGAGCGCGCCCTCGCGTTCGGCTTGCGCGTCGTCGCGTACGACCCCTTCGTCACGGCGGCTCCGGTCGCCGGAATCGAGCTCGCACCGTCGCTCGAGGAGGCGCTCGCGTCCGCCGACTTCGTGTCGCTGCACGTCCCGCTCACCGCCGAGAGCCATCACGTGATCGGAGCGCGCACGATCGCGCAGATGAAGCGGGCGCCGGTACTGATCAACACCTCGCGCGGCGGGCTCGTCGATCTCGAGGCTGCGAGTGCGGCCCTCGACGACGGCCGGCTCGCCGGGATCGCGTTCGACGTGACCGAGCCCGAGCCGCTCCCTGAGGCGCATCCGCTACGGAAGCACCAGCGGTCGATCATCACTCCCCACATGGCGTTCTATTCGGCGGAGGCGCAGGCGGAGCTCAAGCGACGGGCCGCTGACGAAGTGGCCCGCGCGCTTCGGAACGAGCCACCCCGGTCGCCGGTGAACGCCGACGCGCTCGCGACAGCCGCCGGGTGACAGCGACCAACGACTCATTCGATCTCTAGGAGGCTCCGATGGCGGAACACCCGTGGAAGACCGACGACTACTTCGTCAGCCCCTGGAACTACCAGGAAGAGGTTGTGAAGGACTTCACGCCGCCGGCGCGAGTCGCTGTGCACGACGTAACCCTCCGGGACGGCGAGCAGCAGGCCGGCGTCGTCTTCACCGCCGACGAGAAGGTAAGGATCGCGGAGGCGCTGGCGGAGGCCGGCGTCGACCGCATCGAAGCCGGGCTCCCCGCGGTGTCCCCTTCTGATTTCGAGGCGGTCAAGCGCATTGCCTCGGCCGGGCTGCCGTCCCGCGTCTTCGCGTTCTCGCGCTGCATGGTCTCCGACGTCGAGCTCGCGCTGGAGACGGGCGTCGACGGAATCGTGATGGAGGTCCCCTCGTCGCGGCACATCATCGAGCTTGCGTACAAGTGGCCGTACGAGCGGGCGATCGAGGCCACCGTCGAGTCGACCCGGTACGCGCACGAGAACGGGCTGGAGGTCGTCTTCTTCCCGATCGACTCGACGCGTGCGGAGATCGGCGAGTTTCTCGACCTGATCCAGACGATCGAGCGCGACGGCCACATGGACGGGCTCGTACTGGTGGACACGTTCGGCGTGCTCAGCCCACCGGCCGCGTCGTACATGACGCGAAAGGTGCAGGAGCGGATCTCGAAGCCGCTCGAGACGCACTTCCACATGGACTTCGGCCTCGGCGTCGCCAACACGCTCGCCGCGGTCGCCCAGGGGGTCGGCACGGTGCAGGTATCGGTCACAGGAACGGGCGAGCGGTCCGGCAACGTCCCGCTCGAGGACACGGTCATGGCGCTGAAGCTGCTGTACGGCATCGAGACCGGGGTCGACTGCTCGAAGCTCTACGGGCTCTCCAAGCTCGTCCGGGAGTTGGCCGGAACGACCGTCCCGTCGAACCGGGCGATCGTCGGCGACCGGATCTTCCACGTCGAGTCCGGGATCATCACGACCTGGGTCAAGAACGTGAGGCAGGAGCATCTGACGGAGGCGTTCCCGTTCCGGCCGGAGTTCGTCGGCCAGACCGGGCCCGAGATCGTGCTCGGAAAGGGCAGCGGCCTCGACTCGGTGCACATGTGGCTCGACCGGCTCGGCCTCCCGCCCGCCGACGACGCACGGGCGAACGCGATCCTGCAGGCGGTCAAGGCATCCTCGCTCGCGAAGAAAGGGCTCCTCGACGAAGCGGAGTTCGTTCAGATCGCGCTGGGCGTGCCCGACGAGACGCCGGTCGAAGCCTAGGGCGCGTCGCCGGGCTGCTTGTTCGAGCCGTTCGGTCGCGGCGGCGGCGCGGCCGGAAGCGCGTGGATCGGCTCGTGGAAGATCGCCGTGACGGCGCGTGCGATCTCTGTTCCAGGGTTGACGTACCGGTGAGGAAGCGACGACGGGAACGTAATGCTGTCCGTCGGAAAGAGCTCGTATTTCTCAAAGCCGACGTGGATCTCGAACCGGCCTTCGAGGACGAGCACCATCTCGATGCCCGGGTGCCGATAGAGCTCCTGCGCCGACTGCGCATGAGGCTCGTACCTCAGCTCGAGGAACTCGAGCTGGTCGAACGAGCCGGGTGTTAGCCGCTCCCAGCGCACGCCGCCGTTGATGTCGATCTGCGCCCGGTCTGCCCCGCGGACGACGTAGAGCTGCGATCGCGGCGCTTCACTGCCCTGATGCAGCCCGTCGCCGCTCTCGCGAGCGACCCCGCCCGAGAAACCCGCGTGGATGGCCTCGGTGCCGCCGTCGTTGGCCGGAGCGTCGAACAGAGCCGCCACGTCGGACCCGAGTGCCGTCGCAAGTGCGAACAGCGTCGCGACGGACGGAAGCGAGCGCCCCCGCTCGATCTGGCTGATCATGCTTGGCGAGACCCCGATCTGCCGGGCGAGCTCGGACATGGAAATGCCGAGCTCGCGCCTGCGCTCTGCAAGCGTTCGTCGCATCGACTCCAGGCGCTGCGCAGCGTCGTCGGAGGCATGTACCGACGGTTCGGACTTGGCTCCCATCACGAACCCGAGCCCTTCGGAGGCCACCGATCGACACTGATGGGATGAAGCAGGGCTCTCATCGGGACGGGGTCAAGTATAGCCGCGGCCCGCTCCAATCGCCCTCGGCTCCACCGATACGGACGGAGCCTGAAGTACCACTTTAGCTAGATGTCCTAGCAACAGCGTGAGCCGAGCTCACCCCTTCAGTCGAGATCGGGAAAGCCACATCGATCCCGAGGCCGCCGCCGGTCCGGGCGTGTGCGGTCATGAGGGCACCGTGCGCGTCGGCGATCGCCCGCACGATGGCGAGGCCGAGCCCGACACCCTCGGCCGTGTCCGTTGGGTGCGGTGCGAGCCGTTGGAAGGGTTGGAAGAGACGCTTGAGCTCACCGGCCGGGATCAGCGGCCCGGTGTTGGCGACGGTGAGATGGGCGCATCCTGACTCGGTGCGGGTTGCGACCTCGATCCGGCCGCCGGCGATGTTGTGGCTGGTCGCGTTCGCGACGAGGTTCGCGGCGAGTCGCTCCAGGAGGTCCGGGTCGCCGGCCGTCCAGGCCGCCTCGAGCACGACGACGCACTCGAGTCCGCTCAGGTCGTGAGCTCGTAGCGCTGCGGCCGCGATCGCCGCGATGTCGACCGGCTCGTGACGCGTGAGCCCGTGCCCGCTCCACACGAGATCGAGCAGCGCTTCGATCAGGCGCTGCTGCCGTACGCAGCTTGCGAGGACGCGCCCGCCCATCTCGCGTAACGCGGCCGCGTCCGCATCCGGGTCGGCGAGCGTCACCTCGACCAGCGCACGCTGGAGCGCGATCGGCCCGCGCAGCTCGTGCGCGACGTAGGCCGCGAAGCGCTCCCGGCCCTCGAGCATCGCGGGCGCGGCCCGCTCGCCGGCTGACCGCGTTCTCCGGCCGCCACCAATCCCGGTCCTGCGTTCGAGGGTCGCCGCGCTCGTCACCCATGTGTCCTGACGTAGGCGTTGTAGGCGGCATTCGAGGGCATGTACGGGGGCCGGTACTTCCGGCAGGCTTGGTTTCCGGCCTGGAATTTCGGCGAGCCCTGATCGAGTCCAACGGAGGCAGGGTCGGGTATGCGGCCGTCGCTTCCGGGGTCGGGGAAGTTCGGGACGCCGTGGCTGCGCATGCACTGGGCGAACTCCAGCCCCTGCGCTTTGATCTGCTGGACCTGGGCGGGATTCGGCCCGCGGCCGCCGTTCGGGAGCAGCTGTGCGCAGGCTCTCTGGGCCGCCTGGAGCCGTGAGCTGCTGACCCCGAGTTGCCGGAGGGTCAGCTTCGACTTGTCGAACACGCCGCTGCCGTTCGGGTCGGGCCAGTTCGGCACCGCGTTGGAGCGCATACAGCTGGCGTAGGCGACCGCTCGGTTCCCCTGCGCCGGCGCTGCCGAGGAGTTGGAGGAGGAGTTGCTTCGTGTCGTGGTCGAGCCAAGCTGCGCCACGTGGCCACCCGGCGAGCCGCCGCATGCCGCCGCCAGGAGGGCCAGGCCGGCCGCGGCGATGACGGCGGCTGCAGTTCGCGCCGGCGGCCGGTGAGGGCCGCGGGCTGGAGCAGCGAACGGGTTCACGCTCTCGATGATCGCTCGGCCCGATAACAGCCGCAGGAGCCGGCGATGAAAAGTCGATGAAAGCGGCTCCGCGCGGCGCTGGGCGAGCAGCGTTTGGGCGACACTGAGCCGCGTGAGCGGCGATGAAGCCACGGGGGCGTCGATCCTGGTCGTCGAGGACGACAAGCAGATCGCGGAGCTGATGCGGGACTTCCTCGAGGCGGAGGGCTTCCGAGTGCGGCATGCCGGAAGCGGCCGCGAGACGAGCGAGCAGCTCGAGCGCGGCCGCCCCGACCTGGTGCTGCTGGACGTGATGCTGCCCGACGAGTCGGGCTTCGAGATCTGCCGCCGCCTGCGCCGCGACTCGAACGTGCCGGTGCTCTTCCTGAGCGCCCGCGACAGCGACGCCGACAAGATCCGGGGGCTCGGTCTCGGCGGCGACGACTACATCGTCAAGTCGGCCACACCGGCGGAGGTGGTCGCCCGCGTCAAGGCGGTGCTGCGGCGCGCCTCCCCGGCCGGCGCGCTCCAGACGCTTCGCTTCGGCGAGCTCGAGGTCGACCTGGCCGCGCACGAGGTCAGCTGCGAGGGGCGGCAGGTCGAGCTGACGGCACGCGAGTTCGACGCTGCTGCGCGTGCTCGTCGAGCATCCGCGGCAGGTGTTCAGCCGAGACCAGCTGTTCGAGCTGGTCTGGGGCTCGTTCGGCGACCGGAGCGCGGTCGCGGTGTACATCGGCCGCCTGCGCCAGAAGATCGAGCCCGACCCGGCCAGGCCGCGCTACATCGTCACCGTCTGGGGCGCCGGCTACCGGCTCGATCCGGGCAGCAGATGAGACGACCGCCGATCCGCATCCGGACGTTCATCCTCGGCACCGTCCTCGTCCTGCTGCTGTTGCCGGCGCTGACCGGCGGCGCGGCCTGGTTGATCGAACGCGACCACCAGCAGGCGGCCGTCCAGCAGCGGCTGAACGCCGCCGTCGCCTACCTCACGCTCCCATCGCACCGACGATGCAGGAGCCGGCCGCCGTCCAGGGGTTCGCGAGGTTGCTCGACCGGCTCGATCTGCTCGCGCAGCTCGTGATCGCCGGACCCACCGAGAAGCGACAGCTCTACGTCAGCCCGGCTCTCGAGCAGGCACAGAGGCGGTCCGAACAGCCCGCCCGGCAAGGGAGCCGCGACCGCGCCGGCCGAGACGAGCACGGGCCTGGACCGATGACCAGCGGCTCATCCCGGTCGGAGCGTCCGAAATCGCGGGCCACTCTGGTCACCGACCTCTACTACCGGCCCGCCTCCCGCACCACCCGGGCGCTCGTCGCGCTCCTCAGCGGAGTCGTCGTCCTGCTCGCCGGGCTCGCGGTCGCTGTCTGGCTCGCCGGCCGCTGGATGGTCGCGCCGCTCGCCAGGCTGAGCGCCCAGGTCGACAAGGTCGCCGGCGGCGACCTGACGATCGCGGTCCCGCGCAGCCGGATCGGCGAGATCGCGAACATCGCGCAGGCGGTCGAGGGCATGACGGCCGCGCTCGGCGAGACCGCCCAGCGACGCGCCGAAGCAGACGAGGCGAGACGGTTCCTCGTCACCAGCGTCGCCCACGACCTGCGCACGCCGCTGTTCGCGCTGCGCGGACACCTGCAGGCGATCGGCTCCCGGCTGGGCAACCCGGCCGTCCACCTGGAGCGGGCCGAAGCGAGAGCAGACGCGCTCGAACGGCTGATCGGCAACCTGTTCGCCTACACCCGCGACGACTACGCGCAGCCGGCGCCCCAGCTCGAAGCGGTGCCGGTCGCCGACCTGCTCCAGGAGGTCACAGCCGGCCTCGAGCACACGACCCGCCTCCGAGACAACACGTTCGAGCTCGACGGCGACCGGGCGCTCGCCGTCATCGTCGACCGCGACCGCTTCAAACGCGCTCTCACCAACATCCTCGACAACGCACTCCGCTACAGCCCCGCCGGCGCCCCGGTCCACCTCGGCTGGGCCGCCGCGGACGAGTCGACCGTCCAGATCACCGTCCAGGACCACGGGCCCGGAATCGACCCCGACCTCCTCCCGCACATCTTCGAGCCCGGCATCCGCGGAACCCCGGCGGCCGGCAGCCCCGACAGACGGGGCCGGGCTCGGCCTCACGATCGCGAAACGCCTCCTCGAACACCAACACGCCACCCTCACGGCCCACAACCAACCAACCGGAGGCGCAGTCATCAGGCTCGACCCTCCAGCGAGCACAGTCCGCCCAACGCGCACAGAGCCGACGCGCCGGAGGGTCGTCGCCGTCGACGGGTGACTGATCAGCCGCCGGCGTTTTGGAGCGCCTCTCTGACCTTCGCGGGGGTCAGCGCGCCGTGCGACGCCGGCAGGCACTTCTGCACGGCCCGCAGAACTGCCGGTGAGTGCACGTCGATGCCCTGGGCCTGGACCATCTCGACCGTCAGCTGACCCTGCGCGGTCGGATCGGGGAAGCGGCTCACACCATGGCTGCGCATGCACCTGGCGAACGACAGCCCGTCCGCGAGCTGGGTGCGCTGCTGCTGGGCCGTTTGCTGCGACCCGCGGCCGCCGTTCGTCGGGAGCAGGTGACTGCAGGCACTGTCGGGCCGCCTGGAATGGTGCCGGGTTGCGTTCCGACGCGGCTCGACGTGTGGCTTCGGGATGCCTCCGCTGCTGTCGGGTCGGGGAAGTCCGGCACGCCGTTGGAGCGCATGCACTGGGAGAAGGCGGCAGTCCGTTCTGCGTGGTCGTCGTGGCGGCAGGCGGTGGAGGACGCGACGCTCGCGACCCCCGGTGAGCTGCCCGCCGCCACAGCCGGCCGCGAGCAGCGCGAACGCGGCAACCGCGACGACCGAGGCGAGGGTGATTGGAGGCGGCAACGCATGATCTTCGGTTCCTTTCAGTCGAGAGAGGGGAAGGCAACGTCGATTCCGAGGCCGCCGCCGGCTCGGGCCTGTGCGGTGACGGTGGCGTCGTGGGCGTCGGCGATCGCCTGCACGATCGCGAGGCCGAGCCCGACCCCGTCGCCGAAGGCCCTCGGGTTCGGAGTCGAGTCGCTGGAACGGTTGGAAGAGACGCGGGAGCTCGCCGGGCGGGATCACAGGCCCGGTGTTGGCGATCGCGAAAGACGGCGCGCCCCGCGCGGTGTAGGTTACGATGTCGAGCCGGCCGCCGGGAATGTTGTGACGGACGCGTTCGTGACCAGGTTGGCGACGAGACGCTCGACGAGGCTCCGGATCACCGGTCGTCCGTGCCGTGTCGAGCGCCACGTCGCTTTCGAGCCCGCCCAGGTCGTGAGCTCGGAGCACTTCGGCCGCGATCACGGCGAGGTCGACCGGCTCGCACCGCTGCGGCCTGCCCTGGCTCCGGGCAAGGGTGAGACAAGCCTCGAGCAGCCGCTCCTGCTGCCTGCAGGCGCGGAGGACGTCCTCGCCGATCTCTCGCCAGCTCGCCACATCCGCGTTCGGGTCGGCAAGTGCCAGCTCGAGGAGGGCACGTTGGGTCGCCAGGGGCGTACGCAGCTCGTGCGCCACATAGGCGGCGAAGGGCTCCCCGCCCCGAACCTCGCCGGGGAGTCGCAGAGTCCGTTCAACCGCCGGAGCTGCTGTAGGGCAGACCCGCCGGTATCAGCTTGGTGCAGGTCGCCGCCGCGCTCTTGAACTGGGACGAGTCCTGGTTGATGCTCGACGGGATGTCGGTCTGGACGTTGTTGTTCTGGAAGGTCGGGTCGGGGAAGTCGGGAAAACCGTGCGAGCGCATGCAGGCGGCGGCCTTGAGGTAGTCGGCCCGATCGGCAGGGGTGATCGTGTACGTCTGGGAGGCGCCGCCGTTGAGCAGGTGGTTGCAGGGGCCTTCCTCGAGCGCCCGGACGCGGGAGACGCTGAGCCCGAGTTGCCGCAGCTTGGACTTGTCGAACGCTCCGCCGCCGGTCGGGTCGGGCCAGTTCGGTATCCCGTGGGAGCGCATGCAGCGGGCGAACGCGAGCGCTCCGTTCTGCGCCGTCGTCGTGGCGGCGTCGTGGAGGAGGCGACGCTCGCAACCCCCGGAGAGCCGCCGCCGCCGCAGCCGGCCGCGAGCAGCGAGAACGCGGCAACCGGGACGACCGAGGCGAGGATGAGCGGACGGCGGCAACGCACCATGTTCGGTTCCCTTCGGTCGAGAGCAAGGAAAGCTCACCACCGGAACCTGAACGTGTCGGCGCCGAGGCTGAGAGGTTGCTGAGAGCTTGCTGAGAGAGCGACTATCGGCCGTCGGAGTCGAAGCGGAGCGTGAGGAGCGCTCCTCCGCCGTCCGCGTTGGCGACGGTGACGCTGCCGCCGTGGTCGTCGACGGTCTGCTTGACGATCGCGAGCCCGAGCCCCGAGCCGGGCAGGGCGCGAGCCGCGGCGGCCCGGTAGAAGCGGTCGAAGACGTGCGGCAGGTCGGCCTCGGCGATGCCGGGCCCGTGGTCGCGCACGGTCAGCGTCCCGTCGACGAGCCGGACCTCGACGGTGCCGCCGGGCGGGCTCCACTTGATCGCGTTGTCGAGCACGTTGTCGACCGCGCGCTCCAGCCGCGAGCGGGCCCCGACGAGCCGGTAGGGCTCGAGCCGGCTCTCGAAGCGCAGCCCCGGCGCCCTGTGCTGCGCCCGCTCGACCGCCGCCGCCACGAGCTCGTCGAGCGCGAGCGGCTCGCGTGCGTCGACAGACCTCCCGTCGCGGGCGGCCTGGATGAGATCGCCGACCAGGGTCGAGAGCTCCTCGATCGCCCGGACGGCTGCGCCGAGCACGCGCTGGCGCCGTTCGACGGGCAGGTCCGGCCGCGCCAGCAGCTCGATGTTCGCGCGGTGCGCGGTCAGCGGCGTCCGCAGCTCGTGCGAGGCGTCCGCGATCAACTGCTGCTGCGCCTGTTGCGACTCGTCGAGGGCTGCGAGCATCGTGTTGAAGTCGGCTGCGAGGCTTGCCAGCTCGTCCCGGCCGCTCACCGGGATCCGCCGGTTGAGGTCACGCGTCGCGCTCACCTCGCGCACCGCCCCGGCGAGCGCGCGCACCGGGCGCAGCACCGCATTCGCGGCCAGCCGTCCGAGCAGGCCCGCCGCGAGCGCCCCGCCGAGCGTCAGGCCGAGCAGCAGCCAGCGGACGCGGGCGATCGTCGCGTTCGCCTCGGTCAGCGGGCGCACGGTCCGCACCAGCCCGTCGCTCGAAGAAGGCAGCCGCATCGTGTACAGCCGCATCGCCACGCCGGCGAAGCGAACGTCCCGGAAGTACGGGGGCGACAGCCCGCTCGCCACCGACTCGTCGCGGCCGGACCAGCGGCGACGAACCCGGCTCGGCCCTCCATTCGTCGCGGCGCCGAGGCTCGGGATGACCTGGAAGATAGCCGGACGCGTCCTTGCCGGATGACCTGAAGAGGCCCGACGCCGTCCTTCGCCGAGACGGCAGCGGGCACGCGTTCGCGCCGACCCACTTCGAGGCCGACGCCCTCGGCCGACTGGATCAGCGAGACGTCGATCTGGTCGTGCAGCTTCGAGCGCACGTCGACGTAGATCACCAACGACGCGATCGCGAGCGCGACGAACACGGCGCCGCCCCCGGCGAGCGTCAGGCGCGTGCGCAGGCTCACGGCTCTCGCAGCGCGTAGCCGACGCCGCGCACGGTGTGGATCAGCCGCGGCTCGCCGCCGGCCTCCGTCTTCCGCCGCAGGTAGCTGATGTACACCTCGAGCGGATTCGACGTCGGCCCGAAGTCGTAGCTCCAGACCCGCTCCATGATCAGCTCCCGCGTCAGCACCTGACGCGGGTTGCGCAGGAACAGCTCGAGCAGCGCGTACTCCGTCCGCGTCAACTCGAACGCGCGCCCACCACGTGAAGCCTCTCGCGTCTGCCGGTCGAGCGAGAGCCCCGCAAACCAGAGCGGCGCGTCCTCGCCCGCCGGACGCGTCCGCCGCAGCAGCGCGCGCACGCGGGCGAGCAGCTCGCCGAGCGCGAACGGCTTCACCAGATAGTCGTCCGCGCCGAGGTCCAGGCCGCGGATCGTGTCCTCCTCCGAGTCGCGCGCCGTCAGGATCAGGACCGGCGTCCGGTTTCCCGACGCACGCAGGCGCCGGCACACCTCGAAGCCGTCCAGGTTCGGCATCAGCACATCCAGCACCACCGCGTCGAACTCCGCCTGCCCCAGCCGCTTCAACGCCGCAAGACCGTCAGTCGCGGTCGTGACACTGTGGCCCTCCAGCTCGAGCGCAGTCTCGACCGCCTCGCGTACGTCCGGATCGTCGTCCACGACCAGCACGCGCCCGCCCCGAACCTCAGTCGCCTCCATCAGCGCCCGTTCATCCCCGGCCTCCACGCCTCGATGACCCGGAGGATCCATCGACGAAGCCTATGCGGGCGCGGAGGTACGTCACGGCCAAGCCCGGTGAGGCGCCACAACACAAGTGGAGCACCGCAACCTGAGCAAGCCGCACCCGAAGCTGAGAGCTTGCTTAAGGCTTCGTGAGATGCCCGGCAGCCCGACTGCCTGGTCCCTCGGCGTCCTGATGCCGCTCGGACCTCCTTGCGTTCGCCCGCCGGCATCGCTGGACTTGGGGGAGCCGTACTGACACCAGGGCGTCACCATGGTGCAACCCATGGTGCGCCGCGGGTGATCGAGAGTCGCGCCGGGCAGGCAGCCTGCAAGCGGGAGGTGTCACATGAGGCGTCTGCACGTGCTGGGTGTGGTTTCGGTCGTGGCGGTCGGCCTCACCCTGGCGGTGGGTGCGAGCGCAGGTGTCGGAAGCGGTCACGACTTCCACCTGGATCGCGGCTTCAGGCCCGGGAATCTCGTGGTCAGCCGCAGCGTGTACGACGGCAATGCAGCGAACGTTCAGGTCGGCGAGGTGCTGCCGCCGGGCTGTGTGAGCGGGTGCGGGGCGGCGACCGCAGACGGCTCGTATCCGCTGGTCTGGAACAACGACCTGGCCGACGGGAGCTTCGGGCTCACCTCGAAGATCTTCCTCGACCAGCTGACGCCGGCGGGGGAGCTGGTCGACTCGCTCGAGGTGCCAAACAGCAGCGGGCGGGGCGTGTTCCCGCGGAGGGACCAGATGGTGACGAGCTTCTCGTCGAAGTCGGAGCTGGCGCTCAACCTGTCGACGAGCGGGCGGGAGCTGACGTTCATGGGCTACCTCGCGCCGGTCGACGCGCTCGACGTGTCGAACTCGAACACGCCGGCGGTGTTCGACCCGACCAACCCGGTTCCAGGCGCCTCCTATCGGGTGGTCGCCGAAGTCGACCGGCACGGCACGTTCCGCTTCACCCTGACGAACGCGTACAGCGGCAACAACGGGCGGGCTGCGATCCTCAACGACACGCGTGGCGCGAACGTGATCTACACCGCCGGCAACGCCGGAAACGGCGGCGATCCTCAGCCGGACGGCGTGATTGCAGGCGCGGGCGCGCAGATCCTCAGCCCGGAGCGAAGAGCCGAGACAGCGCAGAACCCGGGAGCCCCGACGCCCGTCGGGAGCTTCAACATCACGCAGCTCGGTGATGCCCCGGACAAGATCGGCAAGGACACGAACTTCCGCGGCATGACCGTGTTCGACAACGTCCTCTACTACACGAAGGGCAGCGGCGGAAACGGCGTCAACACCGTGTACTTCGTCGACACCACCGGCAACGCATGCCCGAACGGCGTCGGCCTGCCCGACCCGAACGCAACCCTGCCGATCTCGCCGCTTGCGTACGACCCCTCCCTCCTGCAAACGGAGGGGCTGGTACCGAACGACATGTGCATCCTCAAGGGGTTCCCGACCGCGCTCAAGTCGAAGACGTCGTTCCCGTTCGGGATCTGGTTTGCCAACAGGAACACGCTCTATGTCGCCGACGAGGGGAACGGCAAGAACGGCTACTCCGCTGCAACCGGGACGTACACGACCGCCGCGGCGCAGACGAGCGCCGGCCTGCAGAAGTGGGTATTCGACGGGACGACGTGGAAGCTCGCCTACACCCTGCAGGCCGGCCTGAACCTCGGCCGGCCGTACACGGTCTCGGGCTACCCGAGCGGGAACAACCCGGCGACGGGCCTGCCCTGGGCGCCTGCCACCGACGGGCTACGCAACATCGCCGGCCGCGTCAACCGGAACGGAAGCGTGACCGTCTACGCGATCACATCGACAGTGAGCGGCAACGGCGACCAGGGCGCCGACCCGAACATGCTGGTCGCGGTCACCGACGACCCTGCAGCAGCCGCGCTTCCCGCCGGCGAGAGCTTCACCGCGCTGCGGGCCGCCGGCTTCGGTGAGGTGCTGCGCGGCGTCTCGTTCGCGCCCGGCACCGAAACCGACGAGCGGTAGCGCAAGCGACGCCGAGGAGCGCTGGGGGCCGGCCGAGACAGCGGCCGGCCCCAGCGACCAGAGGTGACAGGACATCCGCTCGGCTTGCCGCCCTCGCGGGCGCCCTCGACACGCACGATCCACCGCCGGGCGGGGCACACAAGGCAAACTTGCTCCGATGAGGCGGCTGCTCCTGCTCGGTGCGGCCGCAGCGGCTCTCGCGCTTGCGTCTGCCGCGGCGGGCGGCGGCTTCCCTCGCTTCGGCGCCGGCTGCGCGCGCGACGACTTCACCGTGGCGGGCGGAACGGTGCGCGCCGAGCTCTGCCGTCCGCCCCACCCTTCGGGCGCGGCCGTCGTCGTGCTGCACGGCTGCGGCGGATTCTCGACCTTCGACCATCGGATCGTGACGACGCTGCCCAGCTACGGCATCGCGACCCTCGACGTCGACTATTTCGGGCTCACCCCTCCACCCGCAGACACGGGCTTCTGCAACGCGCACGGCGGCGTCGGCTTCGACTTCGGCACCTGGGTGCAGATCGCAGACGCCGCCGCGGCAACGCTACGGTCGGCGCCGGGCGTGAGGCACGTCGGCGTTGTCGGCTGGTCGCTCGGCGGGGGCGTGGCGCTGGCTGCCGCCGAGAGGCCGGCTCCTGGCCGGCCGTTCGCTGCGGTGGCGGGCTTCTCGACGGGGGCTTTCGGTGCCGGCGCAGAAGCCAGGCTGCTGCCGCCGACGATTCTCCTCTCCGGTGGACGCACCGATGCGATCCCGCTTGCGGAGACGCTTCCGCTCTACCGCGCTCTCCGCAGCGCTCACGTTTCAGCCGCTCTTTACGTGTACCCGCGCGGGTCGCACAACTGGCCGGGCCGGCAGGGCTCGCTCGGGATCGCGCACGCGGCCGCGTTTCTGCTGCGCTATCTGCGCTAGCAGCGGCGGCGGTGCCGCGGTGCACGGGCCGCTTCGATCTCGCTCAGCTGCCTTGGATCGTCCCCTTGGTGAGATCGAGTGTGACGGTGTCGTGGACGCCGGTGCTGGTTCGGTCGTGGAAGGCGATGGTGAGGGTGGAGGTCGCTCCGCTCAGGTCGATGGTCACGGTCAGGTAGCCAAACTCGACGATCGGGTCGTGCACCAGCGTGTACTCGCCGACCGTGATCGGCGCCTTCGGCAGCTTCCCGCGCGCCGCGGTGGCAGCGAAGCCGCCGCTTCCGGCAACGACGTAGGGAATCTCGCGGCCGCCGACGCTGCGCGTGAAGCGCTGGTAGAGATGGGCGTGCCCGGAGAGGACGGCGTCCGGCCAGAAGCCCGCCGCCTGGGCGGCGCTGTCAATGTCGGCGGCCAGGCCGGTGCTGCCGCCGTGCTTGCTGTCGACCGAGGCGGGCGGGTGGTGGCAGGCGATGATCACGGCCCGCTCGCCCGCCTTGCGCGCCGGGGCGAGCCGCTGCAACTCCGAGCGCAGGAAGGCGAGCTGCGCGTCACCCGCCAGCACCGGATAGTGGCCTCCCTGGGAGGAGATCACACCCGGCCCTTCGAGCACGTTCGTGTAGAGACCGACGATCGAGACGAAGGGCGCGTCGAGGGTGAAGTAGACGCCGGGCTGGTCCATCGTCGTGCGTACGATCGTCCCCTCGTCAGGTGAGGGGCCGGGCGCGTCGGCGCAGAAATTGCGCAGGAAACCGAACAGCGTCGGTACCTGCGCAACGTCCGGCTGGGCGCCGAAGACCATGCCGTCGTGGTTTCCGGGGATGGCGAAGATCGGCCGGTCGTAGGCGCGGAACGGCTCGTAGAACTGGTCGTAGTAGTACTGCGCCTCGCCGAAGTTGTAGACGACGTCTCCGAGTTGGAAGAAGAACGCGGGTCCCGTCGGGCCACCGGTCCGAACGTCGCTTGCCATCGCATCGGCCACGCTGGCTTCGTTGGCGATCGCCTGCGCGGCGGTCTGGAAGCTGTTCACCTTCGCCGCCCCCGTGTCGCCGACCGCGTGGAAGCTGATCTTCTTCGCCGCCGTGATCGGCGCCAGGAAATCCGCTCCCAGCACCGCTCCCAGGTCGACCTGCTGTGGTGAGGCACGCGGCGGCGGCACCGGCTGCAAGTCATTCCTGTGCCGCGTGTAGTAGACCGACTGGTAGTAGGCCTCGCTCGTGTTGTCGACCTGGAACGAGGTCTCATCCGGCGAGGGCTGCGGATCAGCAAACAGGCGCCCGCCAGCACCGGACAGCTTCTGGTACGCGGCGTCCAACTCGATCGACATAGCTCCTCCTAGCGCCTGCACCACCAAACCAACCCAACAGCCGCAATGCACAACCGAGGAGCCTGCCCGAGGTCTCAGCGACCTCTGAACGCACACGCTAGAGGTGATGCCTTCCCCAGGCAAGGGCGGCCGAGTCCGCGCACGAGGAAAGCGACGGCCTGGCGCGGAGGAATCGTCTGACCCACGGA
Organism: uncultured Actinomycetes bacterium; assembly: GCA_963788875.1. Taxonomy (GTDB): domain Bacteria; phylum Actinomycetota; class Thermoleophilia; order Gaiellales; family Gaiellaceae; genus Palsa-739. Next base: position 168,266 of record CAWBIQ010000008.1, read on the forward strand.
GAACGCGACCGCTCGGCAGGAACTTCGCTTCAAGGGGTCTGGAATGGTCAGCATCGTCGAGCGCTACGCGGCCGCCCTGCTCGGCTTCGGGTTCGTCTTCGCCGCCCTCACCGCCGGGATCACCACGGCGCTCCTCGCCGCAGCCGGCGCGGCCGCCGCTTGCGGCCTCACGGTACTCCGGCAGCGCCGACGACTCGACCGTTTCACCGAGCGCTACATGGACGAACGCGCCACCAAACGGCGCCGCCGTCGCGGAGCACGCGAGCGCAGCGGCACCCGGAGCCGTACGCGTCGCGCGGCATGAGCGACGCACGGCCGCACCCGATCGTCCTCGATCTCCTCGGCGGCCGGATCACACTCGACGCGGACGAGGTCACACGACTGCGGGACGTTGCTGCGGCGAAGGCCGGGCAATCCTCGGCAGCCCGCGACCTCTCACTGCTGCTCGACCGCGCACTTCAGCACCGCAAACCGGTCGCCCTCCGCCGCGCCGAAGTCCAGACGCTGATCCGCCTCGCCGCCGACGCCCGACTCGACCAGCTCGCCGCCCAGCTCGCAGCGGCTAACGGCAAAGCCGTCGCCTCGCCCTAGCGGGCGGCTCCCACCCGCTGCGCCGGACCGGCCGCGTCGACGAGTTCGAAGCAGCGCGCCACGGCTCCGCGGACGCTCTGGGTGCCGAGGCTGAGGTCGACGACGCCGTCGAAGCCCCAGAAGGCACGCTGCGCGAGCAGGTAGATCGAGATCAACGTGCCGGCGTGGTGGCTGCCGGCGAATGCCGCCACGACCACGACCGCGATCGGACCGAGCTTCGCAAGCCCGCCGGAGCCCTGCAGGTTGAGCGCCTGCAACCAGCCGTAGCGGACCTCCGCCCCGAGCACGCGCTCGGCCGCGATCGAGAAGCGACCAGCCGTGCCCGGTTCGTCGCCATGCTCGAGCTCCTCGACGAGCGACCGCGTCATCGTCTCCAGCTCCTCCTGCCGGCGCTGACCCGCGGCCGCCGCCGGCTCCTGCATCCGCCTGGTCACGACCCAGGTGCCCCCCAGCACCGGAGCGCACCACCGGCAGCGTCCACGGTTCCAGCATCCCGAGCGCAACCAGCGCGCTCACGAACTCGACCCCCAGCATCGCGCCGCTGTCGAGGATCGAGAGCGTCGCCCGCTCGACCGTCTCGGCATCGGAGATGAACCGCGACGGCAGCCCGCCCGTGTCCTCGCCGCGCCGGGTGCGCGCGAGCGCACCCTCGAACATCGCCATCCGCAGGTTCCGGTAGAGGCTGCTCGCGTTGCGCGCGTACATGCCGTCCGAGGCGATGTAGAGAGCGGCCTCGGCGAGCGTCGCGACCGCGATCGCCACGGCCAGCAGCGCCGCCTCCCGCCGGTCGTTACGGTCGACGAGCGCGTTGACCAGCACGCCGAGCACGAGCGGTGGCACGAGCCCGACCAGCACCCCGGCCACGCTGAGAGCGACCATCGCCGCCGTCCCGCGCCAGAGCGGACGCAGCAGGCCAGCCAGCCGCCGCCACGGAACCGGCTGCGGGCGAACCTCGGCCGTGACAGTCATGCGCCTCGCAGCCTCGCCGCAGCGGCGGCGTCGGTCATCGGGGCCGACACGCACCGAACCTGCGGACAATCCGGACACGAGCCGCCACGGCCGCAGGTCGCTAACCGACTCTTGGCCGAAGCGGTCTCAACCCTTGCCGAACCGTGGCCCGCCCTTGTCGCAAATCGCCGTACAACTGGAGCCGATGGAAGCGAGAGCCGCATACGACACCACCCGGCCCAGGAGAACGGAGACGGACATGACCCGCTATCGCCTCACCTTCGACCCGAACCCGAAAGAGCTCGCCCGCCGCGACGCGGCCGGCAGCCACGTCGCCCTCCTCTGGAGTCGCCGCAGCCGCCGCGCAGCCGTCGTTGTCGAGGAAGACGCCAGCGGCGAGCTCGTCGAGCTAGACGTGCGCGAGCGGGAGAACCCACTCGAGCTCTACGAGCACCCCTACGCCTACCTCCCCACCCGCGGCCACCCCGGCAAACGCCCCAACACACCCGACACACCGGGACTCGCCGCAGCCTGAGCGGCCCCGAAACACGACACCAGCTCGAGGAGGTGACCACGATGGCGAAGAAGGAGCACGAGAAGCGCGAGATCAAGAAGGACAGCCGGCGCGATCGCTAGGAACCGGCAGCCGCCGAGCGGGCCGCGATGCAATCCCCTCTACAGGATCGCGTCGCGACCCGCTCCGCTTCTCCGTGGCGGGCTGCGCCGAGAGATGACCCGACAGCCGGCCGGGACGCCGGTGCGGATACCTCCAATGACCGGCCGCGAGCGGCGCGGCAGCATTCGACTGAGCGCCGCGAGTAGCAGCCGGTCGCAGTGCTCAAACCGCGGCCGGTCCGCCTGCCGGCGCAGGATCGACAACTCGTGACGCAACACGAGGATCTCCAGCTCCTTCGAGCGCTCGCGGCACCCGAGCAGCACGACCAACTCGGACAGCGGACAGACGATGGCGTACACGAGCGACAAGCCCCAGGACGACCTCCACGGGACGGGTTGCCGACGCTACCGCGTCATCAGCAGAACCCATCCCACAGCGACCGCTGAGGGCGCCGACCGAGTTTCTGCACCCCACGGGGTTCGCCCCTTCGCCGACGACACATCGACCGCGCGCGCGACCGCGTTCGCGAAGATCAGGGCCTGCGTCGGGGGCACGCAGCTCGCCGCGGCGCAGCTGAGATAGACGCGGCGCCACCGTCGGGTCGTAGGTCGCTCGAACTGCAGCGCCCATCTTCTGTCTTGGGTACCCTGTATGTGTAATGGCCACATCCAGTGCGTCCCGTGCCTCGTCCACTTCTACGGCACGCATCGCGCACATCTGGCTCGGCCCGGAACGCCCGCCCGTCGTCGTCGAGGCGATCTATCGCGGCGGTGGTGTCGAGACGCCGATCGAAGACGCGAACGTCATCGTCTGGGCGAACATCCGGGACCCCGTCACCCGCCTGCAGGAGCTGCTCCATCCCGGCATCGAGTGGGTGCAGATCGACTCGGCCGGGGTCGAGGCGTGGTTCGCCTCGGGCGTGCTGGACGACCAGCGTCTGTGGTCGTCGGCGAGCGGACGCTACGGCGCGCCGGTCGCCGAGCACGTCGTCGCGCTTCTGCTCGCGTGCTCGCGCCGGATCGTCGAGCAGCAACGCGCCGGGAAATGGCTGCGGGTCGAGGGCAAGGCACTCGCCGGCAAGACCGTTGGCTTCGTCGGTGGAGGCGGGATCGCGCGCGAGTCGATCGCCCGGCTCGCGCCCTTCGGCGTGCGCAGCCTCGCGCTCTGCGAGCCGCGCGTGGACGTGCCCGGCGCGGAGCACACGTACGGCCCGGACGGGCTGCACGAGCTGCTGAGGAAGAGCGACCACGTCGTCCTGGCGGTGCCGCTGACGCCAGGCACGCGCCACATGATCGGTCGCGCCGAGCTCGAGCTGATCGGCGACGGCCTGCTGATCAACGTCGCCCGCGGCCCGATCGTCGACACCGACGCGCTCGTTGCGGTGCTCGAGGAGGGCAAGCTGGGCGGCGCCGGGCTCGACGTGACCGAGCCCGAGCCGCTTCCGGACGACCATCCGCTGTGGAGGATGGACAACGTGCTCATCACCTCGCACAGCGCGAACAGCCTCGAGATGATGCACGGGGCGTACGCGGAGCTCGTGGCCGAGAACGTCGCACGCTTCTGCCGCGGCGAGCAGCCGCTCGGCCTGATCGACTTCGCGCTCGGCTACTGACGCCTAGGCGCCTGCGACGGGCATCTGCGCCATCGTGCCGCCATCCACGGGCAGCACGACACCGACGATGAAGTCGGCGTCGTCGGAGGCGAGGAACGCGCACGCCTTGGCGATGTCCAGCGGCACTCCGACGCGCCCCCAGGGGATCTGCTTCGCGCCCTCTTCAATCGAGTAGCTCGCGTAGCGCGCGTAGTGGCTCGGCACGACGACCCAGCCGGGAACGACGACGTTCACGCGGATCTTCCTCGGCGCGAGCTCCATCGCGAGCTCGCGGCTCCAGGCGACGATCGCGCCCTTCGTGGCTGAGTAGACCGAGTGTCCCGGAACACCCGCGAGGGCGTGCACGGACGAGATGTTGACGATCGCGCCGCCGTCGTCGCCCATGTGGCGCACGGCGCGCTGCGCGCAGAAGAACTGCCCGCGGATGTTGATTCCGAACATCTCGTCGAACTGCTCCGGCGTCACCTCGTCGAACCGGACTTTGTCCGTCATGCCGGCGTTGTTGACGAGGACGTCCAGGCCGCCGAGGAACGTCGCGGCATAGTCGACGAGGCCAACGCACTCGTCCACGTTGCCCAGGTCGGCGCGATGGAGGCTCGCCGTTCCCCCGTTGGTCTTGATCTCCTCGACCGCGCTCTCCGCACCCTCCTTGCTACTCGAGTAGTGCAGCACGACGTCCGCGCCCTGCCGCGCGAGCTCCAGCGCGACCTCGCGCCCGATGCCGGTGCCGGAGCCCGTCACCAGCGCTCGCTTGCCCGTCAGCTTCCGTGCCTCCCTCGTCATCTCCGGCATCTCGCTCGTTGAAATCATCGTCTCTCCTTATCGTCCCGCGACGAACTCGCGAACGGCCCGGAACTGCGACTCGCCGTCCAGGCCGGCCTGCTGCAGGACGACCGCACCGGGGCCACTCCCGAGGAAGCGGCCCTGCGCGAACGGATACAGCGTGGCCTTGCGTCCGCGCTCGGACAGCAGCCAGCGGTCCATCGTCGGCAGTGTGAAGTCGGTGATGCCCATGGCCGCGCGCATGCGCTCCTCGGGCAGGATCTCGCGGCGGTCGGCCTCGGGCAGCGCGTCGAAGAGCTCGGCGGACGCGACGTAGTACACGTCGAGGTCGATCCCTTCCCCGCGCAGCAGCGGCAGAGCCCCGTCGAGGAACGCGTACGTGACGGCGCTGCCCTGGAGCACCACCGCCCCGTCGCACGCCCCTGCGGCCGCGACGAGCCGGTACACGCCCTGCGCCGCCGCGCTCGGAGGAGCGAGCCCGAGCGCCGAGCGGTCGAGCACGGTCTCGGGCGGCCGAGTGACGAACGGCGCGATCACGGCAGGGCGCTTCGCGAGCGCGGCTGCGACGAGGAACCAGACCTCCTGCGGATCCCAGGGCGTGAGCGTGATCATCGTCCCGGCGGGGAAGTTCCCCTGCAGCAGCTGCAACGGTTGCGGGTCCGCATGCGTCGGGCCGTCCTCGCCGGTCTTGAGCCCGGCGTGCGCGCAAACCAGGAAGAAGGGGCGGTACGGCTCGCCGTCGACCGCCGACCGCGCCTGGTTCCCGATTGCGTGCAGGCGCGACGCGACGTGCCCGAGAGCTGCGTTGAACGCGCCGTACGAGGAGCCGACGCCGATGTGCGCGCCGAACGAGCCGATGCCCGAGAGCACTCCCGCCATCGCGTCCTCGCAGATGCCACCGATCGAGAGCAGGCGCGAGTCGGGATTCGAGCGGCGGTTGTAGAAGCCCGCGGCGAACGACTCGCCAATCCGGTTCACGCTCGTCGAGCCGAGCAGGTCGGCCGAAGCGGCGACGACGGCGCCGTGACTCGCGCCGTTCAGGTAGCCGAGCGAACGCCCGAGCTGGTCGCGCAGCGTCGTCTTCTGGCCCGGCTCGAGCTGCAGCGCATCGGGAAGGCCTTCCGTCGCGGTGGCGTAGACGAGGTCGACCCGCGGCCCGTCCGCCCGTGGCGCACGCTCACGCTCGTCGAGCCGTCCGCGAGCTTCCTGTAGACGCTGCACGAGAGCGTCCACGGCCGGCCGCCGCTCCTCGAGCGCGTTCCGCACGATCGTGAGAGCCTCCCAGTAGCACTCTTCGACGATTTCCGCATCGGCGCCCGCTCCGCAGCGCGTCGGCTCGTGGTTGCAGCGAGGGAATACGCGCTGACTGTCAGGCGGGGCAAGCGGCGCCACGGCCCGGTAGAAGCCTTCGGAGCAGAACGGGTGACCTGCTCCGTGCGAGGCCGCGACCTTCGACGCCGTACTGCCAGCCCTTGCGCGTCCGATAGACGATCGCGGTGGGCTGACCGTTCTCGATCGCGAGCGCCGTCCGCTGCGCGCCGACGATCTGCTGGAAGTCGAACCCGTCCGGCACGTTGATCACGTTCCAGTCGTGGAGGTACGCGAGCTCTCCGGGCGTCCACTGAACGTACTCGCCGGGCTCGTCGCCGTCGCGGCATACGCGGTTCGAGTCGATCGAGGCCTGGTTCCAGTCGACGTGCAGGACGACGTTGCCGAGCGAGGCGGTCCCGGCGGCCGCGAGCGCCTCCGAGACCCGCCCGGGGGTCATGCCGCCCTCGCCTTCGACGATGTGCACGCGCGGCGCGTCGACGCCGAAGAGATCAGCAGCGGCCCAGGCCAGGCCGAGAGACGAGGCCAGACCGACGCCTGACGCTCCGGTCGCAAGGCGCACGAAGGGCGTGTGCAGGAGTCGGATGCCCGTCGAGCGCCTTTGCCCGTAGCGACCGGAAGAGGGGCGTGTCGGTGATCGGGTTGCGACGGAAGCCGAGCAGGTCCTCCAGGCGCAGCTGCCGCCGCTCGTCACCCGGCAGCAGACCGGGAGCGCCGATGCGCGCGATCTCGTTCCGGATCGCCCAGAGCGCGTAGAGCCCGAGTGCCTTGTGCCCGGCGGCGAAGGACACGATGTCCGCGTCGACGCGCTCGGGATTCGAGAGGTCGTAGTCCATCGTCTCGAACAGCAGGGCCTGCACGATCCGTCCGGACGAGATCGAGCCGCCCGGATGACCCGACGTCGGGACGTAGTTGAACATGAGCGCGCAGAGCGACCGGTAGACGAGATCGAGCTGCTCGAAGTGCTCGACGGTCTCACCGTCGAGCGACCCGGCGTCGTCGACGTCGAGGGCGACGCCGCGCCTCGGCCCCAGCCGCAGGACTCCCTCTCGCTCTACGGGTTGAGTGTGCGCTGCCATCGCGCTGCCTAGACTCGCGCGATCGGTGTCGGTGCCGAGGCGGCGGGCGTCCGGAGCAACGCCTCCAGCTCCCGCTCGAACTCGGCCATGGCGGCCTCCTTGATCGACTCGTACCCGCGGACGGCCTCCGGCAGCTCCGCGACGGCGAGCGCCTGCTCCTGCGAGTCCACCAGGAAGGCGGTGGCCTCGAGGACGCTTCGCTCGTACTCGTCGATGAGGTGCCGCTCGAGACGGCGCGCCTTCGTGTGCCCGAACGGGTCGATCGCCGTCGAGCGCAGCGGTCGCAGCGCGCGCAGCACGACGAACATCGGCACGGCCCAGGTCGAGCGGATCCGGATCTTCCGGTGCAGGCCGAGCGCGCGCAGCAGCGGCGGATGCAGGTGGTAGTAGACGGTGGCCGGCCCGATCCGCTCGGCGATGTCGGAGCGGAAGCGCGTGTCCAGCATCAGCCGCGCCACCTCGTACTCGTCCTTGTAGGCGAGCACCTTGAAGAAGTTCCTCGCCACCGCCGCTGAGAACTCTGCCGGCTCGCGGCCCGCATTCCGCTCGGCCTGCGCCGCTCGCGCCACGAGCGCGAGATAGCGCTTCACCGGTTTCGTCCCGCCGTAGTCGGCGAGCTCGGCGGCGAACGCGACCGCGTCCGAATGCAGCGGTTCTGGTAGGTCGAGCTCGGCGGTCAGCCGGGCGACGTCGTCGAGTGCCTTCGCACTCGGACTCAGCGGCGCCGACCCCAGCCGGGAGGTGTGCGGCGACGCTCCCGGCTCGGCCTGCGCGTGACGGCCCCAGTCGAAGGCGGCGAGGTTCTGCTTCACGCTGACGCCGTTCGCTGCGATCGCCGCCCGGATCGACTCGCTCGACAGCGGGATCAGGCCCGCCTGGTACGCCGCCCCGACGAGCAGCAGGTTTGCCGGCATCAGGTCGGAGAAGATCGACTCCGACAGGCTGAGCGCCGCGATCGTGCTCGTGCGGCCGGGTACGCAGGCGCCGGCGATCGTCTCCACCAGGGCGGCGACGTCCAGGCCGTCGCGCAGTGAGTCGTCGACGACCATGTCCCTGGTGGGTGCGACGTCCGAGTTGACCATCGCGGCCGTGCGGGACGTGCCGAGGCACGCCGTCGCCGGAGCGGACACTCCGACCACCGTGTCGAAGGCGAGGAAGGCGTCGGCCGCCGCCCGCGCGACCGCGCCGGGCAGCTCGGTGCTCGGCGCCCGCGAGATGCGCAGGTGGGAGAGCACGGGGCCGTTCTTCTGGCTCAGGCCGGTCTGGTCGAGACCGACGCAGGAATAGCCGTCGAGCTTGGCCGCGACGGCGAGGATCTGGTTCGCGGTCATCACGCCCGTGCCGCCGATCCCGGCGAGGACGAGACTGTACGCCTGCGAGGGGTCGTCCGGCACCTTCGCCCCGCCGCTGGGCTCGGCCACCGCCGGCGCCTCGGCGGCCGCTGGCTTAGCCTTGCGCGCCGGGTCCTTCGGCACGACGGTGACGAAGGACGGACAGTCGCCGGTCAGACATGTGTAGTCGCGGTTGCAGGACGAGTCGACGATCTGCGTCTTCCGGCCCAGCTCGGTCGGGACGGAGACGACCGACAGGCAGTTGCTCTTGGTCTGGCAGTCGCCGCATCCCTCGCAGACACGTTCGTTGATGACAACGCGCGCCGCCGGTGTCGCCAGCACGCCGCGCTTGCGCAGACGGCGCGCCTCGGCCGCGCAGTGCTGGTCGAAGAGCAGCACCGTCACGCCGGGCGTGGTCGCGAGCTCGCGCTGCGCGCGGTCGAGGCTCTCGCGCGGAAGCACCGTCGCGCCGCGCGCGACCTTGTTGCGGCCGCGGTACTTGCGACGGTCGTCCGTGCAGACGACGATGCGCGCGACTCCCATCGCCTCCAGCTCGCGCGTCAGCGCGGCGACGCCCTGGACGCCTGGAATCGGCTGGCCGCCCGTCATCGCGATCGCCGAGTTGAACAGCAGCTTGAAGGTCATGTTCACGCCGGAGTCGATGCACGCACGCACTGCGTTCACACCGGAGTGGAAGAACGTCCCGTCGCCGAGATTCTGGAACATGTGCGGCGTGTCGACGAACGGCGCGAGACCAATCCACTCCGCGCCCTCGGTTCCCATCGGCGTGACGGAGAAGATGTCGTCCTCGCTGTGGCGTGGCTCGGTGTAGATCAGCGAATGGCAGCCGCACCCACCGCCGCTCAGCGCTCCTGCGGGGATGACGGTCGAGCGGCTGTGCGGGCAGCCGCTGCAGTACGCCGAGGCTCGACGGACCGCCGCCCCCGGCGCCGGCCGCGTGAGGAGGGTCTGGCCCCGCGGCGGCGCCGGAAGCTGCGGTCCGAGCCAGGCTCGGAGCACGTCGCCGATCCGCTCCTGGTTGAGCTCGCCGGTGGCCGGCACGAGCGGCGCACCGTCGCGGCCGTGCTTGCCCAGCACCGCCGGCCGGTCGGCCGCCGCGTAGAGCATGTCCTTGATCTGCGTCTCGACGAACGACCGCTTCTCCTCTATCACGAGCACCTCGTCCAAGCCGTCGACGAACTCCCGAACCGTCTGTTCCGGCAGCGGATACGACGCGCCGAGCTTCAGGATCCGGATCGGCGGGGCATCGCGCCGGCCGGCGTCCAGCCCGAGCAGCTCGAGCGCCTCGGTGAGGTCGGCGAAGGGCTTGCCGTAGCAGACGATGCCGAGGCGGTCGTCCGCGGACCGGCGCACCGTCCGGTTGATCCCGTTGGCAACGATGTGCGCCTTCGTGGCCGCGAGCCGGCCGCCGAACAGCTCCGTCTCCTGCTGGAGGCTGATCGGCGTGAGCACCGACGCGAGCTGACGGTGCTGCCACGGCACGCCGTCGACCTCGACGGCGGGCAGCACGAATTCGCGGTCAGGGCGCACGTGCACGGTGGCGAGGCCGTCGCACAGGTTCGTGACCATCTTGACGCCGATCCAGTTGCCGGAGAAGCGCGAGAGGCTGACGGCGTACAGGCCCAGGTCCAGAACGTCCTGCACGCTGCTGGGGACGACGATCGGGAACGCCAGGTCGTAGAAGCACGACTGGCTGTCAGTGGGGAGCGTGCTCGACTTCGCCGACGGATCGTCCCCGGCCAGGGCGAGTACGCCGCCGCCGGGGTGAACTCCCATGAAGTTGCCGTGCCGGAACGAGTCGCCGGAGCGGTCGACACCCGGCGCCTTCCCGTACCAGATGCCGACGACCCCGCTGCGGCCCTGCGAGTACGGTCGCGGCGTCTGCTGGCTGCCCCACACGGCGACGGCCGCCGTCTCCTCGTTCATCGCAGGCTGGTGCACGATGCCGTACGGCTCGAGCTGCGCCTGCGCGGCGGCGAAGTTCCGGTCGAGGACGCCGAAGGGCGAGCCCGGATAGCCGCTGACGAAGGTGCCGGTCTTGCGCCCGGCGGCGAGGTCCAGGCGCGCCTGGTCGATCGGGAGACGCACCAGCGCCTGGATACCGGTCAGCAGGACGCTGCCCTCGGTGCTGGTGTACTTGTCTGTGAGCTCGAACTGAGCCGTACTGCCTCCCTCAGCTCGTCAGGATAGTGACGCAGGTCGCAGCGGGCTCCGGCTCGAGGTAGCCGCCGTTGTTCTCGGCCAGGCCGACGCGCGCGCCGGCGACCTGCCGGGGCCCGGCGCGCCCGCGCAGCTGGTCGGTCAGCTCGACGAGCTGGGCGCAGCCCGTGGCGCCGACCGGATGCCCCTTGCTCAGGAGCCCGCCACTCGTGTTGACGGGAATCCGCCCGCCGAGCTCGGTCGCGTGCGAGGCGAGGAGCGCCGCTCCGTCGCCGGGAGGGCAGAGCCCGATCTCTTCGTAGAGCCACAGCTCCGCCGGCGCGACCGCGTCGTGCAGCTCGACGACGTCGACGTCCTCCGGCCCGAGCTCGGCCTGCTCGTAGGCGATCTTCGCGGCGCGCTCCACCGAGGTGGCCCCCGAACGGCCGTTGCCGGAGACGAGCGCCGACGCGCTGATCCGGATGCGCGGGACGTCGAGACGCTTCGCCACGTCGGGGCTGCACAGCACGAGCGCTGCGGCCCCGTCTCCGATCGGCGAGCACATCAACAGCGTCAACGCTCCGCTGATCGGCCGGCTCTCGAGCACCTGCTGCACGGTCACCTCATCGCGGTACTGCGCGCGGTCGTTCAGAGCGCCGTGGTGGTGGTTCTTCACAGCCACCGCGGCGAAGTCCGCGTCGACGGCGCTGCTGCGCTCCGTGTAGCGGCGGATCTCCTCCGCGTAGACGTCCATGAAGAACGACCGCTCGCCGGGCGGCGGCCCATCGGGCCCGTACAGGTGCGTCTTCAGCTCCTCGAGGTTCTCGAGGTCGACCGCGGTGCTCAGCGCCTCGAACGCGCGGCGCTTGTCCGGGTTCGTGAGCTTCTCGGCGCCGACGACGAGCGCAACGTCGACGTGCCCGGAGGCGATCGCGAGCCAGGCGAGATGCACCGCGCTCGACCCCGACGCGCACGCGTTCTCGACGTTCAGCACGGGAATGCCCGAGATCCCGCTGTCGCGGAGTACCACCTGCCCAGCGATCATCTCCTGACCCGTCATCAGGCCTTCGACGGCGTTGGCAAAGAGGGCCATCTGCACCGCGTCCGGCGAGATGCCCGCGTCGGCGAGGGCGTCGCTCGTCGCCCGGCCGGCGAGTTGCCGCAGCGTCGTGTCGGGGAACTTCCCGAACGGGGTCATGCCGGCGCCGGCGACGATGACCTCGCGCATCAGCGATCCCACGAGAAGCCGCCCTCGAGCAGCTCGTGAGCGGCGACCATGTACTGGATCGTGGGCGGGCCCTCCTCGAGCCAGTTCAGTCGGGCGTCGCGGTAGAGGCGCTCGATCGGGTGCGCGCGCGTGTAGCCGATGCCGCCGTGGATCAGTAGCGCCCGGTCGGTCACGCGGCCGACCGCTTCCAGCCCGAACAGCTTGCACATCGACGCCTCGGCCGGGATCCGCAGACCCCGATCCCACTTCGCACCGGCGTCGGCGATCATCGTGCGCAGCGCGTAGATGTCGGTTGCCATCTCTGCGAGGTAGCGCTGAATCGCCTGCCGCTTCGCCAGCGGCTTGCCGAACGTGACTCGCTTCTTGGCATGCTCCAGGGACAGCTCGAACGATCGCTGCGCGGTGCCGAGCGAGGTGGCGGCGATGAAGAGACGGCTGATCTCGAGCGCGTGCTCCATCTGGCCGAGGCCCTTCCCCTCCTTGCCGACGATGTTCGTCACCGGCACGCGCGCCTGCTCGAAGGTGAGGAAGCCGTGCTCGCCGCCCTTGCAGCCCATGTTCTCCGGGAGCGCCTTGATCGTGAAGCCGGGGGTGTCGCGCTCGACGAGGATGGCGCTGACGCTCCGCGCGCCGGCTCCGGGATCTGTCTTGGCGAAGACGATGAAGTGGCTGGCGAAGTCGGAGTTGGTGATCAGCCACTTGTGGCCGGTGATCACGTACTCGTCGCCGTCTCGGACTGCGACGGTGCCCAGGTCGAGACCGGTGCCATGTTCGGGTTCGGTCAGCCCGAACGAGATCGACTTCGTCCCGTCGGCGCAGCCCGGCAGGATCTCCGCGCACTGCGCTTCGCTGCCGAGGTCGGCGAGCGCGTGCGCGGTCGTGTTGTGCACGTGGACGACGACTCGGATGCCACCCTGGATCTTCGACAGCTCCTCGAGCAGCGGCAGGTACTGGGTCACGGTCAGGCCGCGGCCGCCGTGCTTCTCGGGCGTCATCAGGCCGAACGCGCCCATCTCGCGGAGCAGCGGCATCAGCCGGTCGTACGGCAGCCGCTCGGTCCTCTCGATCTCCTCCTCGAACGGGTCGAGATCACGCCAGATCGCCGCGATGAACTCCTCACGGAACTGCTCGTACGCTGCTGCGTCCATGTCCTTCCTTCCGGCTGAAAATCAACAATAGATGACACTGATGCCATCGTCAAGAAAGCCCGAAAAGCCTGTATAGTTGCGAGATGTGACGAAGGTCCTGTTCGTCGGCGGCACGGGCATCATCAGCACCGCGTGCGCTGCCCGCGCGATCGAGCAGGGCCTCGAACTCACGCTGCTCAACCGCGGCGCCACCGCCCTGCGTCAGGCGGCCGAGGGCGCCGACGTCGTCCACGCCGACATCCGCGACTCCGGACTCCGTGCGCTCGGCGCTCAGCCACCGGGAGTTCGACGTCGTCGTGGACTTCATCGCCTTTCTGCCCGAGCAGGTGCAGACCGACCTCGACCTGTTCCGCCATCGCACCGGACAGTACGTCTTCATCAGCTCGGCCTCCGCGTACCAGAAGCCGCCGGGCCGGCTGCCGATCGTGGAGTCGACCCCGCTGCGGAACCCGTACTGGGAGTACTCCCGCGACAAGATCGCCTGCGAGGACCTGCTCGTCCGGGCCTACCGCGAGGAACGGCTTCCCGGCCACGATCGTCCGGCCGTCGAGCACCTACGACCCGACGTTGATCCCGCTGCCCGGCGGCTGGACCGAGATCGACCGCATGCGCCGGCGGCAGCCCGTGGTGGTGCCAGGCGACGGCACCTCGCTCTGGGTCCTCACTCACCACACCGACTTCGCCAGGGGATTCGTAGGCCTGCTCGGACACCCGCAGGCGATCGGCGACAGCTTCCACATCACCTCCGACGAGGTGCTGACGTGGAACCAGATCTACCAGACGATGGCCACCGCGGCCGGCGTGGAGGCCCGCCTCGTGCACGTCGCGTCCGAGACGATCAACGCCGCCGACCCCGAGCTCGGCGCCGGGTTGCTCGGCGACAGGACGCACTCGGCGATCTTCGACAACAGCAAGATCAAGGCGCTCGTGCCGGACTTCGTCGCGTGTGTTCCGTTCCGGGTCGGCGCGCGCGAGATCGTCGACTGGTACGACGCGCACCCCGAGCAGCAGACGGTCGACCCCGTCAGGAACGCGCTGTTCGACGACCTGATCGCAGCAACACGGAGGTGACCTGAACCGATGTCGCTCGTGAGCTCCTATGCCGGTTCCGCCGGTACCGGCCGGCGGCTGGGGCGCCTGCTCGAGAACGACGGCAACCCCGTTCTCATCGTCGCGATGGACCAGGGACTGGCCGGGGTGCCCGGCGACTTCTCGCGTCCCGTGGAGACGATCAGAGCCGTCCTCGCCGCGGAGCCGCACGGCATCCTCCTCAGTGCGGGCATGGCGAGGCAGGTTGCGCCGCTGCTCGCGCATCGCCGTGCGCCGGGTCTCGTCGTCGCAATCGACGTGGCGGCCCATGAGGGCCTGCGCGGCGCCGGTCCCGTGGTCGCGCACTCGTCCGCGTTCGGCGTCGAGGAGGCGGTCAGGCTCGGCGCGGACGCGGTCAAGACCATGCTGCTCCTCGGCCGCGAACGCCAGGACGACCAGCTGCACAACATGCGCTATCTCGCCGAGACGGCCGAAGCGTGCCACCGCTGGGAGATCCCGCTGATGGTCGAGCTGTACCTGTGGGGGGCAGAGGTTCCCGACGACCCGGCGGCAAGGGGCGAGCTCGGCCGCGACGGAGCGCGGATCGCCGTCGAGCTCGGCGCGGATCTGCTCAAGGTCGAATACGGGCCGGACGCGGATGCCTTCCGCCTGCTGGTGAGCCAATCGCCGGTACCGGTGCTGATGCTCGGAGGCCCGAAACGGGGAACACCGCGCGACGTCGTCGACGTCGTGATCGCGGCGGCAGATGCCGGCGCCGCCGGGATCACGATGGGCCGGAACGTGTGGCAGCGGCCCGATCCCGCCCGGATGATCCGCGCCGTGAGCGTCGCGCTGGCGACGCGCGACGCGGAGGCGGCGATGGCGGAGCTGGAATCGGGGTGACCGAGCGGTTCGACGTCGCCGCACTCGGCTCGGCCGCCGTCGACGAGCTCCTCTGGGTCGGCGCCTACCCGCCTGCCGACACGAAGGTCCCGGTTCTCCGGCGCGCCCGCCTGTGCGGCGGAGTCTCGGCGACCGCACTCGTTGCCGCATCCCGCCTCGGCGCCCGCGCTGCGTATGCCGGGATCCTGGGCCAGGCCGAATCGTCTCAGTTCGTCCTCGACGCTCTGCACGCGGCCGGTGTCGACACGTCGCACGTCTGCGACTACCCGAGCGCGACGCCGGCGCTCTCGGTGATCGTGCTGGACGAGACCCACAAGACCCGGACGATCCTCTACGACATCACGGGTTTCACCGGCCCGGACGACGACTGGCTGCCGTCGGCGCTGCTGCGGAACACGCGCGTCCTGCTCGTGGACAACTTCAGGATGGACCTGACGATCAGAGCCGCCCGGGTCGCCCGCGACGCCGGCGCGACCATCCTGGGCGATCTGGAGGACCCCGCTGTCCCGCGGAGGGACGAGCTACTCGCCCTCGTCGACCATCTCATCGTCTCCCGGGACTACGCGTCCGCCGTCACCGGCGAGCCGGACCCGCGCCGCGCTGCGCTGAAGCTCCAGGCTCCGGGCCGGGTCGTCGCCGTCACCTGCGGCGCCGACGGCGCCTGGTACCTCGCCGACGGCCCGGTCGTTCATCAACCCGCGTTCGCGATCGAGGCCGTCGACACAAACGGATGCGGAGACGTGTTCCACGGCGCGTATGCGGCCGCCCTCGTCCACGGTCTCGAGCTCGGTGAGCGGATTCGCTTCGCCTCGGCGGTCGCCGCGTTGTTTGCCACGACGCCGACCGGCCAGCAGGGGATTCCCGACATCGCCGATGTCGATCGCTTCCTGAAGGAGCACTCCTAGAGATGACAGCTTCGATTCGTCACACGGTTGAGCAAGCCCTGATCGAGCACAACGGCGTCCTGCCGCTCGAGCCCGCCTGGGTAGCTCGCGACGTCGTCCCCGCAGGGCATCGCCTCGGACTGCCCGAGGACGCCTACGACGCAGGCGAGCGCGGCTGGATCACCGAGCGCTGGCTCGCCTCGACGACGCGGGCCGACAACCGCGTCGGCCCGCCCGACGAGGGGCTGAGCTATCTGGCCCTCGACGGACACCCGCGCGTGACGCTGCGCGACGCGCTCGCCGGCGCCGGACCTCTGATCATGGGCGCCGCGTACGCATCCGAGCACACGAGCCTCGAGCGGCTCGCCAAGGTGCTCGACTACGGCGAGCGCATCCCGTACCACATCCATCCGCGCGCCGAGCACGCGTCGCTCGTCGGCCGCAAGCCGAAAGAGGAGTCCTACTACTTCCTGCCGGGCGTCGACACAGGGCCGCATCCTGAGACCTTCTTCGGAGTCCACCCGTCCGTCGCGGAGGAGGCGAACCGCGAGCTGCTCCTGCCGTACCTCGTCGACTGGAACAGCGACCTGATCCTGCGCCACTCCCGCGCCTACCTGCTCGTCCCGGACGAGGGGTTCCACGTGCCCGCCGGAATCCTCCACGCCCCTGGTACCGCGCTGACGTTCGAGCTGCAGGAAGACTCCGACACCGCGTCGATCTTCCAGGCGGTCATCTCCGGCAAGCTGCTTCCGAAGGACATGCTGTTCAAGGATGTCCGCCCCGAGGACCGGCAACGCGACGGCGAGCGGTTCCTGCTGAGCTGGGTCGACTGGCCGCTGAACGGCGACCCGGCCTTCTACGAGCATCGCCACCTCGACCCGCTGCTCGTCCAGCCGGGAACGCAGCCCGGTTGCGAGGAGCACTGGATCTTCTACAACAGCTCGAAGTTCAGCGGCAAGAAGCTCGTCGTTCGTCCGGGTATGTCGCACTCGAGCGTCGAGGCCGGCGTCTATTGCGTCTTCGTCTGGCGGGGCGCCGGGACGATAGCGGGCCATCCCGTGCAGGGCGGCGACCCGGCCCGCGACGAGCTCCTGGTCAGCCACGCGGTCGCAACCCGACCGCACACAGTGACGAACACCGGAAGCGATGACCTCTTCGTCATCAGGTACTTCGGGCCGGACATCAATCCCGAAGTGCCTACGGCGTGACGAGCGTCTTCAGGTTGCCGCCGCTGCGCGCTGCGTCCATCGCGGCCGCGAACTCGGCGAGCGGGAACTCGGCCGTGATCAGGCTGTCGACGTCGACACTGCCGTCGGCGATTGCCGCGATCGCCTTCGGATAGCAGAACGGGGCGAGGTGGCTGCCGTGGATGCTCAGCTCCTTCTGGTCGCCGACGACGTTCCAGTCGATCGTGACGCGCTCGTTGAGGGTGCTGAACGCAACGAGCGTGCCGAGACGCCGGATCATGTCGAGGCCCTGCTGCGCGCCCTTCGTGCTACCGCTCATCTCGAGGTAGACGTCGCACCCGTAGCCGCCGGTCAGCGCCTTCACCCGCGCCGGCCCGTCCTCCTCCAGCGGGTTGACCGCAAAGTCCGCACCGAGCCGTAGCGCCAGCTCGAGGCGCTCCGGCTTCGTGTCGAGCGCGATCACCTGCCCCGGGTTGAACCGCCTCGCGGCCTGGACGGCACAGAGCCCGATGTTCCCGGCGCCGCCGATCACGACCGTGTCCCCGGGGGCGATCTCGCCCCGGTCGACGGCGTGCATCCCGCAGGCGAGCGGCTCGATGTAGGCCGCCTGCCGCTTGGAGACGCCTCCGGGAATCCGGTGCACGCGCGCATTTGCCGGGAAGAGCATGTATTCGGACATGCCGCCGTCGCAGCCGAAGCCGATGATCACGTGTGGCTCGCACATCCAGTACGCACCGGCCTTGCAGAAGCGGCAGCGGCCGCACGGGACGATCTGCTCGGCGATCACGTGGTCGCCGATGTGCACGTCGTTACGTTCGGCCGCGCCGTCGCCGAGCTCGACGACGATCCCGGCGAACTCGTGGCCGGGGACGACCGGCGCGTGGACCGACCCGCCCTCGCCCCAGAACAGGTCGCCGCCCGCGAAGCACTTCATGTCGCTCGCGCAGATGCCGGCGGCACCGATCTGCACGACGAGCTCGCCCGGGCCCGCGTGAGGTCGCGGTCGTTCCTCGACCCGGTAGTCGTACGGGGCACGGCAGACGACGCACTGCATGACGTCTAGGAGAACGTCAGACGCGCTCGCCCACCGGCGCGTTGTGGCGGGCCTCGAGCTCTGCTTGCACGGCGGCAAGCTCCTCGCCGCCGGCCATGAGCGACAGGATCTCCTCGTGGCTGCGCTCGTTCCGTGCGAACTGTGCCGCCACCCGCCCGTGGATGAGGATCGTGTACTCATCCCCGACCGTCAGGGCGTGCGTGGCGTTGTGGGTGATGACGACGATGCCGATCCCCTCGGCCCGCGCCTGGGTGATCAGCTTGAGAACGACAGCGGCCTCCTTGACCCCGAGGGCGGAGGTCGGCTCGTCCAGGATCAGCATGCGGGCGCCGAAATAGAGCGCCCTCCCGATTGCCAGAGCCTGGCGCTCGCCGCCGGACATGGTGCCGACCAACTGCTTGGCGTGCATGACCTCGCGGATGCCGATGGAGTGGATCTGCTCGAGCGCGATCGCATCCGCCTTCTTGAAGTCGATGCGACGAAGCGGCCCTCTCCCCGCATCGGCTCGTTGCCGAGGAAGAAGTTGCGCGACACGCTCATCAACGGCAGCGTGCCGGCGTCCTGGTGCACGGTCGCGATTCCTGCCGCCAGCGCGTCGCGCGGAGAGCCGAACGACACCGGCTTGCCGTCCAGCAGGATCTCGCCGCTGTCCGGCTGAAGCGTGCCCGCGATGCACTGAATCAGCGTCGACTTGCCGGCACCGTTGTCGCCGAGCAGGCAGTGGACGCTCCCCTCCTCCACCTTGAAGTCGATGTCGTACAGGATGCGCGTGCCGCCGAGGGACACGTTGATGCGCTTGAGCTCGAGGAGGTCGCTCATGGTTTCCCTCGTGCCCGATCGGTCGGCCGGCCGGTCGACAGCGCCAGGCGGCGAACGTAGTTGTTGGTGATGACCGCTATCACCATTAGCCCGCCGAGGAAAGCCGCCGCCCAGTCCGTGTTCCAGCCGGCGTAGAAGATGCCGAGGCTGACGATCCCGTAGATGATGCAGCCGAAGATGACGCCGACCGGCGAGCCGTAGCCGCCTGAGACAAGGATGCCGCCGACCACGACGACGATCGGCGTCTGGAATAGGAAGCCCTGGCCGGCGGTGGCGTTACCCGTGTTGTACTGGATCGTCTGGATCAGGGCGACGAGGACCGCGCCCATCGAGGTGAGGACGAACAGCCCGACCTTGAGCCAGTCTGTGGGCACGCCGGCGCGGCGCGCGGACTCGACGTTGCCGCCGACCGCGTAGATCCAGTTTCCGTAGCGGGTCTTGATCATCAGCCAGCCGACGAGCGCGGTCGCCACGAGCGCCCACACGATGGCGACGTCGAACGACTTCCACTGGCCGGCGAAGAGCTGGTGAGCGAAGCCGTGGACGTAGACCGACATCTGGCTCGTGTTCACGAGCGTGCGCGAGAGACCCAGCGCTGCGCCGGCGATCACGAAATTCGTTCCGATCGTGGCCACGAAGGACGGAAGCTTCGTCTTCACGACGAGCAGGCCGTTCGCGAGCCCGACAACGAGACCGAGGACGAGCGAGACGAAGATGGCCAGCCCGACCGACCAGTGGTAGTGGCTGACGCCGATCGCCAGCACCATCGACGTCGCTCCCACTGTCGAGCCGATCGACAGGTCGAACTCGCCGGCGATCATCAGCAGCGTATACGGCATCGCCAGGACGCACAGCTCGGCGGAGACGTTGAGCCACGACGCGGTGCCCTGCTCGGTCAGGAAGCCGTACTGGCGGCCCTCCCACGCGAAGATGCCGTACAGCAAGGCCGCGGCGACGACGGGGCCGATCGTCGGATGCCGGATCGTCCGGCCGAGCAGCGCCCTCAGGCTGCCGGAGCCGGAGTTTGCAGGGCCGTCGTCCGTGGCAGGTGACGTTTCCGCTTCGCTACCACGCACGTCGGTTGCCTGGGTCATCGGCCTTCCTCACCTTTCACGTCTCGTCTGCTCGCGGCTGAGTGGCTCGCCGCCGACTCGTTTCATCGGCGGCGAGCCACGCGCCAGCTCTGTGCGTCAAGCTGTTCCGCGAATACCAGGATAGGTCGCCATGACGTCGAGCACCTTCTGCACGTTCGCCTTGGTGATCACGAACGGTCCGGTGCTGACCTGCCCAGCCGGGGCCACGCGGTATCTCACGTACTGCAGCGCGATGAGCACGCCGTAGTAGCCCTGCAGGAATGGCTGCTGGTCGCAGATGAAGAGCAGCGCGCCGCTCTTGACCGCGTTCAGGTCAGGCGTGGAGATGTCGGTCGTGCCGATCTTGATGTTCGCGCGACCGACCTGCGTTCTCGCTGCGATGGCGTCCATCGCCACCGCCGGTCCGAGCGTGAAGATGCCGTTCACCTTCGGATGCGACCGGAGATAACCAACCATGTCCTGCGTCATGAGCTGGTCGTTCTGATTGTCGGTCGACGGGATCGACATGGTGGCCGCCGTACCGCCTGCGGCCTTCATCGTCTTGATGTATGCGTCGCACCGGGCCTGCAGCGTGCCGGCGCCGGGAAGGTGGTTCACGCACACGCCGTTCTTCACGCCGGCCTTCAGCTCGGCCTGCGCGGCCGCCGTGCCCATGAGCGCCGGGTTCTCTCCGACGAATCCGATCGCGCCGACCTTCTGCCACGAGTCGGCACCGACGCTGGTCAGGACGACCGGAATGCCGGCGGCGGTCGCCTTCTTGATCTCGTTGTCGAACGCCGACGGGATCCAGTCGCCGATGACGATCGCCGCAGGATGCTTGGCGATCGCGGCCCGGATGAGCGGGACGTAATCGGCGGCAAGCGCGTTCTCGTTCGCCGCGGCGCTGTACTGCATGTTGATCCCGAGGTCCTTGGCGGCTTGGTCGTTGCCGAGCTTGTAGGCGCCAAAGAAGGGATCGGACGTCGGACCACAGACACAGACGATCAGTGGCGACGACGCCTTGGGAGCCGAGTTGGTGGCCTTCGATGCGCTGGCGAGCGGCGTTGCCAGGGCTAAGGCGGCAACACCGACAGCGATTCCGATGGCCCGTAGATGTGGCATTTCTGCCTCCCTCTGATCAGCGTCATAGCGCTGATTGTGCTGAGTGTGGTGGGCTAAGTGGTGACCTTAGGTGATACTGACACCACTGTCAAGGAACTCCGCTTTACCTCACGAAACGAGGTAGCCGCCGTCCACGGCGACCACCTGTCCGGTGACGTACGAGGCGAGGTCGGAGCAGAGCAGGGCCACCACGCCGGCCACCTCGGCCGGCCGGCCGTAGCGCCGCATCGGGATCTTGGCCAGGATCGAGGAGGAGAGCCCCTCGTGGCGCCGGAGGCCCTCGGTCATGTCCGTCTCGATGTAGCCGGGAGCGACCGCGTTCACCCGCACCCCGCTCGCCGCCCACTCCAGGGCCATCGTCCGGACGGTTGCGTCGAGGCCTCCCTTGCTCGCCACGTAGGGCAGGCCGCGCAACGCCCCCCGGGCGGCGGTGACGGACGAGGTGAAGACGATCGAGCCGTTACCGCGCTCCACCATCGCCCGCCCGACGGCCTGTGCGATGAAGAACGGGCCGCGAAGGTTGACCGCCAGCAGCTCGTCCCACTGCTCCCGAGTCACCCGCGAGACGGGCTCGAAGTACGGATTCGTTCCGGCGTTCACGACACAGGCCCGCAGCGGCCCCAGCTCCGCCTCCACGCCGGCGACGAAGGCCGCCGGGTCGCTGAGCGATCCGAGATCGAGCTCGAAGCCCTGCGCCCTCCCACCGCCGACCGCGAGCTCGCGCGCCACGGCGTCGGCGGTGGCCTGCTGCCGGCTCGTGAGCGCCACCGCTGCCCCGAGCTCGACGAGCAGCTCGCTGACGGCGAGCCCGATGCCGCGGGTGCCCCCGACGACCAGCGCGGCGGTCGCCTCGAGGCCACCGCGCCGCCCGAGCTCAATCACCGCTGAACCGCGGCTCGCGCTTCTCGATGAAGGCCGCGAGCCCCTCTTGCATGTCATGGGAGCGGCGGTGCACCTCGCCGGCCAGCAGCTCCAGGCGCAGACCGGTGCTCTTCGGCTGCTCGAGGCCGTCGTTGACGAGCTGCTTCATCCGCCCTAGCCCCAGCGGGCTCTTGGCGGCAAGCACGTCGACCAGCGCCTGGACCTCCACCACGAGCTCGCCGTCGGGCACGATCTTGTTGATCAGCCCGGACGCGGCCAGCGCCTCCGCAGCGACGAGCTCGCCGGTGAAGAGCAGATGCTTCGCCCGGGTCGCGCCGATGCGCCGCGGCAGCCGCACCGAGCCGCCGCCGCCCGGCAGCAGCCCGTAGTTCGCGTGCCCGTCGCCGAAGCGCGAGCTCCGCGTCGCATAGACCAGGTCACAGCAGAGCACGAGCTCCAGCCCGCCGGCGACGGCAACCCCGTTCACCGCCGCGACCACGGGCAGAGGCGAGGACTCGATCCGATGGCAGAGCTTTCCGAGCGACCACAGGAACTCGCTCATCGCCGCGCCGGCCTCGCGCACGAACGCGAGGTCGGCGCCCGCCGAGAAGGCGGGCTCCGCACCGGTGATGACGAGGGCCCGGATTTCCGGTGTCGCCTCGGCGTAGTCGAGCGCCGCACCCAGGCCGGCCACGATCTCGGCGTTGAGCGCATTCAGGACGTGCGGGCGGTTCAGGGTGACCCAGAGCGCGGCGCCGCGAAGCTCCCCCAGAACGTCCTCGCCGAGGAGTATCCGGCCGGAACCGTTGGCGGGGCCTGTACCGGCCTGGACGTTGATCGAAGCCACGCCCCGGGCCTCCCTTCAGTCGACGGGAGGTACTATGACACTGATATCATGCTTAGGCAAGTGCCTACGTCGGCTGTGCGACCCGCTCGACGGGGATGTAGCCGAGCGCACGACCCCAGATCGTGGCGATGTGGACGGCAAGCCCGTCGACGTCGAGCCTCGGGCCCTCGCGGAAGTTGATCCGACAGGCCGCCTCGAGCATCCCGGCCAGGATGCTGGCCAGCACGTCGAGATCCAGGCCCTCGACGTTGCCTCCAGCCGTGCCCTCGATGCCGCGGCGGATCTTGCGGGCCAGCAACATGTGGTGCTCGATCCTGAGTTGGCGGAAGCGCGGGTTGGCCGCCGACATGTCCTCGGCGAGCTCCCAGAGATCGAGGTTCTCCTCGTAGGCGAGGATGAACCGCCTGATCGTGGCGGTGACGCTGAGCATCGGCTCCTCGGGTTGCCAGATGGCACGCCCTTGCGCCTTGAGGTCCTCCCACATGTCGTCGAGCAGAACCGCATACACCGCTTCCTTGTTCGGGAAGTAGAGGTAGAAGGTGCCGTGGGCTCGGCGGGCCTTCTTGGCGATGTCGGCGACCGTGGCGTTCGCGTACCCGCTCTTGCGCAGCACGTCGCGCGCTGCCCGCAGCAACGCGTCGCGCGTGGCCTTCGTGCGCAGGGCACGGCGGGCGATCGGCTTGTCGCTCACGATCTCTGTCTTGCTCACGATTCGTACGCCTCCGTGGCTACGAGGGTCACCGGCGCGTCGCTCCACAACTGTAGAACGCATCGCGGCCGGCGAGGCCAGCGTCGGCTGTCGGCGTCAATAGTCATCGCCTTCGCCGCAGCGTATCATAGTTGACAGTGGCATCAGTATCACCTAACTTTGGAGGCTGCCGATCGACGGAGGAGACTGGGCATGGACTGGCTACGAGTCGCAGGACGGCACGTCGTGAACGAGGCCGGCGAGCGGGTCGTCCTGAGAGGGTTCGGGCTCGGCGGCTGGCTCAACATGGAGAACTTCATCACAGGCTACGGCAGCTCGGAAGTGTTGCACCGCCAGGCCATGCGCGAGGTGCTCGGCGAGGATCTCTACAACGACTTCTTCACGGGGTTCCTCGCTGCGTTCTTCGCCGACGCCGACGCCAAGTTCCTCTCCTCCATCGGCGTCAACTCGCTGCGCATCCCGCTGAACTACCGGCACCTCGAGGACGACCTCCGACCCGGCGTCATTCGCGAGGACGGATTCGCGCAGCTCGACCGTGCGATCGACGCCTGCGCGGCACACGGCGTCTACACGATCATCGACCTGCACGCCGCACCCGGTGGGCAGAACGGCCACTGGCACTGCGACACGCTGTTCCACCGGCCCCAGCTGTGGGAGCAGGCGAGCTTCCAGGAGCGGACCGTCGGCATCTGGCAGGCCATCGCCAACCGCTACCGCGACCAGCCTTGGGTCGCCGGCTACAACTTTCTCAACGAGCCCGCCGCGGAGGACCCGCACGAGCTCGTCGACCTCTACCATCGCCTCGAGGCCGCCGTGCGCGAGGTCGACCCCAGGCACATGCTGTTCCTGGACGGCAACCGCTTCGCGAAGGAGTTCAACGGCTTCGCCGAACCGCTGCCGAACACCGTCTATGCGGTACACCAGTACCCGCCGCCGTGCGTCTTCGACGCGGGCCCGTATCCCGGCGAGACGGTTGCGGGGTTCTACGACCGCGATCGTGTGCGGCGCGATTTCGAGTCCATGGCCGGCTACATGCTCGAGTGGGACCTCCCTATCTGGGTCGGCGAGTTCGGGCCCGTCTATACGGGCGAGACGGACGGCGACCGGATGAAACGGCAGCTGCTCGTCGACGAGCTTGAGATCTACGACTCGTACGACGCCGGCTGGGCGCTGTGGACGTACAAGGACATGGGGATGATGGGGCTCGTGTACGCGCGGCCGGATTCGCCGTGGCTGACACGCACCGTCGACGTGCGCGCGAAGAAGGCTCGCCTCGGAGTCGACGTCGGCGGATCCACCGATGCCGAGATCGCCGAGGTGATCGCTCCGATCATGGCGCGCTTCGAGGGAGAGTTTCCATGGTTCCAGCCGTACCCGTTCGGCATACAGAGCCATGTCAGCCGGCTCGTGCGCGCGATCCTGTTTGCAGAGCCGCTGGCATACGAGTTCGCCCGGTGCTTCGCCGGCATCACGAGCGAGGACGCCGCGACGATCGTGTCCTCGTTCAGGTTCGACCGGTGCGACACGAACGAGGAGGTCTGCGCGATCGTCACGAAGGCATGCCACACGGGTCTGACTGAGAGGGTCTAGCGAGAGGGGTAGCAGCATGCGCGATCTGTTGGACCTGCAAGGGCGCGTGGCGCTCATCACGGGCGCCGGCCAAGGTGTCGGGGCCGAGATCGCGAGGTGCTTCGCCGCCCACAACAGCGGCACGCTGCTGATCAACGACTTCCACGAGGCCCGGGCCGAAGCGGTCGTTGCCGAGATCGCGCAACTCGGGGGCAAGGCATTGCCGCTCCAGTGCGACGTCGGCGACTACGACGACGTCGCATCTGCGTTCTCCCGTGCGGAACGGGAGGTCGGACGTATCGACATCCTGGTCAACAACGCCGGCAACGCCGGCCCGACCACTGCGATCACCGAACGGCGGATGTTCTGGGAGACCGAGCCGGAGGACTGGCGGCCGTGGCTGGAGACCAGCTTCTTCGGCGTGCTGAACTGCTCGCGGGCGGTCGTCGGCGGCATGATCGAACGCGAATACGGGCGGATCGTCACCGTCGTCTCCGATGCGGGGCGCGTCGGAGACGGCTCCCTCGCCGTGTACTCGGCCGCAAAGGCCGGCGCCTCCGGATTCGTCCGGTCGCTCGCACGCGCCACGGGGCGATACGGCATCACCGCCAACTGCGTGTCGCTCGCCGCGATGAACACCGAGGCCACCGCCGGGATCACCGCCGATCCCGAGCTGCTGCGCAAGGTGCTGCGCAGCTACGTCATTCGCAGGCTCGGCGAGCCGTCCGATGCGGCGGCTGCCGTGCTCTTCCTCTCCTCCGACGCGGCCGGTTGGATCACAGGGCAGACCTATCCGGTCAACGGCGGGTTCTCGTTCGCAATGTAGGAAGAGGTGGTCGGAAGATGAGCTCCGTAAGACAGGTCTGGATCGTCGGCGCAGGAGGGGTCGGCTGCGTTCTCGCCGCCCGTCTGGAGCGCGCAGCGCCCGGCTCGGTCGTCCTCGTCGACACCTGGCCCGAGCACGTCCGGGTCCTCCAGGACGACGGGCTGACGGTGGACTACCCCGACGAGCAGGTCCACGTCCGGCCGCGAACGGTGTCGCTCGGCGAGCTCGGCACCGTCGCCGACCGCCCCGACCTGGTCGTGCTGGCGGTGAAGGCGTACGACACGCCGGCGATGCTCGCCGCGATCGTCCCGCACATGGGCCACGCACCGATCCTGTCGCTGCAGAATTCGATCAACGAGGAGCTGATCGCAGCCGCGATCGGAGAGCGGCGCACGATCGGCGGCATCTGCCTCTACGACGGTGGACTCGTCGGTCCCGGGCACGGCCGGCAGGCGATGTCGCACGGCAAGATCGTGATCGGCGAGCTCGACGGAACGACGACGCCGCGAATCGAACAGGTCGCCGAGTTCCTGCGAGCCTCGACGCCCGTGCGTGTTACCGGAGACATCTGGGGCGAGTTGTGGACGAAGCTCATCCGCAACGTGATGGTGAACGCGATGGCCGCGGTGACCGACCTCGGGATGGGCGAGCTGGTGCTCGTGCCCGGCTGCGATCGGATCTGCATCGGGCTGGGCAGCGAGGCCGTGCGAGTCGCGCTCGAGCGCGGCCACCACGTCACGACCGCGGACCTCTTCGACTGCCCGTACGAATACCCCGCGGAGTGGTACCTGCAGGCTCCGGACTCGACCGAGCGCACGCAGCTGGAGCAGTCGTTTCACGACTCGTGGGTACCGCATCCCACCGTGTATCCGTCGATGCTCCAGGACATTCGCAAGCAGCGCCGCACCGAGGTGGAAGCACTGAACGGCTACATCGTGGACAAGAGCGTCGAATCGGGGCTGCCGACTCCCTTGAACGCGGCGCTCACGCGGCTTGTGCTCGAATGCAGCTCGACCGGGACAATGCCCGACCGCGAGCGGGTCGTGAACACGCTGCTGCCGTTGGTCGCATGAGTCGCTTCGTGACGATCGCCGAGCTGGACGTCGACGTCGCGCTGGCCGCGCAGGCGTCGCTTGGTGAAGGACCACGCTGGGACGAGCGCAGCCAGACGCTGCTGTTCGTGGACATCGACGCCGGGCGGGTGTTGCGGTTCGACCCGGCAGCGGGGACGGTTGACGGCTTCGAGGCTGGTGGCCCGGTCGCCGCGGTCGGGCTGTGCGACGACGGCGGCCTCGTCCTTGCCCGGGGACTCGGATTCGCCAGGTGCGAGGCGTCCGGTGAGCAGCTTCGGGCTGCGAGCGACTTCGCGCTGACGGACGAGCGGGTTCGCTTCAACGACGGGGCTGTCGACCCGCGGGGCCGGTTCGTGGCCGGCACGATGGACCTCGAAGCCCGGCGTCCGATCGGCGGTCTCTACCGACTTCACGCGGACGGCGTCGTCGAGCAGCCGCTCTCCGGAGTCACCATCTCCAACGGGATCGCGTGGAGCTCCGACGGGGGCGTCATGTACTACGTCGACTCGGTCACCGGAGGCATCGACGCGTTCTCGCTCGGCGACGACGGGGAGTTCGGTCGCCGCAGTCGCGTGGTGCAGTTCGACACCAGCCGTGACGGCGGGCCGGACGGGCTCACGCTGGACTGCGACGGCTGCATCTGGGTGGCGTGCTGGGGCGGCTCGGCCGTGCGGCGGATCACGCCGGAGGGCCGCGTCGACGCGGTCGTCCGGCTGCCGGTCACGAACGTGACGAGCGTGGCGTTCGGCGGACGCGAGCTCGACGAGCTGTACATCACGACCGCCCGCTCCGGACTCGACGACGAGGCCCTGAGAGCCCAGCCGCACGCCGGCGACCTCTTCGTCGCCCGCCCGGGCGTGACGGGCCTGCCGAGCGCACGATTCGGGAACGAGACACAATCAGGAGGACCATCGGGATGAGACCCAACTCGATCAGGGCGTTGCTCGACGCAGGCGGGCCGACGCTCGGCACGCACCTCTTCCTCACGTCGCCGACGGTGGTGGAGATCGTCGGGCACACCCACGCTTTCGACTACATCGAGTTTCTCGCCGAGTATGCGCCGTACGACCTCGACGCTCTCGAGAGCTTCTGCCGCACGGCTGAGCTGCATTCGCTGGGGACGATGATCAAGGTCGACTGGGAGGGTCACCGTTTCATCTCCCAGCGGAGCATCGGCGCCGGCTTCGAGAGCGTGCTGTTCACGGACCCGCGGTCGGCGGACGACGTGCGCGACTGCATCCGCGGCCTCCGGCCGGACACACCGGAAGGCCAGGGCTTCTTCGGTGTCGCTCCGCGCCGGCACGCGCTTCCGCTGTACGGCGGAACCCCCGCGTACGTGCAGGCGCTCGACGACGTGGTCATCGCGGTCATGATCGAGAAGGCGTCCGCTGTCGACCAGCTCGACGAAGTCCTCGCCATTCCGGGGATCGACATGATCCAGTGGGGTCCGGCGGACTACACCATGAGCCTCGGCCGCCCCGGAGAGACGGGCAGCAAAGATGTGAAGGACGTCGAGAAGCGCGTGATCGAGGCCTGCCGTGCCGCCGGCATTCGCGCTCGGGCGGAGATCAACACCGCAGAGGACGCGAAGTACTACTGCGACCTGGGCGTCCGCGACTTCTGCCTGGGTTACGACCTGTTCGCTCTCTATTTCACCCTGAAAGACGGGGGCGATCGGCTGCGCACGATTCTCGCCGAGGAGACATGAGCATCGATCGAATCGGGGTCGTCGGGCTCGGGACCATGGGCGGCGGCATCGCGCAGCTCTGCGTGGAGTCGGGGACCGACACGATCGGCTACGAGGTCTCGCCCGAGCTCTGCGAGCAGGCAAGGACGCGGATCGCCGACCGTCTCGGGCGCAGGGTCGAGAAGGGAGAGCTGGAGCCGGCGGCGCGCGACGCCGCGCTCGAGCGGCTGACGCTGAGCGCGAACATCGCCGACCTCGCACCGTGCGACCTGGTGATCGAGGCCGTCTTCGAGGATCTCGGGCTCAAGCAGGAGCTGGTGCAGCAGCTCGAGGCGGTCGTCGGCCCCGAAGCGATCCTCGCGACGAACACGTCCGCGCTCTCGGTGACCGAGCTCGCGTCCGCGGCCGAGCGGCCCGAGCGTGTCGTCGGCATGCACTTCTTCAACCCGGTTGCGCTGATGCCGCTCGTCGAGATCGTCCGGGCCGAGCGCACGGACGAGGAGGTCGCCGACGCGGCGTTCGCCCTCGCCGAGCGAGTCGGGAAGAAGCCGATTCGCTGCGCCGACACGCCCGGCTTCGTCGTCAACCGGATCCTGCTCCCGCTCCTGAACGATTGCATACGCGTGATCGACGAAGCAGGAGTGTCGATCGAGGATCTCGATGCGGCCATGCGGTACGGCGCCGGCTGGCCCATGGGGCCCGGGGCGCTTGCCGACCTGATCGGAGTCGATGTCCTCGTCCACGCCTCCGAGGCGCTGTATGAGGGTCTTCGAGAACCGCGGATGGCGCCTCCACCCCGCCTCGTGCGGATGGCGCAGGCGGGCAAGCTCGGCCGCAAGTCGGGCGAAGGCTTCTACTCCTACCTGAAGGAGAAACGATGAGCGTTCTGCAGACGTCACTCCGCACGCCCGAGGAGTATCTGGAGCACCTTCGCGACGACCGCGAGGTCTACTACCGCGGCGAGCGCGTTACGGACGTGGTCGCCCATCCCGAGCTCGGGATCGCGGCACGTCACGCGGCTCTCGACTTCGCGTTCGCCGCCGATCCCGACCATGCGGAGCTCGCCGTCACGGACGGATGCTCGACCTTCTACACCGTGCCTCGATGCGCCGCAGATCTGCGACGCCGGTCGGCTCTGATCGAGGCGGCGACCGCGCACGGCGCGACGCTCGTCACGCTCGTGAAGGAGATCGGAACCGACGCGCTCTTCGCGCTGCTCCGCGTCACGCACGGCACGGAGACGTACGAGCGCGTCGAGGCCTTCTTCGAGCACTGCCGCGCAGGCGACCTCTCCCTCGCCGTCGCGCAGACCGACGTCAAGGGCGACCGGAGCCGCGGGCCGAAGGAGCAGGACGATCCCGACCTCTATCTCCGCGTCGTCGAGGAGCGCGAGGACGGCATCGTCGTCCGTGGCGCGAAGGTGCACACGTCCTGCACCGCCAACGTCGACGAGGTGATCGTCATCCCGACCCGCGCACTGAGCGAGGACGAGCGGGACTGGGCGGTGGCGTTTGCGGTGCCCGTTGCGACACCGGGCCTGAAGCTGTTCTGCTCGGACTTCCAGCACGGCGCAGACGACCCGTGGACCCGCCCGATCTCGTCGCAGCACAAGATGGTCGAGACGCTGACCGTCTTCGACGACGTGTTCGTGCCATGGGATCGCGTGTTCCTGTACGGCGACACGAAGCGCGCAGGCCTGCTCGCGCTGACGTTCGTGGAGTTCCATCGCTTCACGGCGATCTCGTACAAGCTCCCGCTCGTCGACACGTTCGTCGGCCTCGGCGGACTCCTCGTCGAGGCGAACGGGATCGGACGAGCCTCGCACGTGCGAGAGAAGCTCACGTGGCTGATCGCCTATGCGGAGACGGTGCGCGGTCTCACCCACCTCGCCGCCGACCGTGCGCTCGTCCACGAGCCGACCGGGATCGCCTATCCGCACCCGCTGACGACGAACCTTGCCAAGTGGACGTTCGCGCGGGACTACTTCGGCGCCGTGGAGCGCCTCATCGACCTGGCGGGAGGACTGCTCGTGACGGGCCCGGGCGACGCGGACTGGGCGTCGCCGGAGGTGAGGCCCTACCTCGAGAAGTACTTCGCCGCGGCAGTGCCGGCGGAGGAGCGGCTCGCGATCCTCAATCTCGCGAGCGACCTGCTCGCCCGCGCGTACGCCGGCTACCAGGGCGTCCTCGCCATCCACGCGGAAGGCTCGCTCGAGGCGGAGAAGATCGTCCTCTACCGCTCCTACGACCCGAAGCCTGCCGTCGCCCTCGCGCGCAAGCTGGCAGGCCTCACCACCATCCCGAAGGAGTAGTCGTGTCTGCTGTCGATGTGGTGGCCGTATCCGCTGTGCGGACGGCGATCGGCCGCTTCGGCGGAAGCCTCAAGGACGTCGAGGCCTACGAGCTCGGCGGCGCCTGCATCCGCGAAGCCCTCGATCGCGTCGCGCTCGACCCCGCGGACGTCGACGAGGTCGTGATGGGCCAGGTCGGGCAGGTCGGCCCCGACGCCTACAACGCGAGACGCTGCTCGCTCGCCGCCGGCGTCCCTGCGGCCGCCACGGCGATGAACGTGAACCGTCTCTGCTCGTCGGGGCTCCAGGCGATCGCAACCGCCGCACAGGAGATCCGCGCAGGCGACGCCGAGGTCGTCGTCGCCGGCGGAGACGAAAGCATGAGCCGTCAGCCGTTCCTCGACTACCACGCTCGGGACGGCTGGCGTCTCGGCCCGCACAGCGCGGTGGACGGGACGCTCTCGCTCGTCACCGACCCATGGGGCAACTACCCGATGGGCATCACCGCCGAGAACGTGGCCGAGCGCTACCGCGTCGGCCGCGAGGAGCAGGATCGCTTCGCCGCGCGCAGCCAGTCGCTGGCGGCGGCCGCGCTGGAAGCCGGGGTCTTCGAGGACCAGATCGTCCCCGTGCACGCGCCGAAAGCCGACCTGCCGTTCACGAGAGACGAGCACCCGCGACCGGGCACGACTCTCGAATCGCTGGCCGGGCTGCGCCCGATCTTCGCCGACACGGGCACGGTCACGGCAGGCAACTCGTCGGGGATCAACGACGGAGCGGCGGCACTCGTGCTCATGAGCGCAGCCGAGGCGGAGCGGCGCGGTCTCGCGCCCAGACTGCGACTGCGTTCGTGGGCCGTGACGGGGATCGAGCCCGAGCTCATGGGGTACGGCCCGGCGCTGGCCATTCCCAAGGCGCTGGAGAAGGCCGGGCTCACCCTCGACGACGTCGACTTGATCGAGCTGAACGAGGCGTTTGCCGCTCAGGCCGTCGCAGTCCTACGCGACGCGGGACTGGACGAGAACAAGGTGAATGTCTTCGGCGGCGCGATCGCGCTCGGTCATCCGATCGGCGCAACGGGCGCGATCCTGACCGTCAAGCTGATGTACGCGCTCGAGCGCCTCGACAAGCAGGTCGGCCTGGTGACGATGTGCGTCGGAGGCGGGCAGGGCGTGGCGGCGGTGTTCGACCGGCGGTGAGAGATCTCTAGCGTGAATGGAGGCAGCGAACGATGGCCAGGACACAGACAGAGGTGAAGGGGTCGATCTGGGACTTCCCCCACGAGGACTACGGCAATTACGTCGACGGAGCATGGTGCGAGGCGGTGAGCGGGAAGCGGGGCGACGTCTACGACCCGGGAACCGGAGCCGTGATCGCGACCGTGCCCCAGGGGGGGTCGGCGGACGTGGACATCGCTGTAGGCGCCGCGCGCCGTGCGTTCGACGGCGGCGCCTGGAGCAAGGTGAGCCCGCGCGACCGGAGCCGGCTCCTGCTCCGGATCTCCGAGGTGCTGCGGCGCGAGCGGGACCGGCTCGCCGAGCTCGAGGTGAGGCAGCAAGGAAAGGCCCTCGCCGGCGCGCTCTGGGACGTCGAGGAGTCCGCGTTCATCTTCGAGTACTACGCCGGCTGGGCGACGAAGATCAGCGGGTACGTTCCGCCGATCGGCCCGGATGCGCTGAGCGTGATCGTGAAGGAGCCGGTCGGCGTGGCCGCGTTGATCACGCCGTGGAACTTCCCGATCCTGCTGGCGGCGCAGAAAGTGGCGCCGGCGCTTGCAGCCGGGTGCACGTGCGTCCTGAAACCCGCCACCGACACACCGCTCACGTCGCTCGAGCTCGCCCGGATCGCGGAAGAGGTCGAGCTGCCCGCCGGTGCGCTGAACGTTCTGACCGGATCCGGCTCGACCGCGGGCATGGACCTCGTGCGCCACCCCGGCGTCGACAAGATCAGCTTCACCGGCTCCTCCGAGGTCGGCAGGACGATCATGCGGGAAGGGGCCGACTCCCTGAAGCGGGTCACGCTCGAGCTCGGCGGCAAGAACCCGAGCATCGTCTTCGCCGACGCCGATCTCGACGAGGCGATCCCGGCCATCTGCCAGGCGATCTTCTTCAACCAGGGCCAGGTCTGCGGCTCGTGCAGCCGCACGCTCATCGAGGAGAGCATCCTCCCGCAGGCGCTGGACGCGATCGCGGAGCAGGTCAGGGCGCTGAGGCCGGGCTACGGGCTCGACCCAGAGACGACGTTCGGGCCGCTGGTCAGCCGAACCCACCTCGAGACGGTCGGCGGGTACATCCGCATCGGCCGCGAGGAAGGCGCCGAGGTCGCCGTGGAAGGCGCCCTGCCACAGGACGAGCACCTCGAGAACGGCAACTTCATCAGGCCCACCGTCTTCTCCAGCGTCCGCCCGGAGATGCGGATCGCACGCGAGGAGATCTTCGGGCCTGTCCTATCGGTGCTGTCGTTCCGGGACGCAGAGGAGGCCGTGGCGCTCGCCAACGACACAAGCTACGGCCTGTCGGCGATGGTCTGGTCGCGAGACATGGGGAAGGCGATCGCGACGGCGAGGGCGGTACGGGCCGGGACCGTCTGGGTGAACGACAACCTCCAGGCGCCGACCGAGGGGCTCTGGGGCGGCTTCAAGCAGTCAGGCATCGGCCGCGAGCTCGGCGAGGCGGGGCTCGAGGCGTTCCTGGAGCTCAAGCAGCTCCACCTGAGGACGCGCGTCTGAGCGTCGACCGAGCCCTCCTTCGAGCTGTGGTCTTCCGGACTCGGCTCGAAGGAGAGCTCGCCTCGTCCGCGGCGACAATTCGTCGCCCGAGGCCGCGATACGAAGGGGCGCACGCTGCTGGAGACGACGGCAGCGCACGTGAGGGGTGCGCTAACTCGGTTGGCAGCCCGGGACGTGCGTGTCGGCCGTAGTGTCGTCGACCCGTCCCGCTGATTCCGAGGAGCTGGTTCTTGTTCTCGTCGTCCTCCTATCTGGTGTGCCGCTGCCTGCTTCACGTCGTGTTGCTTCGTCGTTGCTCTGAGGCGTTCAAGGAGCTTGAGATCGTCGTGCTTCGGCACGAGCTCTCGGTGCTGCGGCGTCAGGCGAGGCGACCGCAGCTCACGATGGCCGATCGCGTGTTGCTCGCTGCAGCTAGTCGGTTGCTGCCGCGGGAGAACTACTGCAATCAACGACGAACGCCCAGGAGTGCGCACATACTCTCGACCAAGTCTCACCGCCTGTTCGAGCTCCGTGGTTCCCGCACGTGAGGAGGGATAACCGGGGTTCGCCAAGCCCTCGGCTAGGGTGCGCGTCATGGCGAGGTTGGTGTACTCGGCGATCATGTCGCTCGACGGTTACACGGCCGACGACGCCGGCAACTTCGACTGGGCGGTCCCGGACCCCGAAGTGTTCACTTGCATCAACGACCTCGAACGGACGTTTGGCACGCATCTCTACGGTCGCCGGATGTACGAGACGATGGCGTACTGGGAAACCTTCGCCGCGACCGACGACCAGCCGCCATACCTTCAGGACTTCGCACGGATATGGCGAGCCGCTACCAAGGTCGTGTACTCAAAGACGCTGGAAGCGCCGATCAGTGCCAGAACGCGCATCGAGCGGCAATTCGACGCTGGGGCCGTGGAGCGAATGAAGGAGACAGCGGGAGATGACATATCACTCGGGGGGCCGAATCTCGCGGGTCAGGCGATGGCGGCCGGATTGATCGACGAGATGCACCTGTTCCTCACACCGGTCATCGTCGGGTGCGGTAAAGCGGCGCTTCCCGACCGTTTCGATTCCGATCTCGAGCTACTGCGCGTCAACCGCTTCGCGAGCGGGGTCGTCCACCTCCACTACCGCATCAGCAACAAACGAGGGGCATGCGGCAACACCGCTCCCTCTGAGTGAGCCTGAACCAATATTCTCTCTGGCGTCTGTAAGAGTCGGCAGGTCGGTCCGTCAGGGGCCGTTGCCAGGCTGGTTCTCGTCGTGCCGCTCGTGACTCATCAGGCTCAGCCGCCGGAGCTTCCGGTTGCCGGCGAGAGGAGCCCGCCGAGGTGTGGGTGCCGGAAACTCGATTCGCCGTAGTTGGGGCGGATCGTTATCGCGAGCGCTCGAGTCGTTGGTGCACGAGTTCGAGCGGTGCTCGGTACTCGCCGTCCTTGGTGTGGAGGCTGCGGCGTAGGTGGCGGTTGAGGTCGCGGGCGTCGACGTTCCAGAGACCTCCGGCCTGGTCAATGGTCCATTCGATCTCGACCGCGATCTGGTTCATGACGCCGAGGACGTGCTTGCTCGCGGTCGTGGCGATCTGAACATCGCTCCGTTCGAGGCGGCCGAGCACATCGTTCGGCAGCCCCTCGTCGAACAGCGCCCCAGCAACGAGATCGACGATGCGACCCTCGAACGGGCGCAGATCGGCGACGCGGATGTCGGCAACGAAGAGCGGGAAGAGCGTGCCAGCGTGCGTGATCAGAAGGCACTTGCGCCGGTCGAGCCAGAGCAGGTTCGCGTACCAGTCGTCGCTGCTTGGCGGCGCCTCGACGAGCCTGAGCGACCGTTTGCCGAGCAGGTTGAGCAGCTTCGCGGTGCAGCGGACGACCACCCGGCGCGAGCCTAGCCTCACCGGAGGTCGAGCACGCCATTCGGTTACGCGGCGAGCTGGTACTCGTGGATCAGCCCGCCGAGAAGGTCTTGGCGATGGACGCGCTGGAGGTCGATCGCCTCGGCGGCCCGGTTGTGGTCGGGCGGCGGTGGCAGGTTGAGCGGTGGCAGCTGCTCGAGCGCGCGGTGCGCGGCCGATGTTCGTTGTAGTGCGCCGTGTACTCGCGCAGAACCGACGCGAGGTGGCGACGGCCGACGATCAGCAGCCGGTCGAGACACTCGCGACGGACCGTGCCAGCACCACAGCCCGAGAAGGACCCGCCACCAACGCTGACCCTACCCGCCAGACAACGAACTCCTCGCATAGCCTCCGATACCGTGGTATCGTGGTGTCTAGATGGCTAGAAAGAACATGACGTTGAGGCTGCCGGCCGAGCAGGCGGACGAGCTGGAAGCGGTCGCGCGGGCGGAAGGGATCAGCGTCTCCGACGCGGTCCGCGAGGCGATCGCCGAGCACATCGCGCGCAAGCGCAAGGACAAGGCGTTTCGCGAGCGCCTCCGGTCCGTGATGGAGCGCGACCGCGAGATCCTCGAGCGCCTCGCTCGCTGACGCTCGACGCAATACCTCGACCTCGCCGACTACCTGCTGATCGCAGAAGCCGTGCTCGGCGTTCCCGCCGAGCAGATCGCGCGCTGGCCCGGTGTCGGGCTCGCCGACTCGGCACTGAGGATCAGCACGGATCCCCGGCTTGGGTTCGACGACGTGCTGTGCCATCTCAGGGGCTCTGCCTTCTTTGGCGTTGGCAGGTCTTCTGGGCTGCCTCGAAGATCGGCGAGTTCGGATCGATCCCCTCTTTCCGGCTCAAGCTCTGACTGACCCCGCCGCTTGAGAAGGTCGGGTCGGGATAGTTCGGTACCCCGTGGGAACGCATGCAGGCCGCAAAGGCGAGCGCGCCCGCTTTCATGCCCTGCTCCTGCGTCTGGCTCAGCGTTTTCCCGGGCGGGAGCAGATGCTGACACTCACCCTCCGCTCTCTGGAACAGTGGCGAGCTCGGATTGAGCGATGTGGAAACGGTGATCGTGATCGTTCCGTGCGAGTCCGGGTCGGGGAAGTTCGTCACCCCGTGGGAGCGCATGCAGGCGGTGTACTTGACCCCGGCCGTTCCGACGTCGCTCGAAATGCTCGCCCCGATCCCTGCGCCGCCCGGTGGCGGCGCGAACGCAAGCGAACTGTTGCTCGTGCCGCTGCTCGAGGTTGACGTTCCGAGGCTCGCGACCGACGGCAACTTCGAGCCACCACACCCCGCGACCAGCAACGAGAGACCTGCGAGAGCCGCGAGGCACAACCAACATCGCGCTTTCCAAACAGATACCGCTGTCAAGCGGAAAGGCGCCTCCTGAATCACTTTTAGCCCTGACCGCTGTCGGTGCTGCCGGTTGCCGGCGGCCCGCCGAGCGGCCCACTGCCGGGCGGGGCGTCGACGACTTCGCACGGAGGCACTGCGCCCTTGGCCCAGGCGATGCCGAGCGCCCGCTCGCCGCCCTGCCCGGTCTGCGTCGTGATCACCAGCGTCGTGCCGTCCGGATGGTTGCCGCTGATCGTGAACCGGATCGCGCCGTCGCTCGTCGGTCCGACCTCGCTCTCTTGCGTCCCGCCGGCCGCGGCGGCACCCGCCGGGGCGAACCACGGCTGCTTACAGATCTTCCCCTCCGGCAGGTACGCGACGACGGCGCTCACGCCAGCCGCCTGCAGCTTCGCCTGCAGTCCGGCCGCGTCGGTCAGCGAGTCGATCTCGACCGTCACCGAACCGTCAGGGTTCTTCGTCACGGCGTAGGCCGCCTGCGTGCCGGCGGAGAGAAAGACCACGCCGACCGTCGCGGCCGCCGCCAGCAGCGCTGCTAGCCCACCGGCGAAGACAAGCCGCGGCCTCTGCCAAAGGGAGCGCCGCCGTCTGCCGTTGACCGGCCGGACCGCTACCAGGCTGCGCAACTCTCCCAACAGCCGCTCTTCATAATTGCTCACGTCGTCACCTCCGGTACATCGCCGTTGTCTAGATCGAGACGTTCGAGCCGGCAGCGCAACCGCCGGCGCGCACGGTGGAGCCGCACGCGGGCAGCGACCGCGCCGATGCCGAGCGCCCGCCCCGCCTCGCCGACCGACAGCCCATCGAGCGCGACCAGCTCGAGCACCGCCCGTTCACCCGCCGGCAACAGGCGCAACTCCCGGTAGAGCGCCCGCCCAGCGGACTCGCGGTCGATCCGCTCGTGCAGCGCGACCAGATCATCGTCATCCACGAGCTCGCGCCCGCGAACGCGCGCCGCCATCCGCAGCTCCCTCGCGTTCCGCCGCCGCTCGCCCGCGACGACGTTGCGGGCGATCCCAAACAACCACGCCACCGGTTCGCCCCGGCTGCGCCGGTACGAACCCGCCGACGCGATCACCGCAACGAACACATCCGCAGTCAGGTCGGCAGCCAGGAACGGATCGTCCACCCGCCGGGCGACAAAACGCTGCACCGCCTCGACATGCTCCCGATAGAAACGCTCGAACGCCTCCGGGTCAGACGCGATCTCCGCCAACCCCCGCACCCACACCTCCTCGAATCCTCGCTGTCGGAAGCTCTTCGCCGCACGGAGCTGAAGCGTTACCGTTCGCGTGGCGACACCAGCGACTACGGCCTCGATGCCATCACAGAACTAACGGTCGCTCTGGTCGACGTCCAGACGCATTCCACTAGTGGGCCACTCGTCGCCGGCGCCGGACGGACAGGCGTGCGCACATACTCTGGACAAGTCTCACCGGCTCTTTTCGCCTACCTGAGCGGCTTCGAGACATCCTCCCAGCCGGCAGGACCCGCCAAGCACGCGGCCGGGGCAAAGCGAACGCCGATGTCGAGGCCGCCGCCGACTCGAGTTCGCGCGGTCACGATGGCTTTGTGTGCGTCGGCGATCGCTTGCACGATGGCGAGTCCAAGGCCGACGCCGTCGCCGAAGGACCTGGGGTTCGAGTTGAGTCGCTGGAAGGGCTGGAAGAGCCGCTGAAGCTCTGATGCTGGGACGAGCGGGCCGGTGTTCATCACAGAGAGCACAGCGTGCCCCGACTCGATGCGGGTAGCGACCTCGATCCTCCCCCCGACGATGTTGTGCCGGATCGCGTTCGAGACAAGGTTCGCGGCGAGTCGCGCGAGCAGGTCCGGGTCGCCCGTCGTCCGCGCGGGCTCGAGCACGACGACCCGCTCGAGCCCGCAGCGGTCGTGAGCTTCGAGCGCTTCCGCGGTGATAGCGGCGAGATCGACGGGCTCGCACCGCTCGGCCCTGCCCTGGCTCCGGGCTAGCGTGAGACAAGCTTCGAGCACACGCTCTTGCTGCATGCAGGCGCGGAGGACGTCCTCGGCGATCTCACGCCAGCTGGCCACACCCGCGTTTGGGTCCGTAAGCGCCAATTCGAGAAGGGCACGTTGGGTCGCCAGCGGCGTACGCAGCTCATGCGCAACGTAGGCCGCAAACCGCATTCCGGCGTCGAACCGCGTTGGCGTGGTCCGCTCGCCGGTCGTCGCCACCTTCTCGCCGACACGCGTTCTGGTCGCGCGGTCGAGGAGTTGGCCGAGCTCTGTCATCTCATGCAACCCCGCGACACCGTGACCGCCGGCCAAGGCGCCAGTCAGGCCCGACGGGGCCAAGTGGCGCCTGTTGCGGCGCCAGCTGTGTGTAAGCCAACCCTCGCCCCTGGGGGACACGTACTGGCATCCGTTGAGCGCCGCGTTCGAGGTCACTCATCCTCGGCCGGAAGGGCTTGGGGGCGGAGGCACGCCGTACTTGTGGACGCAGAAGTGGAGGGCAGCCAGGTACGCCGGCGAGTTCTCCATGGCATGAGGGATGACGATCGCGCCGTTGCTCTCGGGGTCGGGAAAGTTCGTGGCGCCATGGCCGCGCATGCACCGGGAGAACGTCAGCGCCTGCGCCAGGACATGGGGTTGTGGAGTGGCGGAGTAGGTCGGCAGCAGGGACTTGCAGGCTCGCTCGGCCGCCGCGATCTGCGAACTGCCGACCCCGAGTTGACTCGGAGTGAGCTTCGACTTATCGAACGTTCCGTTGCTCTCAGGGTCGGGCCAGAGCGGCACCCCGTGGGCGCGCACGCAGCGGACGAAGGCGAGCGCCTGCTCGTGTGTCGAGCCGGCGCCGCTCGCTGAGTTCCTCTGCGTTGTACTCGTGCCGAGCTGCGCCACGTGACCAGCAGGCGAGCCGCCGCAGGCAGCCGCCAGCAGCGCCAGGCCAACCGTAGCGCCGATCGCGATCGCGGCTCGCGCTGCAGGTCGGCGCTGGAGGGGCAGCGGAACGAAGGTTGGGTTCATGCGTTCGTTGTACTCGCGGGCGGGCGACATCAGCGCTACCGGCGATGTTGGACGGACGTCATCTCGAGGCGCGCATACTTGGCGGGATGCGCGTGCTGGTGGTCGAGGACCACGCAACTCTTGCCGGCCGGATCGCGCAGGGGTTGCGTCAGGCCGGGATGGCCGTGGACACCGTCCATGACGGCGCCGCGGCATCGAAGCACGTCGCGGTGACGGCGTACGACGTGATCGTGCTCGACCGCGACCTGCCGGTCGTGCACGGCGACCGCGTCTGCCGCGAGGTGGCCGGCTCCGGGCCGCGGATCCTCATGCTCACCGCCGCCGCCGAAGTCGAGGACCGAGTCGACGGGCTGGAGCTCGGCGCGGACGACTACCTCGGCAAGCCGTTCGTGTTCGCCGAGCTCGTCGCCCGCGTGCGGGCGCTCTCCCGCCGGGCGCCGTCCGCGCCGCCGGTTCTTCGCCGCGGCGACCTCACCGTCGACCGCGCCCGCCATCGTGCCAGTCGCGGCTCCGGCTCCCGCCCGCTCTCGCTGACCCGCAAGGAGTTCGGGGTGCTGGAGATGCTGCTCGCCGCCGACGGCGCCCTCGTCAGCGCCGAGGAGCTGCTCGAGCACGTGTGGGACGCCGAGATCGACCCGTTCAGCAACATCGTCTCGGTGACGATGACCCGGCTGCGGCGCAAGCTCGGCGACCCGCCGCTGATCGAGACCGTGGTCGGCAAGGGATACCGGATGTGAGCCGCCGCCCGCGGCTGACCGTCCGCGCTCGGCTGACCCTGCTCTACACCGGCCTGTTCGCCGTCTGCGGGGCGATCGTCGTCGCGGTCAGCTACACGCTGGTGGCGCGGCTGGGGACGCCGGGGCAGGCCCAGCAGGCCCCGGCGAGCGCCGTCGCGTGGTGCCGATCCCAGCAGGCCAGCGCCGCGTTGGAAAAGGGCGTCCCGCCCAAGTGCACCCTGATCCTGCAGCAGCTGGGCGCGCAACACCAACGCGACCTCACCCTTTCGCACCTGCTGGACTACTCGCTGATCACGCTCGCCGTGGTGATCGCCCTCGCCGCGATCCTCGGCTGGGTCGCCGCCGGCCGGGCGCTGCGCCCGGTGCACCGGATCACCGCCGCCGCCCGCGCCGCCTCGGAGCACAACCTGTCGGCGCGGGTCGCACTGCTCGGCCCCCGCGACGAACTCCACGAACTCGCCGAGACCTTCGACGAGATGCTCGACCGGCTCCAGACCGCGTTCGAGAGCCAGCAACGGTTCATCGCCAACGCCTCCCACGAGCTACGCACCCCGCTCACCGTCATGCGCGCCACCGTCGACGTCGTGCTCGACAACCCGGAGAGCACACCCGACGACCTCCGCGGCATGGCAGCCGACATCCGCACCGCGGTCGACCACGCCGAACACCTCATCGGAGCGCTGCTCATCCTCGCCCGTAACGAGCGCGGGCTCACCGTCCACGAGCAACTCGACCTCGCCACCGTCGCCGAAGACGTCCTCGACACCGCCCGCCTCGGCGACCGGCACGTTCACGCCACGCTCGAGCCGGCCCTCATCTCCGGCGACCCGGTGCTGGCCGAACACCTCGTCGCGAACCTCGTCGACAACGCGATCCGCTACAACACCCCCGGCGGCGACATCTGGATCAGCACCCACACCGTCAACGGAAGCAGCCAACTGACCGTGGCCAACACCGGCCCACTCGTCAGCCCGGCCGACACCAGCCGCATCTTTCAGCCGTTCCAGCGGCTCGACGACCGAGCCTCCCACGACGGATACGGACTCGGCCTGACCATCGTCGCCTCCATCGCCACCATTCACGACGGCACCGCCATCGCGCACCCGCGCAACGACGGCGGCCTCACCCTCACCATCACCATCCCCTCTCTATGAAGAGGGGCTGGATTGTCAACTGCGGCCGTCGTTGGTCGCTGGTGGGGCGCGGCTGGTCGGCGAGTTCGTGCTCATCTCTCTATTGCACCCTGTCGGGGTGATCGGGTCGGATTGAGAGCATCGCTCCGGTAGCGCAATTCACCGTGGGCCGTCAGGCGGCCAGAGACTGGTCGGCGCCTGCCGGAGCGAAGGGTTCGCCGCGGGTGAGCATCTGCCAGATCGCCTCGGCGAGCTTGCGCGCGACGGTGATGCGGGCGACCTTGCTGCCGCGGTTGCGGCCGAGCCGCATTTTCGTCCGCTCGTACAGCGGCCGGTAGTAGGGCGAGCAGGCAGCGTGCTGGGCGGCCTCGATCAGCGCCCAGCGCAGATAGCGGGGCCCGTTCTCGGCCAGCGCGCCGCCGGTCGATATCGCCGGACTGATAGACGCGGGGGCAGAGGCCGGTGTAGCCGCACAGCTTGCTCGGCGAGGCGAAGCGATTGATGTCGCCGATCTCGGCCGCGATCGTGTACCCGAGCACCCAGGCGATCCCCGGGATGGTCGTCAACAGCGACACGTACGGGGTGGTCGGCGCCGAGCCCGCGCAGCTCGCGCTCGCACTCGTGGATCTCACGACCGAGATCATCGATCAGCACCAGGCTCGCCTCGACCGTGCCCGCCCACGGCTCCGGCAAGGCGAGCCGCACCAGCAGCTCTCGGCCACCCTTGCCGAACAGATCAGCGACCGGACACGGCTTCCCAAACGCGATCAACGCCGCGTGAACGCGATTCTTCAACGCCGCGTGAACGCGATTCTCAACGCCACCCGATGCTGAACAAGATGGAGCCGGAAGCGCGCACGCTCCCGCTCGGCCCGCACGCGCGGATCAGGCAGCCAGATCGCCGGCACCAGATCACGACGGCCGAGCTCCGCCAGCACCCACGCGTCGATCCGGCGGTCTCGGCGACCAGGTGCCCGTCGTCATCGACCAGACAGACATCGAGGCGCTTGCGGCTGAGATCAAGACCGGCGTACAACATCGCTCTGCGGCCTCCTTCGGTCGGCTCTTTCGATGACAGGACGAGCCTGCCACCGAAGAGACCCCGCTCCCGGTGAGGCTGCATCCTTCGACGTCTGACGCCTACGCTCGGGGCCGATGGCGACCGCCACCCCGGCAACGACGGCGCTTCTTGCTCGCGGACTGCGGCTTGAGTACGCGACCCTCGCCTGGAACGTGGTCGGCTCGGTTGTCGTCCTCGTGGCGGCGGTCGCTGCCCGCTCGGTCGCCCTGGCGGGGTTCGGCCTCGACTCGCTGATCGAGATCCTTGCCTCGCTCGTGGTTGTCTGGCAGCTCCGGGACACGCAGGCGATCGAGCGAGAGCGGCGAGCGCTGCGCATCATCGGCGTGGCGTTCGTCCTGCTTGCCGGTTACATCGCCGCGCAGTCCGTCTACGTCCTCGCAATCGAAGCGCGTCCGCACCGCTCCACTGTCGGCATCGTCTGGCTCGCCCTCACCGCGGCGGCGATGTTCGCGCTCGCCGCCGGCAAATCCCGCACCGGGCGTGCGCTCAGCAACCGCGTCCTGCAGACCGAAGCACGAGTGACCGTGATCGACGGCCTACTCGCCACCGCCGTCCTACTCGGCCTAATCCTCAACGCGACAGCTGGACTCTGGTGGGCCGACCCCGCCGCCGCCTTCGTGATCGTCTACTACGGCGCCCGCGAAGGCCGGCACGCCCTCCACGACACGATCGGCTAGTCGCATGGCCTGGTGGGTCTGGCTCCTGATCAGCCTCGGCACGCTGCTCGCCATCTACACCGTGCTCCTTCTCTTGCTCGTCATCCTCGGCCGCCGCGACGACGCCCACGCGCTTGCCACCTTCATCCCCGACTGCATCGTCCTCGTCACGCGACTGACGCGCGACCCACGCGTGCCGCGCAGACGCAAACTCCTCCTGCTCGCCCTCGTCGGCTACCTCGCCTTGCCGTTCGACCTCATCCCCGACTTCATCCCCGTCGCGGGCCAACTCGACGACGCGATCATCGTCGCCCTCGTTCTTCGTCACCTCATCCGATCAGGCGGCGAACCGCTGATCCGCGAACTCTGGCCGGGACCGGAACAGTCGCTGACAACGATCCTGCGGCTCGCGGCCCGCTAAAACTGACACCGATCTCAGCAGCGACGCGTTCGACGAGCTCACGAGCGCCGAGGAAGTTGGGGCAGCCATCGAAGTAGAGGAGCTCAACCAGCACTTTGCCTTCAACAGCAGCCGCAGCTCTTGCCGCGCCAGCTGTCGAGCCCTTCCCTGGCCGCCAGAGCGGCGATGACCAGCGCGGCGGCCGGGTCGGCCCACCACCAGCCGGCGAGCGCATTCGCGAGCAGGCCGGCCAGCAGCGCGATCGAGAGGTAGGCGCAGATCTGATTCTGCGCGGCCTCGGAGACCGTCGCGGACGAACCCAACCTGCGGCCGACGCG
Source organism: uncultured Actinomycetes bacterium (assembly GCA_963788875.1). Lineage (GTDB taxonomy): Bacteria > Actinomycetota > Thermoleophilia > Gaiellales > Gaiellaceae > Palsa-739. The sequence continues at coordinate 212,312 of CAWBIQ010000008.1, forward strand.
ACGCTTCGCGAGCGCGAGCAGCGGCATCGTCGGCGCCGTGAACGCCGCAAGTCCGATCCCGACCCAACTCGCGTCCGGGTGATGACCGCCGACGAGCGTAAGCGCCGACTCGACCAGGATGAAGGCCACCAGCAGGAAGTAGCTGCCGGCGACGAGCTGCTGGGCGCGACGCTCGTCCGCGTGGCCGCTTCGCAGCCGGTACAACCAGACGATCACGAACCCTGCCGCAAGTTCGATCAGCGAGTCGAGCGAGAAACCGATCAGCGCCGGACTCGCCGCGACGATGCCGGCGACGATCGCGACCCCGAACTCGACGACGTGCCAGGCGTTCCCGCCCCAGGCCAGCAGCCGCACCCGCCGCTCGAGCGCCACTCGCTCCTGCGGCGGCATCACGGGCAGCCGCCGCTGCAGCTCGATGCTTGTCACACCGACACTGCCCGCCCCACGATCACCTCGAGCAGCGCTCGCCCTCGCTCGGTGAGCGAGTAGAGCGCCATCTTTCCCTCGCGGCGATAGTCGGCCAGCCCGGCTGCACGAAGGGCGCGCAGGTGATGCGAGACGAGGTTCTCCGCACGCTCGACAATCCAAGCGAGATCGCACACGCACAACTCGTCGCCCTCGCGCAGCGCAAGCGCGACCGTCAGACGCGTCGCGTCCCCAAGCGCCCCGAACTCCGCGGCAAGGGCGCGTGCTTCCTGCCCCGCCGGCCGCGAAGCGCGCAGCCGTTCGGCCTTGGGCAGGTCGAGGCAGAGCAACTCGCAGCGGTCATCAGCCATACTGGAACATCCTAACGCCCATTGCTACGTTGTCGCACTCGGTCGGCGAGGCGCCTCTCGCCGCTAGCGCCATCTCCAGTGGTCGGGGTGCTTACGCCTCTTCGGGCCTTGCGGTTGTGGTGGTGGTGGTGGGCGGTGTGAGCCGCGCTAGTTCGCCGAGCGAGTCGAGCGCGCTTCGCATCGGCGCTCTCTCCTTATCGGTTGCGTGCGGACGCGGGGTCGAAGCGCCGGTCGCGGCTGCCAGGCCGGTGGCGGCGACGACCAGGCCGCTTGCGCCGGTCAGGCCGCGACGATGACGATCGCCGTCTTCGGTGAGGTGGCGTCGGCGCCGATGCCGGCGATCAGTGCGCCGAGCACGAAGCCGAAGTCGCGCCAGAAGCGGTAGACGCCGACGATGCGGGCGCGGTCGCGCGGCTGGGTCGCGTCGGAGACGGCGGCGATCAGGGTCGGGTAGACCATCGCCGTGCCGACACCGAGCAGGACCGCGGCGGCAAGCGAGGGCGCGAAGGCGCCGTCGCCGGCGACGAGCAGGCCGAGCGCGGCGGCCTGGACGAGCATGCCGGCGCTGATCAGCGGCTTGCGGCCGATGTGGTCGGAGAGCCAGCCGGTCACGAGCTGGCCGGCGCCCCAGACGACGCGGGTAGACGGCGGCGACGATCGGCGATCTGGCGCACGCTGGCGCCGTGGGCGGCGAGGTAGAGCGGCGCCAGGCCCCAGGCGAGCGCGTCGTTGAGGTTGTTGACGAGCCCGGCCTGGCTGCAGGCGCGCAGCACCGGGTCGCGCAAGCTCGCGCGCGCGAACGCGCGCGAAGGCTGGTGCGCGGCTGTGCGCGTCGCCGTGCGCGCGCTGCTCGAGCGCGACGTGCGCGCCGGTGTCGCGGACGAAGAAGACGCTGACCAGGAGGCCGGCGATCGCGATCACGGCGGCGCCGACCCAGACGACGTGCGCGGCGCGAAGCTGGCGGCGAGCGCGCCGGTCGCGAACGCGGTCGGCGGCGACGCCGAGGTAGCCGGCCGCCTCGTTGAGGCCGAGCGCGAGCCCGCGCCGGCGCGGGCCGGCGAGGTCGATCTTCATCACGACGGTCATCGACCAGGCGAGCCCCTGGTTGACGCCGAGCAGCAGGTTGGCGGCGACGATGAACCACCAGGACGGCGCGAGCCCGATCAGCAGCGGCACCGGCAGCGCGACCAGCCAGCCGATCACGAGCAGCCGCTTGCGGCCGAACCGTTCGGCGAGCTCGCCGGCGGCGAGGTTGGTGAGCGCCTTGGCGGCGCCGAACGCGACGACGAAGGCGAGGATCGCCGCGGTCGAGTGCAGGCCGAAGTCCTGCTCGCCGACCAGCGGCAGCACGCTCCGCTCGAGCCCGACCATGCGCGCCGACGAGCGCGTTCAGCGCCGACCAGCAGCGCGAACTGGCGCGCGTTCGCGCGCAGGCCCGAGCTCGGACCGCGCTCACGCAGGCGCGCCTGACGCCCCGGCGCGGTTCGCAGCGACGATCCGCTCCTGCCCGGCCGGCCGCGGCGGCATGTCGGCGACGCAGCGCGTCGGCGAACGCGTCCGGCGTCGGCGTAGCGCGAGCATCGGGTTGTGGGCGCGCTCGAACCCGATCGAGGAGAACGGGTTGCCGGAGAGGCCGCGGCCGCAGACCGAGCCGCCGTAGTGGCTCGGGTAGAGCGACGACGTAGTCGGGCAGCTCGAGCAGCCGGCGCAGGCTCGCGTGCAGCAGCCGCGCCTGGCCGCGGGCGTCGCCGGCGACGTGCAGGTCGGGCCGGCCGACGTCGCCGATCAGCAGCGAGTCGCCGCTGAAGACAAGCCACGGCTCCGCGTCGCCGCGCCGCCGGTCGGCGACCGCGTAGGCGTGGTGGGCGGGCGCGTGACCCGGCGTCGCGATCGCCGTCACGACCGTGTTGCCGAGCTCGACCCGCTCGCCGTCGGCGAGCGCGACGTGCGTCGAACTCGACGCCCGCGCCGGCCGGCAGGTAGCCGGTCGCGCCGGTGCGCTCGACGAGTGCCGGCAGCCCGGAGACGTGGTCGGCCTGCACGTGCGTCTCGAACACCGCGACGATCGGCGCGCCGATCACGGCCGCCGCCGCGAGGTAGTCGTCGACGAGGTCGACGTGCGGATCGACGACGGCGAGCGTGTCGTGCGTCGTGCAGCCGAACAGGTAGCTGGCGCAGGAGCCGGCGTCGTTCAGGAACGGGCGTAGCAGCATCGCGTCCTCCTCTCAGCTCGCAATCTCGACCGGGAAGCCCGCCCGCCGCCACTCCGGGATAGCCGACATCGAGCCGCCGCGCCTTCAGCCCGCGGCCGCGCAGCAGGCGCACGGCGTCGTCGGCATAGACGCAGTACGGGCCGCGGCAGTAGGCGACGATCTCCTTACGCTTCGGGCAGCTTCGCCGCGAGCGTCGTCGAGCTCGCGGCAGCGGCGCCGAGACGGGCGCCGGCGATGTGCCCCGCCCGGTACTCCGGCTCCGGCCGCACGTCGAGCACGACGACGTCGCCGCGCGCGAGCCGCTGCTCGAGCTCGTCGGCCGACAGCTGCTCGACCTCGCCGCGCTCGCCCAGGTACTCGTCCGCGAGCACATTCACCTCGGCGACGTGCCGGGCGGCGACATCGCGCACCGCCGCCCACAGCTCGGCCACCCGGTCGCTCGCCAGCCGGTAGATAGACGCGCGTGCCCTCGCGCCGCGAGCGCACCAGGCCGGCCCGCGCCAGCACCTGCAGATGCTGCGAGGTGTTGGCGACGCTCTGCGAGATCTCGCCCGCGAGCTCCTCGACCGAGCGCTCGCCCTGCGCCAGCACGTCGACGATCTCCGCCCGCCGCCCGCTCCCAAGCGCCCGCGCCACCGACGCCAACGCGTCGAACAGCGCCGCCTTCGCGTTTCCACTCGCCATCGTATTCAAGTTATCACTTGAATACGCTCAGAGCAAGCGACTGCGGGTATCCCCTGCCCCGGGGCCGGTCGATCCCCGATTCGGCCGGTGAGTCCGGCAACGCATCGTGCAGGCATGAAGACGCTCGTGGTCCTCAACGACCCCGCCTACGGGACCGAGCGCTCCTACAACGGGCTCCGGCTCGCCCATTCCCTCGCCAAGCGAGACGGCGAGCAGGTACGTGTGTTCCTGCTCGCCGATGCCGTCACCTGCGCGCTCGCCGGCCAGAAGACACCCGAACGGCTACTACAACCTCGAACGGATGCTCGCCGCCGCCATCCGCCGCGGCGCCGAGATCGGACTCTGCGGCACCTGCATGGACGCCCGCGCCATCCAGGACGACCGGCTCATCGCCGGCGCCCGCCGCTCCACCCTCGACGAGCTCACCGACTGGACACTCTGGGCCGACAAGGTCATCACCTTCTAACGCAGCAGCCGACCGACACGACCCCGAAGCCACCCCGCGCACAGCACCATGAACAGACAGGGGTTCATCGCCCCGACGAGCTGAGGATGAGTGACTTCAGGTTCGGATGGGCAGCATGAATGAGATGGATGAGCGGTAGGCAGATCACGGCGCTGGCTCGTCGTCCGATTCCGAGGCTGTCGCCGAGACCAAGGTCTTTCCAGTGATCGAGCGTCGCTATGAGCCTGCACCGGATCTCGTTGATCGGCTGCGATTCATCGATGCGCTGTTGAGCCCGCCGCCGTTTCCACCCGAGTAGCTGCGCTCCACGCACTCGCGGCTCATGCTCCCCGAAGCGAGTCCACGAACAGAGGAGCGAGCATGGCGAGCAGCGGTGACAGCAGGCGCGTGCGTGTTGCGCGTGGGATCTATCGGCAGACGAACGGCAAGTACGCCGTCTGTGTGATGGTGGCCGGGCGCCCGCGCTTTCGCACCGTGGAGGCGGTCACTCTCGAGGATGCACGGAAGCAGCGCGAGCTCTTGCGGACGCTCGGCGCATTCGGCGAGCTGCCCGTGTCGCCGCGAGTCTCGTTCGCCGAGATCGCGGCTCGCTGGTTGGCAGAGTTCGAGGCCAAAGTCGCGGCCGGAGCGCGACGCGACCGTACGCTCGATCTCTACGGGTCGGAGCTGCGGCTGCACCTGCTGCCTCGCCTTGGCCCCCGTCGCATCACGTAGATCACCTCAGACGATCTCGTGGCCCTCACGCGCCAGTTGCAGGCGCAGGGTCTTTCGCCTTGGTCGGTCAAGCGCATCCTCGGTGCCCTCAGCTGCGTGTTCAGCTACGCCATCCGCCGCCGTTACATCACCCGCCATCCCTTCGACTGCTCGGAGCGAGACGAGCGGCCGCATCCGCTGCGCTCGGACCAGCCGGTCCTCACCCGGTCAGAGCTCGCACAGCTGCTCGCCGCCTGCCCCCGCCGCTACCGGCCGCTGCTCGCCACCGGCGCCTACACCGGCATGCGCATCTCCGAAGTACTCGCGCTCTCCTGGGACGACATCGACTTCGCCGCCAGCCTGATCCATGTTCGCCACCAGCTCGCGCGCGGACGGCGCGGCGTACCGCCGCACTGGATCCCGCCGAAGACGCGCGCCTCGATCCGCGAGATCCCGCTCCTCCCCCAGCTCGCCGCGGTTCTGCGCGAGCACAAGCGTCGCTCCGGCTCGGCCGCGAACTCCGATTACGTGTTCGCGACCAGCAACGGCACCCCGTTCCTCCACCACAACGTCTCCAAGCGGATCCTGCGCCGGGCGGCCGTCGACTCCGGTCTCGACCGCGACGGCCGGCGGGTGCGCTTCCACGACCTGCGCCACACCTTCGCCAGCCACCTGATCATTGACATCCGCCTCGACGTCGCCCAGGTCAGCCGCATCCTCGGCCACGCCCGCACCAGCATGACCCTGGACACCTACACCCACCTGTTCGAGGAAGCACGGCACGGAGCCGACGTCCGCGGTGAGCTCGCGAAGAGCGGCTTCGCCAACATGCTCACGCATTCGTTCGAGCCCCGGCTCGTCGCCGGCGAGCACCTGCGCTCGACCCGCGCCGCGTTGCTGCGACCGCGTCGGACCGCGGTTCCGGTGCGCCGCCGCTGCGCTCCGCGGACGCCCGCCGGGCGCCCCCGCTACTTGACTAGAACTTGACTACCGAAATCCGTCGTCACCACGGGCAACGGAAACCGCCATATGCAGCGAGAAAATGGGCGGTACTGGGCTCGAACCAGTGACCCCCAGCTTGTCGAGCCCGCAGAGCGAGTACTCACCTTTCGCGCCCGCCGGCGGTTCTTCGCGCGTTTGCAGGGATTGTCTCGGTTTCAGCGCCGTGGCGTTGGAGGGCGTTCTTCGGTGCTTGTGTTAGCACCAGTTAGCACCGCCCCCGGGCAACGCCTACCAAACCCAAGTCGCCCGACAGCCGGGCGGATGTCCGTGGCCCTACCCGAGATGATCTTGGTCGGCCGTCGCGAGGGCTCGGATGTCGGCGGCGGCTTGCGGATGCGCGTCCAGCCAACCCCTGGCCTTCTTGAGGATCGATTCACGCTCGTATGTCTTGCGCCGCTCGAGTTCCGCTTCCCCGTCGGGGCCGAACACCGCACCCTGGGCGTAGCTGAACCTTCTTGCCAGTGCGAGTGCAGCGCGCAGGCCGACACCGTATAGGCGGGCCAGCTTGACCGCCTTATCGAAATCGACGCCCTGATCGCGTGCCCACAGCGCCACCAACGTCCAGTGAGCGATTGACAACTCCTCCTCGAAGCGAGTGTTCCGGTTCAGCGAAGGGACGTCTTTCGTGTTCGCGATCCGTGCCAGGAGTTCGACGAAGTCCAACGTGAACGGTAGAACGATCGCCGACTCCTTGGTTGCCGCTTTCAGGTCGTCGCCGTTGATGCGTTCAATGAAGTTGCGTAGCTCTGGCAGGGTGAATCGCTCCAGCAGACGCTGAAGTTCGGCAAGCGTCTTAACGTCAAGGAAACGCCGTCCGATCTGGTTGAAACCGGTCGCAATCAGGAACGTCCCGACCCAGTCCACGTTGTCGCCTCGCAGACCGCGAATGACGTTCTCAAACGCGCTCTCGTCGATCCCAGCCTGGTCGAGGTGACGGAGGACGGCTCGTCCTTCCTTTGAGCGCTCGAGGAGCGTCCGGATCGTTCCACGCTTCCGATCGACAACCCGCGCCAGCGCGCGGTCGACGGAATCGACATACGAAATCAGCGCGTCGCGAACGACCGTCGGGTCGACGTCATGGCCGCGCACATGCAGAACGAGGGTTGCGTCACGCAGGCTACGACGCTCCCTTAACAGCTGGTCGAGCTCCTCAACAAGATCGACAACTGATCGGTCATAGGACGATGACGATCCCTTCCCCCTGCCCCGAAAACGCCGGTGACATGCCGAATCCGCAGAGCAGGTGGGACCTCTCGTGGGAGGAGGAAAAGAACGGAACCGACCTTCCGAAAAAGGGTCGGCTGTCCACTGTGATTTCGTCCTTCGCGATGCCGCGATACCCAACATGGAACGATGCCCCGGTCAGGCGCGCCTCGCGCGGCCACCAGCCTCCAGTGCAGACGACGTCGGGCACTTCCTCTAGCCGGCCAAAGGCGTCGAGCAGGTCGCGGCTGGCGATCGGGGTGTACCGCCAATTGGAGTCCTTCTCGGCTTCAACGGAGAAGACGAGGCGACCATCGCGAAGGTGGGCGACGGCTCCGTCGTGACCAGGGTTGTACGACAGGATATTCACGCTCGCGAAACCCTCCCCGTTCGGTGAGCCAGACGGCGACGGCGGTCAAGAGTTGCCAGCACTTCGTCCTTCGTCTGCAAATCTTCGGGCTGCTGGTGTAGCAAGTACACCTGCTGACGGTCGCCGCGCCCAAGCTCGAGCCCTCGGGAGTCCCCCTCGGCGGGCAAGAGCACGCCCGGGAGGTCAGCGCTGAGGGATCAAGACGACATCACCGACCTCCGCGCGGCGGTTCGTGAGCTGCAGCAGCCCATTGTCGAGCTCGCAGACGAACTCGGCCGTTAGCTCGCATACGACCCAATCCGTAATCTCGCAGCATGATCATCGACACGACCGCCGCCGCCCGTCGCGCTGACGATCAGCGTATCCGCGAATGGCAGGCCGACCAGCGCGTCTTCATTTCGAGCGCTCTCGCGGACACCGGCGCGGAGCGTCGGGCGGTCGCGAGGATCATCGCGGAGCTCGGCGCAACGCCCGTCTGGTTCGAAGAGTTCGGTCGGGACGGCGACGCCGAGGAGGCGTACCTGACTGAGGTGGACACGTCGACGGTCTACGTCGGAATCCTCAACGAGATCTACGGTCGTCCCAACCCTCCGGACGGGGACTCGGCGACTGAGATCGAGTACCGACGGGCGCGGAGCAACGGGATCCGGGTGAACGTCTACACCGCCGGCGAGGCGCCGGGCCGCGAAGGCGCGCTGAACCGCTTTATCGACCGGGTCCGCTTCTTCACCACCACCGAGAACTACGGCGACGCCGCAGACCTCGCCCGTCGCGTCGGTCGACGGCTGGAGCAGCTCGCCTCAGAGGCGCTTTCGCCGTGGATCAAGCTCGGCGATTACGTCTTTCGCGCCGACGAGATCGTCGACCAGGGAGCGATGATCAGCGTGCGGGCGCGCGTGTCGGATGAGATCGCCTACCAGCTGGAGTCGATGCGGGATAACCGCTTCGGCAATCGGCGGATCAGGTTCGTCTCGCGAAACCGTGTCGCCGACGCGGAACTTGGCGGCGTCCGCCGTACGACCCGTGCTGTCGGCGCCGAGGAGTTGGAGATCGAGTTGCAGCGAGTGAGCGCGCCACAAGGCGACGCGATGCGGGCCGGCACGTCGGGGCTGAGCGCCGACGAACTCGTCGAGGTCGGCCTCCGCCATCTTTTCTTCGACGAATACCTCCCAGAGCAGATCGGAATCCTGAGCTACATGACGGATACCGGGATCTCAGTCGACGATCTCCGCCAGGCCTTTGATCTGTCGAACGAGTTCGCGGAAGCAGTTGTGCGCCTCGTGACCGCCGACGGCCTCGTCGGTAGCGCCCATGCTCGGCGCATCGTCTCGCTGTCGCTCGGACCCGGCGTGTCCGGCGCACGCCGCTTCGCGCTGGAGTGGGAGGGGGCGCAGATATACAGCAATGCCACACCACAGCGCTACACGGTCGAAGGGACCTGGCGGCACCCATAGCTGGCTGGCGACCGAAGAATCCTTCGCTATCGAGCACCGGGTTTATCGAGTGGCGCGATGGCCTTCAGGAGTAACGACGAACGCGCCCCAGCTCGACCCGTTGCGCGGGTCATGGGCGATAAGACCTTGCCCTGTCAGCCAACCGAGCGCGCCTGAGATCGCGTTTGCCGCTTCGCCGCGGTAGCGCCCCTGCTGCGCTTCGTTGATGTAGTTCCACTGACTCCAATTTTCGCCGGCAACCAGGTCGCGAAGAACCACGACGCCTAGCTCGGCGGGCGTCATCTCGATAACTCTCTGCGGATCAAGGTCGATCATCGAAATGCTCCCTTTCTTTGGCGTAAGTAGACATTGTGCTACGCGCTAAGGACCGCCGGCCGCGTCCACTTCACTCTGTCGGCCGACCACGCGTCGTCGGAACCGAACGTCTGATCCAGGAGCATTTGTGGTGCTGAGTGGGCGCAACCGCGCGGAGACCATCAAGCTGTGAACCTCGATTGGCGCGGGCGATGGCAAAGTGGGAATACATCTCAGAATCGACCCTTGGAGGACGGGATGCCCAGCAACAACCGAGAGTGGCGTCGCACGCGCCTGGAGCGCGGGATCTACATACAGCCCAATGGGAAGTACAGCGTGTGCGTGATGATCGACCGCAAGCCGCGCTTTCGCACCGTCGATGCGCGCACGATCGAGGAAGCGCGCCGACAACGTGAGCTCCTTCGTATCGCGTCTCGCGAAGGTCGACTGCTGGCTTCTCCGCGTTTGACCTTCGGCGAAGTCGCTCGGCGCTGGCTCCACGATTTCGAAGAACGAGTAGTAGCGGGCGAACGGCGGGAGCGGACGCTCGAGCACTACCGCGGTTCGCTCGAACGGCACCTCCTTCCACGCTTGGACCGCCGCCAGCTTCAGCTGATCACTGCCGACGATCTCGCCGAGCTCGTATCCGAGCTGCGCGCAAAGGGTCTTTCGCCCTGGACGGTCAGTGGTCTGCTCGTTCCACTCAGCTGTGTGTTCAACTTCGCGGTTCGCCGCGGTTACACCGCTGACAATCCGCTGTTCCGGCTCCATCCGGATGAGAGGCCGCATCCGAGGCTCTCCGACCAGCGCGTTCTCCGCCGAGTGGAGCTGGCCCGGCTGCTGCGCGCGACGCCTTCGCGCTATCGAGCATTCCTTGCGACGGCGATCGCGACCGGAATGCGCTTCTCCGAGGTCCCGGCGCTGAACTGGGACGACGTCGACTTCAGCGCGGGGGTCATCCATGTCCGCTATCAGCTCGCTCGTGGGCGCCGTGGGGTGCCGCCCCGGCGAGTCGCGCCGAAGACGCGCGCCGCCGTGCGTCAGGTTCCGCTCTTCCCCCAGCTCGCAGCCGTGCTGCGCGAGCACAAGCGCCGCTCCCGTTTCACCGAGGCTGGCGACTACGTGTTCGCGACCCGCACGGGAAGCCCGCTGTTACACCGGAACGCAGCCAGGCTCGCGTTTACGCGTGCCGTCGCTGACAGCGGCCTCGCCCAGGCCGGCGACAGGCGTCTGCGCTTCCATGACCTGCGCCACAGCTTTGCAAGCCACTTGATCGTCGACATCCGCCTCGACGTCGCCCAGGTGAGCCGCATCCTTGGCCACGCGCATACCAGCATCACCCTCGACACCTATACACATCTCTTCGAGCAGTCCGCACACAACGCTGACGTCCGCGCCCAGCTTGCACACAGCTCGTTCGCAACCATGCTCGCGGACACCTTCGCGTCGGACGAGACGCAGCGGAACAGCGATGCCCGTGCAGTCGTTCAACGACCGGCGCAGCCGCGCAGGCTAGGTGCCAAACCCCGCGGCCGTCTCGCGATCGGTCTTCCCCGTCCCCTCCGCATCCCGGCAGCCGCGCCGGGAGCGTCGATCCGCTCGACGGCTACAGGCGGGCGCGGAACTCTTCGAGCCGAAGGTAGATCTCGTCGACGGTTGGGATCGATCCGTAGAAGAGGAACTCACCGCGGGCATGCTCGACCTCGAGCGCCGCGCGGAGTTCAGCGTCGGGACTCAGGGCGCGGCTGTCGGCGAAGCGCATGTTCGGCGGGGTGCGGTGGTCGCGCGGGAAGAAGGTGCGGCCGAACTCGTCGACGTCGGGGATGAGGGCGATGTACTCCTCGCCGCCTGCAAACTCAGCGATCGCCGGGTCGGCGAGCAACTCGTGGATGTCGGTGAGGTGACGTGCCTGCCGCTGCAACGCCGTCGTCTCGCCTTCGCTCCAGCGCTCGCAGGCGGAGTGCACGGCGGAGAGCTTCTCGACGAGCGTCCGCCACGGGTGGAGGACGGTCAGCTCGAACGGCTGCAGCGACTCGTCGTCGAGGCCGCTGTCGGCGAGAGCAGCGGCGAGCATCGAGCGAAGCGGGCGCACCTCGGTCGGATGGGGGCGGCCGCGCATCCCCATCTCGAGCATGATGGTCGTGTTCAGCCCTTCCCGCGCAGGCGCGCGTGGTTCGTACGCGTACACGCTCGTTCGGCTGATGCCGCGCTCGGAGCGGGCGCCTTCCGAGGTCGGGGTGAGCCCGTCGATCTCCGCGACGGCCGCTGCGATTTCTTTCATGTACCGGTCTCGGCCGCCGCCGCTGTCGAGGCCCTCGCCCTCGGTGCGGATGAGCAGGTCGATGTCTTCGGAAAAGCGCTCGATCAGGTTCCACGCCTTGGAGAGGCTGGTGCCGCCCTTGAAGACGACGCCGGGGAAGAAAGACGCGGCGATCACCCGCAGTGCCTCTGTCACCCAGTAGTCCTTCTCGACAAGCGCTGCGCCTGCGCCGGTCTGTTCGCCGACCGTGGTGAGGAGGTCGGCGAAGTCGCCGCGCTCGTGCAGCACTAGCGTGCCCCCCACGCCCGCGCGTTCGCGAGCAACGACAACGGCCCGAAGTCGTAGCGAGTCGTCGGGTTCAGGGTCTTGCGCAGCGGGCGAAGTTCGGCCTCGCTTGCACCCACGTCCTCGGCGAGCGCGCCGGTCATCGCGCGCACGCGCGGCGGCTCGCTCACCGCCGCCCGCAGGATGCGACTTCGCGCCTCGTCGGAGGCGAGCAGACGGCGCAGCGTCCGCACCGTATCCCGCGCGGACAGATCGGTCAGGTGGTTGATGTCGCGCAGCACCTCGAGCAGCGCAGCCTCCCGCGCGCTCAAGCCGCGCCGGTTGGTTCGCATGCGCGGCTTGAACGCAACCCCGCGCGGAGGGGTCGGCCGTCGCCCCTCCACCGCCAGCTCGACCCGGGCCGGTACTTGCGTCGTCAGGCCGAGCGCGTTGGCGGCGCTCAGTCCGGCGAGGTGGCTTCGGCCGCCGCCGACCGCATCAGAAAGCAAAACCGGGTCGGCGGGCACCTCCCCCAGCACCGTCCAGCGGGGAACGTAGTAGACGCCCTTGCGCGCACGCCGGATCTCACCGCGGGCACGAAGCCGCGACAGCGCCGGCCCGACCGCGCTCGCGGGCAGGTCGTCGAAGTCGGCGTACGTGAAGAGGCGACCGGGGTCACGCTTCATCCGCCGCTCGACGGTTGTGGAGATCGTCTTCTCGGCCATCGTGCTGAACGGTAGCGCCTCACGGCACCTCACTGCAAGGTTTTTGTATCAAAAAACTTTGCACAATCTGAGGGCGGATCGCGTAATAATGCCGTATTTGCAGGTATTTCTCTGACTCCGTCCGCCAGCACGGCTACGCTCCGGCGCAGCACGTTTTCCCGACCTCGGGTCCGCCGGAGCGTAGCCGTGCTGGCGGCTTATAAGACCCCATTCGCGCAGGAAAGAAGACGCACGAGCGGCAAGCGCTAGCTCCTTGACGAAACCTTGCCTACGCCGGTTTGCCGCCAGCGCAGGCAACGCCTGTACCCGTTATGCAGGGGAA
>CAWBIQ010000009.1:0-231306 GCA_963788875.1 uncultured Actinomycetes bacterium
TCGCGAGCCCGAGCTCGTGTGCGTCGAGCGGGCTCTGCGGATGCCTGCCGTTGACGCTGACGGTGCCTGCGTCCGGCGATGCGCCGGCGAGCACCTTCGCGAGGGTGCTCTTGCCGCTGCCGTTCTCGCCGACGACCGCGTGGATCTCACCGGCTCGCGCGGTGAGCGTGCACGACTGGAGCGCGTGCGCCTCGCCGAACGACTTGCTGACCTCGCGCGCGATCACGACGTCGACCCCGGTCTCGGGCGGACGCCCTTCGCCCACCGGCGGCTCGGTCAGCGTTTGTGTCTTTGTCTCCTTCGTAGGCATCTCGACTATGAGGGCGGAGTGACCGCCCGCCGTGCGGGCCGGCGGCCACTCCGCGTCTCGGTTCCGCGATCAGCTCACGCTTTCTTCCAGGTGAGCGGGTCGTGTGGCTTGTCGAAGAACATATCCATGGTCTTCGGCGGGAACCACTCGTGAGCGGGCGGCTCCAGCCACTGGTTGTTCGTGTAGTTCGTGCCCTTGGGCAGCATCTTCAGAACCTGCTTGTACGAGGTCGGCCCGGGGCCGATGAGGATGCTCGCGATCTTCGGGCCCTGGCCCTCGAGCGTCCGCATCATCGCCTCGAACCCGTACTGCATCTCGTCGCCCGGAGGCCACGACTGGTACATCTCCTTGATCCACGTCGGATGGTCACGCCAGTAGGCAAGCGGACCCAGTTCGCCGCCCGCCGTGATCGGCACGATCTTCCGGCCGGTCTGCTGGAGCGCGCTCAGTGCGCCGAGGTCTCCCGGCGACTGGGACGCGATCCCGCCGAGCGGCTGCGGGTGCGTAGCAAGGAACTGCAGCACCTGCGTCTTCGCCTGCGCGTCGACCCAGCTGCCTGCGACCGTCCCGATGATCTTGATGTCGGGGTACTTCGACAGGCCGATGTGGTGACCGCGTTCGAAGTCGGCACTCGCCGTCGCCTGCGTGATGCCCTGGACGACGAGCACGTTGCCCTTGCCGCCCATGGACGCGCCCAGCGACTGACCCTGCATCTTGCCGGCGAGCGCGTAGTTGCCGCTCACCTGCAGCGCGTACGGGGACGTGACGCCGCCCTGGATGGCGACGAAGAGCACGCCGTGGTCGTACGCGTACTTGATCACGCCGTTCAGCGCGGTCGGGGCTGCCCCGATCGTGAAGATCGCGTCGACGCCCTGGTCGACGAGTTGGCGGATCTGCTGGATCTGCGTTGCCATCACGAGGTTCGATTCGGTCGTGATGACCGACGAGACGAGGCCGGCTTTCTTGTAGGTCGGAAGCATGACCGTCTGGAGGCGGGTCCTCGCGCCGATCCGCCACGTGTTGCCGGCGAACGAGCTCGAGAAGCCAAGCTTCCAGGGCGGGCCGTTCTTCGGCGTCCACTTGCGGAAGACGCTCGCCCCGAGCGGGGTCGTCGTCGCCAGCTCGTAGTACTTCCGGACTGCCGCCGGCAGCGTCGGCACGATGGAGGCTTCCTCGAGCACACCGAGCGCTGACGCGGACGGGGTCTTGAGGACGCCGAGCAGGGCGCCGCTTCCGCTGATCGCCAGACCCGCCACCCCAGCCCGCTTGAGCAGGGAGAGGCGGCTGTACTGGCTCTCGAGCAACCCTTCCTCGAGGTCGTAAGTTGGATCTCCGTCCATCCTGAGACTTCTCCTTTCAGGAGAAACGACATGGTGGTTGATCTGGCCGATGATCGGCTCTGTTCGAGGTACCACCTCCTATCTCATGAAGCCGGAGAAGGGATCTGCGCGCGACGCGATGCGTCTCACTGTGGCGAGCACCTGAAGACCGAGATGGTCCAGCTCCTGCCTGTCGACGTTCGTGCGTAGCGCCGACACGCTGATCGCCCCCAGCACGTTCTCCTTCCCGTCGAGCACGGGCGCCGCCACGCACCAGATCCCGACCTTGAGCTCCTGGCGGTCGGCGGCGTAGCCGGCCCGGCGAACCTCCTCGAGCTCGCGCTCGAGCTGCGCGTAGGTGGAGATCGAGTGCTCGGTCAGCTGGTGGTAGGGCCCGTCGCCGACGATCTCGCGAAGGCTCCCGCGCGTGTAGGCGAGCATCGCCTTGCCCATCGCCGTGCAATGGGCGGGCACGCGGGTACCCGGTGGAAGGTCGAGAATGAGCTTTTCGTCGTCCGTCTGGACCTTGTGGATGTAGAGCACGTCGCCGCCGGCCAGCACTCCGAGGTTGACGGCCAGGCCCGTCTGCCGTGCGAGGCGGTCCATCTCGACGGCGGCCAGGTCGCGGATCGTGCCCCTGCTCGCGACGTGGCACCCGATCTCGAACAGCTTCAGGGTGAGCCGGTACTGCTTCGAGTCCGGCACCTGCTCTGCGTAGCCGCAATGCTCCAGGACTTTCAGCAGCCTGAAGGCCGTCGCCACCGGCATGTCCAGCCGGCGGGCGACCTCGGTGACGCCGATCTGGTCGACCGCCATCATCTTCTCGATCAGCCGGAGCAGATTGACCATCGAGCGCGGCAGAGACAGGTCGCCTCGGCTCGACGTCTTCGGGTCGGCCCTGCCGGTCGCGCTCGCAGCCATCCTTCGCCCTCCAGCTTCGGAGTCGAGCATCCCGCAGCGCGAAATGAACAGTTCGCAAGGCGACAGGCCCATATCGGCTGCGTCGACCCTCTCATCCCGGCCGGAAACCGCCATCCGTAGAAATGCCTCACCGAAAATCGGTACTAACTCCTCATTGCCGCGCGTCACCCGTGGACAGAAGCTTGCGACGACGAGCCAGATCTGTCCTAGTCAGCGCGATCCGAAAACGGTTGCGCCATTCCGTGACACGAAAGGACCGGTACGCAAATGGCGACGATCACGAATACCGAGCGCTTCTACGAGCTCGTGCCGAGAGGCGCCGAGCTCGAGCGTTTGGGCACTGGGTTCACCTTCACCGAGGGGCCCCTGTGGCACAAGGAAGGCAAGTACCTCCTGTTCAGCGACATGCCCGGCGACGTTCGCCGCCGGTGGGACGCCGACGGCGTTCACGAGGTGATGCAGCCGAGCAACAAGGGCAACGGCATGACCTTCGAGGTCGGCGGCGGCCTGATCGTGTGCGAGCACGTGACGAGCTCCGTCGTGCGGCAGAGCCCTGACGGCACGGGCGCGAAGCGCGAGGTGATCGCCTCCCACTTCGGAGACAAGGAGCTGAACAGCCCGAACGACGTCGTCGTCGCCCGGGACGGCAGCATCTACTTCAGCGACCCGACGTACGGCCGAATGCCCGTCTTCGGCCTCGAGCGCGAGCAGGACCTCGACTTCCAGGGCGTCTACCGCGTCCAGCCGACCGGAGAGAACGTCCAGCTTCTCGTCGACGACTTCAAACAGCCCAACGGGCTCTGCTTCTCGCCTGACGAGAAGACCCTCTACGTCAACGACAGCGAACGCGCGCTGATCGAGGCCTTCGAAATCAAGCCCGACGGCACGTTCGGCTCCCGGTCGGTCTTCTTCGACCACATCGGGAAGGGCGACATCAACGAGGGCATCCCGGACGGGATGAAGTGCGACGCCGAGGGCAACATCTACGTGACCGGGCCGGGCGGCATCTGGGTGATCAGCCCGGAGGCCGAGCTGCTCGGCGAGATCGCGATCCCCGAGAACGTCGGCAACCTCAACTTCGGCGGAGACGACTGGAAGACGCTCTTCGTCTGCGCGTCCACGTCTCTGTACCGGATCCAGCTCGCGGTGAGCGGTAACCGCCTGCCCTACATGGTCTAGGAGAGGACACATGAGCGAGGAATTCCACATCGACCCTGCCAAGACCGCCCTGATCATCCAGGACCTCCAGAACGACGTCCTGAGCGAGGGCGGGGCCTGGGCCGACTCCGGCGCGCCGGGACATGCACGGAGCCAGAACATCATCGAGAACGTCGTGAACCTGGCGGCCGAGGCCCGCAAGCTCGGCATGCCCGTCATCCACGTCCACTACATCGTGGAGCCGGGCGCGGCCGGGCTGAAGCAGAACGCACCGCTGTTCCGTGGCGTCAAGGAGGTCAACGCGCTCGTCCGCGGCACGTGGGGCGCGGCGCCCGTCGAGGGCCTCGAGCCCAAGGACGGCGACTTCGTGGTCGAGAAGATCCGGATGAACGGCTTCTACAACACGAAGCTCGAGATCCTCCTGCACGGCCTCGGCGCCGAAGCGGTGATCATCACGGGCGCGTGGACGAACATGTCGATCGAGCACACCGCGCGGCACGCCGCCGATGCCGGCTTCGAGGTGTTCGTCGCACGCGACGGCACGTCCACGATCAACGACGAGTGGCAGCACGTGGCTCTCGACTACGCGCTCACGAACGTCGGCTTGACGCCGACGTGCGCCGAGATCACCGCTGCGCTGCACGGCAAGGTTCTGCAGCACTGACCCATCTCACGGCCGGGCGCTTCTTCCGGAGCGCCCGGCCGTCGGTTTCGGCGGATCCGTTCCGGATCCAGAAGTGGAGGCACATGCGATGTCGCAGACGTTGACAGTCGGGGATCAGCCGGCGGTCGTTCAGAAAGAGCGCCGCAAGGTCACGATCCCGACGCTCTACGAGATGAAGGCGAAGAAGGAGCCGATCACCTGGCTCACCGCGTACGACTATCCGACTGCGCTGCTCATGGACCGCGCCGGAATCGAGATGATCCTCGTCGGGGACTCGGGCGGGATGACGATGCTCGGCTACCCGACCACCTTGCCTGTGACGATGGACCAGATGGTGACGTTCACGGCCGCGGTCAGCCGCGCCGTCGACTACGCCTTCGTCGTCGGCGACATGCCGTACATGAGCTACCAGGTCAGCATCACGGAGGCGATCCGCAATGCCGGCCGCCTGATGGCCGAAGGGAGCGCGGACTGCGTCAAGCTCGAGGGCGGCGCCCGCATGGCGCCCGTGATTCGGGCGATCACGGACGCCGGCATCCCGGTGATGGGGCACATCGGCCTGACTCCCCAGTCGGCGTCTCAGCTGGGCGGCTACAAGGCGCAGGGCCGGACCGCGGCGAGCGCCAAGGAGATCGTCGACGACGCGAAGATCCTCGAGGAAGCAGGCGCCTTCGCCATCCTGCTCGAGTGCATCCCTGCCGAAGTCGCGGGGCTCGTCACCGAGAGGTCGTCGGTGCCCATGCTGAGCCTCGGCAGCGGAGATCGCTGCGACGGCCAGCTGATGATCGTCCACGACATGCTCGGCCTGTTCGAGCGGTTCACCCCGAAGTTCGTGAAGCAGTACGCGAACCTGAGCGCCGTCGAGCTGGAAGCGTTCACGGCGTACCGCGAGGACGTGAAGTCGAAGGCGTTCCCGCAGCCCGAGCACTTCTACAAGATGGTTGCCGGCGAGGCGGAGAAGCTCGAGACGATCGGCTGAGCGCCGTCCAGGCCGTTCGATCTCCGGGCGTGGGTGCCCGGCATCCGCATGCGCGCCGGCTCAGGCTAGATCGCGGGCGGCGCCGGGTCGCCGACGTGCGGGCCGAGATGGTCGGCCGCTCGCGCCGCCTCGATCGCGGGGTCGGCGACCTGCGCGAGATACGAGTCGGCGGCGGCGTGCTTCGCCGCTTCGCTCGGGAACTCCGAGCGAACGCGGGCGAGCTCGCCGCCGTCGAGGAAGACGCCGCCGCACTCCGGGCACTCGTCGATCGTCACTTCGCGCTTGACGCTCCAGAAGTGACGCATCAGCACGACCCCGTCCGTGCACTTCGGACAGTTGTAGCGCTTCGACGGATCGACGACCACCGCGGGATCGCGCGCGATCTCGAGCAACGGATCGCCGAGCGCCTCGGATGGCTCGTCGACCTTGCGCAGCTCGTAGTGGTCGAACCAGATCCCGCCGCAGCCGCCGTCGCATGCATCGACGGTCAGATCTCCGGCGGTCCGGCTCGAAAGCGCGCGACCGCATGCAGGACAGTCCATGCCGCGGATATCGGCAGCATGGGCGTGCGGCTGAAGCCCGGCCGATCCGTATGATCGAGCGCTGATGGAAGGCGAGGATCTTCGCGGTCTGATGCGCTACTGGCCGCACGGCGTGTCCGTGCTCACGGTCGACCACGACGGCGACCGCATGGGGGTCACGGTCTCGTCGCTCGTCTCGCTCTCGCTCGAGCCGCCCCTGATCGGGATCTCGATCGGAAAGGAGGCCTCGTCCTACGAGCTGGTGCGCCGCGCCGGCGCCTTCGCGATCAGCCTGCTGGGCTCGGGGCAGGAGGAGCTCGCACGGCGCTTCGCCGCCGGCTGGCCGCCGATCGTGCACTGGGAAGGCGTGGCGGTCCGCGAGGGGGAGGTGGCGCCGCTGCTCGAGGGCGCGCTCGGCTGGATCGAGGCGCGCACATGCGCGGAGCACGACGCCGGCGACCACACCTTCTTCGTCGCCGACGTGATCTCGGTCGAGCACGGCCCGTCGCGGAGCGCGCTGATGTACCGCGACCGGGAGTACCACGCGCTGTGATCGAGGCTGCGATCTTCGACCTCGACGGCGTGCTCCTGGAGTCGGAGGAGGTGTGGGACGCGGTACGCGAGCAGCTCGTGCGCGAGCGCGGCGGCCGCTACGACGCCGAGGTGCAGCGGGCGATGATGGGGATGAGCTCGCTCGAATGGTCGCGTTACCTGCACGAGGTCGCCGGCGTTCCGGACGAGCCGGAGGAGATCAACGCGGAGGTCGTGCGGCGGATGCTCGCCGCCTACGGCGAGCGGCTGCCGCTGATACCGGGCGCGCTGGAGGCGGTGCGCCGGCTCGCGAGAGCGGTTTCCGCTCGGACTCGCGTCCTCCGCGAACCGCGTGCTGATCGACCGCGTGCTCGAAACCGCCGGCCTGGCGGCGTTCTTCAGCGCGACGGTGTCGTCCGAGGAGGTGGCGCGCGGGAAGCCGGCGCCGGACGTCTACCTCGAGGCCGCGCGGCGGCTCGGTGTCGCACCGGGCCTCTGCGCCGCGGTCGAGGACTCGCACGGCGGCATCCGGTCGGCGCACGCAGCCGGGATGCGCGTCGTCGCCATCCCGAACGCGAGCTACCCGCCCGGCGGCGACGCACTCGCCCAGGCCGACGTCGTGCTCGGCTCGCTCGCCGAGCTCACGCCTGGGGTCGTTTGCGGATCAGCGTGACGCCGTCGCGAATCGTGAGGAGCACGCAGTCGACGCGCGGGTCGGCGCGAACGTGTTCGTTGAAGTGCACGACCGCGGCGGCGTACGGACTGCCGGCCGGCTCGAGCACGCGGCCGTCGGCAAGCGTGTTGTCGGCCAGGATCACGCCGTCGCCCGCGAGGAGCGGCAGCACCGCTTCGTAGTACGCGACGTAGTCGTGCTTCCAGGCGTCGATGAAGACGAGGTCGAACGGGCCGTCCAGCTCGGGCAGCAGCTCGAGCGCGGGCCCGACCCGGTAGTCGATGCGATCGGCGACGCCGGCCTCCTCCGCATAGCGGCGTGCAACCGCGGTCGTCTCCTCGTTCACGTCGCAGCTGACGACGGTGCCGCCGGGCGGAAGCGCCTGCGCCATCGCGATCGACGACCAGCCCGTGAAGGTGCCGATCTCGAGCACGCGCCGTGCCTGTTTCAGATGGACGACGAAGGCGAGGAAGGCGCCCTCGAGCGGCCCGACCATCATCTGCGGCTCGTCGTAGCCCGCGTTCGTCTCGGCGGCGAGCCGCTCGAAGAGCTCGGCCGGCGGAGTCGTGTGCTCCTCCGCGTAGCGCTCGATCCGGTCGTCGATCATTCGACCCGGCCGACGAGCACGCAGCCGTTGTGGCCGCCGAGGCCCATCGCATTCGAGAGCGCAACGTCGACCTGGACCGTGCGCGCCTCGTTCGGCACGTAGTCGAGATCGCAGACCGGATCGGGATGCTCGTAGTTGATCGTCGGCGGCAGTACGCCTTCAGAGATCGCGAGCACGCACATCATCGCCTCGACCGCGCCGGCCGCGCCGAAGCAATGCCCGGTCACCGACTTGGTCGACGAGACGGCGAGGTTGTACGCATGCTCGCCGAAGACGTCCTTGATCGCCTTCGTCTCTGCGGCGTCGCCGAGCGGCGTCGACGTCCCGTGCGCGTTGATGTAGCCGACCCGCTCGGGAGCGACGTCCGCACGCTCGAGTGCGCTCCGCATCATCTCGGCGACGCCTATCGACTCCGGATCCGGCTGCGCCATGTGGTGCGCGTCATTCGACGCGCCGTAGCCGAGGATCTCCGCGTACACGCGCGCCCCTCGCGCCCGCGCCGCCTCGAGCTCCTCCAGCACGAGCACGCACGCGCCCTCTCCCATCACGAACCCCGCCCGCGTCGCGTCGAACGGCCGCGAGCGCGCGCGGCGGATGCTCCTCCTCGGCGACGAGGCCGCGCATCGCGCAGAAGCCGGCCAGGATGAGCGGGTGGATGCACGCCTCCGCGCCGCCGGCGAGCACCGCGTCGGCGGCGCCGCGGCGCATCATCTCCGCCGCCTCGCCCACCGCGTGCGAGCCCGTCGCGCACGCCGAGACCGGCGCGTAGTTCGGGCCCGCGAAAGCCGAGCGAGATCGCGAGCTGGCCACTCGCGGCATCGACGAGGACGCTCGGGATGAACGTCGGCGACACGCGGTCCGGCGCCGCGTGCGCGCAGCACCTCGGTCTGCTCGGCGATCCCGATCAGACCGCCGATCGCCGTGCCGAAGAGGATGCCGACCCGCCCCGGCTCGTAGACGCCGTCGAGCCCGGCGTCGCCGACGGCCTCGCGCGCGGCGCCGAGGGCGAGCAGCACGTTCCGCTCGAGCTTGCGCACCTCCTTCGGCGAGGCGACCGCGGTCGCGTCGAAGTCCTTGACCTCGGCCGCGATCCGCACCGGGAAGCCGCTCGGGTCGAAGGCGCGGATCCAGTCGACGCCGCTCTCGCCCGCGACGGCCGCCCGCCACGTCGCCCGCGCGTCGTTTCCGATCGGCGTCACCGCGCCGAGTCCCGTTACCGCCACCCTCCGCATTCGACGAGCTTAGACGCGGCTCCCGGAGCCTGGTTGCGGTAGTTCTCCGGTCAACCGACGGTCACGATCACCTTTGCGCCGGTCCGCACGAGATGAAGGGGCGGCGCTTGTCGAGGCCGATCGTCCAGCTGAGGATCGGCCTCGAAGTCCCCGGTCCTGACGACCTCCTGCACCGGCCCCCTGGCGGCAGGCTTCAGCCGCTTCGGCCCGCGGTAGACGAGCTTGGGTGTGCTGCCGCTGAGATCGGCGCCCGACGCCGGCCTGAAGTGGATGACGACGAACGCCTTCCCCTTGACCGCGACCGGCCGCCCGGAGCCGTCCTCGCGCAGCTGCGCCTTCGCGACGTAGCCCGACGTGACCTGAGCCGGGGCGCTCCGGAAGGCGAAGGTGACCTTCGCCGGCTGGGCGTGGACGGCGCTGAGAAGCGCGACGAGAGGTGCGGCAGCCGCGAGCAGTGGCGCGCCCATGCCAGGAGCATCGCCCACGGGCCGGCGCCGGCCATCCGCAAATCGCCCCATGCCGTTAGGCTCGCACCGTGCCCGACGCGCCCGGCCCGAGCGTCCCGTTCCCGCCGATGGAGGCCGAGCTCGTGTCGGAGCTGCCGGCGCCGCCCGGCTGGCGCTACGAGCCGAAGTGGGACGGCTTTCGCGGCGTGCTCGAGAATGACGGCGGCGAGCTCGCGCTCTGGTCGCGCAACGGGCGCCCGCTGCTGCGCTACTTCCCGGAGCTGCGCCCGCTCGGCGAGCTGCTGCCGCCGCACTCCGCGCTCGACGGCGAGATCGTGATCTCACGCGACGGGCAAGCTCGACTTCGACGCGATGCAGACGCGCCTGCATCCCGCCGAGAGCCGCGTCCGCAAGCTGCAGGCGAGATCCCGGCGACGTTCGTCGCCTTCGACCTGCTGCTGTGGAACAGGGAAGAACCGGTGCACGAGCAGCCGATCGAGAAGCGGCGCGCCGAGCTGGAGCGCGTCGGCGACGGCTTCTCGCTCTCGCCGGTCTCCGCCGACGTCGAGCAGGGACGCGACTGGCTGCAGACGCTCCAGGCGGCCGGCTTCGACGGCGTCGATCGCGAAGCGGCTCGGTCTGCCCTATCTCCCCGGGTCGCGCGACGGCGTCGTGAAGGTGAAGCCGCACAAGACGGCGGACTGCGTCGTCGCCGGCCTGCGCTGGAAGGCCGGCGGGCGCGAGCACGATCGCGACGCTGCTGCTCGGCCTGTACCGCGACGACGACGGGCACTCGACTACGTCGGCTCGTGCGCGTCGGCGCGAAGACATCAGGACGAGATCGCGGCGAAGGTTCTGCCGCTGCTCGACGAGAAGAGCGACCGCCGCTTCTCCGAGCCGAACCGCTGGGGCGCGGGCGAGCTCGAGGAGGCGCCGCTGAGGCCGGAGCTCGTCGTCGAGGTCCGCTACGACAAGCTCGAGAAGCACCGCTTCCGCCACGGCACGAAGCTCATCCGCTTCCGGCCCGGACAAGGATCCCGGCCAGTGCACGTGGCGCGAGGTGCGCCCGCCGCGCCGGCCGGACGACCTCGCGGTCGAAGACCTTCTCTCCTAGCCAGGTGTCCTGCCTACACGCGGATGTTGTTGCACGCTGACGCTGGACGGTTCGCAGGGCTTCCACGGCTCACGAGTCGCCTTGATTCTTCTTCGCGCGCGACGGCTGCACGCGCTTCGGCTCGCCCGGCATCTTCGGGAAGTTCGGCGGGTACGGCGCCTCGCCCTCCCCCTGCGCCTCCTCGCGCTCGACCCACTCGAGCAGCACGCGCAGGTCGCATACGGCCTCGTCGATCCCCTCGTGCAGGTCGCCGAGCTGCGCGAAGCGCGGCGGCATCGTCGCGATCGTGAAGTCCTCCATCTCGACGTCGGGGAGCTCGTCCCAGCGCACACGGGCGCCGACACGGTCGCGTCGGGCCGGCCGCGCACCGAGTAGGCGGAGAGGATCGTGCGGTCGCGCGCGTTCTGGTTGTAGTCGACGAACACGCTTCTCGCCGCGCTCCTCCTTCCACCACGCGGTCGTGACGAGGTCGGGCGCGCGCCGCTCGATCTCGCGCGCGAACGCGAGCGCGCAGCGGCGGACGACGCGGAACTCCCAGTTCGGCTCGATGCGGCAGTAGACGTGGACGCCGCGGTTGCCGCTCGTCTTCGGCCAGCCGGTGTAGCCGATCTCGTCGAGCACCTCGTGCACGATCGCCGCGACCTGCTTCGCCTCGGCGAACCCGGTGCCCGGCTGCGGGTCGATGTCGATGCGCAGCTCGTCCGGCTTCTCCGGATCGCGCGCGGCGCGACGGCCACGCGCCGAACTCGAGCGTCGCGAGGTTCGCCGCCCACACGACGTGCGCGAGCTCGGTGACGCAGAGCTCGTCCGCGTGGCGGCCGGACGGAAACGTCACGCGCGCGGTCTCGATCCACTCGGGCCGCTTCTCCGGCACGCGCTTCTGCCAGATCACCTCGCCGCCGACGCCCTCGGGCTGCCGCTTCAGCTGGCACGGGCGCTCGTGCAGCGCGCGCACGATCCCGTCGCCGACGCGCGATGAAGTACCGCACGAGGTCGAGCTTCGTCTCGCCGCGCGCCGGGAAGTAGACCTTGTCGGGATTCGTCACCTTGACGGTGCGGCCCCCGACCTCGAGCTCGACGAACGGCGACGGCATGACCGGGAGTATCGTGAAATCGTGCTCGAGGACCCGCGCCCGATCCGTCTCTCGCTGGAGCCGCTCGACGACTTCGTCGTCGTCGAGCAGACCGACGAGGAGGCCGAGACGCGCGGCGGCCTGATCATCCCGGCGAGCGCGGAGACGCAGTGCCGGCAGCGGCATCGTCACCGCGGTCGGCCCGCGACGTGGACGGCGTCGTGCCCGGCGACAAGGTGCTCTTCCCCGCGGACGGCGGGCTACGACGTCCGGCTCGCCGGCATCGGCGATGCGCGTCGTCCGGCGGCGCGAGCTGATCGCCCGCATCCACGACTGAGCGGCCTACTGGAAGACGCGCTGCTGTCCGGGCGCGAGGTCGAGGTGCAGCTTCTGCACGAGCCCATGCCGCCCGTAGATGGCAAGGTAGGCGCCGCCGTGAGGCACCCCTGAGGCCGAGCCGAACTCACCCCACGTTGTCCCGCGCGTGTACAGGAGCGTCGGCCGCCGTCCCGGAGCGTGCAGGACGACCCGGTAGACGTCGCCGCGCGCGACCCCGGCGAGGTAGAGGGGGTGTTGCGGCTTCATGCCCGCCGGGGCGCGCCAGGTGAACGCGGCGGCCGCGACGAGCACGCGCGCGTTCGCGAGGTCGCCGCGTGTCGGCACCGAGCTCGGGCATTCCCACACGACCGGTGCGCTGCCCAGCAGCATCGCCGCGAGGCAGGTCGTCACCGGCGTCGAGCCGACGGTCGGAGCGGCCAGGATCGCGAGCGCGCCTCTGCGGTTGCCGCGAATCGAGGAGACGACTCGCACCTGGCTCGCGTCGAGCATGTTCCGCGCCGCCGCGAGCTGCGCAGCCTGCACTTCGACCGGCTGCAGCCCGGAGACGTTGAACGTGCCGTCCATGACCGTATAGCCGGGAGTCCAGCCGGGGGTTCCGTCCTGCCAGACCCAGCCGGCAGCGCCCGAGGCGTCCGCGGCCGGCGGCTTCGCCGGCAGCGTGAACGACTTCATCCCGCTGCCCGGCGAGTGGTATTCGGGCCGGGCGAAGGTGAAGACGGCCGCCGTGGCGACGAGCGCAACAGCGACCACGGCCACCGGAATGAGGTGCCGCGAAAAGAGGGCCATCGACGTGATCCATCGGGGCCGTCGCCGCCGGCTGCCATGACTCGATCGAGGGATGCCGCCGCCGTTTTCGCCGCAGCTGCCGGGACCGCGCTCCCGGCAGCTGCCCACCCCCGCCCGCCGTCAGTCCCCGAAGAAGGGGCCCACGGGGGAAACCTGGTTTCCCCCGTGAAGCGAGCGAGCCGCCCGAAGGGCGGCTCGCAAAGCGGACGGAGAGGGCGGGATTTGAACCCGCGACGCACCTTGCAGCACGTACGCGATTTCCAGTCGCGCTCCTTAGACCACTCGGACACCTCTCCGCGCCGCTCGATCGTAGCCCCGCTCAGTGCCTCCCGGGAGGGCCGAAGGCAAACGGCGGGTGCGCCCGCCCGTGACCGGACTCGTACCGAGTTCTTCGCGGGCTGTGACGCTCTCCCAGCTGGTCAAGCTCGACGCGGGCGTGACGCTGCAGCCGAACGTGTTCAAGCTGGCCGACCTTAGCGCAGCACGTAGCCGATGCCGCGCACGGTGTGGATCAGCCGGCGCTCACCGTGGCTCTCGATCTTCCGCCGCAGGTAGCCGACGTAGACGTTGAGCGCATTCGACGTGGCGCTGAAGTCGAACCCCCACACGCGCGTGAAGATGAACGCGCGCGTCAGCACGTGATGAGGGTGGGAGAGGAAGAGCTCGAGCAGCGCAAACTCGAGCGGCGTCAGCTCGATCACGCGGCCGTCGCGACGCACCTCACGCGTCCGCGGGTCGAGCGTCAGGTCGCCGAAATGGAGAGCCGGTCCACCGCTCGGCGGAGCGCCGGCAAGCACAGGGGCCGCAGCAACTGAAGGGGTGAAGAGCACGGGCAGGCCACCTCGGTTGCCGTATGAACGTGTGTGTGCAGTCGCATCGTCACTCACGGCGCGACCGGCGACCCTCAACCGAGGGAGCGTTTTACCGAAACTTTGCGTTGGCGGGCCCCGCCCCAGAATCCGAACGTGGCGGCAGGTGCGCCCACCCCGAGCAGAACCTTCGCGACCGTGGTTTCGCCGGTGTGGAGACCCCAATAGACCAGCGCGACGACGACGCCGACCTCCATCACCACGCGAAGCGTCAAATTGAGTCGTTCGATCTGCGACACGCCGTCCCCCTTGTCTCGGTTTCGGTGGCCCGATGGGGGGCGAGGCAGGGGCAACGCTGATGCATTGCCCCTGCCTCGCCTGGACGCACAACGGCCGTCCTGACCTACTGGATGCGGACCAGGTTCAAGCGGCCGTCGCCGCGGATTCGAGCGCCTGCATGATCGCTGCTGCGCGGGCAGGGCTCCGAACGTACTGCTGTAGGACGCTGTTGAGCTTCGCCGGGAGCGGCGCCGGCAGGAGACCGGCGAGGTCGAGGCGGAAGATCGACGTGTTCGTGAGCTGTGTCGCCATCGTCCGGCTCGCCGCGAGCGGGTAGGAGCTGATGTCGACCTTCGCGTTCGGCGAGAGGAAACCGCCGCGCTTGGCCCACACGGTGGCAGCCGCAGGCGTCGCCAGGTAGTCGACCAGCGACCGTGCAGCCGGGCTGTCCTTGAGCATGACGATCACGTCCGCGCTACCGATGACGCGCGCCGGCGGCTTGGCGATCGTCGGGAACGCGAACGCGCCGAACTGCGTTGCCGGACGCGCCGCCACAGCGGCAGGCGTACTCAGAACCGGCATGACATTGCTGCCGCCGAACAGCATCGCAGCCCTCGGCGAGGCCCGGAACAGCTGCATCAGCGTTGCCGGGAAGTCGCTCGAGACCGTGTCGGCGATCGTTCTCGACAACAACCCGGGCCGTACGACCGCGTCCATTTCCTGGAGTGCAGCCTTCACGCTCGGGTCGGTCCACTTGATCTTGTGCGCCACGAGAGCGTCGTAGCGTGCCGGCCCTTGCTGGGTCAAGTAGATGTTCGCGAAGATCGCGGCGAGCGACATGCCGTCACCGCCGGCGATCGCGAACGGCTTGATGCCCGCATTGAGCAGGCGCTGTGCGACCTGCTGCAGGCCGGCCCACGTTGTCGGCGCCTGCACGCCGACGCGCTTGAAGAGAGCCGTGTCGTACCAGAACGCAGACTCGTCGTTGATCTTGAACGGCAGCGCGTACAGGCCTCCGTTCACGATGCCGAGCATCTTCCACGTGAACGCGTAGTTCTTGTCGAGCGACGCCGCGACGAAGCCGATCGGCTTCATGCCCTTCGACGAGACGAGCGATTGCAGCATGCTGCTGTCCCGTGGCAGGCTGAGCACCGCAACGTCCGGCGGCGTGCCCGCTTTCACCGCCCCGGAGAGCGTCGTGCCGACCTTCGTGCCGGCCGAGGTGAACGTGACGCTCATGCCCGAGTTCGCCGCCTCGAAGGCGGAGAGCACTG
Organism: uncultured Actinomycetes bacterium; assembly: GCA_963788875.1. Lineage (GTDB taxonomy): Bacteria > Actinomycetota > Thermoleophilia > Gaiellales > Gaiellaceae > Palsa-739. Next base: position 15,036 of record CAWBIQ010000009.1, read on the forward strand.
CCTGGAAGGACTGCTGGTCAGCGCCTGCGTAGGGACCGAGTACGGACAGGGACTCGCTCGCCGAGCTCCTACCCGTCTTCGCCAGGGCGGCCGTAGCCGCTGCGAGTGATGCGATCATCGTGATCGCGAGGATGACTGTGAGACGTCGTCTCAATGTCGAACCCCCTTTCTACTGTCGAGCGTTCAGAGATGACGTCACGCTAGGCGGCGGATCTGAGCCGCTCGCCCCACACGGTGTGGACCCGACGAGCGAACTGTCAAGGTTCGCTAACGCCGGCCGGCCGGGAACCTCGGCGACGGCAGCAGGAACCTCGCCGTCGAGCAGGGACGATGTCGCGAAGTCCCTGCCGGACGGCGGCTCTCGGCCTTACGAGCGGAGGGGGAGGGATTTGAACCCTCGATCCGCCTAACGACGGATAACGGTTTTCGAGACCGCCGCATTCGACCGCTCTGCCACCCCTCCGGCCGGGGCATGGTATCCGAGTGCGCGGCGAAGCCCCGCCTGAGCAGGGCTTCCTCGACGGAGAAGGAGGGATTCGAACCCTCGAGGCAGACATTCATCCACCTAACGCCTTAGCAGGGCGCCGCCTTCAGCCACTCGGCCACTTCTCCGGGGCCCAAAGACGATACCGCACCGTTCTTTCGGCCCCGGCCGAGAATCCCCCTTTATCGGGAGGTAAACGTCCGGTGGAACACGGAAGATCTCGATGCCGGCTCCTCCCCCTTTGCCGGCACCTCACCTCAAGCCCGCTGCGGCCCTCCCCCGGCGGGCTTACCTTTGGTCCCTACTTGACGACGAGCGTGGCGACCATGCCGGCGGCGCGATGGCCGGGCACCGTGCAGTAGAGCGTGTACGTCCCTGCGGCGAGGGTGACGGTGAGCTTCGCGCTCTTCCCGGGCGAGATGAGCGGCGTCTTCGTCGAGGCGGACACGCCCGCGCCCTGGAGCGCGAGGTCGTGCTGGATCTTGCCGGCGTTCTCGACGACGAAGGTGACCTTGCCCGCTGCGGCCACCGTCGCCGGCGCCGGGACGATCTTGAACTCGCTCTCCCGCACCTGAACCGTGGCTGCGGGCCCGGCCTGCTGTGCGGGCGGCTGGGCGCTTGCCTTCGCTTCGCCCTCGGCTCCGAAGATCTCGACCGCGCTGATCATCGCTGCGAAGAACAGGAAGCAGACGATCGCGAAGACGCCGAGGCCGTTCTTGCCGGGGAAGTCCGGCCGCCGGCGCGGCGCGAGGAAGGACGAGCCAAGCGCGAACGCGATGAAGCAGGCCGCGACGATCGCAAGCCCGAGCTTGTGTCCGGTGGAGAGTCCGGCGAGCAGCACCGGCGCTATTTCATCAGATCGTCAGGCCGTCAGCAGCCGTTGCTCGTCGCGCCTCCTCCGGAGGCGCGCCAGCCCCCAGATCAGGGCGGCCGCCAGGACGAGGGGGCCGGCGACGATCAGGGCGTAGAGGGCGATCGTGCCCTCGAGGCCGAGGAAGCCGACCGCCGAGTGGAACATCCGTCCCAGGCGGCCGCGGTGGTGGACGACCGGGACGATCGACTTCTCCGTGCTGAGGACGAGGGAGATGCGCGCCGTCGTGCCGGAGGCGACGGTGCCGGTGCGCGCGTGCAGGCGCTGCGCCAGCGAGCGCTTCGTCTCGGCGAGCCTGATCTGGAGCAGGACGCGCTGGGCGTCGGGCAGCGCAGAACTCTGCAGCGCCTTCTGCAGCGCGGCGACCGTGCGGCGCAGCTGCGCGATCTGCGCCGACTCGACCGCGAGGTCGTGCTGCAGGTCCTGCACCGACACCTGCTGCGACACGAGGCTGCCGAGCGCGCCGAGCTTCGCGATCGCGGTGCGCACGTTCTGCGCCGGCACGCGCAGCTCGAGATACGAGGCGCCGCCGCCGTTCTGCGGTGTGCGGTAGACGACCGACTGCGCGTAGCCGCCGAGGGAGGTCGCGATCCGCGTGGCGGCACTCGTCGCGGCGGAGAGCCGGCTCACGTCAGGCACGCGCACCTGGAGCGACGCCTCCGTGTGCTGCAGGCGACCGTTGTTGCCGACCGACGGCGCCTGCGCCTGCAGGCCGGTCGCCGACGGGACGGCCGTGGCCGCGCCGCCGCCCGAGCCGACTGCGGCTCGGAGCACGGGCGGCTGCGCCTTCGCCGACACCGTCGGCGCCGCGACAGCGCCGTGCTGAACGGACTTCGCGCCGGAGCCTGTGAGCCCGTGCACGAGCGCCGCCGCGACGGCGAGCCCGAGCGCGGCGGGGACGACGGCGAGCGCGAACCGCCGCGACGGCCGGGGCAGCGCGAGCCGTTGCCGCGCCGGCGTGGTCGCGAGCACGCGCTCGCGCAGCGGCTCGGGCGCGCGCAGCGTCGCCGCCCGCAGCTCCGTCAGGAGCGCGTTGCGCGCGGACTCCTCCGATGTGCGCGGTGCGTCGCCGCGCAGCAGCGCCTCGAGGCGCTCGATCCCGATCACATCACTCGCGGACATCGCCGATCCTCTCTTCCAGTCGTCGCAGCGCGCGGCTCAGGCGCGTCGAGCATGCGGTCTGGCTGATGCCGAGCACCCGCGCCGCGCTCGGGCCGTCGAGCTCGAGCAGGACGCGGAGCGCCACCACCTCGCGCTCGGCCGGCGACAGCTCGCGCAGCGCCCGCTCGAGCGGAGCCGAGAGCCCCTCGCCGAACGCGGCCTCGCCGGCGGAGACAGCGAGCTCGCGCGCGTACGCGTCCTCGCGCCGCCGCCGCCGTGTCTCGGCGCGGAACCAGTCGATCGCGACCGTCCGCGCGATCCGGCAGAGCCAGGTGCGCGGGGTGCCGCGCCGCGGGTCGAAGCGCCGCCAGCTGCGGAACGCCTTCTCGAACGTCTCGGCCGCGAGGTCCTCGGCGGCGGCGCGGTCGCCGGTCAGGTACACGAGGTAGCGGTAGACGGCGTCGAGCTGCTCGCCCGCGACCTCGGCGAAGCCCGGGCGCCCGGAGAGGGCCGCGGGGGCGTCGAGCGAGGTCGAGACCGCGTTCACGCCCGGACCTACGGCGCCGGGGCGGCCGATCGTCACATCCTCAGCGTACGGCTGCGGGCACCGGGTTGCCGGTGCCGTGCGTCGCCGGGCGCTCGCGCACCGCGATCAGCGCCGCGACCACGGCGATCAGGACGAGCACGAGGGTGAAGCGCAGAGTCGCAGGCACGGTCCACATATCGGCGCCTGTGCCGCAGACCTCATCCCTCAGCAGGAGCCGGGCTGCGGCTGGCCGCCGGGGCCGGTCTCGTGCTCGACGGCCGCGCCCGCGACCGTTTCGATGCAGTACGACGTCGCATCGGCGCGGACGAGCGTCACGCCGGAGCCGGGCGCCATCGTCGCGCCAACGTACGTCCCGTTCTCGGCGTACCACCCCTGTAGCACCTGGTCCGCCGCCTGGAAGTTCGTCCCCGCCGTGAACGACTCCGCCTGGGTCTCCGCCTGGGTGACGGCGGCGGAGGTCGGCCCGTTCGACTTCGACTGGGTCACGAAGAGATACCCGCCGACGAGGAGCACGACGAGGAGTAGCGGCAGTCCGACGGTGCGGCTCATGGGCAGCTATATCGGCGGGAGCGGCGGTGTACATGAGCCTTGGTAGCGTGGCCGCCATGCGCCGTTTGCTGCTGCTCGTCGCCGTGCTCGTGGGCGTCGACACGATGCTGTACGCCGCGCTGACGCCGCTCTTGCCGCACTTCTCCCACGAGTTCGGCCTCTCGAAGTCGCGCGCCGGCGTCCTCGTCGCCGCCTATGCCGCCGGAGCCCTCGTCGGCGGCCTGCCGGGCGGGATCGCGTCGGCGCGGCTCGGCGCGAGGCGGGCCGTGCTGATCGGGCTGACGCTGATGGGGCTGGCGAGCCTGGGCTTCGCATTCGCCGGCGGCTTCTGGACGCTTTTCGGGGCGCGCTTCGTGCAGGGAGCCGGTAGCGGCTTCACCTGGGCGGGCGCGCTTGCCTGGCTGCTGGCGGTGGCGCCGCGCGAGCGGCGCGGCGAACTGCTCGGCGGCGCGCTCGGCGCGGCGGTCTTCGGCGCGCTGCTCGGGCCGGTGATCGGCGCGGGCGCGGCCCTCGCCGGGCGCGCACCGGTCTTCGCGGGGCTCGCCGCGCTCTCGCTCGTGCTCGGCGCCTGGGCGCTGCGCCTCGAGACGGCGCCGGAGGAGGAGCCGCCGTCGGCCGCCGCGATCCGGCGTGCTCTCCATCACCGCCAGTTCATCGGCGGCCTGCTCGTGATGGCGCTGCCGTCGCTCCTGTTCGGGATCCTCTCGGTGCTCGGGCCCCTGCACCTTTCCGCAGCGGGATGGGGGGCCGCGGCGATCGGCGCCGTCTGGCTCACGAGCGCCGGTCTCGAGGCGCTGCAGGCGCCGTTCGTCGGCCGCTGGACCGACCGCGCCGGCCGGCTGCTGCCCGTGCGCGTCTCGCTCACGGCCGGCGGCCTCTGCTCGCTCGGGCTCGCGGCCGGTGGACGTCCGCTCCTCTACGTGCCGCTGCTCATCGTGGCCAGCCTCGCGTGGGGCGCGCTGTTCACGCCTGCGTTCGCGCTTCTCGCAGACGGCGCCGAGGCGAGCGGGCTCGGGCAGGGGATGGGCTTCGGCTTCATGAACGCAGCCTGGGCGCTCGGCTCGATCGTCGGCCCGGCCGCCGGCGGGGCGATCGCAGGCGCGAGCTCCGACTGGATCCCGTTCGTGCTCTCCGCGGCGGTCTGCGCGTTCGGTCTGCTCTTCACGCACTTGCGTTCAGCAGACGAACGCGCCGCAGCACGCGCGTAGCCGCGAGGCACCGATGGACTATGGTCTTTCGGTGGCGAAGAACCGGATCGCCGTCATCGGCGGGGACGGCATCGGTCCCGAAGTGACCGCCGAGGCACTGAAGGTCGTGCGTGCCGCGGGAGTTGAGATCGACACGGTCGACTTCGACCTCGGCGCCGGCCGTTACGCGCGAACCGGCGACGTGCTTCCCGACGAGGTGCTCGACGAGCTGCGCGGCTTCGACGCGATCCTGCTCGGCGCGATCGGACCCCCGATCGGCTCGACCGACGTCCCGTCGGGGATCCTGGAACGCGGGTTGCTGCTCAAGCTCCGCTTCGCGCTCGACCTGTACGCGAACGTCCGTCCTTTCACCGGGGTGCCCGGCTCGATCGCCGCGTCGGCCGACTTCGTCGTCGTCCGCGAGAACACCGAGGGCGCCTACGCGGGCGAGGGCGGGTTCCTGCGCAAGGGAACGCCGGACGAGGTCGCGACGCAGGGCTCGGTCAACACCCGGCGCGGAGTGGAACGGTGCATCCGCTACGCCATGGGCCTGGCGATGACGCGGCCCCGCCGCCGCCTGACCATGGTGCACAAGACGAACGTGCTGACGTTCGCCGGCGACCTGTGGTCGCGCACGCTGGACGACGTCGCCGCGGACTATCCGGACATCACGGTCTCGTACCAGCACGCCGACGCGGCGTGCATCTATCTCGCCACCGACGCTGCCCAGTACGACGTGATCGTCACCGACAACCTGTTCGGCGACATCCTCACCGACCTCGCCGGCGCGGTGACCGGCGGCATCGGCTTCGCCGCGTCGGCGAACCTCAACCCCGGCGCCGAGACACCGTCGCTGTTCGAGCCCGTGCACGGCGCCGCGCACGACATCGCCGGGACCGGCAAGGCGAACCCGCTCGCCGCAATCCGGTCGGCCGCGATGATGCTCGACCACCTCGGCGAGACCGAGGCGGCCCGCCGGATCACCGCGGCCGTCGTCGAGCTGCAGAACACGGGCTCGGAGCTCAACCGGCTGAGCACCGGCGAGATCGGCGCCGCGGTCGTGCAGCGCCTCGGCTGATCCTGAGGTCACCCCTCGGGTGAGAGCACGTTGGCGCGGCCGATGGTCGCGTAGCCGACGCTCGGGGACTTCGCCAGGCACGTTTCGACCCGCCGGGTGCGCCGCTCCTCTCGTCTTCGGCCCGGCCGAGCGCGTCCCGGATCAGCCGTGCCCCCACACCGATGCGCTGGCGGTCGGGCCGAACCGACATCGGCGTGAGGTTGAGGATCCGTGTACGGGATCCGCCTTCGACGCCGACCCAGCTGAGCATCACGTGAGCAATCACACCGGAGGAGTCCTCGCGACCAACGCCAGCTCCGGAATGAACTGCTCCGACGCCCGAATGCGCTCGACGAACGACGCGACCTCGTCGGGGTGTCCGACGAATGCCGCGCGGACCACCTCTGCGATCACAATGGTCCGCGTCGCGAGACGGTGGGCGCCAACCTCGGGGCAGGGTCGTCTGACCCACCTCGATCAGGTAGCCGTCGGGATCGCGGATGTAGCAGCACACCTCGGTCTCGTGCTGCTTCGGCGGCGTCAGGAACTGGGCGCCCCGCGCGCTCCACTGCGCGTACACCGCTTGGATGTCCGCAACCCGGATGTTGAGGAAGCTGCTCACCCGATCTGGGTCGGGCGGCGTCTCGAGCGTGACGGTCGGCTTGTCGTCCGTCGGACCTCCTCCGATGTTGATGATGATCCAACTGTTGGCTAGCGCGACGTACGTCACCTCGTCATCCGCCTCGCCCGAGATGACGGTCCGGCCACCAAGGACGTCGGTGTAGAAACGGCGGGAACGCTCGACGTCACCTGAGACGATGAAGCGGGCCATGACCATTTCCTCGTCGATCGTGCTCATGCTGACCTCCGTTGTCGACGGTGACTCCATAGTCGCGCCTTATACCGCGCATCGCGCCTGGTGCTCTTCGAGGCCTTCAAGGCAGGGAGCGCGCCGTTGTTCCTGATGACGGCTCTGGAGATCGCCTGGGAAGCGTCGCTCGGGATCTATCTCATCGTCAGAGGGTTCAAGCCGTCGTCGATCACAGCGGTCGACACCCGCGAGGTTCTACGAGAGGCGACGCCTGCGATACGTCCTGCCTGACTTGACCCATCGGAGAAGCGGAACGCATCGGTCTCCCCACGTGGAGCGAGTGGCAATCGCTTGCGGCATCGGCCCCGGCGGCGGGGCCGATGCCGTTCTACTCCCGCTAAAGTGCTGGCTCCCGGGCGCGTAGCTCAGCGGGAGAGCACTCGCTTCACACGCGAGGGGTCGCTGGTTCGATCCCAGCCGCGCCCACTGTGCAAAGTTCCCGGTAATCGCCATTTCGGCGGGGCCTCCACCGGGCCCCGCCCGCCGGCGCGCGTACCGTGTGGGGTGCAGAAGCTCAGCTCCGGCGTGCCTACAAGATCAGCGACTCTCGACGAGCGATCCGAGTCTTGGCACCCCGCTGGTCAACGAGAGGTCAACAGCCCAGGTCGCAGCTGCCCGTACGGCTCGGACGTCGCAGTGCGCACCGCCTACTCGGGCGGGTAGACGCGCGCGGGCTTGAGATCGACCGCGTGACCGGTACCCGACTCGAAGATCACCTTGAGCAAGGGCTCTGTGTCGAGGTAGAAGAAGTGGATCGTCTCGCCAAGCCGCCCCTCCATCAGGATCGGCGCTCCGACCTCCTCGAAGTGCTTGCGCGCCTCCTCCGACTCCTCAGGCGTCGGCCGCATGACCGCAATGTGGTGCAAGCCCTCGCCGTGCGAATCGAGCCACTCCTTGTAGATGCTCGGACCATCGACCGGTTGCAGCAGCTCGACGACGATCGCCCCGACGTGCGTCTCTGCGCCGATCATCGTGTATTCCGTCGGCTCTCCATGAAGGTACGTGTGGTGCAGCGACGGCGGCTTGTGCTCGTACACGTTCCACGGGCCCCAACCGAGTACGCGCGTGTACTTCTCGAGCGCATCGTCCATGTCGCGAACAACGATCGCGATTTGGCTTATCGGCAGTGGGCCACTCGCCCTACCACCTGAAAAGGTCACCTGCTCCCGTGTCGCGTGCATTGTTACTTCGCTCCTCTCGTTAGCTGCCAAGATCGGAGAGCGGCTCTTGGGGCTCGGGAACGACGACCCCGACCGACACCCCGCCGTCGACGACCAGCTGCTCCCCCGTGATGTAGCGGGCGTCGTCTGAGGCAAGGAAGAGAATCGCCCTCGCGATGTCCTCCGGCTCCGCGAACCGGCCGAGTGGCACGTTCTCGAGGTACTTCGGGCCTTCGACCGGGTCCTCGGTGAGGAACCAGGCGAGCCGCGTGCGTACGATTCCGGGCGCGACGGCATTGACGCGAATGCCGAAGCCGCCCAGGTCGAGCGCGGCGTTGCGCACCAGGCCGAGCAGCCCATACTTGCTCGCGGTGTACGGCGACGTCCCCGTTTCCGGCCAGAAGGCATTGGTCGAGGTCGTGACAACGATCGAGCCTCCACCGCTTTCCCGCATCGCCAGTGCCGACTCCTGGATCGTCCGGAACGCGCCGTTGAGGTTCACCGCGAGAATCCGCTCCCAGGTCGCGTCGTCCGTGTCCAGAAATGGCCCCACGTAGGCGACGCCTGCGTTTGCGGAGACGACACTCAGGCCGCCGTGCCGCTCGCAGCACGTCTGCACCGCGCGCCGTACATCCTCGCGTCGCGAAACGTCGCCGACGACGGCTACGCAATCGAGCTCGGCAGCGGCACGCTCGGTCGCCTCGCCGTCGAAATCGAGAATGACGACATGCGCACCTTCTGCGACGAGATCGGCGGCGACCGCCCGGCCGATTCCCTGAGCGCCGCCTGTTACGAGAGCGGATGTATTGTCGAAGCGCATCATGCAGGTGGGCGGGGCCGGCGTGCGACACGCCGGCCCCTGCTCCCTATCTCACTTACTCAGGCGGAATCTCCGCCGTGGCCCTGGCCAGGCTCATGCCCTGCCTGCCGCGCACGGCGCTGGCAACGAAGTACACGACGACCGCCGCAGCACCGACGATGGCGAGGTACTTCACCGCATCCCATGGATGCGTGAGCCCAAGCCCCGGATAGTGCAGGAACACGATCAAGCAGAACAGCGAGACTGCGAACGAGAACGCGCCCGCAACCGTGATCAGTGGCACGGGGCCAATCCGGATGTTCATCACCGAGCTCTCCCAGAGCTGGCGCCGACGCCACGGCAAGATCATCGCCGACACCGACATGAGCATCATCGGCACGAGTGCGAGGACGATTGCGACGACGTACAGCTTGAACAGACTGGTCCCGTAGACGGCCCATGCGTAGAGGCCGATCGAGAAGACGAGCGTCAGCCCGACGGCGACGACCGGCACATGTGTCCGCCGGTCGACCTTCGCGACCTTCAGCGGGAAGACGCCGTCGAATGCGTACGCGAACATGGCGCGCACCGGCTGTAGCAGATTGAGCCACAGGAGGCCGAGCATGATCGCGACGAGCGAGATGCCCAGGATCCACGCGACTGCCTCGCTGTTACCGGCAATCGCCACGAGGAACACATAGAACGGTGGAGTCGGGAACGGGTAGTGCTTGCCGCCGCTCAGAGAGTTGATCGCGGTGAAGAACTTGCCACCGAACGAGTGCACGAATAGAAGCGTGAAGATCAGGACGCCGAGGAAGTTCACGAAGACCGCGGCAATCATGCCGGCGGCGAACTTCCACGTGCGGGCCTGGCGCACCTCGCCGGCGATGTTGATGCCGAACCAGGTGTAGATGCTGAACCCCATCACTGCGCCCACGACCGGAATCGTGTTGCTGAAGTTCGTGCCGGGGCTGACGTTGATCCCGTCGGCCGTCGCCTGGTTGATGAGGTAGTGGTAGCTGTCGGGCTTGTGGGTGTACTGCTGAGCGAACGAGTTGAAGTGCTCGACGAACGAGGTGCCCGAATCGACGAGCACGATCACGAGCGCCACCGCCATGCCGAGCATCCCGATGAGGAAGGCCGCGTTCTGGAATCGCAACGAGAACTTCCAGCCGCTACTGACGACGGAGGAACAGACGACGAGAGCGATGATTCCCGCCACGAAGAGCCAGCTCTTGCTCGATTCGAGCGTGGTTCCCCAGTCCAGCAGCGTCTGGTGGTGGCCGATCGCTCCGATCGCGACGAACGACGGTGCGAGCGCGCCGACGATGAGCGTCTCCGTGATGAAGGCAATGGAGACGAGGACGTTGACGGTGAACCAGAACGACGAGATCAAGCCGACAAGCGGGTGGAGCGTCCGCCCGTTGAGGATGTAGTCGCCGCCGCTGCGAGGCATCGTCGTCGAGAGCATCCCGATCCCGATTGCCGCGAATAGGCCGCACAGGTAGCCGAGCCCGTAGCCGACGTAGAGGTTGCCGCCCGGATAGGCGCTGAACGTCCAGAAGATCGCGATCGCGAGCACCCATGGAAACGGGGCGGTCAGGATTGCGAAAACCGTCTGCGACAACGGTCCGACGTCTCGCACCAGACCTGTCGCTTGGCGCGTAAACAGCTTGACCGGCGGTCCCACAGCTGCCGGCGTTTCTGCACTCACTGCTCCACCACCTCCTAGGGGTTTGCGCTGCTCATCCGTTGACGAGATGCTTGTTGCAGACTCTCTCCGCGCTGAGCGCGACGACCGCACCGTCGATGCGCCCGGTGCCGTAGTTAGAGCCGGGATTGATGCACACGGTGCGGCCGATCTCGACCATGCCGCGGCTCTCGTGGATGTGACCATGCAGAGCGAGAACGGGCTGGTACTCCTCGATCAGCTGCCGGACGGCGGTGCTGCCGACCGGAATCTCGTGCGGATGGCCGCCCACGAGGACCGGCTTGAGAGTCTCGTCGAGCTCCGTGGCCGTGTCGAGGCCGCTGTCGTACGGCGGAACGTGAATGTTGAAGATCGCGCTCTGTGGACTCTCGAGCTGCTCGGCAAGCTTCTTGATGCGCGCGTACAGACTGTCTTCGTCGAGCTCTCGCGCGGTGTGCCATGGCGTCGGATTCGACCAGCCGAGGGAGAGGAGCTCGTGGTCGCCGACCCCCACGACCTTGTCGTCGCATGCGACGACCTTCGCGCGTCCTTCGAGCGGCTCGTCGACTCCCCATGGATCGTCGTTGCCGGGCATCACGTACGCCGTGACGTCTGAGTCGCGGAGCCGTTCGTCGGCCAGCTCCATCCAGGTCCGCACGCTCTCGACGAGCGTTTCTTCGAACACCGCCTCCAGCGCGGCCGGATCCGAGAGGCGGTCGAACTCGTCGGCGCTCATCCGCCGGGGGTAGAAGCCCGACTGGCGGACGAGCGCTTCGAGCTGCTCCAGCTCGGCCTCGTCACCCACGTGTCTCTCCTCGCCTGCGACCGGCAACGTCCAGCCCCCGTTTGTACGCACGACGGGTGCGAGACCTTTTCCGCAGAGGTCGCCGCCCATGATCAGGGTTCCGACCTCGTAGAACGCGCCGGCCTTGAGGAACTTCCGCCAGAGCATGTCGCTGCCGTGGATGTCCGAGGCGTAATAGAGCCGCAGCGAGACGTCGTCCGGTCGCGAACGCCACCTCATCACAGGGCCGCCTGATCCACCCGCAGGCGCTTCGCCGTCACGTCGCCCATGTGTACGGACAGGATGACATCATATCTCGGCATGGCGCACAATCCCGGGCACCCTCTCGCATTTGCGCGTGTTCGTCAACTGTTGACAGTTTTGAACGAAGCGCGTAGCCTCCGGGCGCTGAGGAAATGGCGAAGAGCGAGCCAATCGGCCCTGAGCTTCAGCTTGAGGCGCTGCCACGCATGACTCTGCGCCTGCGCGCTCACTCGATGCTCCGCGGCGAGATCATGAGCGGGCGGCTCGGCCCTGGCGACAAGATCAACGAGGTGCACGTCTCGACCGCGATGGGCGTGAGCCGCGGCACGCTGCGCGAGGCCATACGCGTGCTCGAGCAGGAGGGTCTTCTCCGCTCCGTCCCCCACCGCGGCACGTATGTGAGCCGCATCGGCGCGCGGGACGCGCGGGAGCTCCAAGAGGTGAGGCTCGCCCTCGAGATCACGGCGGCCATACACGACGCAGCCATGTGGTCCCCGGAGATCGAGGGATTCCTGAGAGGCCGCTACGAGACGCTCGAGCGCACATACCGTACGGGCTCGTTCCTGGAACGGGCCCGCGCCGATCTCTCGTTCCACGAGGCGTTTGTCGAGGCGACCGAGAACCGCGTTCTCCTCCGCACCTGGCACTCGCTCGTCGGCAGCATCACGGTCATGGTGTTGAGCGTCGGCGAGGCGGAGATGACCGAGCTCCAGGCTCCCGGCGACCACGAGGCCCTGCTCGATGCGGTCGCTTCGCGCGACGCGGAGGAGATCCGAAGGACCTTCACATTCCACTTCGAGCACGGCCAACGGGTCGTCGAGCGCGCGATGAGCCGCGAGTCGACCGGCAACGCCGACGAGAGGAGCTAGCGGTGAACGCGAACGACCAGCGGGTGGCGGTCGTCACAGGAGCAGGCACCGGCATCGGAGCGGCGACCGCGCGTCTGCTCGCGGAGAAAGGGATGGCCGTCGTCCTGGTCGGCCGGCGTGGCGAGTTGCTCGAGGAGAATGCCGCCGGCATCGCAGCTGCCGGGGGGAGGGCGCATGCTCACGCCGACGACCTCGCAGATCCCGCGGCGCCGAAGCGGATCATCGAGAGCACGCTCGCGACGTTCGGCGGAGTCGACGTGATCGTCAACAACGCCGCGACGATCAAGACCGGTCCGCTCGACGCGTATTCGCGGGAGGACTTCGACTACCACATCGACGTCAACGTCAAGAGCATCTTCTTCCTCATTCAGGAGGCGCTTCCCGCACTGCGTGCGTCGAGCGACGCCGCGATCGTCAACATCAGCTCGGTCGTCGGGAGCATCGTCAAGCCCGGTAACTCGCTGTACGGCATGACGAAGGCAGCGGTCGAGTACCTGTCGAAGGCGCTCGCTTACGAGCTCGCCGCCGACCGCATCCGCGTCAACTGCATCGCGTCCGGCTCGGTGAAGACGCCGATCCATGTGCTGTGGGCGGGCTCGATCGAGAACGCCGAGCGAGATCTCGTGCCGCGCATCCCGCTCAACCGTATGGCCGAGCCGGAAGAGCTCGCGTACTGGGTCTACCAGCTCGTGGCGCCGGAGACCGGCTTCATGACCGGCGACATCCTCCATGTCGACGGCGGCCAGATCCTCGGGAGCCCGGAGGGCTGATCCGGTTGAGCACTCGCCGCATCCTGCGCGCCGGGCGACTGACGGCCGTGCTCGACGGCGTCGATCTCAGGTTCGTTCGCTGGGGTGACGTCGAGATCGCGCGTCGAATCTACGTCGCCGTTCGCGACCTCGATTGGAACACCGTCCTGCCGGATGTCCTCGAGGTCGCGGTCGACGAGAGCGACGACGGGTTCAGCGTCGACTGCCGGTGCCGGCACACCGAGGGGCCGATCGTCTTCGAGTGGAGGGGCGCCATCGCCGGCACGACCGACGGGGTACTGACGTACGAGATGGACGGGGAGGCAGAGACCGACTTCGGCTTTGCCAAGATCGGCCTCTGCGTCCATCACGGGATGGAGACCGTCGGCAGGCCCTACCACGGTGAGACCCCGGCCGGTGCCGTCGCGGGGCGTCTCCCCATGGCGATCGCGCCGCAGATCCATGTGGGCGAGATCGATCTGCCGGTGTTTCCTCCGGTGACCTCGCTGACGATCGCCCAGACGGACGCGGTCAGCCTCGAGCTCTCGTTCGACGGCGAGCGCTTCGAGCTCGAGGACCAGCGCAACTGGTCGGACGCATCGTTCAAGAGCTACTCGTTCCCCGCCGATCTCGGCTACCGGTTTCAGGCGTCTGCAGGGGAGCGGCTGCGCGACGCCGTCCAGATCGTCGCGCGCGGCGAGGTCTCTGCGGTCCCGGTGAGCACCGGTGAGGAGACCGTCGTGGTCGAGCTCGGCGCGGCGATCGGGCGACGCGTGCCGAGCATCGGGCTCGGCTTCGACGGTGGATCGGCAAGCGACGCGGAGCTCGAGCTCCTGCGAGCGGCTCGTCCGTCACACCTGCGAAGCGACGTGCATCTTGCTCGTCAAGGGTGGTCCGAACAGCTCGGAAGCGCAGACGCGGAGGCTGCAAGGATCGGCTGCCCCCTCGAGCTGGCCATCGTGCTCGCCGACGACCCCGAGCGTGAGCTGGCGGCGCTCGCGCGAGAGCTGCCGACGTTGGCCTCGACCATCGTGCGCGTGATCGTGCTGCGCGACTCGGAGGAGGTTACCCGCCCGGTCTGGCCGGCAGCGGCGCGTGGACAGCTCGGGCCGCTCCTGCCGGATGTTCCTTTCTTCGCGGGGGCGAGCGCGAACTTCAACGAGCTGAACCGGAACCGGGAGTGTGTCTCGGGCGGCGACGGAGTCGCATACGCGCTCAACCCTCAGGTGCATGCATTCGACGACCTGTCGCTGATGGAGAACATCGCCGGTCAGCCGGAGGCACTCTCGACGCTGCGCACGTTCACCTCCCTGCCCGTCGCGGTCTCGCCGATCGCGCTGCGCCACCGGCCGTTCGGCCCCGACGCGCGGCAGTCGACGCATTTCGCGGCGGCGTGGACGCTCGCAAGCATCGCAGCGCTCTCGCGCGCGGGCGCCGACTCGTTGACCTACTTCGAGACGACTGGGCTTCGCGGCATCGTCGACGGCGAGCCGTACCCGGTGCACGACGTCTTCGTCACGGTCGGCGAGTGGTCGGGCAGCGACCTCGTCGATCTGCACGTCTCGGACGAGTTGTCGGTTGCCGGCCTCGCATGCGCCGTCGGCGGTGCGACCGTCCTGGCTCTCGCCAACGTGAGCGACAGCCCGCGCGAGGTCGAGGTTCGCCCGGGCGCAGGGCTGCCGCCGGTCCAGCGTCGTCTGCAGCCGTACGAGGTGGCCCGGATGTGAGGCAGAAGTGGGCTTCCACGTCGATCAACTGAGGGAGACCGTTACGAAAGGTCTCGAAGAACCAAAGGGAGGACTGAAGATGGCCCCGCAGAGCAACAGCGGCTTCGACCTCATCGTTCGCTCCGGCACGGTCGTGGACGGGACGGGGGCACCACCGGTAACGGCCGACGTCGGCATCTCCGGAGGGGTCATCAAGGAGATCGGCGACCTGTCCTCGGTGACGGCCGCCGACGAGATCGACGCCGCCGGGCTCGTCGTCACACCGGGCATCATCGACGTGCACAGTCACGCCGACCTCACGCTCGCCATCGACGGCCGTGCGGAGAGCGCGCTGACGCAAGGGGTCACGACGGTGTTGGTCGGCAACTGCGGGCACGGGTGCACGCCTCTGAGAGACCGCCCCGAGTACGCGGCGGCGATCTTCGGCTACAACAGGTCGATTCCGCTCGACTGGCAGTCGACCGGCGAGTACCACGAGAAGCTTCGACAGGCACGTCCCGGCATCAACGTCGGAACTCTCGTGCCGCTGGGCAACCTCCGCCTCACCGCGATGGAAGATCCCGAGCAGACAGCTTCGGACGATCAGATGAAGCACATGCGCGCTCTGCTCGAGGAAGCTCTGGACGAGGGCGCGCTCGGCTTCTCCTGCGGCTTGCAGTACGCGGACTCGGTCGCCACGCGCACAGAGGAGTTGAACGAGTTCAACAGGATCGTCGCAGCGCGCGGCGGTCTGTTCGCGGCCTGCGTGCGTCACACCGACGAGCGGGCCGTCGAGGGCATCGAGGAGCCGATCGCCTCGGCCGCCGCCACCGGGGTCAAGACTCAGATCTCACACGCCATGCCCCAGCCCGGAAGCCCGCAGGGGATGACGGAGAAGACCTTCGAACTGGTCGACCGCGCGCGCCGGTCCGGACTGGACGTCGGCTTCGACATGCACACGCGCGAGTGGGGCGAGCTCAACATGAGCGCGATGCTGCCGCTGTGGGCGCTCGCAGGCTCGAGGCAGGAGATCGACGCCCGGCTCGGCAACAAGGCGGAGCGGGAACGGATCAAGGACTACCCGGGCTACGTCAGGCGTTTCGTGCGCACTCCGGGCCCCGAGGAGATGAGGGTCGTCATGACGCGCGACCCCTCGCTGGTCGGAAAGACGGTGGCCGAGCTGACCCCTGCGGGACAGGACCCGCTCGACACCCTCCTCGACATTCTGCGGAGCGAGGGCGACGACATCCACCGTCCCCAGATCCTCATCCGGATGTACCCGGAGGAGCAGCTCGCCAGCTTCCTCGAGCATCCTCAGTGCGCCGCGATGTCGGACGCCACCGCCCTGAGCCTGCATGGGCCCTTGGGCGACGAGATCTTCTACGGCGCGTTCACCTGGGCTTCCTGGTTCCTGCGTCACGTCGTCCGCGAGCGCCCGGCACTATCTCTGGCTGAAGGGATCCGGAAGGTCACGTCGCTTCCGGCCGAGCGCATCGGCCTCGGTGACAGAGGTGTGCTGAAGCCGGGGACACGCGCTGACATCTCGGTCTTCGACTTCGAGCGGGTCTCCGAGTCCGGGACGCTCGAGGCCCCGAACCAGCTGGCTACGGGCACGGCACACGTGATCGTGAACGGCGTCGTGGCGCTACGGGGCGGTGTCGTGACGGGAGCCCGTGGCGGAGCCGTGCTGACGTCGTGAATCGCAGTCGGTCGCCCAGGAGGAGCACGCGATGAGAACCCTCAGGTTCGGAAGGACTGGACTCCGAGTGAGCGAGCTGGCGCTCGGGACCTGGAGGTTCGGTCGCGACACCGACGAGAACGCCGCCTTCGCGCAGCTCGACCTCTTCCGCGACCGGAGCGGCAACTTCGTCGACAGTGCCGACGTCTACGGCGAAGGGCGCGCAGAGGAGATCGTCGGCCGCTGGCTCGCGAGCCGCGGGGCCCGTGAGGAGTTCGTGGTCGCGACCAAGGTCTGGGGCCGCATGGGCCCCGGCGCGAACGCCATCGGGAACTCGCGCAAGCACATCGTGTCCGCACTCGACGCGAGCCTCCGACGTCTCCAGACCGACTACGTCGATCTGTACTACCTCCACGCGTGGGATCCCGATGTTGACATCGAGGAGACGCTCTCGACCCTCGACGGGCTCGTCCGCGCAGGCAAGGTCCTCCACCTCGGGGCATCGAACTTTCTCGGCTGGCAGCTCATGCGGGCGTGGGGTCTCTGCAGCCTCCACGGCTGGGAGCAGTTCGTGACCGTCCAGAACGAGTACAACCTGCTCTCCCGGATGTCCGAGCTGGAAGTGCTGCCTGCCTGTCGCGAGGCCGGCCTCGTGCTCGTCCCGTGGAGCCCCCTCGGCGGCGGTTGGCTGACGGGAAAGTACCGGCGAGGAATCGCTTCTCCGCTCCCCGGCACGCGGGTCGCCGATTGGATCGAGCCGTGGCAGCCCGACTCGTGGGAGCACCGCGGTAACGAGCGAACGTGGGCAGTCGTCGACGCGCTGCTCGGTGTCGCCGAAGCCCGGGGAGTACCGCCCGCGCAGGTGGCCCTCAACTGGCTGCGCGCGAAGCCCGACGCGATCGCGCCGATCGTCGGCGCCCGGACTGTCGAACAGCTCGAGGTCAATCTGGGGGCAGTCGAGTGGGAGCTGGAGCCGGAGGAGGTCGCCGCGCTCGACCAGGCGAGCGACGTCCCTCCGACCTCTCTCTACGCGTTCGTCGACGCAATGGAGCGCACGCAGGGTCGCCAGTCCGACGGGGCCACGTGACCGGCGAGCGCGGGGCAGATCGCGCCGACCTGCCTCTGGACGACATCGTCGACGAGGCGCGCCGCATCCTCGAGCGCGCCTCGGCCCGCTCGGTCCCGCTAAAGCTCGTCGGCGGGCTCGCGATCCGCCTCCACTCCACGGAGCCGCGGAGCGGCCTGATCCGCGAGTTCAAGGACATCGATCTCGCCACGCCGCGGAAGCGGGACCGGGAGGTGGCGAGCTTCATCGTCTCGCTCGGCTACTCGGCCGACGACACCTTCAACGCCATGAACGCCGGCCGGCGGGCGCTGTTCTACGACGTTCCGCACGGGCGCCAGCTCGACGTCTTCGTCGGCGGCTTCGAGATGTGCCACGCCGTTCCGATCGTCGATCGGTTCGAGGTCGACTCCGAGACGGTGCCGCTCGCCGAGCTGCTGCTGACGAAGCTCCAGATCGTCGAGCTGAACGAGAAGGATCTGCGGGACATCCTGGCGCTGCTGGTCGAGCACGAGGTCGGCGACCACGACGCCGACACCGTGAACGCCGCGTACGTCGCGAAGCTCTGCGCCGACGACTGGGGGCTCTGGCGCACCTGCAAGATGAACATCGAGCGCGCGCACGACGGCCTCGACCACTTCGGCCTGTCCGAAGACGACCGGCGCGTGCTGACCGATCGCCTCGAAGCCCTCTGGAGCCGGATCGAGGCCGACCCGAAGTCGCGGGGCTGGAAGATGCGGGACCGCATCGGAGACCGGATGCGCTGGTACCAGGAGCCGGAGGAGGTGGACTGACGAGCAGGACGGCCGCCGACTCGACGCGTGTGCGGCGCTGGCTTCCGTAAAGCGTGGCTTTCGCCGGCGATACGCGACGACCGCTGCGACGATCGACGGGACGAGCGCCTCGACCTCGGCGTCCTCTCGGTAGCTCTCCAGTAGCAAGCGCCCGGGGCGGATCAGGCCACGACGAGGTTTCCTGGTGAGCGTGAGGGAGCCATCGCTACGTCGTGAGCCGGGCAACGCGCGCCACTAGTGTCCTCCAGGTGAAGGTCACCGCTGAGGCGGCGCGCCGCTTTCTCGTCGCGCGGCACTTCCTCGCGCCTGCGCGGTCTCTGGCGGGGGGCTCCGACGCGGTGCTGCAGGTCTTTCGCACGTTCGGGTCGATCCAGTTCGACCCGGTCGCGGTCGCAGGCCGCAACCACGACCTCGTGCTGCACGCGCGCGTCGCCGGCTACGAGCCCGCCTGGTGCGACGTGCTCTACCAACGCCGCGAGATCTTCGAGGCGACCAACAAGGCGCTGTCGTTCGTCCCGACGAGCGAGTTCCCCTGGTTCCGTCATGTCTGGGGCCGCAAGGGCCCCCGGTTCCACGCCGCCGCCCTCGCCGACAACGCCACGGTGGCGGCGAATGTCCTCGAGCGGATCCGCGCCGAAGGGCCGCTGTCGTCGGCGGACTTCGAGCGCGAGCCTGGACCGACGAAGAACTGGTTCGGGATGCCCGAGAACGCCGTGCGCGCGGTGCTCGAGGCATACACCGTCACGGGCGTGATCGGTCTCGCACGGCGCGACGGCAACCTCCGGTACTACGACCTTCTCGAGCGGCTGCTCCCGGCGGAGCTGCTCGCGCACGAGGTGCCGGAGCGAGAGCAGCTGCTACACAAACTCCTGTCCCGGTACCGCTCCCACGGCCTGCTCGGCGCCGGCGGCGCGGGCGGCACGTTCGACCGCATCGCCCCGCCGAGGGCGACCCCGGAACGGACGGGGCGCAACGAGCTGCACACGGAGCTGGTCGAGCTCGGCGCGCTCGTGCCCGTCGAGGTCGAGGGCGTACGCGGCAAGCGCTTCGTCCTCGCCCAGGAGCTCGCGCTTGCGCAGGCGCCGCCGGAGCCGACGCCCACCGTCGCGTTCATCGCCCCGTTCGACCCGCTGCTGTGGGACACCGCCCTCCTCGCCGGCCTGTTCGACTTCGACTACGTGTGGGAAGGCTTCTTTCCGCCGGCAAGGCGCCGCTGGGGCTACTACGTGCTCCCGATCGTCTTCCGCGACCGCTTTGTCGGCCGGATCGAACCGCGGATCGACCGGGCCCGAGCCCGCGTGGAGGTGCTCGACGTCTGGTGGGAGGACGGCTTCGCGCCACGCCGCGCCGACGGGTTCGTCGACGCGATGCGCGACGCGCTCCGCGAATACCTGCGATTCGCCGGCGCCGACCGCCTCGAGTGGGCACCCCACCTCGCAACGGAGAAGCGGCTCTTCCACGCCCGCCCGTGACCGAGGCGAGTCGCGTACGCCGAGCTGGACGCCGCTTCCTCGTGGGCCGCTTCGATGCGTAGCGCCGGGCAGCCCGGCCGGACGCCGCTCTCAGAGCGTCGCCGAGATGCAGGTCGCACCGTCCTCGATCCGGAACGCTGCGCGGTCGAGCACGCGTTGGAGCAGCGTGAGCGCCGGCCGGTTCGACATCTGCACGAGCGCGTCGACACGGCGGATTCCTGCCGCGCGGGCGTCGGCGAGCAGCATGTCCACGAGCAGGGTGCCGAGCCCCGCGCGCTGATAGCAGTCGGCGACCTCGAAGGCGATCTCGGCGCTCTCGCGGTCGGAGCGATCCCGGACGAGCCGGGCGAGGGCGGCCGGCCGGGGATCCTCGCCGACGTGTGCGACGAGCACGTGGCTGTTCGGGCCGACCTCGGCAAGGATCGCCGCCTCGCGGTCGCTCAGTCTCGGCTTGGCGCCGTGGAAGCGGCTGGCACGCGAGGCGTCGCTCAGCCGGTCGAAGAGCGCCGCAACGGTCTCCGTGTCGCCGTTGCAGAGCGGGCGGACGGTGACGAGCTTCCCGAGCTTCCTGTTGTGAATTGCGCGTGTGTGCATGCCCCGCACTCTCGCGGCGCGCCGCCGACCCGGCTTCGCCCGACCCGGCCATCTTGCGCTGGCCCGAACCGGCCATCGTGTCTTCGCCGGATCAGATCAGCCCGGCGCGGCTCGCGGCGACGGCGGC
This sequence comes from uncultured Actinomycetes bacterium, assembly GCA_963788875.1. Lineage (GTDB taxonomy): Bacteria > Actinomycetota > Thermoleophilia > Gaiellales > Gaiellaceae > Palsa-739. Next base: position 35,452 of record CAWBIQ010000009.1, read on the forward strand.
CGCCGAGCGCGAGTGCAGCCCGAGCTTGCGGCGGATGTTCGCGACATGACGATGGACGGTGTGCGGGCTGAGCACGAGCCGCTCTGCGATCTCGGCGTCGCTGAGCCCTTCGGCCACCAACCGCAGCACTTCCCGCTCCCGCTCGCTCAGCTCCGGGATCCCGCCGGCCCGCGTCTCGCCGGACGGAAGGTCGATCCCGAGGAACGGCGCGACGGCCGCGATCACGGGCTCGACATTCCCGTGCCAGGGAAGATGGACGTCTCCCGGCAACGTCACGAGTTCCGCCCCCGGGATCAACCCGGCGACCTCGCGGCCATGGCTGAACCCGATCGCCCGATCCCGGTCGCGATGCACGACGAGAGTCGGAAGCGTCAGCGCCGGCAGGATCTCCCGCACGTCGTAGGCGTAGGTGAGCGCCAGCAGGTCGGCCGCGGTCGCGGCGCTCGCCGAGGCGCGCTGGTAGGCGGCGAACGCGTCACGTTCCTTGGCCGCCAGACTCCGCCCGAACACGTCCGCGAGCATCCGGCTCCCGAGCCCCCAGGCGGACCGGACGACCTCGGTCAACGCCGCCAGCGTCTCCGGCGGGCCGAGCTCGCGGCCACAGGCGTATGACCCGAACAGAACCGCGCGATCGACCCGCGCGGCATGGCGGCTCGCATAGGCCGCCGACACGCACCCTCCGCAGGAGAGCCCGAACAGGGAGACGCGCTCGCCGCCCACGTGGTCGATCACGGCCTCGAGCAGCGCGACCTCGTAGTCGAGCGTCAGCGTCTCCGGCGGGCGGACGCGATCGGAGAGGCCGGTGCCCAGCCGGTCGTAGCGAACGACGCGGTAGCGCCGCGCAAGCGTCTCGACGAAGCGGCGGAACTGCGCGCCGCGCCAGTCCTCCACGATGTGGCTCACCCACCAAGCCGGCATCACGAGCAGCGGCCCCTCGCCCACCTCCGCGTATGCGATCCGGTGCCGTTGGAACTCGAAGAAGCCCGTCTGCTGCGACATGAGTGAGAAGATTCTTACGAATGCCGGCTGACCCAGAGCCGCCTCGGGTGAAGTCCAAGCGCGAGCTCCGGCACGAGCTCGGCGCCGCGCGGCGCGCCGTCCCTCCGGCCGAGGCCGCCGCAGCGAGCGTGGCCATCGCCGAGAGGCTGCTCGAGAGCGTGGATTGGGCCACGACCGGCACGCTGCACATCTACCGCTCCGTCGACGGCTGGGGCGAGGTGCGCACCGGTCCGCTCATCGCCCGAGTTCGTGTCGCCTGGCCGCGGATCGAGATCACCTCCCCGACGGAGGCGAAGGAGCAGCCGATTCCGCAGACGCCGTTCGACCTGATCGTCGTGCCCGTGCTCGGCTTCGACCGGGACTGCTACCGCCTCGGGCTCGGCGGCGGCTACTACGACCGCTTTCTGGCCGGGCAGGAGCACGCGTTGACGATCGGCCTCGCCTACGGCTGGGCGCTCGTCCCGGAGGGCCTCCCTCGCGAGGAGCACGACATCCCGCTCGACCGGATCGTCACGGAGGCCGACGTCCACCGAAGGACGACCCGGTCCTAGATCAGCTTCGCCGCGCCGAACGCGATCGCGACGATCCCCAGACCGATCCAGGCGACGCCGATCGCTCCCAGCGCGGGCGCGACCGCCCGCCGGAGGAGCGAGCGCGACAGCAGCTCCGTCGTCGACTGGTCCTTCCGCCGCTCCTGCAAGCGCCAGAGCAGGAGCCGGCGTGCGCCGCCCCAGTCGCGCGCGAGCGTCAGCCCCTCCACCAGCAGGATGACACCGGCGCCGATCTTCACCCACGACAGCCACGCGCCGTTGCGGTGGACGGCGAGCGCGCCGAGGAAGGCGACCACCGACAGGAGCAGGCAGAACGCGAAGCCCCAGTAGCTCACATGCCCGAGAGCCCGGTCTCGGGCGCGCGCGGGCGTCTCGATCTTCGGCCGCGGCACGCCGCGAGCCCGAGCCTGTCCGACGAGCGAGCGCATCGCCCACGAGGCGATTCGGGGTAGGGAGGCCACGAAGGCGCACCGTAGCCGAGCGTCGCCTACGCTGAAGGAGCCTATGCGTCGTGCCATATGGATCGCCGCCCGCCGGCCCGCACGCCGAACCGGATGGGCTCTCGCCGCGTGCTCGGCGGCCGCACTCGCCTCCGCGTTCGCGCTGCTGCCGGGCTCGGCGCCCGCCCCCGTGTTTGCACCGGTCGGCTCGGCGCCGCACCTGCCCGGACACACGGTCGCGCTCGGCAGGCTCGCACCCGCCGTTGCGGGAGCGATGCAGCTCGACGTCGTGCTCGCGCCGAACGGCGGATCGGAGCTGAGCGCCCTCGCGACCGCGGTGTCGACGCCGGGGTCGCCGAGCTTCCGCCGGTTCCTCACGCCCGCGCAGTTCGCGTCCCGCTTCGGCGCCTCGGACGCGACGCTCGCCGCCGTGCGGCAGAGCCTGCGCAGGCGCGGCCTGCGCGTGACCGGCGTCAGCTCGAGCAGGCTGATCGTGCACGTGACCGGCGCTCTGCCACGCGTCGAGCGCGCGTTCGGCGTCTCGCTCCTGAGCTACCGGCTACCGGACGGCAGGGTCGTCTACGCGAACACGACGGCACCGCGGCTACCTCGCGACGTCGCGGCGCACGTCTCCGAGATCGTTGGCCTCGACTCCCTCGCCGCGGCGGCGCGCGCCCACATCGTCCGTGCGCCGAAGGCTGTCTCGCGCGCGCACACGAGCCGCGCCCCGGCGGTCGCCGGCGCCGGGCCGCAGCCGACCGCAGCGTGCGCGCAGCAGATCGCGACCGCAAGCCAGAGCTATCCCCACCCGCTCGTCTCGAGCGCCGATCTCGCCCAGGCGTACGGTTTCGGCGACCTCTACCAGGCGGGCAACTTCGGGCAGGGTGCGACCGTCGCCCTCGTCGAGTTCTCCTCCTTCCTGCCCGGCGACATCGCCGCCTTCGGGAGCTGCTACGGCATCACGCCGCACGTGAACGAGGTCGCCGTCGACGGCGGCCCCGGCGGCCCGGTCACCTTCGGCCCCGGCGTCGGCGACCAGGTGGAGGCCGAGCTCGACATCGAGGCCGTGCTCGGGCTCGCACCGAACGCGACGATCGACGTCTTCGAGGCGCCTCAGAGCTCGAACAGCTCGAGCCTCGACGTCTTCAGCGCGGCCATCGACAACCCCGACGTCCAGGTGATCTCCACCTCCTGGGGACGCTGCGAGGGCAACTCGGGCGAGTCCCTCACGAGCGCAGAGGCGACGCTCTTCCAGCAGGCGGCGGCCGAGGGCAAGACGATCGTGGCAGCGGCAGGCGACTTCGGCTCGGAGGACTGCTACATGCAGACGTTCGGAGCCCAGCGCACGGCGCTCGCGGTCGACGACCCGTCGAGCCAGCCGTTCGTGACCGGCGTCGGCGGAACGACGTTCACGACCCTCGGACCGCCGGCGGCCGCGGTCGTCTGGAACGACCAGGCGCCCCCGGCCTCCGCCGGCGGCGGCGGCGTCTCCTCCGTGCACGCGATGCCGAGCTTCCAGTCCGACGCCCCCGCCGCACTCGGCGTCGTCAACCAGTACTCGTCGTGCGGCAACACCTCGGCGAACTGCCGCGAGGTGCCGGACGTGGCCGCGGACGCCGGCACGCCGTTCGCGACGTATTGCACGGAAGGCGGCCGCGACGGCTGCGACCGGGGCGGCTGGACAGGATTCGGCGGGACGAGCCTCGCAGCACCGATCTGGGGCGCCCTCTTCGCGCTCGCGAACACGAGCCCCGCCTGCGCCTCCAAGCGGATCGGCTTCGCCAACCCGGCGCTCTACGCGATCGCCGGCGGCGCCGGCTTCGCAACCGCGTTCGGCGACATCACCACCGGCAACAACGACCTCGGCTTCCAGAACGGCCTCTACCCGGCCGGGCCGGGCTACGACCTCGCCAGCGGTCTCGGGACGCCGATCGCGGGCGCCGGCACGGGCGGCGGCGGCCTCGTCGACCAGCTCTGCGCCGGCGCCGGCCCCGTCCCGGTGACGACGGTGACCGGGATCGCGCCCGACGCCGGCCCGCTGCGCGGCGGCACGCGGATCACGATCCACGGCTCGGGTCTCGCGCGCGCGAGCGCCGTCCGCTTCGGCGCCACGAAGGCCGCCTCGTTCACCGTCCTGTCGGCCGGCGCGATCGTCGCCGTCGCTCCGAAGGGGACGGGAACGGTCGACGTCACCGTGACGACGAGCCTCGGCACGAGCCTGCCGGTCACGGCCGCGCGCTTCAGGTACCTGGCCGCCCCCACGGTGGCGCGGCTGAGCCCGTCGAGCGGCCCTGCCCGCGGCGGCAGGAAGGTCACCGTCACCGGCACGAGCTTCGTCGAGGTGAGCGCGGTGCGGTTCGGGGCGCGGGCCGCCCGGTCGTTCCGCGTCCTCTCGCCGACCCGGATCGCCGCCGTCGCCCCAGCGGGCGCCGCCTCCGTCGCGGTCACGGTCACGACGCCCGGCGGAAAGAGCCGCAAGACACCCGGAGGGTTGTTCCGCTACCTCTAAAGTCGATTTGCATGTTACGCAGGAAATTGCGTAATATGCGGAGGTGTCCACCGTCGCCGTCGTTGGCGCCTCGGGCTACGCCGCCCAGGAGACTCTCGATCGGGTGCTGCGCCACCCCGAGTTCGAGGTGGTCGCGCTCGGCTCCGACTCGCTCGCCGGCCGCGGCGCCGACGCGCTCGACGTGCGCCTGAACGGCTCGCTGCCGCGCTTCGTCCCGAACGAGGACGCGCTGGCGGCCGGCGCCGACGTCGTCTTCGCCTGCTTCGGCCACGAGCGCGCGGCGGCGCTCGAGCCGCCCGCGGACGCGATCGTCGTCGACCTTTCCGGCGCCCACCGCCTCGCCGATCCGACGCTCTACCCGCGCCTGGTACGGCTTCGAGCACCCGCACGCGACGTCGCTCGCCGCGTGGAGCTAGGCCTGCCGGAGCTCGCGCCGCCTGCGGGCAGGCTGATCGCCAATCCGGGCTGCTACGCGACCGCGGCGCTGCTCGCGCTCGCGCCGCTCGCGCAGGCGATCGAGCCGGCGAGCGTCGTCGTCGACGGCAAGTCCGGCGTCTCCGGCGCCGGACGCGAGCTGAAGGCGAGCTCGCACGCGGGCTTCGTGCTCGAGAACGTCTCGCCGTACCGCGTCGGCCGGCACCGGCACGCGCCGGAGATCGCGCAGGTGCTCGGCTTCCCGGTCTGCTTCGTCCCGCACCTGCTGCCCGTGCGGCGCGGCCTGCTCGCCACGTGTTACGTCCGGCCGCTCGAGCGCCGACGCTGCGCGCGCTGCTCGAGGACGCGTACGCGGACAGCGACGTCGTGCGCGTCCTCCCCGAAGGCAGTCGACGCCGGAGCTGGCGCGCGTGCAGGGACACCGACGCGCGCCGAGATCGCCGTGTTCGAGGACGCGTGCGACCGGCCGCGCCATCGTCGTCTGCGCGCTCGACAACCTCGGCAAGGGCGCCGCCGGCCAGGCGGTCCAGAACGCGAACCTCGCGCTCGGCCTCGACGAGACCGCCGGCCTCCGCCTCGCAGGAGTGCTCGTATGAGCGTCACCGCGCGCCAAGGGCTTCGTCGCAGGCGCCGTGCACGCCGGCATCCGCAAGAACGACCGGCTCGACCTCGCGCTCGTCCGCTCGCTCGTGCCTGCGACCGGCGCCGGCATGTTCACCGTCAACCGCGTGCAGGCGGCGCCGGTGCTGCGTCTCGCGCGAGCACCTCGAGCTGGCGCAGCCGCAGGCGGTCGTCGCCAACTCCGGCGTCGCCAACGCCGCGACCGGCGAGGCAGGCGTCTGCACGACGCGCGGGCGACCGCGCACGGCAGCCGCCGCAGACGCTCGGCCTCGAGCCCGAGCAGGTGCTCGTCCTCTCCACCGGCGTCATCGGCGCAGCACGCTCCCGCTCGACCACGTCGCTCGCGGGCGTCGCGCCGCATCGGGCTCGCTCGAGGACGGCGGGCAGACGACGCAGCGAGGCGATCCTCACCACCGACACGCACGCGAAGGAGTCGGTCGCGCACGGCGCCGGCTTCACGGTCGGCGGGATGGCCAAGGGCTCCGGGATGATCCATCCCAACCTCGCGACGATGCTCGCGGTCGTCACCACCGACTACCCGCTCGAGCCCGGCGAGGCGATCGCGTTCCTCCGCCCCGCGGTGAACGCGAGCTTCAACGCGATCTCCGTCGACGGCGAGTGCTCGACGAACGACACCGTGCTGCTGCTCGCGAACGGCGCGAGCGGGCTCGAGCGGACGCCCGCCACCGACGCGGAGTTCGCCGTCTGCCTGCGCACGGTGTGCGGCGAGCTCGCGAAGCAGATCGTCGCCGACGGCGAAGGTGCCACCGTGCTCGCGGAGATCGCGGTGCGCGGCGCAGCGAACGACGCCGAGGCGCGCGCGATCGCCGAGCGCGTCGCGACGTCGCCGCTCGTCAAGACCGCGCTGCTACGGCCACGACGCGAACTGGGGCCGCATCGCTGCCGCCGCCGGCTCGGCCAAGTTCAACGGCGGCTACGCCGACCTCGACCCCGAACAGGCTGACGATCGTCATCGACGGCGTGCCCGTGCTCGTCGACGGCCGTCCCGTCCGGCGACGAGCCCGTGCTCGACGAACGGCCACTGCACGATCGAGATCGACCTCGCGCTCGGCGACGGCACGGCGTCGTACCTGACGACCGACCTCTCGTACGACTACGTGCGCATCAACGCGGAGTACCGCTCGTGAGCGTCGTGCTCAAGGTCGGCGGCGCGTCGATCGAGCGGCACGACGGACGCGTCGCGCGAGCTGCGCAGCGCTCGGCCACTCCGTGTGCGTCGTGCACGGCGCCGGCCCGCAGATCTCCGAGGAGATGGAGCGGCGCGGCCTCGAGGTGCGCTTCGTCGACGGCTCGCCGCGTGACGACGCCGGAAGCGTCTCGAGGTCGTGCGCGAGAGCTTCAACGCGGTCAACGCCGCCGTGTGCGCGGCGATCGGGGCGGACGCGCATCGGGCTCGCCGGCGACGAGATCGGACTCGAGGCCGAGCTCATCCCCGAGCTCGGGCTCGTCGGCCAGCCCGTGCCGACTCCGGCCTGCGGCCGTCGTCGCTGCGCTCGCGGCAGGGCCGCGTCCCCGTCGTCTCGCCGCTCGCGCGCGGCCCGCTCAACGTCAACGCGGACGAGGCGGCGACCGCACTCGCCGTCGGCCTCGGCGCGCAGCGCATCCTCTTTCTCACCGACGTGCCCGGCGTCTTCCACGAGGGCCGGCTGCTGCGACTCGATCCCAGCCGCGCGAGGCCGATGCGCTCGTCGGCCAGGGCAGCTTCGACGGCGGCATCGTCCCGAAGCTGCTCGCCGCGCCGCGCGCCGCGCGCAGCGGGCTCGTCGCGGAGATCGGTGCGACGGCGGTGGTCGCATGAACATGCTGCTCGAGAGCGCGCTGCTCCCGACGTATCCGCCGACGCGCGTCGGCTTCGTCGAAGGCGAGGGCGTCTGGCTCACCGGCGAGCGACGGCCGCCGCTACCTCGACTTCGCCGCCGGCATCGCCGTCGTCTCGCTCGGCCATCGCCACCCGGCGCCGCTCGCAGCCGCGCACGCGCAGCTCGACCGGCTCTGGCACGCGTCGAACCTCTACGCCACCGACCCCGCCGCTCGCGCTCGCGCGCGCTGCTCTCGGAGCGGTTCGGCGGGGCGCCGCGCCTTCTTCTGCAACTCGGGCGCGGAGGCGAACGAGGCGGCGCTCAAGTATGCGCGCAAGGCGACCGGCAAGCCGGGCGTGCTCGCGCTCGAAGGCTCCTTCCACGGCCGCACGCTCGGCTCGCTCGCGGTCACCGGCCAGCCGGCGAAGCGCGCCGGCTTCGAGCCGCTCGGCCCCGCGCGCTTCGCGCAGCCGAACGACGTCGCCTCGCTGCGGGACGCCGCCGGCGACGACATCGGGCTCGTGCTGCTCGAGCCGGTGCTCGGCGAGGGCGGCGTCATCCCGCTCGAGCCGTCGTTCGTCGCGGCGGCTGCCGAGCTGGCTGCCGAGCTCGGCGCGCTCCTCGCCTTCGACGAGGTGCAGACCGGGGTCGGCCGCACCGGGACGTTCTTCGCGTGGGAGCAGCTCGGCGTCCGGCCGCAGCTGCTGACGCTCGCCAAGGCGCTCGCGAACGGCCTCCCGATCGGCTGCCTGCTCGTCGCCGACGACGCGCCCGACGCGTTCGCCCCCGGCGACCACGGCTCGACCTTCGGGGGCAACCCTGTCTCGTGCGCCGCCGCTGTCGCCGTGTGCAACGCGATCGACGGACGAGCTGCTGGCGAGCGTGCGCGACGCACGGTGCGCTGCTGCGCGACCGCCTCGCCGCCCTGCCGGGCGTAACGGAGGTGCGCGGCGCGGGGCTGCTGCTCGGCGCCGTGCTCGACCGGCCGGCCCAGCCCGTCGTCGACGCCGCGCTCGACGCCGGCCTCGTCTGCCTCACGGCCGGCGCGGACGTCATTCGCTTTGCGCCGCCGCTCGTCGTCGGCGCACGACGAGATCGACCTCGCCCTCGAGATCCTCACGGAGGTGATCAACGGATGAACCGCCAGCAGCGCCACGCCGCGATCCTGCGCTGCTGCGCGAGCACTCGATCGCGACGCAGACCGAGCTCGCCGAGGCGCTGCACGACTGCCGGGCACGACGTCGTGCAGACGACCGTGTCGCGCGACATCCACGAGCTCGGCCTCGATCAAGGTGCGCGGCGCGGACGGGCCGCTCGTCTACGCCCCGCCGGAGGCCGCGGAGGCTGAGCGCGTCGACGCCATCGTCGGTCGCGTTCGCGCGCTGGGCGCTCGACGTCGAGCCGAGCGGCACCTCGTCGTCGTGACGACGCCGCACGGCTACGCGAGCCCGCTCGCACAGGCGATCGACCTCGGCCGCCATCCGCGCATCGCCGGCACGATCGCCGGCGAGAACACCGTGCTGCTGATCGCACGCGAGCCGGCCACCGGCGCCGAGCTCGCGTCCGAGATCCGTTCGATTCTGCTCGAGGGAGTTGCGTGAGCGTCGACATCCTGAACGAAGGCGGCGCCATCCTCGGCGCCCTCCCGGTCGGCGAGCAGGTCGGCATCGCCTTCTCCGGCGGCCTCGACACCTGCTGCGCGCTCGCCTGGATGCGCGAGAACGGCGCCGTCCCGTACGCGTTCACCGCCGACCTCGGCCAGTCGGACGAGCCGAACGTCGCCGCCGTCCCGGAGCGCGCGCTGCCGCTACGGCGCCGAGGACGCCGTGCTCGTCGACTGCAAGGACGCGCTCGCGCGCGAAGGGCTCGCCGCGCTGCAGTGCGGCGCCTTCCACATCCGCACCGCCGGCAGGCGCTACTTCAACACGACGCCGCTCGGCCGCGCAGTCACGGGGACGCTGCTCGTGCAGGCGATGCGGCGAGCTACGGCGTCGACATCTGGGGCGACGGTTCGACGTACAAGGGCAACGACATCGAGCGCTTCTACCGCTACGGGCTGCTCGCGAACGAGCACCTGCGCATCTACAAGCCGTGGCTCGACGACGCGTTCGTCTCCGAGCTCGGCGGCCGCACGGAGATGAGCGAGTGGCTCGCGGCGCGCGGCCTCCCGCACGGCGACCTCCGTCGAGAAGGCGTACTCGACCGACGCGAACATGCTCGGCTCGACGCACGAGGCGAAGGATCTCGAGCTGCTCGACACGAGCATGAAGATCGTGCGAGCCGATCATGGGCGTCGCGCACTGGGACAGCGAGTCGAGATCGCGCCCGAGATCGTGACGATCGCGTTCGAGGACGGCGTGCCGGTCGGCGATCCGGGATCGAGATCGAGCGGTCGAGCTCGTCCGCACGACGAACACGATCGGCGGCCGCCACGGCCTCGGCATGTCCGACCAGATCGAGAACCGGATCATCGAGGCGAAGAGCCGCGGCATCTACGAGGCGCCGGGCATGGCGCTCCTGCACATCGCGTACGAGCGGCTGCTGACCGCGATCCACAACGAGGCGACGCTCGAGCGCTACGCGAGTCGACGGCCGCAAGCTCGGCCGGCTGCTCTACGAGGGCCGCTGGTTCGACCCGCAGGCGCTCATGCTGCGCGACGCGCTGCAGCGCTGGGTCGCTGCGCTCGTCACCGGCGAGGTCACGATCGAGCTGCGGCGCGGCGACGACTACACGATCCTCGACACGCGCGGCGAGTCCGTCACGTACGACCCCGAGCGGCTGAGCATGGAGCGCAGCGCGACGGCGTTCACTGCGGCCGACCGGATCGGCCAGCTCGCGGTACAGGTCAACGACATCGCCGACTCGCGGCGGATGCTCGCCGCGCACCGGCAGCTGCGGCACGAGCCGCCGGCGTCGCTGGCGAACCCGCTCCAGCTGGGGCCTGCGGAATGACGCTCTGGGCCGCACGCACCGGCGTCGCGCTCGACCCGGACGTCGACGCGTTCCTGCGCGCCGACGACGACGAGCTGCTGCCGTACGACTGCGCGGCGACCGCGCGTGCACGCGCAGCGGCTGCACGCGCCGGGCATCCTCACCGACGAGGAGCTGTCCGAGGTCGAGACGCGGCTGACGACGATCGCGGACGAGGGCACCGCGTTCCTCGGCGAGTACGAGGACGTCCACTCGGCGATCGAGGGGCTGCTCGGCACGGTCGGGCGCAAGATCCACGCCGGCCGGTCGCGCAACGACCAGGTCGCCGCGGCGGCGCGCCTCTACGTCGAGGACGCGAGCGCGTGAGGCGGACGCTGCGGTCGCGCGGTTCATCGAGACGATCCTCGACGTGGCGGAGCGCGAGGCGACGACGCCGCTCCCGGGTACACGCACCTCCAGCGCGCGCAGCCCGTCACCGTCGGGCACCACCTGCACGCGTGGGTGGAGATGCTCGAACGCGATCGCGGCCGGTTCGAGGCCGCGCGCCGCCGCGAGCATGCCGAGCCCACTCGGCGCCGGCGCGCTCGCCGGCTCGACGCTGCCCGCTGCCCGCTGCCGGCCGGCTCGATGCGCAACTCGCTCGACGCCGTCGCCGACCGGGACTTCGCGCTCGACTATCTCTACGCGGCGTCCGTGCTCTTCACGCACCTGTCGCGGATCGGCGAGGAGCTCGTTCTCTGGTGCAGTCCGAGTTCGGCTTCGCGCACCTACCCGGAAACGCGTCGACGGGGTCGTCGATGATGCCGCAGAAGCTCAACCCAGACGTCGCCGAGCTCGCGCGCGGCAAGGCGGGCACGCAGATCGGCCGCCTGACCGGACTGCTCGCGGTCGTGAAGGGCCTGCCGCTCGCGTACGACCGCGACCTGCAGGAGGACAAGACGCCGCTCTTTGCGACGCGGCGCGACGTCCGCCGCGCGCTCGCCGCGCTCGGCGCGCTCGTCGGCGGGATCGAGCTCGACGCCGAGCGGCTCGCCGCCGCGGTCGCCGATCCGCTGCTCCGCGCGACCGACGCCGCCGAAGCGCTCGTCCGCGACGGCGTGCCCGTTCCGCGACGCACACGAGCAGGTCGCTTCCGCCGTCCGGGCGGGAACGTTCACGCCGCCCGCGAGGACGGCGCCGCGCGCCGCGCCCGGCCCGGGCGGCGTCACCGGCGCGCTGCACGACGCCCGCCTGCGGCTCGAGGCCCGCGCGCTCGGCAGCAGGCCGCGCACGCTCCTCGGACGCGACCTGACGACGTTCACGACCTGGAGCGCCTACGAGCTCGGTTCGTGCTCGACCTCGCGGAGCAGCTGAAGGCGGCGCAGAAGAACGGCATCGAGCACCGGCTGCTGCCCGGCCGCTCGCTCGGGCTGCTCTTCACGCCGCCCGTCCACGCGCACGCGCGTCTCCTTCGCAGCGGCGATGGAGCAGCTCGGCGGCTCGGCGATCGCGCTCAACGCGGCCGAGCTCCAGCTCTCGCGCGGCGAGCCGCTCGAGGACACCGCGCGCGTGCTGTCCGGCTACCTCGACGCGCTGGCCGTGCGCTGGCCGTCGCAGGCCGACCTGGAGACGCTCGCGTTGCACGCGTCGATCCCGGTGATCAACGCGCTGACCGACGAGGAGCATCCGTGCCAGGCACTCGCAGACGCGCTCACGATCCGCGAGCGCTTGCGGCGACCTGCGCAGACGTGCGCGTCGCGTACGTCGGCGACGGAAACAACGTGTGCGCCTCGCTGCTCATCGCCTGCTCCGCTCTCGGCGCGGAGGTCGTGTGCGCGACGCCGCGCGGCTACGAGCCCGGGCCCGGGCGCGCTCGGCGCCGCCGTGCACGTTCGGCGGCAAGGTGTCGCTGACGCGACGATCCGTACGAGGCGGTCGCCGGTGCGCAGGCGGTCTACACCGACGTGTGGACGAGCATGGGCGACGAGGAGGAGCGCGAGAAGCGGCGGCAGCAGACTTCGCCGGCTTCACCGTCGACTCCGACCTGCTCGCAGCCGCAGATCCCGGAGCCGTCGTCCTCCACTGCCTGCCCGCGCACACTGGCGAGGAGATCTACGGCAGACGTCCTCTACGGCGCGCAGTCGGCCGTGTGGCAGCAGGCGGAGAATCGGCTCCACGTGCAGAAGGCTCTCCTCGCGCTCCTGCTCGTAGCGACTCGACGCGCGACCAGGTCGCAGCCGTAGACCTTCGCCCCGTAGTAGACAATAGAGCCGTGAGCGACGAGAAGCCGACCCTCCAGGAGCTGCGCGAGCGCATCGCCCGTCGACCGTGAAGTGCTGGAGGCGCTGAACCGCCGGCTCGAGCTCGTCGCGGCGCGTGCGCGCGCACAAGCAGGAGACCGGCGCGCCGATGATCGACGCCGCGGCGCGAGGCGGAGCTGCTCGACGAGCTGTGGCGGCCAACCGCGGCCCGCTCGGCGGAGCAGGGCTGTCCGCTCCGCTCTTCTCGGCCGTGCTCGACGTGATGAAGCAGGAGTGCGCGGCGAGTCGCGGCCGGACAGCGCCGCCGCCGGCACCGGCCGCGCCTCCGGTCGTCGCCAGCCTCGCAGTCGTCGGCACCGGGCTCGTCGGCACGTCCGTCGCGCTCGCGGCACGGCGCGCCGGCGTCGCGTCGCGTGACGCGGCTGGGACATCGATCCGCGCGACGCTCCGCGAGGCGGGGGGCCAAAGCCGTGGACGTCGCCTCGCCCTCGCTGCGCGAGGCCGTCTCCGGCGCGGAGCTCGTCGTCGTGGCCGTCCCCGTCGGGGCGCTCGTCGCGGCGACCGTGCGCGACGTGCTCGCCGCGGCCGCACCGGAGACGACGGTCACCGACGTCGGCTCGACGAAGCGCGCGCTCGCCGCGCCGTCGAGGATCCCACGCTTCGTCGCCGGCCATCCGCTCGCGGGCGGCGCGACCGGCGGGCCCGCCCGCGCGACCGCCGATCTCTTCGACGGGGCCATCGTGGTTCCTCACACCGCTCGCCGTCGCCGACGCCGCCCACGTCGATCTGGTCGAGCACTTCGTGCGGCGCTCGGTGCGCACGCCGGTGCGGCTCGACGCCGGCGAGCACGACCGCCTGCTCGCCGTCACGAGCCATCTCCCCCACGCGCTCGCGAACCTGCTCATGCGCGCAGATCGCGCGCGCCGGGGGAGCGACGAGCCGCTCGGCTACGCCGGCGCGTCACTGCGCGAGATGACGCGCGTCGCAGGCGCGAACGCCGCCGTCTGGGCGGACATCTTCGTCGAGAACGGCGACCTGATCGCCGACGCGCTCGCCGCGCTCGGCGACGAGCTCGACGGACGTCGAGCGTGCGCTGCGCGGCCGGCGAGCGCGACTTCTTCGAGTCGTGGATCGGCGAAGTCGGCGACGTGCGCGCAGCGCGCATGCTCGAGTACGCCTACCGCACCGAGGCGACGCAGGCTGAACCGGATCCGCGTGCGCGTCCCCGACAAGCCGGGCGTGCTCGCGCGCATCACCCAGACGCTCGGCGCGGCCGGGATCAACATCGAGGACTTCGAGCTGCGCCACGTCTCGCCGGAGTACGGCGGCGTGCTCGTCATCCTCGTCTCGGGCGGCGACAACGCGGAGCGCGCGCGCACGCTGCTGCGGCGCGAGGGCTACAGCGCGGCCTGAGGCGGGTTCGAGCTACTTGCCGTAGCCGCCGCCCGAGGAGTTCGTGGTCGTGTGCGGCGGGTCGACGGCCGTGCCGCCCGGCAGCTTGTTCGCGGCAACGACCTTGACGCCGCCCGGCGAGAGCACGAACCAGCGCCCGCCGAAGTTCCGGCTTGCCTGGCCCTTCGTCTGGCCGGCCTTCCCGTCCCGGGCCGAGAAGTACAGCGGATGTCCGGCATAGGTGACCTGAAGCTTTCCGTCCTTGCGCGCGACCGTGCCGGCGAGCGCGCCTTTGAGCCCGGCGCCGGCGACGACGGAGCCCTTGGCGAGAAGCGGCGGCCACGCCACAGCGCACTTGCCGTAACAGGAGCTGGTCTTCGCCGTGTCGCGGGTGAAGAGGTAGAGCGTGCGGCCGTTCGCCGCGACGAGCACGGAGCCGAGCGGCGTCGTGCGCATGCCGACAACCGGCTTCCTGGTGGGGCCGCCTGCGGCGGCCGCTACGACGACGCCGGCCAGGGCGGCGGCGACGAGGACGGAAAGGGCGAGTGACCGACGCATGGAGCTACCTCCTCCCAGACGCGTACAACTACAGCGTACGACGCCCTGCCGGCCGGCGGTTGTAAAAACGGCGTAAGACCTGGGGTGGTGACCATTCGCCCGGGCGCACCGCAAAGGCTGGAGGCCAACGCCGGAGGCGTTGGACGGAGGCCGACCTCACGCGGCCGGAGATGGCGCAGCCACCGCCGGCCGCGCAGCGCAGGCCGCCGCCTCCCGCCAGGCCAGGAGGACGCCGGCTCCGCCGGCGTCCGTTCCGCGCAGCGACCGGCTTGCGCGAAGAGCGCAGCTCTCGCGCAAAAGCTAGGCGATCAGCGCGTCGCGGAGGGCGAGCGCCACCGCTTCGGTGCGCGTCCGCGCCCCCAGCTTCGTCATCGCCCGCTGCGCATGGGCGCGCACCGTGTCGGGCGAGAGGAAGAGCTTCGCGCCGATCTCCGCGTACGCGGCTCCGTCGGCGAGCAGGCGCAACACCTCGCGCTCGCGCGGCGAGAGCGGCTTCCGCGCGTCGCCGTGACGGGTGGTTGCGAGCGAGGCGGCGAGCACCGGGTCGACATAGAGGCCGCCTGAGGCGACCGTGTCGATCGCCCGCGCGAGATCGTCGAGCGGGGCGTCCTTGAGAGCGAAGCCGCGGGCGCCGGCATCGAGCGAGTCGGATACGAGCCCCTGGTCGGCGACGCCGGAGTAGAGCAGCACGGCAACGTCCGGAGCGACCTGCGCGAGACGCCTCGCGAGCTCGAGTCCGTCCAGCTTGGGCATGCGAACGTCTGCGACGCATACCCGCGGCCGATGCGTCTGCACTGCCTCGAGCGCCTGCGCGCCGTCGAGCGCTGTCGCGAGCACCGAGAATCCGGTGGCGGCAAGGTACCGTCCGAGAGCGTCGATGATCGGCGGGTGATCATCGGCGATCACGCACGTGATCGCGGATCGATCGGGCTGGGAGAGAATCGCCATCTCTGTCTCAGTCTTCGACCGCGGACGCGAGCGGCGCCATCCGCGCACGCACCTATCACCCATCCCCGTTTCCGCCTAGCCCGTGTAGGCGTTTCAGCGCGTGCGCGAGGCTGACGTCGTCCTGAAGGCAACGGTCTGGGACGAGAGACCGTCGATGCGGTCCGGTACCCCGATCAAACCCGAGAGCGCGATACGGAACAACTTGGGCGCCATCGAGGCCGACCAGTCGGACGGGCCGCTCGGCCGCATCGAGTTGCCGGCCGACGGCCAGTAGCTCCACGAGAGTGTGGCCGCGAAGCGCTCGCAGGCGTTGTCGCCACGGGGAAGGCCCGGGTTGTCGTAGCACCACTGTTGAGCGCCCAACATGCCGGTCAACGTGCTTTGCGCCTCCGGGCTCAGCATCGTGTACTGAACCTGCTGGGCATATTCCATCTGGACGACGCCCCAGGAGAACCGCCCCGAGTCGAGCAGGTCGGCGTCGAGCCAGATCTGTCCGCGGGTGGAGTACGACACCGAGATGTTGCGGACGATGTGGATGGTCACCTGCACCGGGACGAGGTCCCAGTCGAAGCTCGAGGCTGCGAGCGCCTGCGTGACCTGCTGCTGCTCGCCGGGACTCCCGCCCGCGAAGACGTAGTGCCCACCGGAGGCGAGCGCGACCGGTGCGAGCGCAAGCGCGCACACGACGACCGCAAACCACAGTGAAAGCCGCAGAAGCATTCCCCAAGAGCGTGGTCGCCGGCGCTCGCCGCATCGTGACCCGGTAGGGGAAACCACCTGTCGTCGCCGCGAGCGACTGCCCTACGCGTGATCGAGGACCCGCGCGAAAAACGGCTGACCGTCCCCGAAACGGGCGAAAGCGACGATGCCAAACCGGGAATCGACAAGAACGCCAGACCGCGGATGCTCCGAGTAATGGCTGCGGCCGCCCACCTCTTCGAGGTCCTTCCGCCTGACACGGCCGAGACGCACGGCCGTGTGGCTCTGGTGACGGCGCCGTCGTATGGCGAGCTCGATCGCGCGCTGGCAGAGGCGGAGCGGCTCGCAGCCGACAACCACCACGACGCCGCCGTTCGAGAGCTCGAGGAGGTATGGGACGAGACCCCGACCGACCAGTCGCTCAAGCTGCGCCACCGCCTGGCTCTCTCGTGGGCGGAGATGTATCGCGGCAACCTCGACCGGGCAGGCGAGCTCCTCCGGCAGGCAGACCTGATCGTGCACTCGCCGCGCTTCGACGCGGGCGACCGCGCGGAGGTGCTCTACCGTCAGGGCTGTGTGGCGCTGAAGAGCGCAGACGTCGGCGAGGCGGCCTCACTCTTCACGCGGGCGCTCGAGACGAACGGCCGCTCGAGAGAGCCCTCGCTCGTTCTCGCTTCGAGTGCGCACGAGTGGCGCTCGCGCTGTCACCAGCTTCGACGCGACTGGGAAGCCGCACGCCGCGACGCCGAGCGGTCGCTCGAGCTCGCGGCCGCAGCGCACGACGACCGCTCCGAGGCACGCGCGCTCTTCCAGGCGTCGATCGTCGCCGAGCGCCAGCACCAGTGGCTGCTCGCGCGCTACTACGCCGAGCAGGCCCTCGCTCTGAGCGCGGAGCGCGGCGACACGCTCGCGATCGCGCGCATCCTCAACAACATCGGCGGCATCTGCTTCCTGCTCGGGGACGTCGAGGAGGCGAAGCGCAAGCTCGAGTCCGCCGCCGCGACGGCGGACGAGGCGGGCAGCATGGCCGATCTCGCTCAGGCCGTCTCCTCGCTCGCACAGATCTACCTGCGGACCGGACACCCGGGCGAGGCGCGCGTGCGCGCGCAACGGGCAGCTTCACTCCTCGCCGGACGCATCGACTTCCTCGACGAGCTCGGCAATGCGCAGCTCGTCGTCGCCGGAGCCCTCTCGGCCGAGGGCGACTACGAGGGCGCCGCATCCTGGCTCGACCGGGCGGACCGGGCGTTTGCCGCGCTCGGCTCGACGAGCCACATCGCCGCTGCGTGGATCGCCCGCGGCGACCTGGCCCGGGAGACGGGAGACGCCGAAACAGCGGCCGACCTCTACCGGCGCGCCGCGGACGCCCTCCAGGACTTCCACTTCTAGCGCAGACAAGGAGGTGAATCGCATGCATCGGATCATGGTTCTGAGCCGCTTCCTGCTGCCGGCCCTCGCGCTGGCCGCGTTCGTCGGCCACCTCAAGTTCGGCGTCCACCCGGCAGGCTTCTCCACGGGCATCTAGGGACAACCTTCCACGATGTGTCGAGCGCGACGGCGACCCACGTTCGCCGTCGCGCTCAGCTCTTCAAGGCGGGCAGCACGCGGCCACGGACCTCGCCGAGCCGGACGCCGCCCGCACCGCCGCGCAGGACGACCTCGTCGCCGTCTTCGAGAAACGAGCGTTCCGATCCGTCCGCGAGGCGGAGCGGCTCCGTGCCGTTCCGGCTCAGCTCGATCAGCGAGCCTTCCGAGCCGCGTTCCGCTCCGGAGATCGTCCCCGACGCCATCAGGTCGCCGGTACGCAGGGCCGCGCCGTTCGAGGTCGCGTGCGCGAGCTGCTGCGGCATCGTCCAGTAGAGCCTGCGCGCGTTCCCACGCGAGACGACCTCGCCGTTCAGCTCGAGCTCGAGGTCGAGGTCGAGCGCCCAGTCGCGGCCGCCGGCGAGATGCGGCAGCGCGGGCGGCTCCTGCGGACGCGCCTCGACCCGGAAGGGCTCGAGCAGCGACAGCGGGGTCACCCAGGCGGAGATCGAGGTCCGGAAGGACTTGCCGAGGAACGGGCCGAGCGGCGCCGACTCCCAGGCCTGGATGTCGCGCGCGCTCCAGTCGTTGACGAGCACGACGCCGAACACGTGGTCGGCGAACGCCGACGCAGGCACGGGCACTCCGGGCACGCTCGGAACGCCGACGACGAAGCCGAGCTCGAGCTCCACGTCGAGGCGCCGCGTGGGCGCGAACACCGGCTCGGCGGCGTCCGGCTCCTTCAGCTGGCCGTGCGGCCGGACGACCCCGGTGCCGCTCACGGCGATCGAGCCGGCACGGCCGTGGTAGGCGACGGGCAGGCGCAGCCAGTTCGGCTGCAACGACTCGCCGTCGGGCCGGAACAGCCGCCCCATGTTCGTCGCGTGCTCGAGCGACGAGGAGAAGTCGACGTAGTCGGCGACCTCGAAGGGGAGGTGCAGCGTCGCCTCCGCGACCGGCAGGCGCGGGCCGTCGTGCGTCCGCGCGGCGCCAACGGCCTCCCGCCAGGCGTCCGCCCCCTGGGACATGAGTGCATTGAGCGACGGCTCGGAGAAGACATCGCCCATGCCGGACAGGTCGACCACCGCGTCGCCGTCCCGCCAACCGACGCGGGGCGCCGCGCCGGCCGAGAAGACGCCGAAACCGCTCACGAGGCGCAAGCTACACTCCGCGCGGGCCGGGCTCCGGGCAGTGGGAGCTTGTGAACCGCGTCAGATCCGGAAGGAAGCAGCGCTAAGCATTCCCTCCTTCGTGCGCGGATCGCCCGGCCCTTCTTCTCGCGGAAGACCTGCGGTTTTCCGCGACTTGAGGTCGTGCTCCGCAGAGCGGCCGGCGGCGGAGCCGCCGACCTCTTGGGGTGCTGGGGACGTCGCGTTGCGCGGCGCGGCAGGTCGGGGCGGAAGCCCCTCTCGCCGTCCCGACTACCGCAGGAGGTGCGCCTTGCGCAGGACGGCGAGTGCGCTGCGGCAGTCGGCGTCGAAGGGGCTCGCACGGATCGCCTGCGCCTTGAAGTCCGCGGCATGCAGGCGTTGGCGATAGCAGCGATAGCCCCCGCCGCTGCCGCAGACGATCCACTGGTCGGCGCTCAGGAGTTACGACCACGGCGGATATGCGCTCGCGCAGGTGCCGGCCGGCTGGCCCGGGACGCCGACGAAATCGCCCGACTGCCACCGATGCAGCGACGCTGAGGGTCCTCCTCCGGAGTCGGCCAGGGCAGACACTCCGGCCGCCGCGCCGAGCGCCACCACGGCGCTGATGAGCCAGTGGCGGCGCAGGATCGCAAGGGCTCCCCAGCCGGTCACGCCAGGTCCACCGCCAGGGATCCGGCTCGGATCGCCGTCGCACACCAAAGACGGTAGACCCGCGCGCGGCGGTGCGCTTGCCGACTCCATCTCTGCTAGAATCGACAGATGGCCGCGCTCTACCGCAAGTACCGCCCCCAGAGCTTCGAGGAGGTCGTCGGGCAGGAGGCGGTGGTGCGGACGCTGCAGAACGCGATCGGGTCCGGCCAGGTGCGGCAGGCCTACCTGTTCGCGGGTCCGCGCGGCACCGGCAAGACGTCGATGGCGCGCATCCTCGCCAAGGGGCTGAACTGCGCCCAGGGCCCGACCCCGCAGCCGGACGGAACGTGCCATGCGTGCGTCGCCATCGCGGCGGGCACCTCGCTCGACGTCGTCGAGATGGACGCGGCGTCGCAGCGCGGGATCGACGACATCCGCGAGATCCGCGACCGCGTCGTGCTCCAGCCGGTCGAGGGGCGCTACAAGGTGTACATCCTCGACGAGGCGCACCAGCTCACGGACGCCGCGTGGAACGCGCTGCTGAAGCTGATCGAGGAGCCTCCTCCCCATCTCGTCTTCGTCTTCTGCACCACCGACCTCTCCAAGGTGCTGCCGACGGTGCGCTCCCGCTGCCAGACGTTCATCTTCCAGCGGCCCCGCCTGCAGGAGCTCGTGACGGTGCTCGGCCGGGTCGCCGAGGGCGAGGGCATCGACGCGCCTCCCCAGGCGCTGTCGCTCGTCGCGCGCGCCGCGCGCGGATCGTTCCGCGACGCGACCTCGACGCTCGACCAGCTCGCGGCGGCGACGGAGAACAAGGTCACGGTGCAGTCGGTGCTGCAGCTGCTCGGCGCGGTCGAGGAGGAGGCGCTGTTCCGGCTCTGCGACCTCGTCGTCGACCGCGACACGGCGGGCGCGCTGACGTTCGTCGAAGAGCTGTCCGAGCAGGGACACGATCTCGGCCGGCTCGTCTCCGACCTGATCGAGCACCTGCGCCACGTGCTCCTCGTGCAGCACATGGGCGAGGCTCCCGAGTCGCTGCCCGTGACCGAGGAGACGCGCGAGCGGCTGCGCGCGCAGGCGAACCAGCTCGGCGAGCCGACCGTGATCCGGCTGCTCGACCTGCTGGCGCTCGCCGTGGACGACATGCGCCAGGGCGGCGACCCGCGGCTCCCGCTCGAGCTCGCGCTCGTCAAGGTCACACGGCCGGCCGCGGACCTCTCGAGGGAGTCGATCGCCTACCGGCTCGAGCAGCTCGAGCAGCGGCCGGCGGCGGGCACCACGCCCGCCGTCCTGCCGGCGCCCGAGCAGCAGGGGTCGACCCCGCCCTCCCCTGCCGCCATCGCCTCCGCGCCGCCGGACGTCGAGCTCGAGCAGCTTCAGGAGGCCTGGGCGCGCACGATCCTGCCGGCGGTGGCCGAGAAGAAGGGCGGGATTCCGATCTCGAGCGTGCTCGGCGAAGCGCGGCCGGCGCAGCTCTCCGGGAACACGCTGACGGTGGAGTTCCCACCCACCGCCCAGTTCCACCGCTCGCTCGCCGAGGAGCCGAAGAACGTGACGCTGCTGGCGGACGCGCTCTACGACGTGACGGGCCGCAGGCTGGCGCTCTCCTTCGCGGTCGGCGAGGGCGAGGAGGACGAGCACGAGGAGCTCGAAGGGCCGGCCGGCGAGGAGCGGATCCTCGAGCTGATGCGAGAGGACCTCGGTGCCCACGAGCGGGAGGACCAATGAGCTTCGACATGAACAAGCTGATGCAGCAGGCCCAGCAGATGCAGGAACAGATGGCGCGGATGCAGGAGGAGGCCGAGAACGAGACGGCCGAGGCTTCCGCGGGCGGCGGCATGGTGAAGGTCACCGCGAACGGCGCCGGCCGCGTGCTCTCGATCACGATCTCGCCGGAGGCGATCGACCCCGACGACCCGGAGGCGCTCGCCGACCTCGTGCTCGCGGGCGTGAACGAGGCGCTGCGCGCCGCCCAAGGCGCCGTCGAGGCGAAGGCGCAGCAGCTGGCGAGCCAGCTCGGCCTCGGCGGCCTCGGCCTGCCGGGCCTCGGCGGCTAGGCCTAGTTCGAGAAGTCGAAGGCCCAGCCCCAGACGACAATCCCCGTCAGGGCGAGCACGATGAAGAGCCACAGCCAGTTCGAGAGCAGGTAACGACCCCGCACCGCCTCAATGTACCGCCGGGCGGCGGGGGTGTCCGCTGCGGACGGCTACGCTCCCGGGCATGCTGAGCCCCGCCGTCGACAACCTCGTCGCCCAGCTCACGCGGCTGCCCGGGATCGGCAGCCGTACCGCCCAGCGGCTCGCCTTCCACCTCCTCCAGGTTCCGAAGCAGGAGGCGCTCGCCCTGGCCGAGGCGATCCACGACGTGAAGGAGCGCGTCCGCTTCTGCCGCGAGTGCGGCAACCTCACCGAGGAGGAGGTGTGCGCGATCTGCCTCGACGCGCGCCGGGACCATTCGACGATCTGCGTCGTCGAGCAGCCCGCCGATCTGCTCTCGCTCGAGCGGACGGCCGAGTACCGGGGCCTCTATCACGTGCTGGGCGGGTCGCTCTCCCCCCTCGACGGCGTCGAGCCGGAGCACTTGCGCATCGACGAGCTGTTCCACCGGGTCGAGCGCAACGGCGTGCAGGAGGTCGTGCTCGCGACCAACCCGAACATGACCGGCGAGGCAACGGCCGCATACCTTGCCGACCGGCTCCGCGGGCGGGTGAAGGTGACCCGGCTCGCAAGCGGCCTCCCCGTCGGCGGCGATCTCGAGTACGCGGACGAGGTCACGCTCGGCCGCGCGCTCTCGGGCCGTCGAGAGATGTGATCCAGGCGGCCGCGCCTACACTTCCAGCGGTGGCCACGACCCAGTACGAGACGGTTCCCGAGCTTGCGGCCGAGGCACACGCGCAGGAGCGCGACCTCGTCGTGATGAAGTTCGGCGGCACGTCGGTCGCCGACACCGACAAGATCAAGGACGTGGCCCGGCGCCTCGTCGCGGCGCGCGAGGCGGGCAGCCGCGTCGTGGGCGTGCTCTCGGCGATGGGCGACACGACCGACGAGCTGATCGAGCTCGCCCACCAGATCTCCGACCGGCCGCACCCGCGCGAGTACGACATGCTGATCTCGGTCGGCGAGCGCATCTCCAACGCGCTCTGCGCCATGGCGATCCACGACCTCGGCCACGAGGCGATCTCGCTCACCGGCTCGCAGGCGGGGATCGTCACCGACACCGTGCACGGCAAGGCGAAGATCGTCGACATCCGCGCCCAGCGCATCCACGAGGCGCTCGACCGAGGAGAAGATCGTCCTCGTCGCCGGCTTCCAGGGCGTCTCGACCACGACGCACGACGTGACGACGCTCGGCCGCGGCGGCTCCGACACGACCGCGGTCGCGCTCGCAGCGGCGCTCGGCGCCGAGACGTGCGAGATCTTCACCGACGTCGAGGGCGTCTTCACGGCCGATCCCGCGGGTCGTCCCGGACGCGCTGAAGCTCCCGGCGGTGACCTACGAGGAGATGCTCGAGATGGCGGCCTCGGGCGCGAAGGTGATGGCACTGCGCTCGGTCGAGTTCGCGCGCAGCTACGGTGTGAGGCTCCACGTCCGCTCGACCTTCGGCGAAGGCGACGGCACGTGGATCGGCGAGGAGGACACGGCGATGCTCGAGAAGGCGATCATCTCAGGCGGTCACGCACGACACGTCCGAGGCGAAGGTCTCGATCATCGGCGTGCCCGACCGGCCCGGCGTCGCCGCGCTCGTCTTCCGCGCGCTCGCCGACGCCGGCGTGAACATCGACATGATCGTCCAGAACGTCTCCAGCACGGCGTCACGGACATCACGTTCACGCTGCCGAAGACTGATCTTCCGTCGCCGAGCCGATCCTCGCGCGGACGGCGAAGGAGATCGGCGCGGCTGAGGTCGCTGCAGGATCCGGACATCGCCAAGGTCTCGCTCATCGGCGCCGGTATGAAGAGTCACCCCGGCGTCGCCGCCGACATGTTCGACGCGCTCGCGGACGCCGGGATCAACATCGAGATCATCTCGACGTCGTCGATCCGGATCTCGTGCGTCGTGCGCGCCGAGGAGGTCGAGCGCGCCGTGCAGGCGCGTGCACGAGCGTTTCCGCGTCGTGATCGAGGAGCGGGTCGGTGCCTGACGCGCGTATCGGCGTCGTCGGCGCGACCGGCGCGGTCGGCTCGGTCACGCTCGCGCTGCTCGCCGAGCGCGGCTACAAGAACGTGCGCGCGTTCGCGTCGGCGCGGTCCGCCGGCGCCTCCGTTCGGTTCGGCGGCAGGGAGCTGCTCGTCGAGGAGGCGACCCCGGAGGCGCTCGCGGCCGGCGAGCTCGACCTCGCGCTCTTCTCGGTCGGCACGTCGGCGTCGCGTGAGCTCGTCCCGCACGCGGTGCGCGGCGGCGCGGTCGCGGTCGACAAGTCTGCGGCCTACCGGCTCGAGCCGGGCGTCCCGCTCGTCGTACCGGAGGTGAACGGCGAGCGAGCGCTCGAGCACGACGGCATCGTCGCGAACCCGAATTGCTGCACGATCCCGCTCACGTGCGTCCTGAAGCCCCTGCACGACGCGGCGGGCCTACGCAGGCTTCGCGTCTCGACGTACCAGTCGGTGTCGGGCGCGGGTGCGCGGCGCATGGACGCGCTGCTCGCCGAGCCGCAGGCCGAGCACGACCTGTCGATGGACTGGACCTGGGACGGCGACGAGACCGACGAGGAGTCGAAGCTCCGTGCGGAGACGCGCAAGATCATGGAGCTCCCGGAGCTGCCGATCAGCGCGACGACCGTCCGCGTACCGGTGCTCGTCGGCCACGCCGAGGCCGTCTGGGTCGAGTTCGACGAGCCGCTCTCCGCGGAGCAGGCGACCGAGCTCCTCCGCGCCGCGCCGTCGGTGCAAGTCGTCGACGTGCCGAGCCCGAAGCGGCCGCGCAGACCGACCAGGTGCTCGTCGGCCGCATCCGCCCCGACCCCGCCGGCGAGAACGGCCTCGCGCTCTTCCTCGCGTGCGACAACCTGAACAAGGGCGCCGCGCTGAATGCGATTCAGATCGCGGAGCTGCTGCTCTCACGGCAGCGCGTGGCGGCGTAGGCGCGCTTCGCAACGCGTACGACTGCGACGAGGTCGCGACCTGGTCGCGACCTGGTCGCTGACGTTTACGGCCGCTGAGGAGCGGGCGCCGGCACGAACGCCTCGCGCACGACGCGCAGCACCTTCTCGCGCGTTCCCTCCAGCACCGGCAGCAGCCCGCCGAGCTCCAGCCGCGCAAGCTCGACGCGGCCGCTCATGCGCACGGTGAGGAAGCCGAAGTCGGAGAGGAAGTCGCGCGGGAAGATCGTCTTGTGCACCTGGAATCGCTCGTACGCCGGCTCGCCGTCGGCGTAGCGGTACGCGAACGCCTCGAGCGCCCGGGCGCCACGCTGGCGCGCCTCGCCGATCGCGGTGAGGAACAGCGACTGCATCACCCACGGCTTCGACGAGTCGGCGAGGTACGCGCACGTGACGAGCACCGCGTCGTCGCTCGGCGGTCCGGCCGGCAGCTCCGCCGCGCGCGGGAACAGCCCCGACGGCCCGTACTGCATCGACCCGAGCAGGCGGCCGTCGTCGTCGTGGTAGACGGTGCCCCACGCGCCGAACTCGTCCTCGGTGCCGAGAATCCAGCGCCGCTTGTCGACGTGCTTGCCGCTGCGCGACTGCCACCAGGTGCACTCGTGGCAGACGGTGGGGGCCGTCTCGAGCGTCGCGCCGGTGAGTCCTGCGATGCGCGTCATGGGCGCGGGCCGACCTCGTCGACGACGACGTCGACGGAGACCGGCTCGACGTCCGCCATGCGCACGAGATAGTCGCGCACGCGCTCCTGCACGGCCCGGCCGACGTCGACGATCGACGCGCCCCAGTCGACGGCCAGGTGCAGCTCGACGCGCACTGCGCCGTCCTCGCCGGAGACGCGCACGCCGCGCCGTCCCGGCACCGAGCTCTCGGCCAGCCCGCGCACTCCTGCGACCTCGCGCGCCGCGTCGCCGGCGTACCGCGCGAGGATGTCCGCGGAGATCGAGGCCTGGCCATCCATCAGCGCGGTGAACGTAGCACCAGCTCGGTCGCTTCGGGCCGGGCGGCGAAGCGGAACGGCACGAACGTCGTCCCGAGGCCCGGCGAGACGTGCATCGTCGCGGCGTCGTTCCGGTAGACGCCGCACGGATAGCGCGCCGTGGGGTGCGCGAGCCGCAGCTTCCCGCCCGGATACGGGATGGCGATCTGGCCGTCGTGCATGTGTCCGGCGAGCACGAGCTCGAACCGGTCCGGCTCGAGCCGGTCGAGCACGCGCGGAAAGTGGCACAGCAGGATCCGCAGATCGGCGTCCCGCGACAGCGCATTCGGATCGACCTTCCGCAGCCTGCGGATGACCATCCGCGGGTGCGACGCCCGCGATCCACACGCTGCGGCCACGCAGCTCGACGAGGGCGCCGTCGTCCCGGAGCAGCGTCGCCGGCTCGAGGCTGCGCAGGTTGGAGGCACGCGCCTTCGGGTCGCGGGAGATCGCCATGTCGTGGTTGCCGAGCACCGCGAACACCGGCCCGGGCAGCCGCTCGACGAGCGCGCGCAGCTGCGGTTCGCCGCGCGGGTGGGTGAGGAGGTCGCCGGTGATCACGGTCAGATCCGGGCGCCGTCCGGCGACCCAGTCCACGGCCCGCTCCACGGCGTGGACGCCGCGTGAGCGCACGCCGAGGTGGAAGTCGGACAGGTGCGCGATCCGCAGCCCGTCGAGCTCGGCCGGCAGCCCCGGCAGCTCCAGCTCGAGCTCGCGCAGCCGCACCCAGCCGGCCTCGAACCAGCCCCAGCCCAACGCGGCGGAAGCAAGCGCCCCCAGGCAAAGACCGGCGCGGCGCCCGAAGGCCACCGCGCCGGCATCCGTCCCTCCGTACCTCATGAGATGCCGGACTACCCGCGAACTTGCGTCAGAGCCGGGCGCGGATCGACGATGTGGCGCTTGAACTTCAGCTCCGACTCCTCGATCCCGGCAGCCACGCCGACGAGCTGCGAGAGGTGGAGGATCGGCAGCCCGAACTTCCGGCCCGTCGAGGCCTCCAGCTTCTGCTGCCAGGCGTCGAGCGAGAGGTGGCAGAGCGGGCACGGCGTCACCATCACGTCGGCCCCGGCCTCGAGCGCCTGCTCGACGGGCTGGATCAGCTCGCCCAGCGCCGTCTCCTCGCGCGCCTGGATGATCGGAAAGCCGCAGCACTTGATCTTCGCGGGGTAGTCGACCGCCTCGCCGCCGCAGGCCTCGATGATCCGTTCGAGCGACCACGGCCGGTCGGGATCCTCGAAGCCGATGATCTTCGAGGGCCGCAGGATCTGGCAGCCGTAGAAGGGCGCGACCTTCAGGCCCTTCAGCCCCTTGTGCGCCGCCTCCTTGAGCTTCTCGTATCCCTCGCCCTCGGCGATCTCCCAGAGCAGGTGCCGCACCTCGACCTCGCCGCTGTACGCCGGCGCGCCCACGGCGCGCAGGTTCTCGTTCACGCGCGCGCGGAGGGTGTCGTCGCCCTTCAGCATGAAGTTCGCCTGCCGCAGATTGAGCGTGCAGACGTTGCAGACGGTCATCAGCGTGTCGCTGCCGGTCGCCTCCGCGTACGCGAGGATGCGCGCGTTCAGGTGGAGGTAGTAGTCGGGCTCGGCCTCGTGGATGTCGCCGGCGCCGCAGCACGTCACCGACTCGAGCTCGACCAGCTCGAGCCCTACACGCGGCGCGAGCGCCTGGGTCGACGTGTCCAGCTCCTTCGCCGAGAGCGAGGCGAGACAGCCCTTGTAGTACGCGACCCGCTTCATGCCGTCTCCTCCTTCTCGCCGGGGAGATAGGGCCGCGGGAACGAGCCGGGCCCGTACGGTCGGCGGCAGTCGTCGAAGGCGTGCACGAGCCGCCCGAGCGCGTGCTCGCCCTGCACATGGCCGAGCGCGCCCGGGCGGTCCTGCTCGCGCACGAGTCTGTGCAGCTTCCGCGCCTCGTCGACGTCCTTCGCGACGTGCGGCGGGAACGGACGCCGGCACCTTGCCGTGCGATAGCGAGCTTCATCGCGAACTTCATCTGCTTGATCGACGAGACGACGCCCTGCGTCTTCGGGACGAGCTCGGTCTCGCGCAGCCAGCCGGTCGTCTCGCTCGAGCGCACGAACCACTTCGCGTGCTTGGCGCCCATGTCGCGGTCGATCCCGTTGCGGATCGCCTCCGCGCCGAGCTTCGCGATCGCGTCGCGCGGGTCGACGCCCTTCGGGCAGCGCTCGTTGCAGAAGTAGCAGCGGGTGCAGTCCCAGATCCCGTGCTCGCCGCTGTACTGCTCGAGCCGCTCGACGGTCGCGCCGTCGCGCGGGTCGCCGACGAAGCGCATGCCCTTGGCGAGCGCCTGCCGGGCCGAGGAACTCGGGATCCGACTCCATCGAGTTGCACTCGGAGACGCAGCAGCCGCAGTTGATGCAGAGCGCTTCCTTGTGGATGACGTTCATCTGCTCCGGCGGGATCCGGTACTCCCGCCCGTCCTCCGGGCGCTCGTAGCCCGGCTGGAGCTACGGCTTCATCGCCTGCAGCTTCTGCCAGAACGGGTCCATGTCGACGACGAGGTCCTTGACGACCGGGAGGTTCCCCATCGCCGAGATCACCGGAACGTGACCCGCCTCGGCGATCTCGCGCATCTGCGTCTTGCACGCGAGCACCGCCGCGCCGTCCATGCGCATCCCGCAGGAGCCGCAGATCATCATCCGGCAGCTCTTGCGGTAGGCGAGCGAGCCGTCGTCCCGGTCCTTGACGATGTCGAGGCAGTCGAGGAGCGTCGCCTCCTCGGGCGCGTCGACCTCGTACTCCTTGAGCGCGCGCTCGCCGGTCGCGGAGTCGAAGCGCCAGATCTTCAGGGCGACTCTCACGCTAACCGCCGAGCCCGGGCAGGGAGCCCTTCGTGGCGGCCGTCTGCGCCGCGGGCGGGACGGCGATCGTCACCGGCTTGCCGTAGCCGGAGAGATCGACCGTCAGCGTGACGGCCGACTTCGTGCTGCCAGAGCCCGTCACGATGTGGCTGCGCACGCGGTACACGTACCCGTCGCCGCCGACCCAGGCGTCGTACGTGCTCGGCGTCGAGGAGCTCGCGCCCGCGGCGGCCGGCAGCTTCGACAGGTCGATCCGCGCCCGGTAGTGGGTGGTCGAGACCCCGTCGACCGTCTCGGTACCCAGGCTCGTCGCGCTCTTCAGGCTCTGAAGCGCGGCCAGCGACTGGGTCGGGTCCTGCGACAGGATCGCGTTCAGGTTCAGCCCCGACGTCGCGCCCGCCTGCTTGAGATCGAGCTTCATCCACGTCTTCCCGGCCGGCAGCAGCGCCGCGAAGAGCGGCGACTTCAGATACATGTCGGTCTGGCTGAGCACCGCGTCGATCGAGGTCGAGATTCCGGCGGCGGCGACGGCGAGGTGGAGCGAGCCGATGTGGCCCTTGTTGTCGAAGTCGCCGGTGCCGGTGACCGAGAGCTGCTGACCCGAGGCCGTGCCCCCGACCGTGAGGATCAGATGCTCGCTTCCGGCGAGCGCCGACTTCTTCGCGGCGCTCCTGACGACGTCGATCGCCGCCGCGCCGCTGCTCGCGGTCGGCGCCTTCGGCTTCGAGGAGCCTCCGCACGCGGCCGCGGCGAGCGGCAGCGAGAGGAGGACGAGCGCGATCGCCAGACGGCGCATCAGTACTTCCTTTCCTGGGGTTCCCATTTGCTGAACCGCACCGGCTTCGTCGACAGTACCGGGCCGCCGTCGTTCCAGTGCACGATCGTATGGTGGAGGAAGTTCTCGTCGTCGCGGTCCGGGAAGTCGTACGGCCGGGCGTGCGCGCCGCGGCTCTCCTTGCGGGCGAGCCCGGACACGACCATGCACTCGGCGAGGTCGAGCAGGAAACCCAGCTCGAGCGCCTGCGTCAGATCGTTGTTGAACACGTCTCCCTTGTCCTCGAGGACGACGTGCCCGTACCGGTCGTGCAGCGAGCGCACGATCTCGCCCTGCTGCTTCATCTGCTCCTCGCGCCGGAAGACGCCGAAGTTCTCGTGCATCGTCTCCGCCAGCTCGTCCCGGATGCGCCAAGGCCGCTCGCCGTCGCTTCGGTCGAGCAGCTCTTGCAGCTCACGCTCGGCGTCGCGCACCACCGACTCCGGCAGCGTCGCGTCGTCTGCAGCGAGCGCCGACTCGGCCGCGTGATGCCCGGCGCGCCTGCCGTACGTGATCGTCTCCATGAGGGCGTTGCCGCCCAGCCGGTTGGCGCCGTGCACGGAGACGCACGCGACTTCGCCCGCTGCGTACAGGCGGTCGAGCGTCGTGCGGGCCCAGACGTCCGTCTCGACACCGCCCATGTGGTAGTGGGCGCCCGGGCGGACCGGGATCGGCTCGAAGATGGGGTCGACGTGCGCGAACGTCAGCGCGAGCTCGCGCGTCCCGTGCAGCCTCTCGACGATTCGCTCCGCGCCGAGATGGCGCAGGTCGAGAAGAACGTTGCCGCCGAGCCCGCGGTCCTCGTCGATCTCCACCTGCTCGGCGCGCGAGATCACGTCGCGCGACGCGAGCTCGAGCGCGTTCGGTGCGTAGCGCTTCATGAAGCGCTCGCCGTCCTTGTTGACGAGGTACGCGCCCTCACCGCGGCAGCCCTCGGTGATCAGAATTCCCGAGGGCGCGAGCGTCGTCGGGTGGAACTGCATCATCTCCATGTCCTTCAGCGCCGCACCAGCGCGCAGGGCCATGCCCATCCCGTCTCCGGTGCACGCGTACGCGTTCGTCGTGCCGACGTAGAGCCGGCCCGGCCCGCCCGTCGCCAGGATCACGGTCTTCGCGGGGAACGCCTTCACGCCCCCGTGCAGCAGGTCCCAGCAGATGACGCCGACGCACCGTCCGCCGTCCTCGACGAGCTTCCAGGCGAAGTACTCCTCGTACACCGTGATCCCGCGCTTCACGAGCTGCTCGTAGAGCACCTGGATCGAGCACGTGGCCGGTGATGTCGGCCGCGTACGCCGTGCGAGGCGCGCCCGCGGCGCCGAACGGGCGCTGGGCGATGCGCCCGTCCGCTGTGCGCGAGAAGCCGGCGCCCCAGCGCTCGAGCTGGAAGACGTCCCCCGGCCCCTCGTCGCAGAGGATCTCGATCGCGTCCTGGTCGGCGAGGTAGTCGGAGCCCTTGACCGTGTCGTACCCGTGGAGCTCCGGGCTGTCCTCGGACGCGTTGCCGAGCGCCGCGTTGATGCCGCCCTCGGCAGCGCCCGAGTGGCTGCGGGTGGGGTGCAGCTTCGAGACCACGGCGACGTCGGCGCCCAAGTCGTAAGCCTCGATCGCCGCCCGCATGCCGGACAGGCCTGCCCCGACGACGAGGACATCGTGCCCGTCCTCCATCCGGCTTGTGACCTTATCGAAAACGCGGGCCGCGACGGGTCAGGCCGAGCCGCCCGTGCGGCGCCGCCCGCGGAGCCTCCTGCCGAGCATCGGCAGGGGATCGTAGTAACGGTCCACCACGCGCTCCTTGAGCGGGATGATCGCGTTGTCGGTGATGTGGATCCCCTCCGGGCACACCTCGGTGCAGCACTTCGTGATGTTGCAGCAGGCCGATGCCCGCCTGTCCCGCGAGCAGCTCCATCCGGTCGGCGGTGTCCAGCGGGTGCATCTCGAGCGCCGCGATGCGGACCATGAAGCGCGGTCCGAAGTAGCGGCTCTTCGCGTCGTGCTCGCGCAGGACGTGGCAGACGTCCTGGCAGAGGAAGCACTCGATGCACTTGCGGAACTCGGACATCCGGTCGACGTCCTCCTGCGCGATCAGCCACTCGGCGTCCGGCGTCGGCGTGAACGGCGGGATCTTCTTGTTCACCTCGTAGTTCCACGAGACGTCGGTGACGAGGTCGCGGATGAGCGGGAACGGCTCGCATCGGCTCGACGCGGATCGGCGCGCCGTCGGGGAGCTCGTCGAGGCGCGTCTTGCACATCAGGCGACGGCTTGCCGTTCACCTCGGCGCTGCACGAGCCGCACTTGGCCGCCTTGCAGTTCCAGCGGACGGCGAGGTCCTGCGCCTGCGTGCGCTGGATCTCGTGCATCGCGTCGAGGACGACCATGCCCTCTTCGCGCCTCGACCTCGTACTCGACGAGACCGCCGCCCGGTCGCCGTCGCCGCGCCAGACGCGCGAACGTCCGCGTGCTCATCGCGCTTCTCCGCCGCCTTGCGCGCGGCGACCAGCGGCTCGAGCGCCGGCGACCTTGACGACGGCGCGCCGCTCGACGCGCATCCCGTCGCCGTCCTGCGCGCACGACGACGTTGTGGTCGCCCCAGTCGTCGTCGATGGCCGGGGAAGTCGAGCCGGCTGTGCGCGCCGCGGCTCTCCGTCGCGCAGCAGCGCGGCGCGCGTGACCGCCTCTGCGACGAGGACGAGCAGCTCCGCAGCTCGCGGCAGAGGTGCCAGCCCGGGTTGTACGCGCGCTCGCCCGCGGCGACGCGAGCGTTCGTGCATGCGCGGCCGAAGCTCCTCGAGCGCGGCGACGCGCCGTGCGAGAGCCCGCTCTCGCTCGCGGAAGATGCCGACGTCCGCGCTGCATCGTCGTCCTGCAGCTCCTCGTGCAGCGCGAAGGGGTCCTCGCCCGGGCCGTCGAGGTAGCCGAGCATCTCCGTCGCCGCCGCGTTCACCTGCGCGGCGTCGACGCGAGGGGGCTCGGCCTCGCGCGCGTGAATCGCCGCGCCCTCACCTGCGCGCTTGCCGAACACGAGCAGGTCGGACAGCGAGTTGCCCCCGAGGCGGTTCGCACCGTGCATCCCGCCGGAGCACTCGCCGGCCGCGAACAGGCCGGGAACGCGGCTCGCGCCCGTTTCGGCGTCGACCTTGATCCCGCCCATCGACGTAGTGACAGGTCGGCCCGACCTCCATCGGCGCGCGGGTGATGTCGACGCCGGCGAGCTCCATGAACTGGTGAGTACATGCTCGGCAGCCGCTTCTTCACCGTGCGACGCCGGCAGGTGCGAGACGTCGAGGAAGACGCCGCCGCGCGGCGAGCCGCGCCCCTCCGTCACCTCCGTGTAGATCGCGCGCGCGACGACGTCGCGCGTCGAGAGCTCCATCCGTTTCGGGTCGTAGCGCTCCATGAAACGCTCGCCTTCGCCGTTGCGCAGGATGCCGCCCTCGCCGCGCACCGCCTCGGTGACGAGCAGGCCGACGACCCCCGGCGGCCAGACCATTCCGGTCGGGTGGAACTGGACGAACTCCATGTCGACGAGCTCCGCGCCCGCTTCGTAGCGCGAGCGCATGCCCGTCGCCCGTGTACTCCCACGAGTTCGACGTGATCGCGCCAGCCCTTGCCGAGGCCGCCGGTCGCGAGCACGACCGACTTCGCGCGTTGAAGACGACGAACTCCCCGGTCGCGCGCCAGTAGCCGAACGCGCCGCAGACGCGGTCGCCGTCCTTGAGCAGGCTGCGTGACGGTGCACTCCATGAAGACGTCGATGCCCTGATGGACGCCCCGGTCCTGGAGCGTCCTGATCAGCTCGAGGCCGGTGCGGTCGCCGATGTGCACGAGCCGCCGGTAGGTGTGACCGCCGAACGCGCGCTGCGCCATCTTGCCGTCGGGCGTCCGGTCGAACACACCGCCCCACTGCTCGAGCTCGCGCACGCGATCGGGGGCTTCCTTCGCGTGCAGCTCCGCCATCCGCCAGTTGTTCAGGTACTTGCCGCCGAAGAGGGTGTCCTGGAAGTGCGTCTCCCAGCTGTCCGCCGCCTCGACGTTGCCGAAGGCGGCGGCGACGCCGCCCTCCGCCATCACAGTGTGCGCCTTGCCGAGCAGCGACTTGCAGACCAGCGCCGTCTTCGCGCCGTTCGCCGAGGACTCGATCGCAGCGCGCAGGCCCG
The DNA here is from genome assembly GCA_963788875.1 of uncultured Actinomycetes bacterium. Lineage (GTDB taxonomy): Bacteria > Actinomycetota > Thermoleophilia > Gaiellales > Gaiellaceae > Palsa-739. The sequence goes on from CAWBIQ010000009.1 coordinate 68,769, forward strand.
CGCCCCCCGCGCCGATCACGATCACGTCGTACTCGTGAAGCTCGTACTCGGTTTCTGCGGCCACTCAGAAGAGCCTTGGATCGTGGAAGACACCCAGCGAGGCGAGCCTGATGTAGAGGTCGGCCAGGCCGACGCTCGCGAGGCTGAGCCACGCCCACCGCATGTGGGCGGCGTTCAGCCAGCTCACGCGGCGCCACAGCTTGTGTCTGGTGCGCGCGGAGAGGGAACAGGTGAAGCAGTCGAGCTTCCCGCCGATCAAGTGCCGCACCGAGTTGCAGCCGAACGTGAAGAACGAGAGCAGGACGACGTTGACGGTCAGCACGAGCGAGCCGAGCCCGATCCCGAAATGCAGCGAGCCGTCGGCGTGGCGGAAGAAGAACGACCGGACCGCGTCGTAGGCGAGGAATCCGAGAACGATCGTCGCGAGATAGAGGAAGTAGCGGTGAGGTTCTGGAGGATGAACGGGAAGGCGCTCTCGCCTTTGTAGCGGCGGCGCTTGGGCCCGCCCACCGCGCACGCCGGAGGAGCCAGGAAGAACGAGCGGTAGTACGCCTTCCGGTAGTAGTAACAGGTGACCCGCAGGCCCAGCGGAGCCCAGAGGACGAGGAACGCGAACGAGAACGGCGGGTTCACGCCGAACATGCTCTTCAGGTCCGGCGAGTAGAACGGGGACAGGTAGTGCGCGCCGTGACGTCCCGTGTACAGGTAGTGCGAGCCTTCCGCGCCTGCGACGATCGCGTAGACGCCGAACACGGTCAGCCCCACCCCGACGAGCAGCGGCGCCAGCCACCAGCGGTCGCGTCTCGAGGTCGCGCCGAGCCCGCGTGTCGCGCCGACCGCGGTCATGAGGCCCAGCGCGGTCCGGCCGCTGCGAGATCGGGGTCTGCGTCGGCGAACCGCGCGAAGTTCTCGTGGAACATCCGCGCGAGCTCCTGCGCCTTGCGGTCGTACGCCTCGGGGACGCGCCAGGTCGAGCGTGGGTCGAGCAGCGCCGGGTCGACGCCGGGCACCTCGACCGGCACCTGGAAGCCGAACACCGGATCGGTGCGGTACCGGATGCCGTCGAGCCTTCCCGCGAGCGCGGCGTGGAGCAGCGCCCGGGTGGCGGCGATCGGCATCCGCTCCCCCTCGCCGAACGGGCCGCCGGTCCAGCCCGTGTTCACGAGCCAGACGGTCGAGCCGTGCTCGTCGAGCCTGCGCCCGAGCATCTCCGCGTACACGCGCGGCGGCTGCGGCAGGAACGGTGCGCCGAAGCAGGTCGAGAAGGTCGGCTGCGGCTCGGCGACGCCGATCTCGGTGCCCGCGAGCTTGGCGGTGAAACCGGAGAGGAAGTAGTAGAGCGCCTGCCGGCGGTCGAGCCGGGCGAGCGGCGGCAGGATCCCGAACGCGTCCGCGGCGAGCATCACGACGGAGGCCGGATGACCGGCGCGCTTGTCCGGGTGCGCGTTCACGATCTGCTCCAGCTTGTAGGCGGCGCGCGTGTTCTCCGTCTTGGAGGCGTCGTCCAGGTCCAGCTCGCCGTACTCGTCGATGGCGACGTTCTCGAGGATCGTTCCGAACGTGCGCGTCGTGCGGTAGATCTCGGGCTCCGCGCTCGGCGACAGGTGGATCACCTTCGCGTAGCAGCCGCCCTCCATGTTGAAGACGCCGCCGACTCCCCATCCGTGCTCGTCGTCCCCGATCAGCTCGCGCTCCGGATCGGCCGAGAGCGTCGTCTTCCCCGTGCCGGACAGCCCGAAGAAGATCGCAGCCCGCCCGTCGTCGCCCACGTTCGCCGAGCAGTGCATCGGGAAGACGCCCTCGAGCGGCAGACGGTCGTTCATGACGGTGAAGATCGCCTTCTTGATCTCGCCCGCGTAGGACGTGCCGCCGACGAGCACCTCGGAGCGGGAGGGGTGCAGGACGATGAACGTGCCGGTGCGCGTGCGATCCTCGTCGGGATTCGCGTCCAGCGCCGGCGTGTGCAGCACGAGCGCCTGCGGTTTGAAGCCGGGCAGCTCCTCCGGCAGCGGGTCGATGAACATCGTCTTGGCGAACAGCGCGTGGTACGGGTGCGTCGTGACGACGCGGACGGCGACCCGGTGCTCCGGATCGGCGCCCGCGAACGCGTCGACGACGTAGAGCGTCGCCTCCCTGGACAGTTGGCCCGTCACCTTGTCGCGGAGCCGCTCGAACGCGTCCTCGGCGAACTCCTGGTTGCCGTCCCACCAGATCCGGCCCTCCGAGCCCGGCTCGCGCACGATGAACTTGTCCTTCGGCGAGCGGCCCGTGTGGCGGCCGGTGTCGACGACGAGCGGGCCGCCCTCGGAGATGCGCGCCTCGCCGCGCGCGACCGCGTGCTCGTACAGCAACGGCGTGGAGGGACTCCAGACGATGCGGCTATCGCCGACGATTCCGTGGACCGATAGGTCGACGCGGCGGCGCACGTCCATCGTCGTCATCGCCCGTATCGTATTCGCCATGGGCGACGCGCCGCCGCCGGAACTGCTCTCGGACGGGATCGTCACGCTCCGGCAGTGGACCGAGGCCGACGCGCCGGCGATCGTCGAGTGCCTCGACGGCGACGAGGAGATCACACGCTGGCTCGACCAGATCCCGCAGCCGTACGGGCTCGAGCACGCGCTCGCGTACATCCGCGGCGTGACCGGCAACGCGCGCGAGGCGAGGTTCGCGCTGACCGACGCGAACGCGGGACGCCTGCTCGGGTCGATCGGCGCCACCTGGAACGAAGCCGGCGACGTCGCCGAGATCGGGTACTGGCTGCGCGCCGACGGCCGCGGCCGGGGCGCGACGACACGCGCGGTGCTGCTCCTGACCCGCTGGGTGGTCGGCGAGGGCGCAGCGCGTGTGCAGCTGCGCGCGGCCGTGGAGAACGTCGCCTCGCGCCGGGTGGCCGAGAAGGCCGGCTTCCGGCTGGAGGGCGTCCTGCGCGCGGCGCACTGGAGCCCGCGGCTGGAACGGCGCGTCGACTGGGCGATGTACTCGCTCCTCCCCGGCGAGCTCGAGTGATCCCCGTCGTCGACGGGCACAACGACGCGCTGCAACGCGTCTGGAGGAGCGGTGGCTCGCTCCGCGAGCGGAGCGAGGACGGGCAGCTCGACCTGCCACGCATGCGCGAGGGCGGGATCGCGGCCGGCTTCTTCGCGATCTTCGTACCGGCGGCCGACGAGCGGCCCGACTACTCGGCCGTGCTGCGGCGTACCGCGGACGGCTACGACATCCCGCTCGACGCGCCCCTGCCGGCCGGGCGCGGCGGGCGGATCGCAGCGGAGCTGGCCGCGATCTTCGCGCGCGACCTGAGGCCGGTGCTGACCGTGTCCGACCTGGAGCGCTGCGTCGCCGGGGAGGAGGTCGGGGCGATCCTCCACCTCGAGGGCGCCGAGCCGATCGCGCCGGACCTCGGCAACCTCGAGTCCTGGCGGGAGCAGGGGATGCGCTCGCTCGGCCTCGCCTGGAGCCGGCCCAACGCGTTCGCGTGCGGCGTCCCCTTCCGCTACCCGGGCACGCCCGACACAGGGCCCGGGCTGACCGCAGCCGGCCGGGCGCTCGTCCGCGCCTGCAACGAGCTCGGAGTCATGCTCGACCTCTCGCACCTGACCGAAGCGGGCTTCGGGGAGGTCGCGCGACTCTCCGACGCTCCGCTCGTCGTCACGCACGCGGCAGCGCACGCGCTCACGCCGATCCCCCGCAACCTCACCGACGCCCTGCTCGACGCGGTCCGCGACTCCGGCGGGCTCGTCGGGGCCTTCTTCGACCGGACGATGACCCACCCACGGGCGGAGATCGGGGCCGACACCCCGCTCGACGTGCTGCTCGACCACATCGAGTATCTCGCCGGGCGCATGGGCGTCGACCACGTCGCGCTCGGCTCGGACTACGACGGCTGCACGCCTGTCGCCGCCGTCGGCGACGCGTCGAAGGTACAGACGCTGTTCGAGGGCCTGGCCGGGCGCGGCTGGCCCGAGGCGGACCTACGGGCCCTCGGTCATGGGAACTGGCTGCGGGTGCTCCGCGCCACCTGGCGCTGACTCGGTGCGCACGACGACGGCGACGCAGACGAGCACGAGGACCGCGCCCGCGCCGATCGTCCACGTCAGCGACTCGTGCAGCACGATCGCGCCGAGCGCAATCGCGACGACGGGGTTCACGTAGGCGTAGGTCGCGACGCGGCCGAGCGGTGCGTTGTCGAGCAGCCAGACGTACGCCGTGTACCCGACGAGCGAGCCGAACGTGACGAGGTAGAACCAGCCGCCGATCGAGCGGGCCGAGAACGCGGAATAGTGCGGGTGCGTCGCCAGGAGCCCCACCGGAAGCAGGATCGCGCCGCCGACGAGCATCTCGAGCGAGGTCGCCGCGAAGGAGTCGGCGGGCATCGGCAGCCGGCTCGAGAGGAACGACCCCGAGGCCCACATGAGCGACGAGCAGAGGACGAGGAGCAGCGACCAGAGCGGCGCGCCGCCGCTCGGCCGGACGAGCAGGGCCAGACCGCCGAAGCCGGCGGCCACGCCGCCGAGCGCCGCGCGGGGCGGCCGGTCGCCGGTCGCAGTCCGCAGCAGGACGAGCCAGAGCGGCACGGCGCCGACGATCAGGGCCGAGAGCCCCGTGGCCACGTGCCGCTCGGCCACGAAGAGCAGGGCGTTGGCGCCGGGCAGCAGCGCTCCGACGAGCACGCACGTGCCGAGCTCCGCCGGGCGCACGCGAAAGACGCCGGGGCCGCGCCGCCACGCCGTCCAGGCGGACATGAGCAGGCCGGCGGCGACGAAGCGGGTGCCGACCGCGAAGAGCGGCGGCATCGTCTCGCCGGCGAGCTCGATCCCGAGATAGGTCGAGCCCCAGAGCACGTAGACCGTGCCGAGGGCGATCCAGACTCGGGCGGAGGGGCTCACGCTCCAACACTGCCCGACGCGAAGGCAGCTGGGCGCGGGTGTCGAACCTTGAAGCGTGGACGCCCACGCGGCCGCTGCGCGCTTTCTCGACTCGCCCACGCTCTCGGACGGCACGCGGCGGGCCTACCGCGTCGACGTCAGCGAGTTCTGCAGCTGGCTCGCGGCGCGCGGAACCGCGCTCGACGAGGTCGACATCCGCGTCCTCGTCGAATACACCGCCTACCTCGGCGCTGCCCGGCCGGGGCGCCGCCCGAGGCGTCTTGCTCCCGCGACGATCTCACGCAAGCTCGCCGCCGTGCGCGCGTTCCTCCGGCATGCGCTCGGCGGCGGCACGGGTCCCGGACGCGCGGCTCGCCCCCCGCCGCGGGCGGCGGCTGCCCGAGTCCCCCCGCCCCGCCGAGCTCGAGCGCGAGCTCGCCGCGCTCGAAGGCGACGGGCCCGTCGCGCTCCGCAACCGCGCGCTCGTCGAGCTCGTCTACTCGGCGGGCTTGCGGAGCGCCGAGGCGGTCGGCCTCGACCTCGGCGACGTCGACTTCGAACAGGAGCTCGTCCACGTCACGCGCGGGAAGGGCGGCAAGGAGCGGGTCGTGCCGCTCGGCGAGCAGGCGTCCTGGTGGGTGGCGCGGTATCTGCGCGAGGCGCGGCCGGCGCTGGCACATGGCGCGGACGACGCGCTGTTCCTCTCCGTCCGCGGCCGCCGCCTCGACACGAGCACGCTGCGCCGGGTCGCCCCGCATCCGCACCGTCTGCGCCATGCGTTCGCGACGCACCTGCTCGAGGGCGGCGCCGACCTGCGCACGATCCAGGAGCTGCTCGGGCACAGCTCGCTGTCGACCACGCAGGTGTACTCGCACGTCGACGCGCGCCGGCTGCGGCGCGTGTACGACAGCGCGCACCCGCGGTCGTAGCCGACGACGCGACCAGGTCGCGACCTGGTCGCGACCTGGTCGCAGTCGTTCGCGCCGTCGTAGCGCCGGCAGGCGTCTCCTGCCCCAGCGCGAATCAACCCGCACATGGACGACCCCGCTGTAGAGGGCTTCCTCGCGCTCGCCTCGGCGCGGCTCGCGCCGCGCACGGTCGACGCGTACCGGCGCGACCTCGCCGACTTCTCCGCCTGGCTCGAGCGCTCGCCCGCCGACGCCTCCCCGGACGACCTCGCGGGGTACGTCGCGTCGCTGCGCGCCGCCGGCCGGGCCGGGACGACGATCGCGCGGCGTGTCGCGGCGCTCCGCTCCTTCTACCGGCACCAGCTGCTGCTCGGTGCCCGCACCGACAACCCGGCGGCCGAGCTCGAGCTGCCCCGCCGCCGCCGCACGCTGCCGCGGACGCTCTCCGCCGGCGAGGCGGAGCGACTGATCGAGGCGGCCTCCGGCTCCGGTCCGCGCGCACTGCGCGACCGTGCGCTCGTCGAGCTCCTCTACGGCGCGGGGCTGCGGGTGAGCGAGGCGGTCGGTCTCGAGCGCTCCGCCGTCGACCTCGAGCAGCGGCTCGTCCGCTGCCTCGGCAAGGGCTCGAAGGAGCGGATCGTCCCGATCGGGCGCGAGGCCGTCGAGGCGCTGCGCCGCTACCTCGCCCGCGGCCGGCCGTATCTCGACAAGCGCCACCGGGCCGAGCTCTTCCTCAACGCCCAGGGTGGCGCGCTCACCCGGGCCGGCGCCTTTCTCATCCTCCGCCGCCTCGCCGCGGCGGCGGGGCTCGAGCCGGAGCGGGTCCACCCGCACCTCCTCCGCCACTCGTTCGCCACGCACCTCCTCGAGGGCGGCGCCGACCTCCGCTCGGTGCAGGAGATGCTCGGCCACGCGGATCTCTCGACGACCGAGCGGTACACGCACGTCTCCGACCGGCGCCGGCGCGAGCTGTACTTCCAGGCGCATCCGCACGCCCGCAAGAAGGCCTAGCGCTTCGGCTGCTTGCGCTTCAGCTCCTGCGCGATCTTCGCGGCGGCCTGGCGCAGCTGCGGCTCTGCCTCGTCGTCGCCGGCGATCCCCTCGAGCAGGACGATCGTCTCCCGCTGCGGCGAGCCGTTCCGGAGGCAGAGCACCGCGAGGCGGCGCACGGCCGCGTTGCCGTCGGCGCTCACGAGCGTGTGCAAGAGCGGGCGAACGCCGTTGACGCTGCTCGGGTGGTCGCGCGACAGCAGCTCGAGCGAGATGAGCGCGGAGCCGCGGCAGGCCGGGCTCTCGTCGTCGAGCCCGCGGCGGAGCAGCTCCTCCTTCGCGCGCCAGCGGAACTGCCCGAGCGCGCGATACGCGACGGCGCGCTCGCGGAAGTCCGCGCTGCGCGCAGCAGCTTCGAGCTCGTCGCCCCAGTGCGCCCGCAGGTCCGCGAGCTCGCGCTCCGACCCGCCCAGGGCGAGCTCGTCGGCACGGGTCGCAGCTTCGGCGAGCGTCACGCCCGGGAATCTACCGACGCAGGCGCGCGGGCGACTCCGCTAGATTCGGCACTCGTATGAGCGAGAGACGGAAGGTCACCGTGGTCGGCGCCGGGAACGTCGGCGCGACGTGCGCGCAGGTGCTCGCAAGGAGCGACTACGCCGACGTCGTCCTCGTCGACATCAAGGAGGGCTTGCCGCAGGGCAAGGCGCTCGACGTCAACCAGATGGGCGCGGTGCTCGGCTACGAGCCGAACGTCACCGGCTCCAACGGCTACGAGGAGACCGCCGGCTCGGCCGTGGTCGTGGTCACCGCCGGCCTGCCGCGCTCGCCCGGCATGAGCCGCGACGACCTCGTCTCGACGAACGAGAGGATCGTCAAGGACGTCACCGAGAAGGTGGCCGCGCAGAGCCCCGACGCGATCCTGATCGTCGTCTCGAACCCGCTCGACGCGATGTGCCACGTCGCGAAGAACGTCTCCGGCTGGCCGAAGCACCGCGTCTTCGGCATGGCAGGGATCCTCGACACGGCCCGGTTCTCGACCTTCATCGCCTGGGAGACCGGGTCGTCGGTGAAGGACGTCCGCGCCGTGGTGCTCGGCGGCCACGGCGACCAGATGGTGCCGGTGGTCTCGGCGACGACCGTCGGCGGCGTTCCGCTGCGCAAGCTCGTCAGCGACGAGAAGATCCAGGCGATGGTCGAGCGCACCGCGAAGGGCGGCGGCGAGCTCGTCAACCTGATGGGCACCTCTGCCTGGTACGCGCCGGGTGCCGCGGCGGCGCAGATGGTCGACTCGATCATGCTCGACGAGAAGCGCGTGCTCCCGTGCACGGCGTACCTCGAGGGCGAGTACGGCATCGACGGCCTCTACATGGGCGTGCCGGTGAAGCTCGGCCCGCAGGGGATCGAGCAGATCGTCGAGCTCGACCTGGCGGACGGCGAGCAGGCCGCGCTGCAGGCCTCGGCCGCGGCCGTGCGCGAGGTCGTCGGCGTTCTGACGACCTAGTAGCCGAACCAATCCGCGAACGACCAGGCACGCAGCCGCTCCGGCCTCAGCCTGAGCACGTGCCCCTCCCGGTCGAGCTCCGGGGGAAAGACGCCGCCGAGATAGCGCTCCACCATCCGCTCGGCCAGCGCCGGGTAGCCCTCGCCGAGCAACTCCGCCGTGCCGCGCGCCTCGACGCCGCGGTACGGGGTCGCGTGCTCGGCGACGGCGATCACGACCCGCGGGTCGTGGCGAACATGCGTCGCCTTGATGTCGCCGTGCGAGATCGTGAGGTGGAAGCAGCCGTCGCGCCACTCCTGCCAGACCGGCGAGAGGAGCACGGTGCCGTCGCGCCGGTACGTCGCGAGCGTCGCGAGGAACGGCCCTGCGAGAAACGCGTCGAGCGCGTCGCCGGTGAGCTCGGCCACGGAGTCAGTATCCCCGAACCGGAGCCGAGAGGCGACGCGGCCTGAGCTCCGCCGTCGGATAGGCTCGCCCCGATGATCGAGGCGCGGGAGTCATGGACCTCGGGCTGAAGGGCCGGACGGCGCTCGTCACGGGCGCGTCCTCGGGGCTCGGGCTCGCGAGCGCGGAGTCGCTCGCGGCCGAAGGGGCCAACGTCGCGATGCTCGGCCGGCGGCGGGAGCTGCTCGAGGCCGAGGCCGGCCGCATCGGCGGGCTCGCCGTCCCCGGCGACGTGACCGTCCCGGACGATCTCGAGCGGGCCGTCGAGGCGACGCTCGAGGCGTTCGGCGGGATCGACGTCCTCGTCTGGAACGGCGGCGGCCCGCCGCCCGGGACCGGCGTCGACGTCACCCCCGAAACGGCTCAGCGGGCGGTCGAGCTCCTGTTCCTGCCGGCCGTCCGCCTCGTCCACCTCTGCCTGCCCCACCTGGAGCGCAGCGCCGGCGGGCGCATCGTCGCGATCACGTCGATCGCCGCGAAGGAGCCGGTGAGCCACCTCGCGCTCTCGAACGCCTTCCGGCCGGCCCTCACGGGCTGGCTGAAGACGCTGTCCCGCGACCTCGGTCCCCGCGGGATCACGGTCAACTGCGTCGCGCCCGGCCGCATCGCCACGGCGCGGCTCGCTCAGCTCTACCCGCAAGGTGCGACGGAGGCCGATCTCGCCGAAATCCCGCTCGGCCGCTGGGGCACGCCGAGCGAGCTCGGCGACGTCGTGTGCTTCCTCGCCTCCGACCGGGCGCGCTACGTCAGCGGCCAGACGATCCTCGTCGACGGCGGGGCTCAGCGGTCCCTGTTCTGATCGTCGCTGTACGCTGACGCCCGTGCCCCGCGCCGTCCGCGTCCTCTCCCCGGTCCGGATCGCGGGCGTGCTCGCCGGCCTCGTCGTCGCCGCCGGGGTCGTCCTCTACCTCGTCCCCTCGAACGACTACCTGCTGCTGCCCGACGGGGCGCACCCCGTCGCGCCGCTTGTCCGCGTGCAGGGCGGCCACGACCCCAAGGGGCCCGGCGGGATCTACTTCGTCGACGTCTTCGAACGCCGCGCGAGCATGCTCGAGTCGCTGTTCCCGTTCATCCGCTCGGGCTCGACACTCGTGCCTGCGAACCTGCTCGTGCCGCCGGGGGTGAGCGACGCCGCGCAGCGTCGAGCCGACCTGCAGGAGATGACCATCTCCCAGCAGGTGGCGGCCGCGGTCGCGCTGCGCCGCCTCGGCTACCACGTCGTCGCCAAGCCGGACGGCGTGACCGTCAACGCGATCGATCTCGGCACGCACGCCGTGGGCAAGCTCGACCCCACGGACGTGATCCGGTCGGTGAACGGGGTGACGACGCTGACGATCGCGCGTCTGCGCACCGTGCTCGCCCGAGTGCACCCCGGCCAGGTCGTGACGCTCGGCGTACGGCGGGGCGACCAGACGCTGACCGTGCGTGTACAGACCGTGGCCGACCCGGCCGACGCGCACCGGGCGATCGTCGGGTTCTCTCCGGACCAGGCGGCGCACATCGAGCTGCCGCTCAAGGTGCGGATCGACGCGGGCAACGTCGGCGGGCCGTCCGCGGGCCTCGCGTTCGCGCTCGAGGTGATGGAGGAGCTCGGGCACAACGTCGACCGCGGCTACAAGGTCGCGGCCACCGGGCAGATGGAGCTCAACGGCACCGTTTCCGCGATCGGTGGCGTCAAGCAGAAGACCTTCGGCGTCCGGGAGGCGAAGGCGGACGTGTTCCTCGTGCCCGCGGCTGGGGATAACGCAGCCGAGGCCCGGCGCTACGCGCACGGCCTCCGGATCATCGCTGTGAAGAGTTTTCCCCAGGCGTTGCAGGCACTGGCAACACTGCCTCTGCGGCACTAGCGCGGCGCAGTTTTCCCCAGCCCGGAATCTCCCGGAAATTCGTCAGTTTTCGTCCCCGACAACGCTTGCGTATGCGGTTCAGCGTCCTATCATCGCGGGTCGGAGCACAGCACTTTTCGACAGAGCGTCCGACGACATGCCCAACCGAGCCAAAGCAACCTGCAACGATTGCTATTTCAGCCGCGCCGGGCTGTGCGCCCTTCCCGGCGAGGAGATCTGCCCGACGTTCCGCGCCCACTCGGTCGGCCGCCTGTCACCGCCGCCTCAGCCGCGGCTCGTTCCGCTCGCACGCCCGCGCGTCACCGCCGTCGCGTAGCGGCATAGAATCACCCCGTGCGCTTCCTGCCGCGCCGTCCGCGCGTCGACACCGGCCAGCTTCAGGAGAACTGGCAGCCGAAGCTGTACGGGCGCCTGATCGCGCTCGTCGTGCTCGTCGCCTACGCGGTCGCGTTCGTGCTCGAGAACCGCATGCAGGTCAGCCTGCACTTCGTCTTCGCGACCGCGAGCGTGTCGCTCGTCTGGCTCGTCCTGCTCGCGATCGCGCTCGGGCTCGCCGGCGGGATCCTGCTCGCGCAGCTAGAGCGCAGGCGCAGGCGCCGCGGCGCTGCGAAGTAGCGGCGCCAGCCGCGACACGCCTTCGGAGATCTGCTCCGGCGAGACGAAGCTGTACGCCAGCCGGAGCTCGTGCTCGCCGCCGAGGTGGCCGGCGAAGAAGTCGTTCCCCTTGACAAAGGTGACGCCGACGCCCTCGGCCGCCACCTGGAGGTCGTCGGCGCGGACGTCAGGCGGCAGGTCCACCCACAGGAAGTAGCCGCCCTGCGGGTGACTCCAGCTCGCGGTCTCGGGAAACTCGCGCGCGAGCGCGGCGAGCATCGCGTCGCGGCGCATCCTCAGCAGGCCGTTGACGCGCACGAGGTTCGGCTCGAAGATGCCGCGCTCCAGGAACTCGAACACGGTCGCCTGCGTCAGGAACGGCGGCGAGATGTACGTCGAGACGGCGCGCGCCTCCACCCGTGCGGCAAGCTCCTGCGGCAGCACGAAGTAGCCGACCCGCACTCCGGGAGCGATCGTCTTCGAGAAGGACGACGCATACGCGACACGGTCGCCGCCGTCGAGCTCGAACAGCGTCGGCAGCGGCTCGCCCTCGAAGCGGACGAGCCCGTACGGATCGTCCTCGAGGATGAACAGGTCGTGCTCGTGCGCAATCTCGATCAGATGCCGGCGGCGATCGAACGACAGGGTGCGGCCGCTCGGGTTCTGGAAGGTCGGGTTCGTGTACAGGAACGCAGGCGGCGGGCCTTCGCGGAGGTCACGCTCGAGCACCTCCGAGTCGAGCCCCTCGTCGTCGAGCGGGATCGCCACGACCTCGGCGCGCAGCCGCGAGAGGATCTTCAGCGGCCGGTCGTACGCCGGCGCCTCGACGAACACGCGGTTGCCGGCGCCGACGAGCTCGTCGGCGAGGAAGCCGAAGCCCTGGAGCGAGCCGTTCGTCACGATCACGCGCGAAGCCTCCACGCCGTGGCGCGCGGCGATCCACTCGCGCAGCGGCCCGTAGCCGCCGCCGGGCCCGTACGAGAGCACCGTCCGGCCGTCGCGCTCGATCACGGCCCGGGCGCAGTCGGCCATCTCCGCGACCGGCAGGCACTCCGGCGCGGGAACGCCGCGCGCAAACGAGACGACATCCACGGGCTTCAGTCTAGAGATCGCGGCCGCGCATCCGCTCGGCGACGAGCTCGGCCACTTCGGTCGGCGTGGTGCCGACCTGGATGCCGCGCGCCTCGAGCGCTTCCTTCTTGGCCTGCGCGGTGCCGGAGGAGCCGGAGATGATCGCGCCGGCGTGGCCCATCGTCTTGCCGGGCGGCGCCGAGAAGCCGGCGATGTACGAGAGCACCGGCTTCGTCACGTGCTCGGCGATGAAGCGGGCCGCCTTCTCCTCCTCGTCGCCGCCGATCTCGCCGACCATCACGATCAGCTCCGTCTCCGGGTCGTCCTCGAACTTCGCGAGCACGTCGATGAACGAGGAGCCGACGACAGGGTCGCCGCCGATGCCGACGATGGTCGAGTTGCCTAGGCCGAGCTGCGTCAGCTCGTGCCCGATCTGGTAGGTCAGGGTGCCGGAGCGCGAGACGAGCCCGACGGCGCCCTCGCTGAAGATCTCGGCCGGGATGATGCCGACGTTGGCCTTTCCCGGCGAGAGCACACCCGGGCAGTTCGGGCCGATCATCGTCACGCCCTTCGGACGGAAGTACGTGTACGCGTGCAGCATCTCGTGCACGGGCACGTGCTCGGTGACGCAGATGACGGTGCCGATGCCTGCGTCGACCGCCTCGTAGATCGCGTCCGCGGCGAAACGAGCAGGGACGAAGATGAGCGTCGTATTCGCGCCGGCCTTCTCGACGGCGTCGGCGACGGTGTCGAACACCGGGATCCCCTCGACGTCCTGGCCGCCCTTGCCCGGCGTGACGCCCGCGACGACGTTCGTTCCGTAGGCGCGGTTGCGCAGGCCGTGGAAGCGGCCCTCGCTGCCGGTGAGGCCCTGGACGACGAGGCGCGTGTCGTTGTCGACGACGATCGCCATCAGCGGGGTACTCCCTTGATCACGAGCGTCGGCAACGGCATCCAGCCGTCGACGATGCGGTCGCCGAGCAGCTCGCGCACGCGCGCCGCGTCCGTGCCGGTGCAGCCGGCACGCTCGAGCCACGGCTCGATCTCGAGCGGACGGTTCATGTGCTCGCGCGCGACGACCTCGAGTCCGGCGAGCTCGTAGAAGCTCTCCCATTCGGCCACGGCGTAGTTGCGCACATGGCTCGGGTCGCGGACGCGGTCGGCCTCTTCGGAGCTCTCGCTGACGAACGTGTTGTCGCAGACGACCACGCGGCCGCGGGCGACGCGCGCCATCTCCTTCACCGCCGCGACGACGTCGGCGAAGTGGTGCGCGGCGAGGCGGCACGCGACCGCGTCGAAGCTCCCGCCGGCGAACGGCAGATCCTCGGCCGGCGCTGTCGTATCGGCCTGCATGCCCGGCGCCGGGTCGACGGTGACGACCGTGCACCCCGCCTCGCGGAGCCGGCGGGCGACGTGACCGCCGCCGGTGGCGACGTCGAGGGCGGTCACGCCGTCGCCGGGCTCGCACCACTCGATCGTCAGGTCGAGATCGTCGCCGGCGGCGTGGATCGCGCTCGTCCGGTACGCCTCCGCCCGCTCGCTCCAGACGTCGGTCATCCCGCCAGCTCCACCGCTTTGCGTGCGCCCTCGAGCATCGTCGCCTCGGTGTGGATGTTCGGCCTGCCGGCGTCCGCGAGGATCTGTCGCGCCTCGACGGCGTTCGTCCCGTCCAGCCGGACGACGACGGGGTAGCGGGACATGTCCAGCCGGTCGAGCGCCTCGAGGATCCCGCGCGCGACCTCGTCGCAGCGCGTGATCCCGCCGAAGACGTTGAAGAAGATCGACTTCACCTGCGGGTCGCGGGTGATCACCTCGAGCGCGTCGACGACACCCTCCGCCGAGCCGCCGCCGCCGAGGTCGCAGAAGTTCGCCGGCCTGCCGCCGACGTGCGCGACGACGTCCACCGTCGACATGGACAGGCCCGCGCCGTTGCCGCAGATGCCGACGGTGCCGTCGAGCTTCACGTACGTCACGCCCTTCTCGCGCGCGAACGTCTCGAGTGGGTCGGCTGCGGCCGTGTCGCGCATCTCGGCGATATCGGGATGCCGGAACAGCGCGTTGTCGTCGACGGTGAACTTCGAGTCGAGCGCCTTCACCTCGCCGGCGGGCGTCACGATCAGCGGGTTGATCTCGCAGAGCATCGCGTCGAACTCGACGAAGGCCCGGTAGAGCTTCTCCACGATCGACGCGATCTGCTTCTGCTCGGAAGCGTCCTCGACGCGCGCTCCGTAGACGAGCCGCCGTCCGACCCACGGCTGGAAGCCGACGGACGGGTCGACGTGCAGCCGGATCAGCGCCTCGGGGCTCTCCTCGGCGATCTGCTCGATCTCGACGCCGCCCTGCGTCGTGAACATGAAGAGCGGCTTCTTCGCGCCCCGGTCGAAGGTGATCGAGAGGTAGTACTCCTTCGCGATCTCCGACGCCTGCTCGATCCAGAGCCGGCGAACGATGTGACCCCGGATGTCGAGGCCGAGGATCTGCTTCGCCGTCTGCTCGACCTCGTCGGGGCCGGTTGCGAGCTTCACTCCCCCGGCCTTGCCGCGGCCGCCGGTGAGCACCTGCGCCTTGACCACGACCGGCCCGCCGAGCTCCTGCGCGGCCGCGCGGGCCTCCTGCGGCGAGTCGGCGCGGCGCCCGTTCGAAACGGGGATGCCGACCCGGCGGAAGAGCTCCTTGCCCTGGTACTCGTAGAGGTCCACGGCGGTTGACTCTACCGAGCCGCGTCTAGAGTGAGCGCATGGACGCGATCGTCGCCGAGGACCTGCACAAGCGCTACAAGAGCGTCCAGGCGCTCGACGGCGTCTCGTTCTCCGTCCGCGACGGCGAGGTCTTCGCGCTGCTCGGCCCGAACGGCGCCGGCAAGTCGACGACCGTGCGAGTCCTGACGACGCTGACGCGACCGGACTCGGGCCGTGCGCTCGTCGCCGGAGAGGACGTCGCCCGCCACCCGAACCGCGTCCGCCGCCTGCTCGGCTACGTCGCCCAGGACTCGGGCGTCGACTGGGAGGCGACCGGGCGCGAGAACATGCTGCTCCAGGGCCGCATCCACGGGATGGCCGGCACGCCGCTCCACAAGCGGGTGGACGAGCTGCTCGAGCTCGTCGGGCTCGCGGACTCCGGCGACCGCGTGGCGCGCGGCTACTCCGGCGGCATGAAGCGCCGCCTCGACATCGCGATCGGGCTCGTGCACAAGCCGCACGTCCTCTTCCTGGACGAGCCGACGACAGGGCTCGACCCCGAGGCGCGCGCTGCGATGTGGGTGGAGGTCGAGCGGCTGGCCCGGCAGGAGAAGCTGACCATCCTGCTCACGACCCACTACCTCGAGGAGGCCGACCGCCTCGCCGAGCGCGTGGCCATCGTCAGCCGGGGCCGGATCGTCGTCGAGGGCACACCCGAGGACCTGAAGGCCGGCCTGCGCGGCGAGTCGGTGAGCGTCGAGCTGCGCGAGACGGACGGACGCCTGGCCGAGGCGGTGCAGGTCGTCCAGGCGCTCGACGGCGCCGACGAGGTGCACCTCGAAGGGAAGATCGTGCGGGCGCGCGTCCCGAACGGCGCGCAGGCGATCCCGACGATCCTCTCGGCGCTCGACGGCCGCGGCTTCCCGGTCGCGTCGGTGACGACGTCGCGCCCGTCCCTCGACGACGTGTACCTCCACTACACCGGCCGCGACTTCGCGGCCGAGGACGAGGAGCACAAGCCCGTAGCGAAGGCCTGGGGACGCTGATGCCGCAACTGCTCCGCCACACCGGCTGGATGGTCGTGCGCCAGGCGCGCAACCTCATGCGCGAGCCGATCTGGATCGCGATGATGGTCATCCAGCCGATGATCTGGCTGCTGCTCTACGGGCAGCTCTTCTCGAAGGTGACCGCGCTACGCGGCGGCGCGAGCAGCTACATCGAGTTCCTCACGCCGGGGATCGTGTGCATGAACGCGTTCTTCGGCGGGACGTGGTCGGGCATGGCGATGATCAACGACCTCGACCGGCATGTCGTCGACCGCTTCCTCGCCGCTCCCGCGTCGCGGCTCGCGATCGTGCTCTCGCAGGTCACGCGCGCCGGAATCACCGCGATCCTCCAGGCGGTCATCCTCCTCCTCGTCGGCCTGGCGCTCGGCGTGCGCGTGCACGGAGGCTTGCTCGGGTGGGTCGTCGTGCTCGTCGCGTCAGCGCTGCTCGCGATGGTGTTCTCGGGCTTCTCGAACGGTGTCGCGCTCCTGCTCCGCCGCGAGGCGTCGATGATCGCGACCGCGAACTTCGTCGGCCTGCCGCTGATGTTCCTCTCGTCGATCCTGCTCGCAACGGCGCTCATGCCCGGTTGGATCAGCAGCATCTCCCGCTTCAACCCGGTCAACTGGGGCGTCAACGCCGCGCGCAACGCGATCGTCGTCGGCGGCGCCTGGGGGCCGACCGGCGAGTTCCTGCTCTTCCTCGTCGCCGCGACGGCGGCCACGTGCGCGTTCGCGACGTGGACGTTCCGCTCGTACCAGCGGTCCATCTAGTACTAGGAGACGACGCAGATCACCTGGCCGTGGGCGATCGGCTGGCCCGGCTCCACCGACAGCTCGGTCACCGTCCCCCCACGGTGCGCGTGCACCTCGTTCTCCATCTTCATCGCCTCGACGATGCAGATCACCTGCCCCGCCTCGACCTCGTCGCCCTCGGCGACCGGCACGGCGAGCACGGTCCCCTGCATCGGCGAGACGATCACGTCGTGGCCGCCGGCGCCGCGGGAGCGAACGCGCTCGCGCCGCCGCCGCGCCAGACCGGCCCACGGCGGCTCCGGCTCGACGAGCCGCACCTCGAACCGGCGCCCGTCGACCTCCACGGTGCGCACCCGCTCCACCGTCGCGCCGGCGGAACCCGAAGCTCCGTGGGCGACGCCGCCGTCGAGCGCGGCGGCACGCGCCGCCAGCTCGTCGGACTCGACCAGGCCGTGGCACGTCTCGCCGCGGATGAAGCACTCGTGCGTGAGCAGCGCCTTGTGGAAGCCGATCAGTGTGGCCGGGCCCTCGATCAGGAACTCGTCGAGCGCGCGCAGCATCCGGCGGCGCGCGTGCTCGCGGTCGGCGCCGTGCACGATCAGCTTTGCGATCATCGGGTCGTAGACACCGGAGACCTCGTTGCCGGCGCCGACGCCGGAGTCGACGCGGACGCCCGGGCCGGCCGGCTCACGGTAGGCGGTTACGAGCCCCGGCGCAGGCAGGAAGCCGCGCGAGACGTCCTCGGCGTTGATGCGGCACTCGATCGCGTGCCCGCGCAGCTCGACCTCGGCCTGGGTCACCGACAGCGGCTCGCCCAGCGCGACGCGGACCTGCTCGCGCACGAGGTCGATGCCGGTGACCATCTCCGTCACCGTGTGCTCGACCTGGATTCGCGTGTTCATCTCCATGAAGAAGTAGTCGCCGTCCTTCGTCAGCAGCCCCTCGATCGTCCCGGCGGAGCGGTAGCCGGCGGCGCGCGCGGCATCGACGCCGATCTGGCCGATCCGCGCGCGCAGCTCCGGGCCGACCGCCGGCGAGGGCGTCTCCTCGACGAGCTTCTGGTGGCGGCGCTGGATCGTGCAGTCGCGCTCGCCGAGGTGGACGACGTTGCCGTGCCCGTCGGCGAGCACCTGCACCTCGACGTGGCGCGGGTCGAGGATGAGCTTCTCGACGTAGACGTCCGGGTTGGCGAAGTACGACCGCCCCTGGCGCTGCGCCGTCTCGAAGGCGCGCTCCGCCTGCGCCGGCTCCTCGACCACCTCCATCCCCTTGCCGCCCCCGCCGGCGGCCGCCTTGAGCAAGAGGGGGTAGCCGATCGACTCGCCGAGCGCGAGCAGCTCCTCGACGGACTGCACCGGCTCCGTCGTGCCGGGGATGATCGGCACGCCCGCGTCCCGCATCGCGCGCCGGGCCCGGGTCTTCTCCCCCATCAGCTCGATCGCCTCCGGCGGCGGGCCGATCCAGACGAGACCGGCCTGCTCGACCGCGCGGGCGAAGGAGGCGTTCTCGGCGAGGAAGCCGTAGCCCGGGTGGACGGCGCCGGCTCCCGACCGCAGCGCGGTCTCGACGAGCGTCGCCACCTTCAGGTAGCTCTCGGCGGCCGGCGGCGGCCCGACCAGGTACGACTCGTCCGCGTAGCCGACGTGCAGCGCACCCCGGTCCGCCTCCGAATAGACGGCCACGGAGGCGAGCCCGAGCTCGCGCAGGGTGCGGAAGACACGGATCGCGATCTCGCCGCGGTTGGCTACCAGAACCTTGTCGAACATGACTGGGTCGTATTGTCCCGCTTGGTGAGCCCCGCCGATCAGCTGACAGTTGCGCGCGCCCTCTCGGTACCGGTGGTCGTCGTGCTCTTCGCGTTGACGTTCTCGGGTCACGCCTACTGGGCGACGGGCGTCTTCTGCGCGGGGATGACGACCGACTTCTTCGACGGGCGGCTCGCGCGCCGCCACGGCCGGACGTCGCCGCTCGGGTCGCTGCTCGACCCGATCGCGGACAAGGTGCTCGTCCTGGGGATGCTCGTGATGCTCGTCGGGCAGCACGTCGTCCCGGCGTGGATGGTCGCGGCGATCGTCGTCCGCGAAGTGCTGATCACGGGGCTCCGGCAGGCGGCGATCGAGCGCGGCATCGTGCTCGCGGCCCGCGACCTCGGCAAGCTGAAGACGTGGGCTCAGGCGATCGCAGCCGGTCTCGGCGGCTTCGCTGCCGCGGGCGCGTGGGGGACGAAGGTCGCCTGGTGGTCGCTGCTCGTCGCGGTCGCGCTGACCTGGATCTCCGGCCTCGACTACGCGCGCAGCGCGCCGAAGCTGTTCCGGCCACGGGCGACTTCCTAGGAACGGCCCTCGAGCTCGTCCTCGCGGCGCGGCAGGAGCTCCCCCGCCCACGGCGACGGTTGCTGCCGCTTCTCGCGGGCGTCCGCGGCAAGCGCCGCCTCGATGGCGGCCCGCTCCTGCTCCGTCGGCGGCGGCACGATCTCGAGATCCATGTCTTTGCAGGCTAAAGTCTTCGGAGGCCGAAGTCGATCTGAGGTGAAAGTGGGTCGAGGTCTCATCGCCGCAGCTGCCGCACTCGCGCTGGTCCACACCGGCGCCGCCGCCGCATCCGGGAAGCCGAACCGCTCGTGGGCGGCACCCCAGATCCAGACCGTCACCGCCGCCGGCCTGATGGGGGCGAAGACGCCGGCGGCGTTCCGGCCGAACAACCCGCTGACCGCCCAGGCGCTCGCCAACCTCGTCTTCGGCCTCTCGCAGGTGGTGTTCCCGCCGCCGCCGATCCTTCCGGTCGAGCCCGTCGTGCCGGTCGATCCCACCACCACCGACCCCACGACCACCGACCCCACGAGCACCGACCCCACGAGCACCGACCCGACGAGCACCGACCCGACGACGACGACCGACCCGACCGCGACCACGCCGGCGGACCCGGCCACGACGACGACCGACCCGGCGCAGACCACGACCACGGCCCCGGTCACGACGCCGGCCGACACCACCCCTACCGCCCCGGCGGCGCCGCCGAAGGTCGCGGATCCCGGCGCCCGGGTCACCATCACCGCGCTCGATGCCCGGCTCGTCTCCGCGCTCGGCCTCTCGAACGCGGCCGCCGAGTTCGCGCGGGGAGCGCGGGCCGCGGGGCTGAAGGTGCCGGCGCGGTTCGGCACCGAGGTCGTGGCGCGCCTGCTCGGACTCCGCACCAATCACCCCGCGAGCCAGGACTCGCTCGAGCTGCTCCCGAACGACCCGGCCACGCGCGCCGAGGCCGCCTACTCGGCCGCCATGGTGCTCCACTTCGGCGGCTGGGAGATCGCCGGCGTCCAGAGCCTCGCCGACTCCTTCACGCTGCCGCAGCTCTCCGCCTGGCAGACCCGGATCCTCGATACCGCCGTGGCCCGGATCGGCATGCCCTATGTCTGGGGCGGCACGAGCGACGGCCCCGAGGTCGAGTTCGGCATCCAGGCGCGAGGCGGCTACGACTGCTCCGGCTTCGTCTGGCGGGTCTACAAGCTTCAGAGCTACCCCGGCGAGGGCGACCTCGCCTCGGTCCTGCGCGGCCGCACCACCTACGTGATGAGCGCTGAGGTGCCCACCTCGCAGCGGATCGGCTTCGCCGACCTCCAGCCTGCCGACGTGCTCTTCTTCGGCGCCCATGGGCCGAGGTCGCAGCCCTCAGAGGTCGACCACATGGCCATCTACCTCGGCAACGGCTGGTTCATCCAGTCCTCCGAGTACGGCGTGGCGCTCGCGACCCTCACCGGCTCGTACCGGCAGCGGTTCGCCTGGGCCCGCCGGCCGCTGCAGGAGGCCGGGCTCTCAGGCTGAACGGCTCGGCGTCCTGGAAGGGCTAGTTCGGGGGAGCGCTACGGCCTGGGAGACGATCACCCCTTCGGGTGATTCCACCGGCCACTCCGGGACCGCAGAATCCCCTTGTCTGGCGTCCAAAGATTCTGGAGGAAACATGCTGGAGTGGAAGCCGCGGCTCGCGCTCGTCATGGTCTTGATGGTGAGCGTCGCGATGATTCTCGGCGCGCTGGTGCAGCTCAGCACCGCGGGCGGGAATTTCAACTGGTAGGACCGGTTCGCAGCGGGGTGGGAAGGGAGAGAGGTGCACGGAGGTTCGGCGTACAGTTTTTCCCGGAAGCGCGCGCCTGCCCCTGACCGACGGCCCAGCAGGGCCACGGCGGGGCGGTGAGCGCACCCACCGGCGTTTCCCCTAGAGTCCTCGCGATCGTAGCCCCCGTCTCGTTGGCGGGGGTTGCGACCTTGGTCGCAGCGATCGTCTCGTACGCGACAGCGTCACATTCGCTCAGCGACCTGGCTGCGATCGCAGGGCTCTTTGCCGGCATGATCCTCGCCGAGCGCTTCCCCGTCCCCGTGGAAGGGGTGGACGCCGGCGGGGTGACGCTCGGCTTCGTGTTCGCCGTGGCGGCGATCGTGCTCTTCGGCTGGCAGGCCGGCGTGATCGTCGCCGCCGGCGGGCCGGCCGTGACCCAGCTGTTCGGCCGCCGCCCGCCGCTGCGGATCGGGTACAACGGCTCGATGTTCGCGCTGGCGTCGCTCGCCAGCGGCCTCGCGATCCAGCAGATCCACGGGAGCTCCGTCGGCGCGTTGCTCGCCCGGCTCGCGGTCTGCGCGTTCCTCTACAACTGGGTCGTCAACCTCGTCCTCATCAGCGCCGTCCTGGCCGCGGACGCAGGGCGCAACTTCTTCAGGGTGATGTGGAGCAACGTGCGCCAGACGACGGCGCCGTTCGCGCTGATGGCGTCGGCGGCGCTCATGCTCGTCGTGCTCTGGCAGCGCTCCCCCGCGCTCTCGATCGCGCTCGTCGGCCCGCTGCTCGCGATCGCGCTCTACCAGCGATCGACCTTCGCGGCGTTGCGAGCGATGCGGCTCGCCCTCACCGACCCGCTCACGGGCCTCGGCAACCACCGGCACTTCCACGAGCGGCTGCAGCGGGAGCTGACCCAGGCCGAGCACGACGGGGCTGCGGTCAGCCTCTGCCTCGTCGACATCGACGACTTCAAGCGCATCAACGACCGCTTCGGCCACCCGGTGGGCGACCGCGTCCTCGGCCAGATCGCGGCGCGCCTGCGCCAGGGCGGCGAGAGCTTCCGGCTCGGCGGCGACGAGTTCGCAGTGCTCCTCCCGGGTCTCGGCGAGCGCGACGCGGTCGCGGTCGCCCGCTCGATCGTGGAGCGCGTCGGTGCGGCCGTGCTCGAGCAGGTCGGCGAGGTGACCGTCAGCGCCGGCGTCGCCACCTTCCCGGTACAGGGCGTCGGCCGGGACGAGCTGATCCGGCTCGCCGACAGCGCGCTGTACTGGGCCAAGGAGGACGGCAAGAACCGCGCGCGCACCTACGAGGCGACGACGCTCGAGCTCTCGCAGCTGCAGCAGCTCGCCGAGGGGCCGGACCGCGCGGCGCGCTACCGCGCGGCTGCGAGCCTCGCGAAGGCCGTCGACGCCCGCGACGCGTACACGGGCAGCCATTCGGAGCGGGTCGGCGAGCTGGCGGCGCGCATCGCCCGCCGGCTCGGCTTCGAAGAGACGCAGGTCGAGCTGACCCGGCTCGCCGCGAGCCTGCACGACCTCGGCAAGCTCGCCATCCCCGAGGAGATCCTGCGTAAGCCTGGAGCGCTCAACGAATCCGAGCGGCTCGTGCTCCAGCGCCACCCGCAGATCGGCCACCGGATGCTCGAGAGCCTCGGCGTCGAGCCGATCGCCGACTGGGTGCTGCACCATCACGAGCGCTGGGACGGCGCCGGCTACCCGGACCGGCTGCGCGGGGACGAGATCCCGCTCGGCGCGCGCATCATCTTCGTCGCCGACGCCTGGGACGCGATGACCTCGGAGCGCGTGTACCGCAAGCCGCTCTCGGAGCGCGAGGCGATGGCGGAGCTCGAGCGCTGCGCCGGCACCCAGTTCGACCCGATCGTCGTGGGTGCGTTCTACGAGGAACTTGGCCTGGTCCACGAGAGACTCGCCGAGTTGGCTTCGTAGGCGGATCAACAACTGCGACCAGGTCGCGACCTGGTCGCGGCCTTTCGAAACGCTGTGACAGTCGAACAGCTACTGCAACAGGAGCTCCAGCGGTTCGAGCGCGAACATCCGCGCTCGCGCGACCTCTTCGAGCAGGCGCGGTCTTCCATGCTCGCCGGCGTACCCATGCACTGGATGGTGCGGTGGGCCGGCGGGTTTCCCGTCTTCGCGGCCGAGGCGCACGGGGCGCGGTTCCGGGACGTCGACGGGATCGAATACGTCGACTTCTGCCTCGGGGACACCGGGGCGATGGCGGGCCACTCGCCGGAGCCGACCGTCCGCGCGGTCGCCGGGCAGGCGGCGCGCGGGATCACGCTGATGCTGCCGAGCGAGGACGCGCTCTTCGTCGCCGAGGAGCTCGCCCGGCGCTTCGGGCTGCCGCGGTGGCAGTTCGCGCTCACGGCCACGGACGCCAACCGGTTCGCGATCCGGCTGGCACGGCAGATCACGCACCGGTCGAAGATCCTCGTCTTCAACTGGTGCTACCACGGCACCGTCGACGAGACGATCGCGACGCTCGACGCGACCGGCCGGGTCGTCCCCCGCGAGGGCAACCTCGGCCCGCCGGTCCCGCTCGACGAGACGACGCGGGTCGTCGAGTGGAACGACGCCGACGCACTCGAGCGCGAGCTCGCGCACGGTGACGTGGCGTGCGTGCTCGCGGAGCCGGCGCTGACGAACATCGGCATCGTCCTGCCGGAGCCCGGCTTCCACGACGTGCTGCGCGAGAGCACGCGCCGGCACGGTTCGCTGCTGATCATCGACGAGACGCACACGCTGTGCGCCGGCGCCGGCGGATATACGCGCGCCTACGGGCTCGAGCCGGACCTGCTCACGGTCGGCAAGTCGATCGGCGGCGGCATCGCGTGCGCCGCCTACGGGTTCAGCGAGGAGACCGCGGCCCGGGTCGAGGCGTCCGTGCCGCGCGAGGAGTCGGACGTCGGCGGCGTCGGCGGAACGCTCGCGGCGAACGTCCTCTCGCTCGCAGCGATGCGCGCCACGCTCGGCGAGGTGCTGACCGACGACGCATTTGCGCACATGATCGCGCTCGGCGAGCGCTTCGAGCAGGGAGTGCAGGGGGCGATCGACGAGCACCGGCTGCCATGGCACGTGACCCGCCTCGGCTGCCGGGTCGAGTACCTGTTCCGGCCCGACCGGCCGCGCACCGGTAGCGAAGCCGCCGCCGGCGGCGACCCGCTGCTCGACCGGCTGATCCACCTGTGGGCGCTGAACCGCGGCATCCTGCTGACCCCGTTCCACAACATGGCGCTGATGTCGCCGGCGACGACGGAAGCCGACGTCGACCGGCACACCGAGGTCTTTGCGGCAGCCACCGCCGCCATAGCCGAAGACCGCAACCCGGTTTAAACCAGGTTGCCGTCGTTCAGAGCGGTATGTTCCCGTGCTTCCGGCGCGGCCTGGGCTCGGCCTTGGTGAGCGCCGTCTCCAACGCGTCGATCAGCACCGGGCGCGTGCGCCGCGGCTCGATCACGTCGTCGACGTAGCCGCGCTCGGCTGCGGCGAACGGGTTCGCGAACTGGTCCTTGTACTCCGCGATCAGCTCGGCCCGGCGCGCCTCGGGCTCGTCCGCGCTCTCCAGCTCGTGGCGGAAGATGATGTTGACGGCGCCCTCGGGGCCCATCACCGCCACCTCGGCGGTCGGCCAGGCGAAGTTGAAGTCGGCGCGGACGTGCTTCGAGCTCATGACGTCGTAGGCGCCGCCGTACGCCTTGCGCGTGATCACCGCGAGCTTCGGAACCGTCGCCTCCGCGTACGCATAGAGCAGCTTGGCGCCGTGGCGGATGATCCCGCCCCACTCCTGCGCCGTCCCCGGCAGGAAGCCGGGCACGTCGACGAAGGTGACGAGCGGCACGTTGAACGCGTCGCACGTCCGCACGAACCGCGCCGCCTTGTTCGAGGAGTCGATGTCGAGAACGCCGGCGAGCGACCGCGGCTGGTTGCCGACGATGCCGACGGAGTGGCCGCCGAGGCGCGCGAAGCCGCAGACGATGTTCTCCGCCCAGCGCTCGTGCACCTCGAGGAACTCGCCGCCGTCGATCACGCGCCGGATCACGTCGTGCATGTCGTACGGCTTGTTGGGGTGATCGGGGATGAGCGTGTCCAGCTCGAGATCCTCACGGTCGCGCGGGTCGGACGGCGCGGCGAACGCGGGCTTCTCGGAGTTGTTCTGCGGCAGGAACGAGAGCAGGTAGCGCGCGTCCTCGAGGCACGACTCCTCGTCGGGCGACGTGAACTGCGCGACTCCCGACCTGGAGGCGTGTGTCGCCGCGCCGCCGAGCTCCTCGAAGGTCACCTCCTCGCCCGTCACCGTCTTCACGACGTCGGGGCCGGTGATGAACATGTACGAAGAGCCTTCGACCATGAAGACGAAGTCGGTGATCGCGGGCGAGTAGACGGCGCCGCCGGCGCACGGCCCCATCACGAGGCTGAGCTGCGGGACGACACCCGATGCCTGCACGTTCCGCCAGAAGATCTCCGCGTAGCCGGCGAGCGAGACGACGCCCTCCTGGATCCGCGCGCCTCCGGAGTCGTTGATCCCGACGACGGGGCAGCCGTACTTCACCGCCATGTCCATGACCTTGCAGATCTTCTCGGCGAAGACCTCGCTCAGCGAGCCGCCGAAGACGGTGAAGTCCTGCGAGAAGACGAAGATCTTGCGGCCGAAGACGGTGCCGTAGCCGGTGACGACCGCGTCGCCGTACGGCCGCCGGTCCATCATTCCGAAGTTCCACTCGCGATGGCGGACGTAGCGGTCGAGCTCGACGAAGGAGCCGGGATCGCAGAGCTTCTCCGCGCGCTCGCGGGCGAGCAGCCGCCCCTCGTCGCGCCGCCGCTGCGCGGCTTTCTCGCTGCCCGCGTGCAGCGCCTCCTCGCGCAGGGCTTCGAGACGGGCGAGCTTGGCCTCGGTGGACTGGTCGTCGGTGGTGGCCATCCGCAGGGAGCGTAACTCGCCCGGGTAGATTCCCTCCATGGACACGCTCGATCGCTCCACGGTCTGGCCGTACGACGAGAGCGGCGAGCCGCACGCGTTCTTCTACCAGCGCTACTCGAACCCGACCACGGTGGAGGCCGAGGCGCGCCTGGGCGAGCTGGACGGCGGCTCCGCGGTCCTCTACCCGTCGGGGTCGGCGGCGGGGACAGCGCTCGTGCTCACGGTGCTGAAGCCGGGCGACACGATCGCGCTCGCCGCCGGCTGCTACTTCGGTACGAGCGTCCTCTTCCAGGCGCTCGCGCCGTGGGGGGTGCGCTACGTCGAGTTCGACCAGACAGGTCCGCCGCCCGACGGCGTGCAGTTGATCTGGGTCGAGGCGCCCTCGAACCCGTTCCTCACCATGCCCGACCTCGAGGCGGCCGCCGCCCATCCGGCCCGCGTCGTCGTCGACTCGACCGTCGCCACGCCCGTGCATCTGCGGCCGCTCGAGCACGGTGCCGACTTCGCGCTGCACAGCGCGACGAAGTACCTGGGCGGCCACGACGACGTCCTGCTCGGCGCGATCGTCTGCCGCGATCCTGCTGCCGCCGACGCGCTCCGCATGTTCCGGACGAGAACGGGGATCGTCGCCGCGCCCGATCCCGCCTGGCTGCTCCTCCGCGGCCTGAAGACGCTCGAGCTCCGCGTCCGCCGCCAGAGCGAGAGCGCGGCCGACCTCGCCGGGCGGCTCGCCGCGCACCCGAAGGTGCAGGCCGTGCGCTATCCGGGCCTCGGCGGGCTGCTCTCCTTCGACGTCGCCGACGCCGAAGCGGCGCGGCGCGTCGAGACGTCGACCCGGGTGATCGTCAACGCGACCTCGCTCGGCGGCGTCACGAGCAAGATGGAGAGCCGGCATCGCTGGGAGGGCGACCGCGTTCCTGCGGGGCTGCTCCGCCTCAGCGTCGGGCTCGAGGACCCGGAAGCCCTCTGGGCCGACCTGGCCCAGGCGCTCGAATAGGGGTCCTCCTCCGGGACGGTTCCGGGACGTTCCGGATTCCGTAGCCCCGCCGCCGGACGGCAGACTGGTCGAAAAGCGACCAGGGGGATTTCCGCGATGGGACGTCAGAATCTCGCCGCCCGTGCGGGACGGTGGAGCGCAGCACATTGGAAGACGGCCACGTTCGGATGGATCGCGTTCGTCGCCGTCGCAGTGGCGATCGGGCAGGTCACCGGCACGGTCAAGCTGTCCGACGCCGAGCAGTCGACGGGCGAGGCCTCGCGCGCGCAGGCGATCCTGCAGAGCGCCGGCTTCTCGCAGCCGGCGGCCGAGAACGTGCTCGTGCAGAGTCGCACCCTGACGGTGAGCGACCCGGCGTTCCGCGCGACGATCGCGCGGGTGTCGTCCAAGCTGCGCGCGCTGCCGCAGGTGCAGAACGTCCTCCTGCCGTCCGGCGGCGCGATCTCCAAGGATCGTCACGCCGCGCTCGTGCAGTTCTCGATCGCCGGGAAAGCCGAGAAGGCGGACCAGAAGATTCAGCCGGTGCTCGACACCGTGGCACGTGTGCAGAAGCAGAGTCCGGGCTTCACCGTCGCCGAGTTCGGCTTCGCGAGCGCGAACCACGAGCTCAACAACACGATCGGCAAGGACTTCCAGAAGGCGGAGCGGCTCTCCGTCCCGATCACGTTCCTCATCCTCCTCTTCGCGTTCGGCGCGTTCGTCGCCGCCGGCGTACCGGTGCTGCTCGCGTTCACGGCGGTGCTCGGCTCGATCGGGCTGTCGGAGCTCGTCAGCCACGTCGCACATGCCTCCGACGCGACGCAGTCGGTGATGCTGCTGATCGGGATGGCGGTCGGCGTCGACTACTCGCTCTTCTACCTCAAGCGCGAGCGGGAGGAGCGCCTCGCCGGCCACGGCCGGGACGCGCTGCCTCGAGCGGCGGCGACCTCGGGCCAGGCGGTTCTCATCTCCGGCGGCACGGTGCTGATCGCGATGGCCGGGATGCTGCTGTCCGGCACGAAGATCTTCACCTCGATCGGGATCGGGGCGATGCTCGTCGTGTTCACGGCGATGGTCGGCTCGCTGACCGTGCTGCCGGCGCTGCTCGGCAAGCTCGGCGACCACGTCGAGCGGGGCGTCGTCGCCGTCGGCGCCGCGGGGCTGCTGCGCGCGCTGCGGCGCACCGGCCGGCAGCCGTCGCTGCTCGTCCGGCTGCGCGAGCGGCAGACGTGGCTGCGCCGCGCCAAGGGCGACCGGCCCGAGTCGCGCGCCTGGGCGCTCGCCCTGCGACCCGTGCTGCGCTGGCCGGCCGTGTCGGCCGCGCTCGCCGTGGCCCTGCTGGTCGTGCTGGCGCTGCCGGTCCGGACGATGCACACGAAGCTGCTCAGCTTCACCGACCTGCCGCGCAGCATCCCGATCGTCCAGACCTACATCCAGATCCAGAAGGAGTTCCCCGGCGCCCAGACGCCCGCGCAGGTGGTCGTGCAGGCACCCGATGTGAACGCCCCGGCCGTGCAGGCGGCGGTCCGGTCGCTGGAGCGGAAGGCGCTGGCGACGGGCCAGATGTTCCAGCCGATCGAACAGTTCGTGAACCCGTCGCACACGGTCGTGCGCATCCAGGTGCCGCTCGCCGGCAACGGCGACAACGCCGCCTCCGGCCGCGCGCTCGAGACGCTGCGCCGCGACGTGATCCCGTCGACGCTCGGCACGATCCCGAACGCGAGCTATGCCGTGACGGGCGAGACCGCGGGAACCCACGACTTCAACCAGACGATGAAGGCGCGCTTCCCGGTCGTGTTCGTCTTCGTGCTCGGGCTCGCGTTCCTGCTCCTGCTGCTCACGTTCCGGTCGATCGTCGTCCCGATCACCGCGATCCTGCTCAACCTGCTCTCGGTGGCGGCGTCGTACGGCGTGCTCGTCTGGATCTTCCAGGACGGCCATCTGCAGGGGCTGTTCGGCTTCCACTCGAACGGCGCGATCGTGACGTGGCTGCCGCTGTTCCTGTTCACCGTGCTGTTCGGGCTCTCGATGGACTACCACGTGTTCATCGTCAGCCGGATCAAGGAGCTCGTGGACCGCGGCGAGCCGAACGCGGACGCGGTCGCGCACGGGATCCGGCGGACCGCGAGCACCGTCACGGCGGCGGCGGCGGTGATGGTCGCCGTGTTCGCGGTCTTCGCCTCGCTGCGGACGCTGGACATCAAGCAGCTCGGCGTCGGCCTCGGCGTCGCGGTGCTGCTCGACGCGACGATCATCCGCGGCGTCCTGCTGCCGGCGACGATGAAGCTGCTCGGCGACTGGAACTGGTACCTGCCCCGCTCGCTCGCCTGGCTGCCCCGGCTCACGCCGGAGGCGGCGGGCGAGAGGGCGCGGGCCGGCGAGCCGGCGCCCGCGCTCGAGTAGGCGTCTTCGGCAAGCCGGAGGTGGGACTCGAACCCACGACGTCTGCTTTACAAGAGCAGTGCTCTACCAGCTGAGCTACTCCGGCGTGGCCCAATCGTAGGCGAGACCGCGGCTGTCCCAACGGGACACGGCCCAGCCGATGCGTATGCAACCGTGACAACGTGGAGCACCCGAAGGACATCGGCGACAGGTCGACGCTGGCGATCATGGCGGCCTTGCAGCGACTGGGCTACGGCATTTACACCCCGTTCGGCGAGAACACGCGATGCGACCTCATCGTCGAGGCCGGAGAAAGCCTCGTACGGGTGCAATGCAAGACCGGACGATTGCGCCGCGGCGCAATCGAATTCGCGGTCTGCAGCACGTACGGCCACCACCGTAACCCGCAGACCTACGCTCGCGACTATCACGGGCAGATCGACTACTTCGCCGTCTACTGCCTTCAGACGAGCGGCGTCTATCTCATCCCTATCGGCGACCTGCCGGGACGCCGCCAGGCCCTCCTCCGCTATGACCCTCCGCGCAACCATCAGCGCCGCGGAATCCGCTTCGCCGCGCCCTACGAGATCGCGCGCGTCGCTATTGAAGGACTTCGCGGGCCTTCTGGTGCGTGAGGATCTTGCGCTTCACGCGCTGCAAGGCGTTGTCGATCGTCTTCGTGTCGCAGCCGAGCCGCTCGGCCATGTCCTCGTAGGACGAGCCTTCGAGGTAGAGGCGCAGGGCGTCGGCTTCGAGCGACGAGAGGCCGGTGCCGAGGCAGAAGACGAGGCTCTGCAGCTCCTCGGTGGAGATGACCATCACCGACGGCTCGTGGACGCCCGGGCCGGGCAGCGCGTCGCCCAGGGTGCACTCGCCCTCGGTGTCCTGGCCGGCGGGCGTGTGGCTGAACGAGACGTACGTGTTCAGCGGCGCGTGCTTGAAGCGGGTGGCCGTCTTGATCGCGGTGATGATCTGGCGGGTGACGCAGAGCTCGGCGAAGCTTCGGAACGAGGTCTCCTTGTCGGCCCGGAAGTCGCGGACCGCCTTGTAGAGGCCGATCAGGCCCTCCTGGATCAGGTCGTCGCTGTCGCCCCCGGCGAGGAAGTACGAGCTCGCCTTCAGGCGCACGAAGCCGGTGTAGCGGCGGATGAGCGCGTCGAGCGCGACGCCGTCGCCGTTGCGGGCCTTCATGACGAGCTGCAGATCCTCAAGCTCTCGTTGAGCCTTCTGCGGCGAATAGGCTGGCGCGGCACGAGCGGCCACGAGGCCTCCCTCGGTCTCTTACGGGCAAAACCGGCGCCGGCTCCTCCGCTCCGCCGCCGAACTCTCACCCTGAAGTCGAGGGAGACGATAGCAAGGGGTCCAAGGTCTTACAACCCCCTTTGCGGTGGACCCAACATGATACGAACGCGTGTTCGCGTGCCCGGTCAGCCGCCGCGTCGCAGCCGCTCGAGCGCCGCGAGCGTGGCGGGGTCGAGCTTGTCGCGGAGGTCGCCGCGCGGACCCGGGTCGTGAGTGGGACGCGTCAGCTCGCCGAGGAACGACTGCGAGGACAGCTTCCGCACCTCGACCCCCGACGTGCCCCGCACCGCCGCGTCCGAGGAGACGACCGCCACCTGCTCCCCGCGCCGGTGCTCGGCGGCGAGCCGCTCGATCAGCGTGTCCGCGTCCTCCGCCCAGCGCACCTCGAGCGGCCCGTGCTTCTCGTCGGCGCCGTGCCCGTCGAAGACGAGCACGCCGCGCGCGCCCTTCGAGGCGACCCAGCTCGCGAGCAGGTCGCGCAGCTCCTCCGGCGAGCCGAAGCCGCCCGCGTGCAGCAGGTTGAAGCCGTCGAACAGGTAGAGCGTCGGCTCAGCCACCGCGCTGCCGACGCGCTTCGTACAGGAGCACCGCTGCGGCGACGCTCACGTTCAACGACTCGACCCGCCCGAGCTGCGGGATCGAGACGGCGAGGTCGCACGTGCGCCGCACGAGCGGGCGCAGCCCCTTGCCCTCGGCGCCGAAGACGAAGGCGAGACCACCCGACAGGTCGGCCTGCCACATCGGCGTCCCCGACTCCCCGGCCGCCGCCGCGATCCAGAGGTCGCCGCCCTTGATCTCTCCGAGATAGCGGGCGAGGTTCGTCACCACCGCGACCGGCACGTGCTCGACCGCGCCGGCGGAGGAGCGGCAGACGGCGGGCGTCACCCGGGCCGAGCCGTGCGCCGGCACGATCACGCCGGTCGCGCCGGCTCCCTCGGCGCTGCGGCAGACGGCGCCGAGGTTGCGCGGGTCGCTGACCTGGTCGAGGCAGGCGAGCAGCGGCCGGTCGGTGGCGGCGAGCTCGTACGCGTCCGCGTAGCGGAAGGGCTCGCACCAGGCCAGCACGCCCTGGTGGTCGCGGGTGCCGACCTCCTCGGTCAGGTCACGGTCGAGCTTGACCTGCACGCGCGGCCGCTCCGTCTCGCGCAGCCACGGCTCGGACGAGACCGCCCGCTCCGTGGCCCAGAGCTCGAGCACCTCGCGCCGGCCCCGCAGCGCCTCGCGCACGGGGCGGCGGCCGTAGACGTGCTCGCGGGTCACGGGTGGAGGAGCTGATAGGTGTCTTCGGCGTCGCGAACGAGCCAGCCGTGGCCCGCGATCTCTTCGCGCAGGCGATCGGCCTCTTCCCACTCCCCCGACGCTCGAGCCCGCTGTCGACGCTCCGCGAGCTCGACGACCATCGGCGGCGCCACGTCTTTTTCCGCGAGGGAACCGAGGCCGAACAGTCTCAGCGCCTCGCGTACGTCTCCCCCGAGACCGCGGCTTCGCCACTCGTGAACGAGCGCGAGCGCGGCCGGCGTGTTGAAGTCGTCGTCGAGAACCGCGACGAGCCGCTCCCACTCAAGCGGCTCTTGCCCGAGTGGCACGCCGTTCAGGAAGTTGCGAAGCGTCCCGACCTGGGCCTTTGCCTGCGCCAGCGTCTCGTCCGTGAAGTCGATCGGCTTGCGCCAGTGGCCGCTCAGGAAGAAGAGCAGCACGACCTCCCTCCCCCACGTGTCGAGCACGTTGCGGAGCGAGACGTCGTTGCCGAGCGACTTCGACATCTTCTCGCCCTCGAACGCGAGCATCCCGTTGTGCGTCCAGATGCGCGCGAACTCGTGCCCGACGGCGCGGGACTGCGCCAGCTCGTTCTCGTGGTGCGGGAAGACGAGGTCGAGCCCGCCGCCGTGGATCTCGAACACCGGCCCGAACGCCTCCTCGGCCATCGCCGAGCACTCGATGTGCCAGCCCGGCCGGCCGCGGCCCCAGGGCGAGTCCCACCAGCGTGTCCTCGCCCGGCTTGTTCGCCTTCCAGAGCGCGAAGTCGCGAGGATCCTCCTTGATCGGGTTCGGCTCCTGCTCCTCGACCTGGTCGGGCCGCTGGCCCGAGAGCCGCCCGTACTCCGGATCGCTCGCCACGCGGAAGTAGACGTCGCCGTCGACGGGGTACGCCGAGCCGCGCGCGACAAGCTCCTCGATGAACTGCGACGATCGCCGGCATGCTCTCGGTCGCCTTCGGCATGAGATCCGGTTGCCCGAGGCCGAGGTCGGCCGTGTCCTGCAGGTACCACTCGGTGGCACGGGCGGCGAGCTCGGCGCTCTTGCCCGGCGCCGCGTCGTAGATCTTGTCGTTGACGTCCGTGATGTTGTGGACGAGCGTGACCTCGTAGCCACGCAGCTTCAGCCATGTGCGCAGCCACATGCCGAGCACGAACGGCCGCGCGTTGCCGATGTGCGCCCGCTGGTAGACGGTCGGGCCGCAGAAGTACATCCGGATCGGCCCGGGCGGCGGCGGCAGCTCCTCGAGCTGCCGCGGCGAACGTGTTGTAGAGACGCACGGCTCTAGCGTAGGCGCGCGCCAGCAGCTCGTCCCGGGGGAGCGCGTCGATCACGGCAGCGAGCTCCGGGCCGCGCTCGCTCCCGGTCAGCGCGAGCCGCAGCGCCTTCAGGTCTCCGCCGACCGCCTTCAGCTCGCGCACGGCGGCGTGCCCGTCGAGCCCGCCCTCGACGAGCTCGCGGAAGCGCGACAGCGTCTCCGGCGCGTCGACGGGAACCGAGGGCGGTTCCAGCACCTGCGCGGCGTACGCCCGTGCCTCGGCGAGGTCACGCGCCCCTCGCAGCACGGGCACGACCGACACGGGCACGCCGACGCGCGCGGCGAGCTCGTCGTCGGAGAGCGCCGCCAGCGCCTCGAGCGAGAGCCGGCGCAGCCGCGCGAGGTCGAGGTGGACGTCGTGGCGCGGCAGCCCCAGCTCCTCGAGGTACGCCCGCACCGCCTCGGCGGGATGCCGGCGTCGCGCAGGTCGGCGAGCGACGAGGCGCCGTGCCGCTTGGACAGCTTGCCGCCGTCCTCGCCGAGGAGCAGCCCGTGATGCACGTACTCCGGAGGCTCGCCCCCGAGCGCGCGGATCAGCTCCGACTGCAGCTCGGCGTTCGCTCGGTGGTCCGAGCCCCGGATCACGTGCGTGATCTCGAAGTCGAGATCGTCCACCGCGGTCGCAAGCTGGTACGTCGGCGTGCCGTCCGCGCGCAGGAGCGTCGCCTGCCCGAAGCGAAGCGCGCCGTCGGCGTCCGGCTCGCCGACGAGGTGGGCGGCCTCGCGATGGCGGACGAAGCGGCTGCTCTGGTGGACCGGTCCCTCGTCCCAGCGGATGCCGAGCCAGTCGAGATCGGCGAGCACGGCCTCCGTCCCGCCCTCGACGTTCCGGGCCGGATCGGTGTCGTCGATCCGGAGCAGCAGCGTCCCCGCGTGGTCGTCGGCGAAGCGACGGTTGGCGACGGCGCTCAGCGCGTTACCGAGGTGGAGCGACCCGGTCGGGCTCGGCGCGAAACGGACGCGGACCATGCGACGAGTCTACGAGTACTCGGGCGCCGCGCCGGAAAGAGCCTCGCTCCGGCGCCGCGTCGCGAGCGCGGAGCCGACGAGGACGAGCACGAAGCCCGCCGCCATCCCGGCGGTGAACCGCTCTCCGAGCGCGGCGACGCCGAGCACGGCCGCGACCGCCGGGTTGACGTACGTGATCACCGTGGCACGCACCGGGCCGACCTCGGCGATCAGCGCGAAGAAGAGCAGGAACGCGAGCGCGGTGCAGACGAGGGCGAGCACGACCACGGACGCGACCACGCCCGAGCGCGGGAGCGCAGCCGGCAGCTGGAAGGCGGCGACGGGCGCATAGGCGGCGCAGCAGAGCGTGAGCGAGACGGCGATCACGGCGACCGCCGGGAGGTCGGCGAGATAGCGCGAGAGAATCGCCGGCCCGACCGCGTAGCAGACGGCAACGCCGCCGACCTCGGCGAGCGCGAGGACGCTCGTCGCGTGCACGTCGAGCCCGACGATGGCGGCGACGCCGGCCAGGCCGAGCAGCATC
The DNA here is from genome assembly GCA_963788875.1 of uncultured Actinomycetes bacterium. GTDB lineage: Bacteria > Actinomycetota > Thermoleophilia > Gaiellales > Gaiellaceae > Palsa-739. Next base: position 103,180 of record CAWBIQ010000009.1, read on the forward strand.
CCCGCGATCCCGCTGCCCCCGAACGTCTCCCGGTTCGCCAGCCTGAGGCTGATCACCACCCCGACGAGCGGCACGGCCGCGATCAGCAGGCCGGTGAGCGAGCTCGACAGCCGCTCCTCGGCGCTTGCGAGCAGGAACCAGGGGAGGCCGATCTCGACGAGCGCGAAGGCGAGAACAGGGAGCCACCGCGGCAGCAGCGCCCGGAGCCCGCCGCGCGCGAGCGCCACCGGCAGGAGGACCAGCACCGCGCCGCCGGTGCGGAGGAACACGAGCGTCGCCGGCGTGAGCTCGCCGACCGCGATGCGGATGAAGTAGTACGGCACGCCCCAGATCACGCACATGACTGCGAAGAGGAGGAGCCCGCGGCGCGTCACCGCGCGTAGGAATATCAGCTACGCGGCACGCTGGACGCGGTCTTCATGCAAGACGCGCCACAGCTCGAGCAGCCGCTTGCGGTCGGCCTCGGCGAGCGTCTGCCCCAGCTTCCGCTCGTGCAGCGAGAACTCGTCCTCGACCATCTCCTGTGTGAACGTCTCGTCCCACGCGTAGCCGCGCACCCAGTGCTCGCAGGCACGCACGACGTCCGCCTTCTGTTTCTTGGCGGGCGTGACGGCGCGGCGCGCCAGCTCGTCCACGATCCGCCCGGCGTGGGCACGCAGCTCCTCGACCGTCCATTCCTCGAGCGGCTTCGCCATGTACCGAGGGTACGGCGGGCACCGGATGTACGCTCGACCCGATGCCGTCCCGCGCCGTCGTCTTCGACTTCAACGGCACGCTCTCCGATGACGAGCCGATCCTGTGCGCCATCTACGCGGAGCTGTTCGCCGAGCTGGGCCGGCCGCTGACCGAGCGCGAGTACTACGAGCAGCTCGCGGGCCACACGGAGGAGGAGATCTTCCGCCGCTGGACGGGCCGCGACGACCCGGAGCTGATCGCCGAGCGGATCAAGCGCTACCGGGCGCGCGTGTTCGACGGCTCGACCGTCGACCAGGAGGCGCGCGCCTCGGTTCGCTACGCGGCGTCCCGCGGCCCCGTCGGAGTCGTCTCCTCCGCGGCCCGCGAGGAGATCGAGCCGGTGCTCGCAGCCGCGGGCCTCGCCGGCGTCTTCCAGGTGGTCGTGAGCGCAGAGGACGTCACGCACGGAAAGCCGCACCCCGAGGCCTATGAGCGTGCGGCGCGCCTGCTCGGAGTCCCGGCGGCGGAGACGGTCGCCTTCGAGGACAGCGAGGCCGGCGTCGCATCCGCGAAGGCGGCAGGGATGCGCGTCGTCGCGCTCACGCGTACGCTCGGCGCCGCGCGGCTCGCGGCGGCCGACGAACTGGTCGAGCGGATCGAGGTCGCGACGATGGCGAGGCTGCTCGCGTGATCGTGATCGCGCACAGAGGCGCGTCCTGGGACCTGCCGGAGAACACGCTGCCGGCGTTCGAGCGCGCAATCGAGCTCGGGGCCGACTACGTCGAGCTCGACGTGCACGCCGACGCGACGGGCGCGCTCGTCGTCACGCACGATTTCCCGGCCCGCGGAACGTCCTATCCGGCGCTCGAGGAGACGCTCGACCTGTGCCGCGGCCGCATCGGCGTGATGGCCGAGTTGAAGACGCCGCGCCGCTACCGCCGCCACGACGTCGTCGGCCGCACCGTCCGCCTGCTCGGGAAGGACGACGTGCTCATCTGCTTTCAGCGGGCGCCGCTGGAGCAGGCGCGCGCCCTCCGCCCCGGTCTGCGCACGGTCCAGCACGTCGGCTTCGGCGTCTCGATCCGGGCGGCGCGCGACGCCTGGGCGGCGGGCTTCGCCGACCGGCGCGTCACAGCGCGCGGCCTCGCTGCCGCCCGCAGGCTCGGGCTCGAGACGCTCGTCTACACCGTCAACGAGCCGGCGCGCATGCGCGAGCTGGCTGCGCTCGGCGCGGGCGGCATCTTCACTGACCGCCCAGACCTGGCTCTTCGGGAATCGAAGGCAGCGACTGTCCGTCCGTGAGCTCGAGCAGCCGCGCGCCCTCGGCCGGCAGCGTCGCCGTCACTCGCGTCCCGACCGGCAGCAGCGCCGCAGTCGCCGTCGGCACGTCCGCGATCAGGTCGGCGTTCGCCCCGACGATCTTCAGTCGCGTCACCGGCCCCAGGAACGTCTGCGTGACGACATCGCCGACGAGCGTGTTCGGACCGCCGTCGCCGTTCGAAGCGGCCAGCTCGACCGTCTCGGGCCGCACGAGCACGAGCACGCGGTCGCCGCGCTGCCGGTCGCGCGCCGCATTCACGGTCAGCGTCGCGCCTCTGTGCTCGACGGCACCGCTGCTGCCGTCCATGACCGTCGCCTCGAGCCGGTTCATCGTGCCGATGAACTCCGCCACGAACGGTGTCGTCGGCGCGCTGTACATCTCGGCCGGCGAGCCCATCTGCTCGATCCGTCCGCCGTACATGACCGCGACGTGGTCGGAGATGGAGAGCGCCTCCTCCTGATCGTGCGTGACGTAGAGCGTCGTGATCCCGAGCTCGAGCTGGATGCGGCGGATCTCCTCGCGCAGCTGTACCCGTACCTTCGCGTCGAGCGCCGAGAGCGGCTCGTCGAGGAGGAGCACCCGCGGCTCGATCGCAAGAGCGCGCGCGAGGGCGACGCGCTGCTGCATCCCCCCGGAGAGCTGGTGCGGGTAGCGGTCTCCGGCATGGCCGAGCCCGACGAGCTCGAGCAGCTCGCCCACGCGCCGATGGCGGTCGCTGCGGCTGCGACCGCGGATCTTCAGGCCGAACTCGACGTTCTGCGACGCCGTCATGTTCGGGAAGAGCGAGTACGCCTGGAAGACCATTCCCATGTCGCGCTTGCTCGGCGACACGTGCGTAAGGTCCTTGCCCTCGACGACGATCGCGCCCTTGTCGGGCCGGTCGAAGCCGGCGACGAGCCGCAGCGCCGTCGTCTTCCCGCAGCCCGACGGCCCGAGCAGTGAGAGGAACTCGCCCTGCTCGAGCTGCACGTCGACTCCGTCGAGCGCCTTGACGTCGCCGAAGTGCCTGACCAGCGAGTTCAGCTCAAGGTAGGCCATCGCTATCTCGCTCCTGCAACGACCGCAGCCCGCGCGCCGCGCCTGCGACCGACGAGCAGCAGCGAGAGCATGGCCAGCCACGTTACCCCGAAGCTGACGAGCGTCGTCGCTCCCGCAGCGTACGCCTGCGTCTCGTTCACGTACTGGAGGTAGATCGGGAAGGTGTGGAACAACGCGAGGTTCGCGATCGTGAACTCGCCGAGCACGATGGCGAGCGTCAGGAACGATCCCGCCAGCGCCGCCGCGCGGATGTTCGGGAGGATGACGGTGAGGAGGGTCCGCAGCCAGCTTGCTCCGAGACTCTGCGACGCCTCGGTCAGCGTGTGCACGTCGATCGCACGGAAGCCCGAATCGAGCGAGAAGAACATGTACGGGAACGCGAGGATCACGTACGCGGCGACCAGGAAGCCCCACGGCTTCCCGTAGAACCAGCTCGGCGACCCCCTATAGAGGTCGAGCAACCCGACGACGAGCACGATCGGCGGGACGACGAACGGGATCAGCGCGAGAAACGCGAGCACCGGGCGCAGCCTCGGCATCTTCAGGTGCACGAGGTAGACGGTCGGCACGAAGAGCAGGAGGCTGACGGCGATCGTCTCGAGGGCGAGCTCGACCGAGAGCTTCAACGTCTGCCAGAACTCGCCGTTGTGGATCACCCACGTGTACGAGGCGACCGTGCAGCAATGACCGGTCTGGAGCTTCCGGAGGCTGAACAGGAACGTCGCCAGCAGTGGAATCAGGAAATACGCGGCGCCGAGCACGAGCCAGACGGCTGCCGACAAGGCAACGTGACGCCGCGTCCTCACCGCGCCCACCTCGCCGCGCGCCGTTGCAGCGGGATGTACGCGGCCATCATGAGGACGAGCACGACGAACATCCCGAGCGCGAGCGCCTGCGCCAGGTGCGGGTTGTTGAAGACGTTGCCGGTGTAGTACGCACCGATCACGACCGGCACGATGTAGATGTTCCCGGCCGTAAGGGCGTAGGCCGTCGCGTACGCGGCGAACGAGTTTCCGAACAGCAAGATCAGGGCGCCGAGCATCGACGGCATCAGCACGGGCACGCCGACGTGGCGCCAGAACTGCCACGAGCTTGCGCCGAGGCTCGCGGCGGCCTCGCGCCATTCGCGCCGCAACCCGTCGATCGCCGGGGCGATCACGAGCACCATCAGCGGGACCTGGAAGTAGAGGTAGACGATCTCCACGCCGGTCTTCGTGAACAGGTCGGCTCCCTGCCAGACGTGGAGATGAAGCTGGTTTTGCATGAACTGCGTTGCGATCCCGATCGTGCCGAGGGTGGCGATGAACGCGAACGCGAGCGGGATGCCGCCGAAGTTCGCGGCGACGCCGGAGAACGTCGTCAGTATCGACCGGATCCACCGAGGCGTTCCGTCGCGGATGGCGGCGTAGGCGAGCGCGACCCCGATCGCCCCGCCGATGACCGCCGTCACGAGGCTGATCTCGATGCTCTCGCGGTACGCGTGGACGTACGGCTGGTGCACGAGCAGCGTGACGTTCGCCGTCGTCCACCCGCCGTGCGCTCCCTTGAACGCGCCGACGAGCACCTCGCCCGCGGGCAGGAAGAGAAAGAGGATCGTGTACGCGAAGAATGGGAGCGTCCCGATCCACACGAGCGAGAGGCGTCTCCGGCCGGCCACAACGTCCGGCCGGAGCGCCTCGGGTGCAGCTTCCGTCGCGATGGGGCTCAGGCCCCCATCTTCGCCGGCCACTGGCTGCCGATCAGCGACGCGGCCTTCGACTGCTGGCCGTTGCTCGCGAACTTGATCTTCGCGTAGATCGACGCGGGCGGCAGGGCCGTCAGCAGCGACGCGGGGATCACCTTGCGGTTCGAGAGGTCCTGGAACCGAGCCGGGTGGGTGAAGCCCTTGAGCCAGATGATCTGGCCCTGGTCGGAGTAGCAGAACTCCTCCCAGAGCCGGGCCGCCCACGGGTGCGGGGCGGTGGCGTTGATCGCCTGGCAGTAATAGGAGCCGTAGACACCGTCGGAAGGAACGACGACCTTCCAGTTCGCCGCCGGGAACTCCTTCACGTACGCGAGGTTCAGGTAATCCCAGTCGATCGAGATCGGCGTCTGACCCGACGCGACCGTCTGCGGCGACGAGTCGACGGGGAGCCAGTTGCCGGCGCTCTTCAGCTTTGCGAAGAAGTCGATCCCGGGTCCGACGTCGTTCAGCGAGCCGCCGTTCGCGAGCGAGGCCGCGAACACGCCGGCGACTGCCGACCCTGCGGTCAGCGGGCTGCCGTTGAGCGCGACCTGGCCCTTGTATTCCGACTTGAGCAGGTCCTGGAACGTCTTCGGCGGTGTCTTGACGATGTTGGCGTTGTAGCCGATCGACACCGCGCCCCAGTAGTCGCCCGTCCAGTAGCCGCGGGTGTCCTTCATCGCCCGCGGAATCGTGGTGAACTCCGTGACGAAGTACCTCGCGAACAACCCCTGCGCCGTCCCGGAGATCGCGAACGCCGGACCGTCGTCGACCGCGTCAGGCGCGCGCGAGTCGCCCTTGAGCGACTGCACGGCCTGGTTCTCCTGCGCCGAGCTGTCGTCCGGGTTGGAGTTCGTGATCGGGATCTTGTACTTCTTCGTGAAGGTCGAGAGCATCTCGCCGTAGTTCGCCCAGTCGGGCGGGAGGGCGATCGTGTTGAGGTGGCCCTCCTTCTTCGCCTGCGCGACAAGCTCGGACATCGAGACCGACTTGCCCTTCAGCGGGGGTGAGACGCGAATGCCGCGCTCCTTCGCCCAGGCAAGCCCCGGGCTCGAGAGGACGGTGAGGCCGGCTGCTGCAGCGACGCTGCGCTTCAGCATCTGCGACCGGCTCATCCCCTCTTCGTGGAGCTTCCGCCAGAACTCCAGCTCCTGTGCTTCGTACTCCTCCATCGACCCTCCCGTCGGGGTGCGAATTGTGAACGATTGGTAGCGAAGCAGGTCCCGCGCCTGCATTCAATGGGGGACGGCGACCCTGTCACAACTTCTTCACCAGATCTTCTCTCCACCCGGCGGATAGGCTGGCTCCCCGTGAACGTGCTCGAAGGGGATGGAATCTGGCTTCGGTGCGCCCTGCACGCCCACACGACGAACTCTGACGGCGAACTGGCCCCCGATCTGCTGGCCCGCCACTACGAATGGGCCGGGTACGACGTCCTCGCGATCACCGATCACTGGGTGCGGACGAACGAGCGTTCGACGCGGAAGCTGCTCGTCATCCCGTCCACCGAGCTGAACGCCCGGTGCGGCGGGCAAGAGCACGACGCCCACGTGCTCGCTCTCGGCGTCGAGGCCGACCCGGTCATCCCGGATGACGAGTTCGCGCCGCTCCAGGAGGTGGTGGACTGGATCGCCGGCAACGGCGGCGTCCCATACATCGCGCACACGTACTGGAGCGGGCTGCGGACGGAGCAGTGGGAGGCGTGCGAGGGCCTCGTCGGGATGGAGGTCTGGAACGCAGGCTGCGAGCTCGAGCTCGGCCGGGGCGATTCGTCGCAGCAGTGGGACGAGGCGCTCGAGCGCGGGCACCGGCTGCTCGGGCTCGCCACCGACGACTCGCACCACCCGGGCTACGACAGCGGCTTCGCGTGGACGATGGTGCGGGCGGTGGAGAAGAGCCGCGAGGCGGTGCTCGACGCCCTGCGCAGCGGCGCCTTCTACGGCTCGACCGGCCCCGAGATCGCGTCCGTCGAGGTGACGGACGACGCCGTCACCGTCCGCTGCAGCCCGGCCCTGGCCGTGACCCTGTACACGGGCCGGATGCGCGGCGCGCGGGCGAACGCGGGCCGCCTGGGCTATCCGCACAACTCCACGATCCTCGAGCGCGACGCCGGCGGGGCTGATCACCGCGTGCCGGCTCGAGCGGCCCTGGGAGGCCCGCTACGGCCGCGTCGAGGTCGCCGACGCATCCGGCGGCCGCGCCTGGACGAATCCGCTGTGGATCGCGTAGAAGCCCTCGAGCAGCTCGCCTCGCGGCGCTTCGACCTACTCGTGATCGGCGGCGGTATCGTCGGCGCCGGGATCGCCGAGGCAGCCTCGGCGCACGGGCTCTCGGTGGCGCTCGTCGACAAGGGCGACTTCGGCAGCGCGACGTCGAGCGCGTCCTCGAAGCTCATTCACGGCGGTCTCCGCTATCTCCGCCTGGGCGACGTCCGCCTCGTCCGGGAGGCGCATCGCGAACGGCGCCTGCTGATGAACGTCGTGGCGCCGCACCTCGTGCGGCGGCTGCCGTTCCTCTTCCCGCTCTACGACGCCGGCCCGTTCCGCCCGTGGTTCGTGCAGACCGGCATCGTGCTCTACTCGACGATCGCGCGGGCGCGTCTCAACGGCCCGATCGCGCGTCGAGCGCGCACGGCGGATGGTGCCGCAGCTGCGCACGGACGGACTACGCAAGTGTGCGCTCTACGCGGACGCGTGGACGAACGACGGACGACTCACGCTCGCCAACGTCCGCGGCGCGGCGGACTCCGGCGCGGTCGTGCTCAACTACGCCGAGGTCGTCGCGCTGCGCGGGCGAGAGGGCGCGGAGGTGCAGGTCGACGGCCGCACGATCGCCGTGCGGGCCGACCGGATCGTGAACGCGGGCGGCCCGTGGGTCGACCGCGTACGCCGGCTCGAGGACCCCGATGCGACGCCGTCGGTGCGTCTGAGCAAGGGTGTGCACGTGCTGGTCGACGGCGGCGAAGACTGGGACGCCGCACTCACGATCTCCCACGACAAGGTGCGCGTGACCTTCGCCGTCCCCTGGGAGGGGATGCTGCTGCTCGGCACGACCGACACGCTCCACGACGGCGAGCCGGAGACGCGCAGCCGTCACCGACGACGGACGTGCGCCAGGTGCTCGACGAGGCGTCGGTCGCGGTCGACGGACATCGGGCCGGTGCGCGCGACCTTCTGCGGCCTGCGCGTCCTCCCCGGCGGCGAGGGCGCGACCGCGAGCGCGCGGCGCGAGACCGTCTACTCGACCGGGCCGTCGGGAATGGTCAGCGTCGCCGGCGGCAAGCTGACGACGTACCGGCAGATCGCGCTCGAGGCGCTCGACCAGCTCGGCGTGCGCGGGCTCTCGACGCAAGCCGCGGCCGCTGCCGGGCGCGACGGGGCTCGAGCGGATCGCGTGGCCCGCCGAGCTCGACCGGACGACGCGGAACCACCTGCTCCACCTCTACGGCTCGCTCGCGCGTCGACGTGCTCGCGCCCGCGGCCGACGACCCGTCGCTGCTCGAGCCGCTCGTCGCCGGGCCGCCCCGACCTGCGCGCGCAGGAGCGTACGCGCGCGACGCACGAGTGGGCGCTGACGGACGAGGACGTCGCGCGGCGCCGCACGACCGCCTGGCTCGCGCCGGCTACGTAACGGCGGGTGCCGGCGACCAGCCGATCGCCGGGGCGATGTGGCGAGCGATCGTGTCCAGCAAGCGGGCGTTGTATTCGACCCCGAGCTGATTCGGAACGGTGAGCAGGATCGTGTCGGCCGCAGCGACGGCCGCGTCCCGGGCAAGCTCGGCCGCGAGCACGTCGGGCTCTCCCGTGTAGCTGCGTCCGAAGCGGGCGAGCGCGCCGTCGAGCCAGCCGACCTGATCCTGACCGGCGTCGCGCCCGAACATGCGGCGGTCGAGGTCGGAGGTGATCGGGAGAACGCTCCGGCTCACGGAGACGCGCGGCTCCCGTGCGTGGCCCGCCGCGGCCCACGCCTCGCGGAAGCCGGCGATCTGCTCGGCCTGCAGCTCGTCGAACGGAACGGACGTGTCCTCGAGGAGCAGCGTCGAGCTCATCAGGTTCATGCCCTGCCCGCCGGCCCAGACGGCGGTCTCCCGCGTCCCGGAGCCCCACCAGATGCGCTCGGAGAGAGCCGGCGACTGCGGCTGGATCGGAAGGAGTCCCGGAGACGGCTCCCCGCCCGCATCGGCGTGGACGACGCCGGCGCCGGCGATCGCCGCCCGGAAGAGCTCCGTCTTCGCGCGCGCATACTCGGCGTCGCTCGTGCCTTCGGGCGGCGCGTATCCGAAGGCGTCGAAGCCCCGGTAGGCGGGCTCAGGGGAGCCGCGGCTGATACCGAGTTGCAGCCGGCCGCCGCTGAGGAGATCGGCGACGGCTGCGTCCTCCGCCATGTACAGCGGGTTCTCGTAGCGCATGTCGATGACGGCGGTGCCGATCTCGATGCGGCTCGTCCTCACGCCGATCGCCGAGAGCAGAGGAAACGGCGCCGAGAGCTGCCGAGCGAAGTGATGCACGCGCACGAACGCCCCGTCCACGCCCAGCTCCTCCGCGGCCACGGCAAGCTCGACCGTCTGCGCGAGAGCGTCCCGGGCCGTGGGCGTCTGCGACCACTCCGCCTGCTGCCAGTGACCGAAGGAAAGAAAGCCGATCCGCTTTCTCATCGTGACGACGCTATCCGTTCCGGCGCGTCCTTTACGCTCGCTCGGTGCACGAGCTTCTCTTGGCGTGGTTCCAGACTCGGGCGCGATCTGCCCTGGCACCACGCGAGAGATCCGTAGGCGATCGTCGTCTCGGAGGTCATGGCGCAGCAGTACGAAGTCGGAAGCCTGAAAATGGCCTCTATGCGGACATTTTCATGATCTGCCACCTCGACGTGGACTCCCGCGCTACATTCGCCGCGAGGTATGGAGATGCCCCACAACTCCGCGGGTGAACCGGCGAGCGAGCGAACAGCAGCAGACTGGCTACTGCTCTGCGCGGTCGTCCTCTCCGGGTTGGCCTACCTCGTCCTGAATAAGCCGACGGGCCAACTCCATTCGCTGACTACCTCACTCGACCGCAGGATCCCGCTCGAACCGATCTTCTCGGTGCCGTATCTGCTCTTCCTGCCGGTCTTCTGGCTCATCGTTCTCTGGGCGTTCATTCGCCGTCGTTGGTGGCGACCGCTCGCCGCGGCGATCATCGTGGCCTACCTGATCAGCGATGCGACCTACCTCCTCTTCCAGACGTACGTCGTCCGACCTCCGGTTCCTGGTCATAGCGTCTTCGACAGCCTCGTCCGCTTCATCTACCGGTCGGACAATCCCTACAACGACTTCCCGAGCACGCACTCCGCGTCAGCGGCGATCCTTGCCGCCTATCTCGTCGTGACCCGAAGCGCGTATCGCTTCGTCGGCGCCGCGTTCGCGCTGCTTGTCGTTGTGTCAACGCTCTTCGTGAAGCAGCACGTCATCGCCGACGCTGTCGCCGGTGTCGTGCTCGGGACGGCGGCAGTGATCGGGGCGTTACTCACTACGCAAGCCCGGCCAGGATAAGCAGGAGCTGCACGAGCACCGGGAGAACGATCCCGGTCACGACGGCACCGGTCACCGCGCTATTGAGCGGCCAACTCGTTAGCTCCCGAAGCTCGGCGAAGCGCTCTCTCGCCCGAGCGTATGAGGTCTCATTCGTGGCTTCTACAAGTCGGCGAGCGACGCGGTCGAGTGCGTTCGCGCGCGAGTTGCTCATCAGCTCGTGGATCGCGCGGATGTGATTGGCAAAGATCAGCGCGCACAGGAGGAAGCTGAGCAGCGCGAGCAGGAGAAAGTGTCGATCGACCTTGAAATGTGTCCAGAGTGACGGAGTGAGGAGTATCGGCATTCCGATGCCGTAGAAGAGAAATGATGCCGCGAAGCCGTAGATCCCGATGCGAACAAAGCGCGGCCAGAGCGGATCCTGTCGTCTGTCGCGAAGTGGGAGGTCGATCGCGAACGTGCCAGTACCGCGAAAGAGCTGCACGAGAACGAAGTTCGTTCCACCGCAGATGACGACAACCCACAAGAGCGCGGCTGCCGACAGCGCCCGAACGCCGATTAGAGCGGCGTCGCCGTCGGGGCCGAAGCCCACGTCGAGAAGAGCAAAGACGACCGCCGCGATCGTGAAGAACACAAGTTCAAGGGCATTGCCGAAGACACGCCCGAAGATCCTTTCGAGCGCGTTGAGGTTCCTGATCGTCCAGTAGTACTGCCAGCGATCCATGAACGCCTCGCGGTGTCGGCGAAGCCCTCGCAGCTCCTCGTAGATGCCCTCGGCGCTCTTTCCGCAGCTGTAGTGGCCGGTGTTCTCGAAGATCTCGGCGATGAGCGCCCGTGTAATCAGCTCGCGCGTCGTCGGGAGAAGAAGGCCCCAAAGGTGACGGTCGAGTACGCGCTCGTAAGACGAGGGGAGCTTCTCCGCCGTCACCGCCTCACGGAAGCTCTCATACGTCGGATGAGCGTCAAAGAGCTCGAACGCAATGAGATCGACGAACTCGGGGTCGTCGATGAAGGACGACTTCATCTCGTAGCGCCACTCGCCGCCGCGCTTGTCGAGGTCGACCCAGGCTTCCGGATTCACATAGTGGCCGACGACGTGGCGCATCATCCGCTCGACGTTCCACCGGCCGATCATCGCGGCGGCGAGCGCAAACGGCACGATCGTGACGTAGTAGATCGCAGGGCGGCTGTGGGTAGTTGCGACGAAGAGGCAAAGCGCACCGAGCGTGATCAGCGCGTCGCCAACCGTCGGGGAGGGATGCGGTAGGCCTCGTGTCGCCACCGTCCGGCGTGGCGACATCCGCACGGCAAGTAGCGCCAGGAATCCGGCGGCCAGCGGAGCAATGAGCAGCGGGAGTTGTAGGCTCAACGGGCGGTGACCTTCAGGTGACGCACGTTCGACCGCCCGCGAGTCTCGCGGCTTCGGCAGCACGTGACAAGTAGCGAGGCGGGCCGGCCTCGCTCGAGCGAAGACCGAGCAGGCTGGACGCTCCCGGCCGGAGGCTCGTCTACGCTGGCCTGCGTGGATGAGCTGCTCCTCGCTTGGTTCAGCCATAACGGGCGCGATCTCCCCTGGAGAGAGAGCCGCGGATCCGTACGCGATCCTCGTCTCGGAGGTCATGGCGCAGCAGACGCAGGTCGACCGCGTCGTGCCGCGCTGGCGCGCCTGGCTCGAGCGCTGGCCGACGGTCGAGGCCCTCGCGGCGGCCACCGCGGCCGACGTGATCCGCGAGTGGCAGGGGCTCGGCTACAACCGGCGCGCGCTCAACCTCCACCGCGCGGCGCAGCAGGTCGCGGCGCACGGCTGGCCGGACGATCTGACCGAGCTGCCCGGCGTCGGCCGCTACACGGCGGACGCGCTCGCGCTGCTTCGCGTTCGGACGCGACGTGCTACCGGTCGACGTGAACGTGCGGCGCGTCCAGGAGCGGACCGGGCACGCGTTCGGCCCGCGCGCCGCTCAGGCGTTGATGGACCTCGGCGCGACCGTCTGCCTCGCCCGCGTGCCGCGCTGCGGAGAGTGCCCGCTCGCCCAGGGCTGCCCGTCCAGGGGGCGGCGCTACGAGCCGCTGCGCAAGCAGGGGCCGTTCGAGGGCTCGTTCCGGCAGCGGCGGTCGGCGACGCTGCGCCTCGTGGCGTCGGCGGCGCGGCCGCTGGCCGAGCTCGACGCGCGAGGCGGTCGCCTCGCTCGCCCGCGACGGGCTCGTCGCGTCGAGGCGGGGACCGTGGCGCTGCCCGGCTAGGCGTTCGGTTTTCGGTGCAGCGTCTACGACTGCGACCAGGTCGCGACCAGGTCGCGACCTGGTCGCTGCCGTAGACCGCCGCCTAGTACCATCACTCCGATGCTCGCCTCCCTCGTGACGCTGCTGATCCCGGTGTGGATCCTGCTCGGGCTGCTCGTGCTGATGGGCGTCGTGGCGCTGCTCGGGCGGATCCAGAACGGGCGGTATCTCCGGCCGCTCATCGCGTTGATCTCGAAGGTGCCGCTCTTCCGGCGCTGGCTGGAGAAGGCGTCGACGGCGGCGCTCGAGCGCTCGAACCCGGAGCTCGCGAGCGCGGTGAAGAAGATGCAGCGCCACAAGAACGTCTTGCACGATCCCCAGCGCGCGCAGGCGGCGATGTCTCAGCTCACCCCGCAGGAGCGGCGCGCGCTGATCGAGGCCCAGGAGGAACAGGGCCTCGCGCCCGAGGCGACGAACCGCGAGATGCGGAGGCGCCTCGAGCGGGCGCGCAGGGACGCGCAGCGGCGCGGCCGCTGAGCTATTCGGCGACGATCGGGTGCCGCATCCAGACGTTCGGCTCGGCATACGTGCCGCGGCCGTCCTCGAAGTGCACCGGTACGAGTGCGCCCGGAACGATGTAGTCGCCGTCCTCGGGGTACTGGAGGTCGGTCCACGCCTCCCACTCCTCGCGTGAGCCGGTGACGGTCAGCGAGCGTGGCGCGAGCTCCAGCAGCTCCGCCCCCAGCCGCTCGTGGGTGCGCAGCCACGGGTCGTACATGTAGCCGTCCTCGCGCCGCCAGCGCACGTAGCGCTCGATCGGGATGAGCGGATAGCGCTCCTTCCGCGAGGGCCGCACCGGTGCGATCACGCAGTCGAAGCCGTGCGCCGCGGCAAGCCCGACCATCCGCCCGAGGATCACGCCGCCCAGCCCCCGGCTGCGATGAGCCGGTACGACGCCGGCCACGATCGCGCATAGCGTGGTCGGCTCGCCGGCCGCGCCGTTGCTCATCGCCCAGTCGACGCCGCGCGGCTGCGGCACGCCGTCCCAGCGGACGGGCAGCGTGCACGCGTAGCCGATCGTCTCCTTCTCGTCCGTGTCGACGAGCCACATCTGGAAGTCGGGGATACACCTCGTAGAGGCTGCGGCCAGAACGTCTCGACGACCGGGTCGTGACGCATGAACTCCGGCCAGATCTTCGGCAGCTTCCCGCGCAGTTCGGCTGCTCGACGTGCGTGACGACGGCGAGGTTCATCGGCTCAACAGCGCCACGGCCTGCGCGGCGAGACCCTCACGGCGCCCGGTGAAGCCGAGCCCGTCCGTCGTCGTCGCGCGCACCGCCACCCGCTCCGGCTCGACGCCGAGCGCGTTCGCGAGCCGCGCGCGCATCGCCTCCCGGTGCGGCGCCAGCCGCGGCTCCTCACCGATGAGGACGACGTCGGCGTTCACGAGCTGCCAGCCCCCCTCGCGCACCCGCCGCCACGCCTCCCGCAGGAGCTCGAGCGAGTCCGCGCCCGCCAGCGCCGGGTCGCCGGAGGGAAAGAGCGCGCCGATGTCCTCCAGCCCCGCGGCGCCGAGCAGCGCGTCCGTGAGCGCGTGCGCGAGCACGTCGCCGTCGGAATGCCCGGCGAGACCGCGCGGATGCTCGATCCGCACCCCGCCGAGCACGAGCGGCACGCCGTCCGCGAACGCGTGCGCGTCGATGCCCGTGCCGACCCGAAGCTCGCTCACGTCACAGCCACGACGCGATCCTGGCGAGGTCGTCGGCCGTCGTCACCTTCAGCAGGCGCGGATCGCCCGGGACGACCTTCACGCGGCCGCCACGCGCCTCCACGAGGCCGGCGCAGTCGGTCGCGTCGCCGCCGCCGGCGACGGCACGGCGGAGGACGTCCGCCGGGAACGCCTGCGGCGTCTGGACAGCCCAGAGCCCGTCGCGGGCGACCGTCCCCTCGACGCCGCCGTCGGCGCCGACCCGCTTCAGCGTGTCCGAGACCGCCAGGCCCGGCACGGCCCCGTCCCAGCCCTCGGAGAGCGGCGCCAGCACCCGCTCGATCACCTCGGCGGGCAGCAGCGGCCGCGCCGCGTCGTGGACGAGAATCGCGACCGCACTTTCCGGCACCTCGGCGAGCCCGGCGCGGACGGAGTCCGCCCGCGTCTCGCCGCCAGGCACGCAGGCGCTGACCTTGTCGCAGCCGAGCTCCTCCGCAAGCAGGATCGCCGGCTCCTCCCAGCCGGGAGGCGCGACGACGACGATCGCGTCCACCCACTCGGAGTCGTCGAGGCGGTGCAGCGGCTCCGCGAGCAGCGGCTCGTCGCCGAGCTTCGCGAACGCCTTGGGCTGGTCCAGCCCCAGCCGCTCCCCGCGGCCGGCAGCCACGAGGATCGCCCAGACGGACACGAGAGCGCCGGCTTAGACGGTGGCGGCGACGGCCTTCTTCTTCGCCGCCGTCGTCTTCTTCTTGCCGTTGCCGTTGCCCGTGAGCACACCGTCGAGCCACTCGCGCGCACTCGTCCTCGTCCATGCCCTTGGCGTACATCAGCTCGGACGCGAGGATCTTCTTCGCCTTCACGAACATCTGCTTCTCGCCGGTGGAGAGGCCCTTCTCGTGGTCGCGGAGCGAGAGGTTGCGGACGACCTCGGCGAGCTCGAGGATGTCGCCCGTCTTCATCTTGTCGCGGTTGTGCTTGAAGCGGCGGTTCCAGTTCTTCGGCATCTCCGTCGAGACGCCCGTCAGCGCCTTGAGGACGACGCCCACTTCCTTCTCGCCGATCACCCGGCGCAGGCCGACCGCCTCGGCGTTCTCGGACGGGACTTGCACGGTCATGTCGTTGTGCAGGATCTTGATCGTCAGGTACTCGCGCTTCTGCCCGAGGACCTCGCGCGTCTCTCTCTTGACGACCGTTCCGGCCCCGTGGTGCGGATACACCACCTTGTCGCCGACCTTGTACAAGCCCGACCCTCCCTTTCGGTCACGCTTTTCCGCCAAAAGAGCCGGCCCTCGATAGGCGGCCGGCCCAAGGAAGATCAGTGTACCAAAAACCGCCTGGAAAAGCCAAATTTCGGACGATTTACATCTTGAAAGCGCTAAACGTTCGTGCCCCGCGACGTCACAATTGCAGGTAGCGGTCGACGAGGTTGTGCTCCTGGAGCCGTCGCAGCCCTTCCCGGATCTCCCGGGCCCGTACGGTGCCGACTCCCTCGACCGCCTCGAGATCCCGCTGGGACGCCCGCACGACCGTGTCGAGCGAGCCGAAGTCGCTCGACCACCCGCCGGATCACCGGCTCCGGCAGCCGCGGGATGTGCGAGAGCACGCGGTAGCCGCGCGGCGCCACCGAGTGGTCGAGCGGGTTGACGCCGCGCTCGTAGCCGAGCACGTCCAGCCAGCCGGTCGAACTCGAGCAGGTGCTGATAGCGGCAGCGCGCGGAGGCCCTCGAGCGCCACCGCCGCCTCGGCCCGCCCCGTCGGAGGCGTGGTAGTCGCGCACGATCGCCTGCGCGCTCGTCGCGGCACGTCGCCGACGAGCTCGTCGAGCTGGAGCCGGATCAGCCGGCCCTCGCCGCCGAGCTCGACACAGTCGCGCTCGATCCTCTCGGCCATGCGAGACGGTCATCTCGGCCCGCTGGAGGACGACGAGCACGTCGTCGAGCACGACCGCGTTCTGGAACTCGAGCGCCGTCAGCCGCGTCAGCACCTGCTCGAGCCGCTGCCGGTACGTCTCGAGCGTGGCGAGCGCCTGGTTCGTCTTCGCCAGCACGTCGGCGACCGGGTCGAGCTGGTACCGCGCCGGGCCCGACGAAGACGGTGACCGTCTCGCGCTGCTGCGAGACCGAGATGACGAGCGCGCCCGGTCTGCTTGGCGACGCGCTCGGCGGTGCGGTGGCGCGTGCCGGTCTCGTCGGACGGGATGGTCGGATCGGGCATCAGCTGCACGTTCGCCCACGCCAGGCGCTTGACCGCCGTGTCGACGATGATCGCGCCGTCCATCTTCGCGAGCTCGTAGAGGAGCTGCGGCCGGAAAGGGGCGTCGAGCCGGATGCCGCCCGAGTAGAGGAACGCGAGCTCGTGCGGATCGCCGATCACGATCAGCGCACCCTCGTGTGAGCGGATCACGTCGTCGACCGACTGCCTCAGCGGCGTGCCCGGCGCGACCTTCGCGATCGCCTCGAGCAGGTTCGGGTCGCGGCGCGGGTCGTCTTCGGACGGCGTACGCGTGAAGCCGAGGTCGCCGAGCGGCTGGCCTTCCTCTCTCTCGTCGGTCGGCATCACCCGGAGTGTGCCAGCTGGAGGCCCTTCCTCCTACGAGACTCCAGCCGAGTGACATGAGCCCTCGGCTGTGCCAGGGCATAGTAGAGAAGGGGTGCCGCAAGGAAGCCTGCGAGTGCATAGCCGCCCACGATCGGTGTGAGGGACGGCAGCAGCCGCGGCCTCACGTCGGGCACAAAGGCAAGCCCGAGGACAAGGGCGAGGCCGACCGCGAGCGTCAGTGTTGCCGCGACTTCGGTGGAGATGTAGGCCTGGAGCGCGAGGAGCACGCCAAGGCGCCATGCGAGTCCGCGGGAGCTCAGCTCGTCACGGAGGTGGCGAAGCAGAACGAGCGCAATGAGCGGCGCCGGGAAACTGGCTGTGAAGCACAGGTGGCCGCCGAGCTGGTGGGCGACCGCGTAGCTGGAGAAGCCGTAGAGATAACCGCCGACAAGCGCCGCCCAGGTCGATCTCGTGACGTAGCGGAGGAGCAGGAACGCCGCCCAAGCCGAGATCGCCGGCAGAAGGAGAGCCGCGACGTTGTAGGACAGGGACGGGCCGAACAAGAGCGTGAGCGGCGAGAACGCGACTGCGAGTCCTGGCACGGACGTCGTCCACGCGAGGTTGATGCCCCGAGGTGCGAACAGCGCATGCGAGTAGAACGGATTCGTCCAGTTCAGAATCGCGTGCGGCCACCAGGCGAACCACCACACGTACTTCTGTGGGTCTTCCGATCCACTCGCACCGACGAGGAGCCGGCCCGGATGCGGCAGGAGACGCCAGCCGAAGTAGGCGACGGAGACGGCGGTGTACCCGAACAGCGCGCAGATCGTCGGTGTTCTGCCCCGAAGCACGTCCGACGGAAGCTACACGGCGTGGAGGCTCGCCACGACTGCCCAGCCGAGCCGGGAGCCGAGTTCCTGACGCGGACGTTCTATGCGGCCTCGCCGGCCGCCTCCAGCCCCGCGCGCAGCGCATGGCGCAGCGTCTCGGCCTTCGTCACCCTGAGCCCAGCGTGCTCCGGCGTGTCCGGAGGCGCGACGATCTCGCGCAGGCCGAGCTTGGCGCACTCCTCGAGGCGCCGCGCCGCCTGGGTCGCGGGCCGCAGCCGCCCGGTCAGGCCGATCTCACCGAACGCTGCTGCGCCCGCCCGCACGGGCACGCTGCGCGCCGCGGAGGCGATCGCGAGCGCGACGGCGAGGTCGGCCCCCGGCTCGTCGATGCGGACGCCGCCGGCGACGTTCACGAAGACGTCGGCCTGGCCGAGCGCGATGCCGGCATGCCGGGCGAGCACCGCGACGATCATCGCCAGCCGTTTCGGGTCGACCCCGGTTGCGACGCGGCGAGGCATGGCCAGGTCGGTTTGCGCGACGAGGGCCTGCACCTCGAGCAGGATCGGCCGCGTGCCCTCGAGCGCGCACGCGACCGCCGCGCCCGGCTCTCCGTCGACGGTGTGACCGAACAGCTCGGAGGGGTCGGGCACGCCGACGAGCCCGGCGCCCGTCATCTCGAACACGCCGAGCTCGTTCGTCGAGCCGAAGCGGTTCTTCGCCGCACGCAGAACGCGGTGCGCGCGATAGCGGTCGCCCTCGAACTGGAGCACGCAGTCGACGAGATGCTCGAGGACGCGCGGGCCGGCGACTGAGCCGTCCTTCGTCACGTGCCCGACGAGGATCGTCGCCACCCCGGCCTCCTTCGCCACGCGCAGCAGCCGGCCCGCGGCCTCCCGCACCTGCGCGACGGAGCCCGGCGCCGAGCCGAGCTCGGAGGAGTACAGCGTCTGCACCGAGTCGATCACGCAGACGTCGGGGCGCTCGCGCTCGAGCGTCTCGCAGACGGCGTCCAGCTCCGTCTCGGCCAGGATCTCCACGTTCGCGGGGCCGCCGAGACGCTCGGCGCGCAGCTTCACCTGCGCGACCGACTCCTCGCCCGTGATCAGCAGCGTGCGGTGGCTGCGGCTCATCGCCTGCAGGGCACTGAGCAGCAGCGTCGACTTCCCCACGCCCGGCTCGCCGCCGACGAGGACGAGCGACGCCCGAACGAGCCCGCCCCCGAGCACGCGGTCGAGCTCGGCCACTCCGGTCGGAATCCGCTCGGCCTCCTCGACCGACACGTCGACGAGACGCAGCAGCGGCTTGGGCGGGGCCTTCGCCAGAGCCGCCGGCCCGACCGCCTCCTCGACGAGGGTTCCGAAGGAGGAACAGCCCGGGCACTTCCCGAACCAGCGCCCGGCCGAATAGCCGCACTCGGTGCATGCGAACTGGACGGCGGGTCTGGCCACCCGGCCAGCCTACGCACGAGGCCGGATGCCGATGGTGACCGCTTCCGGGAGCCTTCCCGGCAACGAAAAAGCGGCTCCGCCGCAAGGAGCCGCTTCGTCGTTCTGGGGGGAATGCACCCGAGCCCCCGCCGCATCGGGGCCCGGTGGGGATGTGCCGTCTGGAAAGGATCCTGCATCGCCCGGGCCGGTTGATTCCTCCCCTTTCGGGTGGTTCATCGCAGCGGTTCACTGTGGCTCGGGAGAAGGCCGTTCCGGCGGTCGTGGAAAACCCGCACGAAAGTTCCGCGTGATCCGGGATGTCCGAGTTTTGGCCGCCCGTGAGCATTCATACATCCCAGCCAGCAACCACACACAGGAGACGGGATCATGAAGAAGCTCGTCGAGTTCGGTGGAGTCGCCGCCGGAATCATCCTCGTCGCATTTGGGGTCGCGGCGATCATTCTCGGAGTCAACGGCAAGAGCACGGTCGACAGCAGCCTCAAGGAGCAGCAGATCGTCGGTACGGCCGACATGACGCCGGCCGGCATCAAGGCCGAGGCGCAGGCGGCACACATCCCCAGCACGATCAAGCTCCCGACGTGCACCGTCGCCGGCCAGGCCGTGAACAACGGCACGCGGGCCCGCTGCTTCGCCGACTACATGCGGATTCATGCGTACGAGGCCACCGGCGGCGTTCCCTACGCGCACATGCCGCAGTACGCGACGGCAAACGGCAAGGGCACGAACGACGCGTCGCAGGCGCTGAAGTCGAACGGCCAGCCTGTCGCCAACGCAGCACGGAACGTCTGGATCACCGAGACCGCGCTGGCCACCGCGTTGAACATGTCCTACATGGCGTCGCAGCTCGGCAACTTCGGCATCGTCGTCGGGATCGCGCTTCTGCTCAGCGGCTTCGGCTTCCTGATCCTCGCCCTGAGCGGCGCGCTGCGGACGGGGAGCTGGTTCTTCGAGCGCAGAGCCGTGAAGGAGGCAGCGAAGAGCGCGGCACCCGTCGGCGCCTGAGCTGTCACTCGCTTCGAACGACGAGAGGGGCGGTCGCTGCGGCCGCCCCTCTTCGTTTGAGGACGTCGAGGCCGCCGCGGGCGAGCGCCGCGACGAGCCACGCGAACAGCAGCCAGTTGAGCACTTCCTCGGGCGGGAACGAGAGGTTCACGTACCACGTCTGGAGACCGAACGGCAGCGGCGGCTGCGACGAGCTCAGCCACAGCGTGACGAGGAGCGCAGTGAGTGCCGCCGCCGGCCACGGCACGGGCGCGCCGCCGCGTCGCGACCAGGCGCAGAGCTGCGGCACGCAGAGCAGGAGGAACGCCAGCCGGTAGTCGAAGTTGCTGCCGAAGACGTACGTGCCCACGTACACGCCGGCGCCGGCCCAGAACGCGTCGAGTCGCAGCCCGCCCTTCCCGTCCCGGGGCGAGTAGCGGAACCGCAGCAGCGCGAGGGCGAGCAGCACGCCGAGCCCCAGCACGGCCAGCCGGACGTAGCGCACCTCCGCCGCGCTCTGCACCCAGCTCACATGCGCGATGCGCAATGCTTCGACGACGACGCCGGCGCCGTACGAGTTGACGACGACGCGGGGGATGACGTGCCGCAGCGTCCTGATGTCGCCGAGGGTCGCCACGCCGTACGCGGCGAGCACGAGCAGCGAGGCAGCGAGCGCCGGCCACCGCCGGCGGGTCCGTAGAAGCATCGCGAGCGCCGCCGCGGGGTACAGCTTCAGCACGGCCGCGAGAACGACGGGAGCTGCGCCTGCCCACCGCGAGCGCCGCACGAGCAGCACGCCGAGGACGACGAGCGCGAACATCAGCAGGTCGATGTTGCCGCGCTCGATCCCGAGCGTCGTCGCCGGCGCGAGCAGCGCGAGGCTGTAGACCGCCCCCTCGCCGAGCGTCAGGGGTCCGGTGACGGCGAAGGCGGCGGCGAGGAAGACGACGCCGATCGCGACGCCGAGCGGCACGGTGTCGCCCTCACCCAGCCCGAAGACGCCGAAGTGGGCCCACATCCGCGGGTAGTTCGCCGGCCGGTGGAACGGGTCGCACGGGTTGTGCGGGAACGGCTGGATGCCCTTCCGTTCGCAGTCCCAGCTCGAGGTGACCGAGCGCAGGTCGACGAAGGACTTGTCGCCGGGCTCGACGCCGACGGTCGCCCACGGCGTCGTCCCCGTGACGGCGCGGCAGGAAAGAAGCGCCGCGAAGAACAGAACGACGAGGGTGCCCGCGAGCAGGCGCCCGTCGAGATCGCGCAGCCGTCGCATCGGGGCGAGGCTACAGCCTGAACGAGAGAGGCCGCCTTCCGGCGGCCTCTCGACTACTGGCTCTCGGCGACCGGGTCGCCGTCGTCGTCGCCGGATCCGGCCGGCTCCTCCGGCGGCACCGTCACCTTCTCCGGCGTGACGTCGCCCGGGATGAACGTGATGTCGACCTCCTCGCCCGGCTCCCCGTCCTCGTTCGCCTTGCGGCCGACGAGGATGGTCGAGCCCGGCTCGATCTGCCGCCCGAGCACGTAGTCCGCGAGCGGGTCCTCGATCAGGCGCTGGATCGCGCGGCGCAGCGGCCGGGCTCCCATCGCCGGGTCGTAGCCCTTGTCGACGAGCAGGTCCTTCGCCTCGTCGGTCAGCTCGATGGTGACGCTGTGCGTCGCCATCTGCTCGCGCAGACGCTTGAGCACGAGGTCGACGATGATCTTGATCTCTTCCTTGGCGAGCTTGTGGAAGACGATGATCTCGTCGATGCGGTTGAGCAGCTCGGGCCGGAACACCTTCTTGAGCTCGCCCATCACGCGCGACTTCATCTCCTCGTAGGAGAGGCCGCCCTCGTCGCCGACGGTGAAGCCGAAGCCCTGGTTCTTGGAGATCGAGCCGGCGCCGATGTTCGACGTCATGATCACGATCGTGTTCCGGAAGTCGACGCGGCGACCCTGGGCGTCCGTCAGCTTCCCCTCCTCCAGGATCTGGAGCAGGATGTTGAACACGTCCGGGTGCGCCTTCTCGATCTCGTCCATCAGGACGACCGAGTACGGCTTGCGGCGCACGGCCTCGGTGAGCTGGCCGCCCTCGTCGTAGCCGATGTAGCCCGGCGGCGAGCCGACGAGCCGCGACACGGAGTGCTTCTCCATGTACTCCGACATGTCGACCTGGATCAGCGCGTCCTCGTCGCCGAACAGGAACTCCGCGAGCGTGCGCGCGAGCTCCGTCTTGCCGACGCCTGACGGGCCGAGGAAGATGAACGAGCCGGTCGGCCGCTTCGGATCCTTGATGCCCGCGCGCGCGCGGCGGATCGACTTCGAGACGGCGACGATCGCCTCCTCCTGGCCGACGACGCGCTTGTGCAGCTCCTCCTCCATGCGGATGAGCTTCTGCGACTCGGCCTCGGTCAGCTTGAAGACCGGGATGCCGGTCCACATCGAGACGATGTCGGCGATCTCCTCCTCGCCGACCTCCGGCTGCTCCTCGCCGTTCTCGTGCGTGCGCCACTGCTCCTCGAGCTCGCGCTTCTTCTGCGTGAGCTTCCGCTCCTTGTCGCGGAGCGAGGCGGCCTTCTCGAACTCCTGGTTCTCGATCGACGCTTCCTTCTCCTTGCGGACGCGCTCGATCTCCTCCTCCAGCTCGCGGTAGCGCGGCGGCGCGCTCATCGAGCGGATGCGGATGCGCGAGGCGGCCTCGTCGATCAGGTCGATCGCCTTGTCGGGCAGGTGCCGGTCCTGGATGTAGCGGTCGGCGAGCTCGGCCGCGGCGCGCAGCGCCTCGTCGGTGATCTTGACGCGGTGGTGCGCCTCGTAGCGGTCGCGCAGGCCGCGCAGGATCTGCACGGTGTCGTCGACCGACGGCTCCTCGACGCGCACCTGCTGGAAGCGCCGCTCGAGCGCTGCGTCGCGCTCGAGGTACTTGCGGTACTCGTCGAGCGTCGTCGCGCCGATCGTCTGGAGCTCGCCGCGCGCGAGCGCAGGCTTGAGGATCGAGGCAGCGTCGATCGCGCCCTCGGCCGCGCCGGCGCCGACGAGGTTATGGAGCTCGTCGATGAAGAGGATGATGTCGCCCCGCTGCATGATCTCCTTCATCACCTTCTTCAGGCGCTCCTCGAACTCGCCGCGGTACTTCGAGCCGGCGACGAGCGCCGCGAGGTCGAGCGTGTAGATCTGCTTGTTCTTGAGCAGCTCCGGGCACCTGGTTCGTGGCGATGCGGGCGGCGAGGCCCTCGACGACGGCGGTCTTGCCGACGCCGGGCTCGCCGATCAGCACGGGGTTGTTCTTCGTGCGGCGTGACAGGATCTGCATCAGCCGCTCGATCTCCGTCTGGCGGCCGACGACCGGGTCGAGCTTGCCGTCGGTCGACTGCTTCGTCAGGTTGCGGCCGAACTGGTCGAGCAGCTTCGAGTTCTTCGACTTCTCGCCTGCGGGGCCGCGGCGCCGGCGCCCTGACGGCGGCCGGGGCCGGAGAGCATGCGGATGATCTCGTTGCGGATCTTCTCGGCGTCGGCGTCGAAGTCGAGCAGGATGCGCGCGGCGACGCCCTCGTTCTCGCGCACGAGCCCGAGCAGGATGTGCTCGGTGCCGATGTAGTTGTGGCCGAGCGAGAGCGCCTCGCGCAGCGCGAGCTCGAGCACCTTCTTCGCGCGCGGCGTGAACGGGATCTGGCCGGTCGTGACCTCGTCGCCCTGGCCGACGATGCGCGCGACCTGCGCGCGCACCTCCTCGACCGTGATGTCGAGCGACTCGAGCACGCGCGCGGCAAGGCCCTCCTCCTCGCGCAGGAGGCCGAGCAGGATGTGCTCGGTCCCGATGTAGTTGTGCTTGAGCGCCCGCGCCTCGTCCTGTGCCAGGACGACGACCTGTCGAGCCCGCTCGGTGAAGCGTTCGAACAAGATCCCTCGACCCCCCTTCCCGTAGCCACCGCGAGTCGATCGGGGTTGACCGCTCACCGGTCGAAGGTATGCGCATCGTAGCCGACGCCCCCGCCGCGACGAAGCGCCCGCGCAGGTTCTTTATGCACCGTTATCGGCAATTTCCGGCCTGTTTGGAGGGCGGATCGCCACCCGGCGCGGAAACCGGACAAAGACCTCGCGTCAGCCCACGAGCTCGGTGAACGTCTCCTCGATCAGCCAGTCGAAGCTCGCCGGGACGGCGCCGTCGGGCTTGGCGTACTCGCGCAGGAAGTAGAGGTAGGACGCCCACTCCTCGAGTCGGTCCGGATGCTCGCCGCCGCGCTCGTCGACGAGCCGCTGCAGCGCGAACAGGTTCCAGCGGCCGTCGCCCTCCGGCATGGGCGGTGCGGGCGGCTCCGCCGCCGCCGCGGCGACGACGGCGGGCGGCGGTCAGGCTCGGGCCGGGCTCGGGCTCCGGCTGAGGTGCCGGCGGCGCGGGCTCCGGCTCCGGCTGCTCCTCCCGGGCGGCGAGCTCGGCCGCCCAGCTCTCGAGCTCCTCCGTCCGCCGCTCGAGCGCCTCCGCCTGCTCCGCCGCCTCGCGCTCGCGCGCGGCCACCGCCGCGGCCCGCCGGGCCAGCTCTCCCTCGCGGTGCCCGAGCGCAGCGATCCGCTGCTCGAGCTCGCGCTCGCGCTCCTCCACCTCGGGCCCGGGCGGAGCCGGAGCGGCAGGGGCCTCCGCGAGCGCCCGCTCGTCCGCGTCCAGCCGGGCCTCGCGCGCCGCCAGCGCCTACTCCTGCGCGACCAGCTCGGCCCGGCGGGCCGCAAGCTCCTCCTCACGCCCGTCGTCGGCGGGCGCGGACGGGGCGGCGGCGACCTCGTCGAGCCGCTCGGCCAGCTCGCGCTCCCGCGCCGCGAGCTCGGCCTCGCGCGCCGTGAGCCGCTCCTGCTCGGCGAGCAGCGCCTCGATCCGCTCGTCGGCCCGCTGCTCGAGGCGCTTCACCAGCCGCTCGGACACGGGACGATCGTACGACGCGCCGGCGGCCCTCCTCCCGCCGCGGCCGAGCAGGAGCAGGAGAGCGACGACGAGACCGGCCGCGAAGCCGGCTCCGGCGCCGATCTCGATCAGACGCGGCAGCTTCGGCCAGAAGGCGACGGTGGGTGCGGCAGCCTGGGCCGTCACCTTGAGCGTCGGGTCGGCCTGACCCTCGAAGCCGCGCAAGGTCGCGAGCTGCTTCTGGAGCGCGGCGCGGCCGCTCTCCGGAACCGAGCCGAGCTGCTTGGTGTCGCTGGCGATCGTCGTGGCGAGCTGGCTCTGGAAGCTCGCGGTGCGCTGCGAGACGAGCGTGTCCGCAAACGCGTTCGCAAGCTGCGCCGCTCCGTTCGCCGACGTGTCCTCCGCTGTCACGGCGACCACGTCGCTGGCGCCGACGACGTGCGCGTGCAGCGCGCCGAGCACCGCGTCGCGGGAACGGGAGAGGCCGAGCTGGGAGCGCACGGCGTCCGCAACCTGCGGCGAGGCGAGCATCGCCGCGGCGCTCGCCGCGGCGGTGCGCTTGCCGCCCGAGTCGCGCAGCACCGGGAGCCCTGTGAAGGTGGTGTCGGACGCCGGCACCGGCGAGACGAGCAGTTGCGCGGTCGCCCGGTAGCGCTTCGGGGCGGTGAGGCCGTAGCCCGCAGCCGCGGCTGCTCCGGCCGCCGTGAGCGTCACGACGAGCAGCAGGGGCACAGCCGAGCGCGGTACGAATGTACGCACCCCGTCATTATCGACTGGCGGTTCGGATTGCTTCACTCGCCCGGGACGGCTCCAGACGCTTGACAGCTTTCTAACACGGGCCGGATACGATCGCACGAGGAATGAGCGAAGTGGCTCCGCAACGCAGCGCGCTGATCACCGGCGGCGCCGGCTTCATCGGCTCTCACCTCGCCGAGCTTCTCCTCACCGGCGGCTGGGAGGTCTTCGTGCTGGACGACCTCTCGACCGGCTCGGAGCGGAACGTCGCGCACCTCCGGGACCGGCGCGACTTTCACCTGGTGGTCGACTCGGTGCTCAAGGCATCGGTCGTGAACGAGCTCGTGCACCGCTGCGACGTGGTCTTCCACCTCGCCGCCGCGGTCGGCGTGCGCCTGATCGTCGAGGAGCCGGTGCGCACGCTCGTGACGAACATCCAGGGAACGGAGAACGTCCTCGACTACTGCAACGAGTTCGGCAAGCGCGTGCTCGTGGCATCGACGTCCGAGGTGTACGGCGACCGGCAGGAGCCGGAGGCGCTCGGCGAGGAGAGCAAGCGCCAGTACGGCCCGACGACGGCGCGCCGCTGGGCGTACGCGGAGTCGAAGGCCCTCGACGAGTTCCTGGCGCTCGCATACCACCAGGAGCGCGGCCTCGATTGCGTGATCGTGCGCCTCTTCAACACCGTCGGGCCGCGCCAGAGCGGCCAGTACGGGATGGTGATCCCGCGCTTCGTCTCGGCTGCGCTCGCCGGCCGGCCGCTCGAGATCTTCGGCGACGGCACGCAGACACGCTGCTTCTGCCATGTGCAGGACACGATCCGCGCGCTCGCCGGCCTGATGGACGCGCGCGAGATCTCGGGCGAGATCTTCAACGTCGGCTCCACGGAGCGCGTCACGATCGCCGACCTCGCCCAGCAGGTGCTTTCGCTGACCGGATCGCGGTCCGAGATCGTGGGGGTGCCGTACGACGAGGTCTACGGCCTCGGGATCGAGGACATGCTCCACCGGCAGCCGGCGATCGACAAGGTCTTCGACGCGATCGGCTGGCAGCCGACGCGGCTCCTCGAGGAGATCCTGCGCGACGTGCTGCAGGCGACGCGATCGGCGTCGGCGCTCGCGGCGAGCGAGAGTTAGCGCCGACGCGACGGCTTACGTCAGCGACCAGGTCGCGACGTCGTCGCGACCTGGTCGCAGTCGTTCACGCCTTCTCGCGCAGCGCGGGAAACAAGATCACGTCGCGGATCGCGTCCTTGCCGAGCAGCACCATGGCGAGCCGGTCGATGCCGATGCCGATGCCGCCGGTCGGCGGCATGCCGTAGGAGAGCGCCTCGACGTAGTCGGGGTCGCCCGGCTCGGCCTCGGCGTCGCCCGCCTCCCGCTCCGCCTGCTGCGACGCGAAGCGCTCCTCCTGCTCCTCGCTGTCGTTGAGCTCGCTGAACGCGTTCGCGAACTCCATCCCGGCGACGACGCACTCGAACCGCTCGACGAGCGACTCGTCGCCGTCGGTCGTGCGCGCGAACGGAGACAGCTCGATCGGCCAGTCGTGGACGATCGTCGGCTGGATCAGGTCGGGTTCCACGAAGTGCGAGTACGCGTGGTCGACGAGCTGCGACCACGACTGGTCCTTGCCGACGTCTACGCCTGCCGCGACGAGCTTCGCGCGCAGCTCGTCGGCGTCGCGCGTCCAGACGCCGTGCGCGTCGAGGGCATCCGGAAAGCGCACGCGCTGCCACGGCTTGGCGAGATCGACCTCGTGCCCGCGGAAGGTGACCTTCGTCCCGCCGATCGTCTCGTTCGCGACGCGCTCCACGAGCGTCTCGCACCGCTCCCAGGTGTCGCGATAGTCGGCGTACGCCTCGTACCACTCGACCTGCGTGAACTCCGGCGAGTGCTTGTACGAGATGCTCTCGTTGCGGAAGTCCTTCGAGAGCTCGTACACCTTCTCGAGGCCGCCGACGATCAGCCGCTTCAGGTAGAGCTCGTCCGCGATCCGCAGATAGAGCTCCTGGTCGAGCAGATTCGAGTGCGTCACGAACGGCTCGGCGAAGCCGCCGCCGTAGCGCGGCTGGAGGATCGGAGTCTCGACCTCGATGAAGCCTTCGCCGTCGAGATACGCGCGGATGGCCGTGACCATCCGCGCTCGCAGGATCGCCTCGCGGCGCGACTCCTCGTTCATCAGCAGGTCGAGGTAGCGGCGCCGGTAGCGCGCCTCGACGTCGGTCAGGCCGTGGAACGTGTCCGGCAGCGGCGTCCGGATCCTGGAGAGGAGCTCGAGCGTGTCGACGAGCAGCGACGGCTCGCCGCGGCGGGACTTGGCCGGCGCACCGGTGACGCCGACGATGTCGCCCAGATGGACGTCGAGCTCGCCGGTGCGCTCGACCGGGCAGAGGAGCTGGATGCGGCCGGAGCGGTCGACGAGGTCGAGGAAGACGAGCTTGCCGAGGTCGCGGCGCGCGAGCACCCGGCCGGCGAGCCGCCGCGTCGTCCCGGCCGTCTCGTCGTTCGCGAGCGGCTCCGCCTCCGCGCGGACGGCGGCGATCTCGTCGCGGTCGGGGAAGCGTTTCGGCGCGGCCATGGAGGGCGAGTCTAGTGCCGCCGCCGCACGCGCAGCCTGCCCTGGCGCCCACGCGGGCGAGGCGGCAGCGGCGAGCCCGTGACGAGCGCCTGCGGCACGTCGTGGGTCAGCCAGCGCGCCAGCTCGGGGTCGCCGACCACGTCGGCGGCCTCGGTCATCCCGATCGCCCGGATCGCCGGCGCGTGCGCGTCGCTTGCGATCAGGTGGACGAGCTCGTCGTCCAGCAGCGTGCGCGCGCAGGCGGCGGCGTGCCGGCCGATACGGCCGTCGACCGAAGCTGCCGTGACCTGGACGAGCACGCCCGCGTCGACGAGCTCCCGCAGGCGGCCCGGACTCTGCTGCACGTCGCTGTTCCGCTCCGGGTGCGCGAGCACGACCTGGAAGCCGCGCGAGCGAAGACGGAAGACGACCTCGGCGAGCTCGAGCGGCCAGCCGTAGTACGGGAACTCGACGAGCAGCACGTCCGGGTTGCCGCCGAGACCGAAGCGGCGCAGCGCCTCGTCGCCGAGCGAGCGCGCGAACGCACGGTCGAGCTCGCCGCCGGGCAGCACCGCGACGGCGATCCCTGCCGCGCGAGCGGCCGCGTTGACCTCGGCGACGCCGCGCTCCATCGCCTCGGGCTCGGTCGGATAGTCGTCGCGCACGTGCGGCGTCGCCGCGATCTGCGCGATGCCGTCCTCGGCGGCCGCGCGCAGGATGTCGAGGCTCCCCTGGAGGGACTCGGGCCCGTCGTCCACGCCGGGCAGGACGTGCGAGTGGAGGTCGATCAACTCCAGATCGCCCAGCCGACGAGGATCCCGGCGCCGAGCGCAAGCGCGAACAGCAGCCAGCCGACGATGAGCACCTGTGCCGGTGCGAGGAACAAGCCGCGACTCCCACGCGGACGCGGGAGGTTCTCTGACTGAGGCCAGGGCGTCGCAACGGTCTGGATGGAGCCGCCCGCGCCGCCGAGCAGCCGGATCACGTGCCTGCGGGTGGTGTCGACATCGGCGCCGAGCGCGAGGAGGATCTGGCCGGCGACGCCGTCGTCCTGGAGCGAAAGCCCGAGGAGTATGTGCTCGGTGCCGATGTAATTGTGGCCGAGCGCCTGGCTTTCGCGCAGCGCCAGCTCGAGCGTCTTCTTTGCGCGCGGCGTGAACGGGATCTGGCCGGTCTCCGCGTTGCCTTCGCCGCGGCCGACGATCCGCTCGACCTTCGCGCGGACCTCCTCGATCGTCACGTTCAACGAGGCGAGCGCGCGGGCGGCCAACCCTTCCTCCTCGCGCAGCAGTCCGAGCAGCAGGTGCTCGGTGCCGATGTACTGGTGGCCGAGCGCGCGAGCCTCGTCCTGCGCGAGGACGACGACCTGGCGGGCCCGCTCCGTGAAGCGCTCGAACACCTGCCCGAGAGGGTAGCCCCGGGCAGCAGCGGCTAGGCGGCCTTGATGTCCATGATCTTGAACTTCAGCGATCCGCGCGGCGCCGAGACCTCGACGATCTCGCCCTTCTTGCGGCCCATGATCGCCTTGCCGACCGGCGACTCGTTCGAGAGCTTGTTCTCGGCCGGGTTCGCCTCCGCCGAGCCGACGATGTGGTACTCGACGGTCTTGGCCGCGGCCATGTCGCGGAGCCGCACCTTCGTCCCGATCGAGACCTCGCCGGACTTGATCTCTTTCTTCGTCACCACCCGGGCGTTCTTCAGCCGCTCCTCGAGCATGGCGATCCGGGCCTCGAGGTGGGCCTGCTCGTTCTTGGCCGCGTCGTACTCGGCGTTCTCGGCGATGTCGCCGAACTCGCGCGCATCGCGGATGCGCTCCGCGATCTCGCGGCGCGGTCGCTCGAGAGTGCTCGATCTCGCTGCTTGAGCTTCTCGAAGCCCTCGGCGTGAGAATGACTTCCTTCAAACGGTCCTCCCCGCAGGCCCCTACACGGAACAACCGGCGGCCGGGACTGCCGTCGGCGGGGCAGGATGGTACCTTCGACGCCGGGACCGTCGTCAACAGACCGGGGCTACGATGTCCGGTCGATGCCGAGGCGGACCTGAGGCAATCCTGGTGGATCCGCGACGTCGAGGTGCCCGACGCGAGTCGT
This sequence comes from uncultured Actinomycetes bacterium, assembly GCA_963788875.1. Lineage (GTDB taxonomy): Bacteria > Actinomycetota > Thermoleophilia > Gaiellales > Gaiellaceae > Palsa-739. The sequence goes on from CAWBIQ010000009.1 coordinate 133,419, forward strand.
GCTCGCCCCGATGGCGGGCGTCAGCGTGCAGGCGTTCCGGCGCCAGGGACGCCGCTTCGGGGCCGGCCTCGTCTGCTCCGAGATGGTCTCCTGCGCCGGCATCCAGCACCGGAACGAGCGCACGCTCGGGCTACCTGCGGGTGGCCGGCGACGAGCATCCGCTCGCGATCCAGATCTTCGGCTCCGAGCCCGGGGCGATGGCCGAGGCGGCGCGCATGGTCGTCGCGGCCGGCGCCGACGTCGTCGACATGAACTTCGGCTGCCCGGTGCGGAAGGTGACGAAGACCGGCGCCGGCGCCATCGCGCTCGACGACCCGGCGCTCGCGCGCCGGATCACGGAGGCGGTCGCGTCGCCGTGCGACGGTGCCGGTGACGGTGAAGATGCGGCGCGGCGTCGAGAACGGCTCGCGCGCCTGCCTCGAGCTCGGCCCGCGGCTCGTCGAGGCCGGCGCCGCGTCGCTCACGCTGCATCCGCGCTCGGCGACGCAGATGTACACCGGGTACGCGGATCACTCGCTCACGGCCGAGCTCGTCTCGCTCGTCGACGTGCCCGTGATCGCGTCCGGCGACGTCACCTCGCGGGCCAGGGCGGAGGCGGTACTCGACGCGACCGGCGCCGAGGCGGTGATGGTCGGGCGCGGTGCGCAGGGCAACCCCTGGGCGCTACGGGAGATCGTCTTCGGCGACGCCGCGCCGCCCTCGCGCGGGAGGTGGCGGCGGAGCTGATCCACTTCGTGCGCGAGACGGTGCGCGAGCTGGGCGAGCGGCGCGCGTCGGCTTCCTGAAGAAGTTCTACGGCTGGTATCTCGGCTACGGCCGCTTCCCGCGCCCGTTCAAGAACGAGCTCGTGCAGCTCTCCTCGACCGGGGAGGTCGTGACCCGCCTGCTCGCGGCCGCCCCGGGCGCCGCCGCGCTCGTCGACCGGATCCCCCCGGCCGAAGACGAGGTGCTCCTCGACGGCCTGCCGATCTCGATCTACGGCGGCGGCTGATTCCGCAGCCACACCACCCGTAGGCCCTCCAGGGTGAGGAAGGGGTCGATCTTCGAGATCGTCCGGCAGTGCGGTGCGATCAGGTCGGCGAGGCCGCCGGTGCCGATCGCGGGCGCGTCGACGCCGAGCTCGCCGCGGATCGCGCCCACGATGCCGTCCACCTGGCCGGCGAAGCCGTAGATCAGCCCCGACTGCAGCGCCGACGCGGTCGTCTTGCCGATCACCTGCGGCGGCTCGACGTAGTCGACCTTCACGAGACGGGCCGCCCGATCGAACAGGGCGTCCATCGAGATCTCGACCCCTGGGGCGAGCACTCCGCCGACGTACGCGCCCTCCGGCGAGACGACGTCGAAGTTGGTCGACGTGCCGAAGTCGACGACGATCGCCGGCGCCCCGTACCGCTCCTTCGCAGCGACCGCGTTCACGATCCGGTCCGGGCCGACCTCGCGCGGCGAGTCGTACTGGATCTCGATCCCGGTCCTGATCCCCGGCCCGATCACGAGCAGCGGCACCTTCGCCCAGCGCGCGGCGAGGTGTTCGTACTCCGGGATGAGCCGCGGCACCGTCGAGGACAGGCAGATGCCGTCGAGCGAACCCACATCGAGGAAGTCGCCGAGCAGTGCGCCGAGCTCGTCGCCCGTCCGGTGCGCCTCGGTGGCGATGCGCCAGCGCTCGCCCAGCTCGTCTCCGTCGTAGAGCCCGAAGACGGTCTGCGTATTGCCGACGTCGACCGCGAGCAGCATCGCGGTGAGAGCCTACAGGCGCACGTTCAAAACTCTTCGTCGCGCGGCGACGCCTCGCCGATGCGCTCCGCGAGCGCCTCGGGCGTCAGCGTCGGCTCGTCACCCTCGCCGCGCAGCTCCTCGATCGTGACGTCGCCGGACGTGAAGATCTCCGTGCGCGGGATCATGCGCGTCGGGCGGTTCTTGTCCCACACCCAGACGTCCTCGAGCTTCAGGTGGAAGAACGGGTACGTCTGCTGGGGGACGTACGTGCGCTCGAGCTTGTTGCAGAGATACGTCGCGTCCTGGGTGAGCACGCAGTAGCGGAACAGGCTGAAGACCGCCTGGTACTCCCGCTTCAGCTGGAGCTCGAGGTCCGCCTCGTACTCGTCGAGGTCGTCGAGGTGCGACATCCCGGCTCAGTGTAGCCGTGCCAGGAGGGCCTCGACCCTCCCCCGTCCGGGCACTTCGAGGCCCGGAGCGACCTCCGCGAGCGGCTCGAGCACGAACCCGCGCTCGTGCAGCCGCGGGTGCGGAACCCGGAGGCCCGGCTCTTCGATCTCGTCCACCCCGTACACGAGCAGGTCGAGGTCGAGCGTCCGCGGGCCCTGCGCAGGAACGCCCTCGCGGCTCCTACCGAACCGGCGCTCGACCTCGAGCAGCAGCTCGAGCAGCTCCCTCGCGGACAGCTCGGTCTCGAGAGCGGCGACGCCGTTGAGGAAGCGCGGCTGGGCGGTGTAGCCGACGGGCTCGGTGTCGATCAGGGTTGAGACGGAGACCACCGCGACGGCCGGGTGCTCGCCGAGCGCGCCGACCGCGGCCCGGAGAGTCTGCTCGCGGTCACCGAGGTTCGAGCCCAGGCCCACGTAGGCACGCTGCACGCCGCGAGCGTACCGCTACCCTCCCGGGCGTCGGTGCGCCGCCAACTGCTCATCGCTCTCGTCGCGGCGCTCTGCGCCTCCGGGACGGCCCTTGCCGCCCCGGGCCGCCTCGCCGACGAGCCGCTCCAGGGCCAGGAATGGTGGCTCCACGACATCGGCGCAGACCAGGCCGCACCGCCCGGGCCGGGCGTGCCGATCACGATCGTCGACAGCGGCGTCGACCCGACGCACCCGGAGTTCTCCGGCCGGCCGAACACGACCTTCCTCAACGACCAGACCGTCGACGGGCCGAACGAGTGGCACGGCACGGCGGTCGCCTCGGTCGCCGCGGCGCCGGCGAACGGCGTCGGCATCCTCGGGGTCTACCCGCAGGCGGCGTTGCAGATCTGGGACACGAGCCCGACGGGAACCGTCTCGACCGTTTCGGCGATCGCCGGCATCGAGGCGGCTGCGCAGCACTGCCCCGGCGTGATCAATCTCAGCTTCGGGAGCACGGAGCCGAACCCGCAGCTCGAGGACGCTGTGCTCGAGGCGTTCCACAACGGCTGTCTCGTCGTCGCGTCGGCCGGCAACGACGGCGCGGCCGGCCACCCGGACTTTCCCGGCGCCTACCCGCACGTCCTGACCGTGGCGGCGACCGACCAGACCGACGCGGTGCCGAGCTTCTCGAGCGAGGGGCCGTGGGTCGACATCGCCGCACCGGGCGTGGACATCGTCGGAGCGGTGCCGCTCTCGCACGATCCGAGCGGCTACTCGCCGATGCTCGACGGGACGAGCTTCTCCGCGCCGATCGTGTCCGCGGCGGCCGCCTGGGTCTGGACGGTGCGGCCGACGCTCGACGTCACCCAGATCTTCGAGCTGATGCGGCGCAGCGCGCGCGACATCGGGCCGCCGGGCTTCGACACGCTGTCCGGCTGGGGGCTGTTGAACATCCCGAACGCGCTCGCCGCGCCGGCGCCGCCCCGGGACCCAGAGGAGCCGAACGACGACGTCAGCGAGGTGAAGCCGCACGGCATGTTCGCCACCGGGCAGCCGGCGCTGACGACGGCGGCGAAGCCGTCCAACCGGATCGCGGGAACGCTCGACGTGAACGAGGACCCGAACGACCTCTACCGGATCTGGGTGCCTCCCCACCGCGTGGTGCGCGTGTCGGTCGCCGCGGACGGCAACGCGGCGGCTCGGATCTGGGGCCCGCAGACCTCGAGCGTGGACGAGCCGCTCGCAGCGCGCCGGCGGGATCTCAAAGGCCAGCTCGTGCGCTCCGGGAACACCGGCTTCGCCGCCTACGCCGAGGTGTTGCTCACGGGCCGCAGCGGCGAAGCGCAGTACGTGCTCAGCGTGAGGGCTTCGACACACTGACGCCGGCGGTACCGTCCAGGCCGCCGGGCCTCACCGCCGGCTTCGTCACCCGGACGACGACCCGCTCGGCGCCGAAACGGCGCAGTAGCTCGTCGGCGACCGCCGTCGCGAGCGCCTCGAGCAGGTTGTACGGCTGCTCGTCGGAGACCTCCCTGACCGCGCGGGCGACCGCGCCGTAGTCGACGGCGTCCTCGAGCCGGTCGGAGACGCCGCGCTCCCCGACCTCGAGCTCGACGTCGAAGAGGAAGTCCTGGCCCTGCTCGCGCTCGCGCACGTGGACGCCGTGGCGCCCGAAGATGCGCAGCCCGCGGAGCTCGACGGCGATCACGTTCCGGCCGCGACGGCGCGGGCGACCTTCAGCGCCTCGACGTGCTCGCGGACGTCGTGCACGCGGAGGATCGTCGCGCCCCTCTCGTAGGCGGCGACCGCGGCCGCGACGCTCGCGGAGAGCGAGCCCGTCTTCGCCTCCGGGTCGCCGAGCGCTCTGCCGAGCGAGCTCTTGCGCGAGAAGCCGATCAGGACGGGCCGGCCGAGCGCGAGCAGCACGTCCAGCCGCCGGACGAGCTCGAAGTTGTGCGCCGCCGTCTTCCCGAAGCCGATGCCGGGGTCGAGGCAGACGCGCTCCTCGGCGACGCCGTGGGCGACGGCGAACTGCAGGCGTTCCTCGAGGAACGCCGCGACCTCGGCGGCGACGTCGTCGTAGCGCGGGCTCTCCTGCATCGTCCTCGGCTCGCCCTGCATGTGCATCAGGCAGACGAACGCGTTCGCGCTCGCGGCGACCTCGGCGAGCGCGGGGTCTGCACGGAAGGCAGTCACGTCGTTGACGAGCTCGGCGCCGAGCTCGAGCGCGCGTCGTGCGACCTCTGCCTTCGTCGTGTCGATGGAGACGGGCACCTCGCCTTGCAACCGCTCGAGCACGGGCAGGACGCGCCGGAGCTCCTCGTCGGCCGTCACGCCGCCGGAGCCGGGCCGCGTCGACTCGCCGCCGACGTCGACGATCGCCGCCCCCTCCGCGACCATCCGCCGAGCCGCCGCGGCAGCGACGTCGGGGTCGTAATGCAAGCCCCCGTCGGAGAACGAGTCGGGCGTGACGTTCAGGACCCCCATCACGGAGGGCCGCGGGAAGCGGTCTTCGAAGGCCGTCACGCCAGAAGGTTTACACCTCCGCCCGAAGCGACCGCGAAAGGCCGGAGCTAGCGCGGCCGCAGGCGCGTTGGCGGAGGCCGGATCCACGCCACGCCTCGACCGGCCCCGGCACCTCAAGAGGACGGCGGCTCAGCCGCCGCCCGCTCTGCGGAGCACAAACCGACCCCGCCGGAAAGCGCAGCTCTTCGGCGGACTAGCTTTTCGCGGGATCCGGCGGCGGCTGAATCGTGGCGCCCGGCAGGGGGAACGGGCGCGGCCTGGGCTGGCGCTCGCGGCGCGGCTCCTCGGCCGGCTTCGGCGCCTCGACGGCGGCGGGCTCCTCCGGGAACACCGTCACCTCGTCCTCACCGGCGAGCAGGCGCTCGAACTGGTCCTTGTCGATCGTCTCGCGCTCGATGAGGATGATCGAGATCCGGTGCAGCTCCTCCATGTGGTCGCGCAACACTGCGAGCGCGAGCTCGTGCGCCTCCTCGATCACCCTGCGGATCTCGTCGTCGATCTCGCGGGCGATCTCCTCCGAGTAGTCCGCCTCGGCGCCGTAGTCGCGGCCGAGGAACGGCTGGTCGTGGCCGCGCCCGAGCACGCGCGGGCCGAGCTTCTCGCTCATGCCGTACTTCATGATCATCGCCTTCGAGGTGGCCGTGACCCGCTCGAGGTCGTTCGCGGCGCCCGTGGTCACCTCGTGGAAGACGATCTCCTCGGCGGCGCGGCCGCCGAGCGTCATCGCCATCTGCTGCATGAGCGCGCTGCGCGTGGTCAGGTAGCGGTCCTCGGTCGGAAGCGAGATGGTCAGGCCGAGCGCCTGGCCTCGCGACACGATCGTGATCTTGTGGATGGGATCCGTGTGCTCGAGGAAGTGGCCGACGAGGGCGTGGCCCATCTCGTGATAGGCGGCGATCTTGCGCTCGTTCTCGCTGAGCAGCCGCGCCTTCTTCTCCGGCCCGGCGATGACGCGCATGATCCCTTCCTCGAGCTCCTCCTGCTCGACGATCTTCTTGCCGCGGCGCGCGGCGAGCAGGGCGGCCTCGTTGACGAGGTTCGCCAGGTCGGCGCCGGTGAAGCCCGGCGTACCGGCTGCGAGCGTGCTCGAGGTCGATCTCCGGCGCGAGCGGCTTGCCCTTCGTGTGCACCTCGAGGATCTTCTGGCGGCCGACGCGGTCGGGCCGGTCGACGACGATCTGCCGGTCGAAGCGGCCGGGGCGCAGCAGCGCGGGATCGAGAATGTCCGGGCGGTTCGTGGCGGCGATGAGGATGATGTTGTCCTTCATCTCGAAGCCGTCCATCTCGACGAGCAGCTGGTTCAGCGTCTGCTCGCGCTCGTCGTGACCGCCGCCGAGCCCGGCGCCGCGGTGCCGGCCCACGGCGTCGATCTCGTCCATGAAGACGATGCACGGCGCAGCCTGCTTCGCCTGCTCGAACAGGTCGCGGACACGAGAGGCGCCGACGCCGACGAACATCTCGACGAAGTCGGAGCCGGAGATGGAGAAGAACGGCACGCCCGCCTCGCCGGCGACCGCGCGCGCGAGCAGCGTCTTGCCCGTGCCCGGCGGCCCGTACAGGAGGACGCCCTTCGGGATGCGCGCGCCGAGCGCCTGGAACTTCTTCGGGTTCTCGAGGAACTCCTTGATCTCCTGCAGCTCCTCGACCGCCTCGTCGACGCCGGCAACGTCCTTGAAACCGATCTTCGGCGAGTCCGGCGTCATCCGCTTCGCGCGCGACTTGCCGAAGCTCATCACCTTGGAGCCGCCGCCCTGCACCTGGTTCATCAGGAAGATCCAGAAGCCGAACAGGAGCACGAACGGCAGGAGGCTCGTCAGGATCGACCACCAGGGCGAGGAGCCGATGCCCTTCGAGTCGTACTTCAGGCCGGGCGCCTTGCCGCTGCTCACGGCGGCCTGGAGCGCCTGCTGGAACGTGTGCTCGTCCTGGTCGCTGGCGTAGTGGACGACGACCTTCGTGCCGCTCGCCATCGTGGCGTCGATCTCCTGCTTCGTCGGCACGAAGGTGACGCTCTGGAAGTCCTGCGGCGAACTGATCGCCGTCGTCAGCAGCTGGGAGTACGTCTGCTTCGTCGTCTTCGTTCCGTGGCTGCCCAGCGTCTGCAAAGCCAGCCAGACGAGCGCTGCGATGATGATCAGCGGGAAGAGGGCGCTGCGGAAGAAACGATTCACGGAGCCTCCCCGGCAGGGTACCAGCCGTCGGTTGGTTCGCCGCCCTGCGCTACTCCCCTGCGAGGAGCAGCGAGGGGTCCAGAACGCCTACATACGGGAGATTCCGGTACCGCTCGGCGAAATCGAGCCCGTAGCCGATCACGAACCGGTTCGGGATCTCGAAGCCGACGTAGCGCACGGGAACCTCGATCTCCCGCCGCTCCGGCTTCGTCAGCAGGGCACAGATCTCGAGGGTGGCCGGCTCCCGGGCCTCGAGGTTCCGCATCAGGTAGGAGAGCGTCAGCCCCGAGTCGATGATGTCCTCGACGACGAGGACGTCCCGGCCCTCGATGTTGATGTCGAGGTCCTTGAGGATCCGCACGACCCCCGAGGAGTCGGTCGAGTCGCCGTAGCTCGAGATCGCCATGAAGTCGATCTCGCACGGGATGGTCAGGTTGCGCATCAGGTCGGCCATGAAGAAGACGGCGCCCTTGAGGACGCCGACGAGGAGCAGGTCGCGGCCGGCGTAGTCGCCGGAGATCTCCTCGCCCAGCTCGGCGATCCGGTTCTGGAGCACCGACGGCTCGATCAGGACGTCGGTCACCGCCCGCTCCAGCTCGGCTGCGCTCATGTCTTCCTCACCGCGACGATCCCCGGCGCGCTCGACGATCCCGGGCACGGCGACGACCTCGTCGCCGCGGACGACGAGCGGCCAGGCCTCGCGCTCGGAACGGGGGATCTTGGCGTCGACGAATACGTCCTGGATCTTCTTGCGTCGCCCGGCGAGACGGTCGCCCGGGCCGCCACCCCCGCACCTCTAAGTCCTGGCGAGCTCGGAGCGGATCAGCCATTCTCCCCAGCGCACCTCGCCCGCGAGCTCCACCGGGCCGCGCTCGAGCCAGAGCCGGTCGTACTCGCGCACCGCCTGAACGCCGCCGCCGAGGTCGACGCGCCTCGAGCCGACCGGAGACGCGAGCAGCTCGGCCAGCGCCGGCGGCAGCGTCTCGCGCACGTCGAGGGCGCGCAGGAGGTTCTCGTCGGCCGCCGGGTGCAGCCGGCGCAGCAGCGGCAGGACCTCGTCGCGGATCAGGCCGCGCTTCGTGTCCGCGTTGCTCGCGTCGACCTGGAAGGCGAGCCCCTCGGCCGCGCAGTAGGCCTCGGTCTCGTCGCGCCAGAGCGTGAGCAGCGGCCGGACGACGCCGTCGTAGCGGCGCGGCTCGATTCCCGTCGGACTGCCGCTCGACACGAGCCGGTAGAGGATCGTCTCGACCTGGTCCGAGGCGGTGTGGCCGGTCGCCCGCAGGCGGTCGCGTGCGAGACGAGTAGCGCTGCTCCCGCAGGTCGGCCTCGCTCAGGCCGCGGCCGTCGAGCTCCACGACCTCGGCGCCGAGCACCTCCGCGCAGAAGCGCGCGTCGCGCTCCGACGCGGCCCCGCGCAGCAGGTGGTTGACGTGCAGCGCCGAGACCCGGTAGCCGAGCGCGCCGAGCACGTGCCACAGGCACGTCGAGTCGGCGCCGCCCGAGACGAGGCAGCAGACGCTCGCCGCCGGGCTCGATCAGATCGTGGCGGTGGATGTGCTGCTCGACCCGTTCACGAATGGCCTCGGTCTCCACGAGGCGATTGTGGACTACGAGGTAGACCTCTCAGGAGCCGATCAGAGGCGTCACGTCGCAGCCGCGCGAGGCAAGCGGCTCCTGGACGCCGACGAGCTGGTCGTGCACCGCGTTGGCGAGCGTGTAGGCGAGCTGGATGTGCACGCTGACGTTGCCGTTGTGGACCTTCGCGTAGACCGCGCGCGCGTACTCGGTCAGCATCGTGCGCAAGAGGTTCTTCGTCAGCGCCAGGGTGGGATCCGTCGGACCGGTCGCTGCGACCTGCGCCGCCTCCGAGCGGGCCTGTTTGATGACGACGCCCGGCGCGACGTCGTTCGTGCGCAGCTCGTCGGCCCAGTAGGCGAGCTGGTCCATGTTCGTGCGAACGGTCTGGATGAACTGCTTGTCCGGAGCCGAGCAGGTATGCGAAGTAGTGCCCTGTGCGCGGCTGTTGCCCAGGAGAAACGACACTCCGAGGACCAGCGCCGCGCTTCCGAGCGTCGCCACAGAAAGACGCCGTAACCGCACTGGTCCCTCAATCGGCACCCGATCGGGGGGTGCCCATCACTCGTTTGGGTCGAGTAACACGACTTCTTACCAAGACGGTGCGGCGCACCAGTCGTCGATCACTCCGAGCGCCCGGAGCAGGTCGTCGGCGGCAAGCGGATAGGGGTGCGCATACGCCACCGGCCTCTCCATGCGCGACGCGGGCGGCCGCCCGTCGAGCGCCTCCAGGACGTACGCGATCGGCAGCGCATGCGCGACGGCGAGAACCGCCGCTTCGGGCCGCGCGAGCAGCGCCCTAAAGGCCCGGCAGTACCGCGAGACGGCGTCGAGGCGGCTCTCGCCGCCGCCGGGAGCCGCTTCCTGCGAGCCGGCTGCCCACGCCCAGGCGCGGTAGTCGGTGAGCGGCAGGCCCTCGAACCGGCCGGCACGCGGGTCGTTCAGCCCGCCCCAGGCGGCGGCCGGGACGTTGCGGCCCAGCAGCGCCAGCGCCGCCGTCGCACGCGTCCGCTCGAGCGCCGACGTGACGCAGAGGTCGAGCGGCTCTCCGGCGAGCGCACGCCCGAGCGCGCGCGCCTGCTCCTCGCCTGCCCCGGTGAGTCCGACCGGGATCGACGGGTCTCCGTTGACGAGTCCACGTGCGCTGTAGTCGGACTCGCCGTGCCGCGCGAGGATCAGCCGCTCCACGCTGCCCAGGCTACTGCGACGCGCCCGCGATCACCCTCGAGACGTCGGCGGCTTCGGTGAGGCCGGCTCACCCCGGTGCGCAAGGCCGGCGTAAAGGCCGCGCTCAGAAGATCAACGAGCGGTAGGCGATCGTGCGGTGCATGCCGATCCCGTCGTAGACGCGGATCGCCGCGGCGTTCTCGGGACGCACGAACAGGCAGACGGTCGGCACGCGCTCGAGCAGGAGCCGGCAGAGGTCGCGCATCGCCCGGTGCGCGTTGCCGCGGCCCCGCACCGCCGGGTCGACCCAGACCTGCTGAAGCTGCACCGCGGCCGGAGTCCAGGCCGATGCCTCCGCCTTGAACTGGATCAGGCCGTCCTCGAGCCAGAGCCACGATCGGCCCTCCTCGATCTGCGCGCGCGTGCGCCAGCGAAAGCCGTCGGGATCGCGCCGCAGCGGGTCGATCCCGATCTCCTCGCGGTGCGCCGCGGCGCAGGCGGGCACGAGCAGGTCGAGGTCGTCGAGCGTCGCCCGGCGCAGCGGCGTCCCGCCCGGCTCGGGCGGCTCGGCGAGCGCGTAGACGGGCTGGCCGGACCGGTCGTCCCGCGGCTCCGGCATGCGCTCGCGGGCCTCCGCCCAGAGCTCGCCGACCGCGGCCTCCTCGCCGATGATCATCCGGGCCTGGCTGCGTACCGTCGCGTCGGCGAAGAACGCGCACCCTTCGCCCGACGGGACGACGTTCGCGCCGACGTGGCAGAGCGCGATCAGCCGGCCGCCGCGCTCGAGCGCCGAGAAGCGCCCCAGGCCGCGCCGCGCGATGTCCTCGAGGAACACCCGCTCGACCGGATCCTCCGCGCAGAAGGCGAGGATCTGCTCGAGCGCCGGTGTGACGGCGCGCACGTTCGACATCACCCTCGGATCATCCCATCCGGAGTCGGATAGGGTTGCCCGCGATGCCGATCCACCTCCGTGCCGAGCCCGGTGATTACGCCGAGGCCGTCCTCCTCCCAGGCGACCCGCTGCGCGCGAAGTACATCGCGGAGACCTACCTCGACGACGTCGTGCAGACGAATTCGGAGCGCGGCATGCTCGGCTTCCGCGGCCTGTGGGAGGGCAAGCAGGTTTCGGTGCAGGCGACCGGTATGGGCTGCCCCTCTGCGGCGATCGTGATCGAGGAGCTCGTCATGCTCGGCTGCAAGAAGTTGCTGCGCGTGGGCACCTGCGGCGGTCTCCAGCCCCATCACCGGCTCGGCGACATGATCGTGGCGCTGACGGCGGTGCCCCAGGACGGGACGGTGAGGACCTACGTTCCGGAGCCGCACTGCCCCACCGCCGACTTCGCGCTCGTGCATGCGGCCGTGCACGCGGCAAAGGAGCTCGGCCAGCCGCTGCACGTCGGCCCGGTCGTCTCCAGCGACGTCTTCTACAACCCCGACGGCGGCCAGTACCAGCGCTGGTCGGATCGCGGCATCCTCGGCGTCGAGATGGAGGCTGCGATCCTCTTCACGCTCGGCGCCCTGCGCAAGGTGCAGGCGGGCTGCCTCCTGACGGTGAGCGACATCGTCGTCGAGGGCGAGTTCACGCGGATCAGTGACGAGGAGCTGCGCGCGGCGGTCGACCGCATGACGCGCGTCGGCCTCGCCACCGTGACTGCGGATTGAGGCTGCGCCTCAATCCCTGGGCGATGGCTCTCCTCGAACTCTCGACTCCCGTCGACCCGGCGCTTCCCTCTAGTCCCTTCGCTCTATGAAGAGCGAGAGGACCGGCACCGTATTCCTCGTCAACCCGGCCTCCGACAACGGCCTCACCGGCAAGCGCTGGCCGGAGCTCGCGCACCGCGCCGCCGGTCTCGGGCTCGCCGGCGAGACGCTCTTCTCGGAGCGGCCCGGCCATCTGATCGAGCTTGCCGAGCGAGCGTCGCGCGACGGCGCCGAGCTCGTCGTGGCGGTCGGCGGCGACGGAACGCTGAACGAGGCCGTCAACGGCCTGCTCCTGGCCGGGGGCTCGACCGAGCTCGCGACGATCCCGATCGGCACCGGTCTCGACTTCGTGCGCACGTACGGGATCCCCGTCGCGCTTCGAGGACGCGGTGAGAACAGCCCACGAGGGGAAGACGCGCACGATCGACGTCGGCCGCGTCACATACCAGGCCTGGGACGGCAGCGAGGCGGTGCGCCACGTCGCCAACGTCGGCAGCGTCGGCATGAGCGCAGCGGTCGCGCAACGCGCGAACGGGATGTCGAAGGTTGCCGGCGGACGCGCCACCTTCTTCTACGCGCTCGTCCGCGTGTTCCTCGAGTGGAAGAACACGCACGTCAGCGTCGAGCTCGCCTCCGGCGAGCGGCGCGAGGGCCGCATGCACGACGTCATCGTCGCGAACGGGCAGTACCACGGTGGCGCGATGTGGCTCGCGCCCGAAGCGCTGCCCGACGACGGGCTGTTCGACGTCATCCTGATCGGGGACATCACGAAACGCGACTTCATGACGACCGCTCCCAAGATCTACCGCGGAACCTATCTCGCGCATCCCAAGGTCGAGCTCCTGCGTTCGAGCGCGGTCGCAGTCGACGCGCCCGAGCGCCTGCCGATCGAGCTCGACGGCGAGCAGGTCGGAACGACGCCTGTGCGTTTCGAGGTCGTCCCCGGCGCGCTGCGCGTGCGTGTCCCGGCGTAGCGCCGCCGCCATGCTGGGCGCGGCCGCCGCCTTCGCGGCGCTGAGCGCACTCGTCGCGGGCGGCGTGCTGACACGGCTCGACCAGTGGGCGATCTACCACGCGATGACAGACGTTCGCGTCAGCGCCAAGGCGACGCTCGCCGACGCACTGGTTCCGCTGCTTCACACGGATCTCGGCTCGCCGCTCGACGTCGTCACGGGCGTCGTGACCGCGCCTGCATCGCTGATCCTCTCGTTCGCGCTCGTCGCCGGCTGCTGCGTGGCGTTGCGGCGCCGCGGCCGCGTGGCGGCGGCGTACGCGTGGGCGGTCGCGTGGCTCGCGGCGAACGTCGTCGAGGTGCTTTGCAAGTCGACGCTGAGCCGCCCCGCGCTCTTCAGCCACGGGGTGCACGTCGTCGCCTTCGATGCCTCGTTCCCGAGCGGCCACACGATCAGGGCGATCGTCGTGGCCGGCGCGATCGCACGCGCCGTCCCCGCGGCACGGCTCTGGGTTGCCGCCTGGGCGGCGGTCTGCGTCGCGCTGCTCGAGGCCGACGCCTGGCACACGCCGAGCGACATCGCCGGCGGCGTGCTCTTCTCGGCCCTGCTCCTCGCGGCGGCGGCCCGCTTCTAGCCCGGCTTCTTCTCGGCGGCCGTCTTCGTGCGGGCCTTCGTGCTCCGCCGGGCCGGGCCCGCGGCGCCGCCCTTCGAGAGCTTGTCGACCTTCCGCTCGAGCGCGGCGAGCCGCCGCTCGAGCTCCTCCAGCCCGCGGACGCGGCGCTGCAACTCGTCGACCCGGTCGCGCACCGTGTTGAGCGTGCCGAGCACGCGGTCGGCGCCCGGCGCGTCGTGCAGGCGCTGGATCGCCTCCTCGCTGATGTCGGCCAGCCGGCCCAGCAGATCCGTCTTGCGCGGTTGCGCCATCACTCCTCCTCCGTCTCGCTCCTGCTTGACGATACCGCTCCGCGGTAGGTTCTCCTGCGTGGAGACGGTGCGCTGGGAGCAGCCGCTTTCGCGCCGGCGCTTTCTCGGCGCGGCGGCGGCGGCCGCGGGCTCGCTCGCGGGCGCAGGCGCGCTCGGTGCGGTGGCACGCGCGGCGGCGCCGCCGCGCCTGCCCAGCCCGGGCGCGTCGGGGATCGACCACGTCGTCGTCGTGATGATGGAAAACCGGTCGTTCGACCACATCATGGGCTGGCTGCCCGGAGCCGACGGGAAGCAGTCGGGGCTCACGTACGCCGATCCGTCGGGCGTAGCCCACCCGACGTATGCGCTCGCGCCCGACTTCCAGGGCTGCGCGCACGCCGACCCCGACCACTCGTACGACGGGGCGCGCGTCGAGTGGAACAACGGCGCATGCGACGGCTGGCTGCGGGAGTCCGGCGGCGACCTCTATCCGATCGGCTACTACCGGCAGCAGGACCTGCCGTTCCTCGGCCGTGCCGCACCGGCGTTCACGGCCTGCGACCGGTACTTCGCGTCCATCCTCGGGCCGACCTTCCCCAACCGCCTCTACCTCCACAGCGGCGTCACCGACCGGCTCGACGACGCGTTCACACGTGTCGACCTCCCGACGATCTGGGACCGCCTCGCGAAGGCGAAGGTGCCCGCCCGCTACTACTGCGGCAACGTCAGCTTCCTCCTCCTCTGGAACGGGAAGTACCAGTCGATCACGCACCCGCACCAGCAGTTCTTCGCCGACTGCAAGACGGGGAAGCTGCCTGCGTACTCGATGGTCGACCCGAATCTCACGCTCGCCGACACCGGGCCGCAGTCCGGTATCTGGAACGACGACCATCCGCACGCGGACATCCGTGCGGGCGAGTACTTCCTCTCGACCGTCTACAACGCGGTCACGCGCAGCCCTGCCTGGTCGCGCACGCTGCTCGTGATCACCTTCGACGAGTGGGGCGGGTTCTTCGACCACGTGCCGCCGCCCGTCGCGCGTGACGTCAATCCCGCGTACACGCAGTGCGGTTTCCGGGTGCCCTGCCTGCTGATCTCGCCGTTCGCCGCACGCGGGAAGGTCTCGCACACGACGTTCGACCACAGCTCGATCCTCAGGCTCGTCGAATGGCGCTGGACGCTCGAGCCGCTGTCGGTGCGGGACGAGGAGGCGACAAATCTCGCGACGGCGCTCGACTTCTCGCGCCGCGTCCTGGCCGTGCCGAAGATCTCGGCGCCGCGCTTCGTCGCCGGCGCGGCCTGCTCCGCCTAGCCCGGAAGCGCGGGCGACGTGGGCGGCGCCGGCGCGACGGGTGCGTAGGGCGCGCCGAGCGGCGGTCTCGGGTCCGGCTCGCCCCTGTTCGGCCAGAAGGCGAAGGCGCGCTCGGCCTGGGCGGCGATCGTCAGCGACGGGTTGGCGCCGAGGTTCGCGCTCACCGCGGCACCGTCGGCGACGTGCAGGCCCGGCTCCGTCCAGATCCGCTGCCACGCGTCGAGCACGCCCGTCTGCGGCGACGCCGCGATCGGCGCGCCGCCGAGGATGTGCGCGGTGAACGGCCGGTTCAGCAGCACCTCGTTCAGCGCCGAGCCGGGCAGGCCGCCCATCGCCTCCGCTGCGAGGCGTGCCGCCTCGTTCGCCTCGGGGATCCACGTCGGCGCCGGCTCGCCGTGGCCGTGCGCGGTCCGCAACCGGCGGCCCGTCCAGCGCACGCGCAGCGAGTTGTCGCGCGCCTGCATCACGAGCAGGATCACCGACCGCTGCGCCCAGCCTCGCACCCGGTGCGCGCGCAGGAACCGGAGCGGGTGGCGCAGACCGGTGCCGAGCCAGCGCAGCGGCCGTGGCGCCCGCCCGTCGCCGTCGACGAGGACGGTCGAGAAGAGGCCCATCATGCTCGACCCCTTCGGGTAGCGCACCGGCTCGATGTGCGTGTCCGGCGCCGGCCGGAAGGAGGAGCCGATCGCGATCCCGGCCGAGTAGTCGACGGACGCGTCGCGTGCGGCCGCGCCGACGAGCACCTCGGAGTTCGAGCGGACGAGCAGGCCGAGGTTGGGTCCGCCGAGGCCGGAGCGGAAGAGCAGCTTCAGCGTTCCGAGCACGCCCGCGGCGAGCACGACGTGCTCGGCGCGGAACAGCTCGCGGCGTGCGCGCAGCCAGGCACCGGGATGGACGGTCTCGGCCTCCCAGCCGCCGTCTACGCGACGCAGCAGCGTCGCCTCCCGCTCGGGGTGCACGACCGCTCCGCCGCGCTCGGCGAGCCAGAGGTAGTTGCGGTCGAGCGTGTTCTTCGCGTTGTGCCGGCAGCCGACCATGCAGCCGCCGCAGCGGATGCACGGGCTGCGGAGCGGACCGGCGCCGCCGAAGTACGGGTCGACGCCGTCCTCGGGGCCGAAGTAGACGCCGACCGGAGTGTTGCGAAAGGTGCCGGCGACACCGAGACGGCGCGCCACGTCGCGCACCACGGTCTCGGCTGCGGTCTCGAAAGGCGTCTCGACGACGCCGAGCATGATGCGCGCACGCTCGTAGTACGGCGCGAGCTCGGCGCGCCAATCCGCCACGTCCGCCCACTGCGGATCGTCGAAGAACTGGTCGAGCGGCTCGTACAGCGTGTTCGCGTACACGAGCGAGCCGCCGCCCACGCCTGCGCCCGAGATCACCACGAGATCGTCGAGCATCGTCAACCGCTGGATGCCGCGCAGGCCGAGCCGGGGCATGAACAGGTAGCGGCGTAGATTCCAGTTCGTGCGCGCGAAGTCGGCGGGGCCGAATCGCCGGCCCGCCTCGAGCACTCCGACCCGGTAGCCCTTCTCCGTCAGCCGCAGGGCGGCCACGCTCCCGCCGAAGCCGCTGCCGACGACGAGCACGTCGTACTGGTGCACCTTCACGACAGCGGAGGCTACGCTGCACGACCCGATGCGTCGCCTGCTCATCCTCGTCGCACTCGTGTTCGTGGCGCCCGCCGCTGCTGCGACGATCCACGGGACACCGCACGGCGACGTCATCGTCGGCACCCAGGCGGCCGACACGATCTTCGCCGGCGCGGGCAACGACTTCGTGCAGGCCGCGTTCGGCGGCGTCGACCACGTGGACTGCGGTGCGGGGTTCGACGTCGTGAGCGCCGACCTCTCCGACGTCGTCGCAGCGAACTGCGAGGTCGTCTCCCGCCGGCTCTCGGTCGACCTCTCGACGAACCCCTCGAGCCAGCACGAGACCGCGGTCGAGCCGGACGACCTCGCGTGGGGGTCGACCGTGGTCGCCGCGTACCAGCTCGGCCGTTTCTCGGGCGGAGCGGCGTCGAACATCGGCTTCGCAACCTCGGGCGACGCCGGACGCACCTGGCGGCGTGGCGTCCTGCCCGGCGTGACGGTGGAGTCCAGCCCGCCGGGCACGCAGACGTCGGCGTCCGACCCGACTGTCGCGTACGACGCCGTGCACGGCGTCTGGCTGATCGGGACGCTGACGCTCGAGCCGGGCGCGTCGCACGTGCTCGTGGCGCGCTCGAGCGACGGCCTGCAGTGGGCGGCGCCCGTAACCGCCGCGACAGGTCCGACACTCGACAAGGACTGGCTCACCTGTGACAACGGCGCGGCGAGCCCGCACCGCGGCCGCTGCTACCTCGAGTACACCGACGACGCGCAGGGCACGACCGTCAGCGAGTCGAGCGACGACGGCGGCCTGACGTGGTCGCCGCCGGTGACCGCCGCGCCCATCCTCGTCGGAACGCAGCCGGTGACGCTCCCGGACGGAACGCTCGTCGTCGTGGCCGGCGACTACGCGGACGAGAACGGCCTGCACGGGACGATCGACAGCCTCCGCTCCACCGACGGCGGTGCGACGTTCACCCGCTTCACTGTCTCCGGCCTCACCGCGAAGGCGAACGACGTGATGCGCTCGATCGCGCTCCCGTCGGTCGAGGCCGACAGCTCGGGGAAGATCTACGCGGTCTGGCATGACTGCCGTTTCCGCGCCGCCTGCGCCGAGAACGACGTCGTGCTCTCGACGTCGAGCGACGGCGGCCAGACCTGGTCGGCGCCGTCGCGCATTCCGGTGGCGGCGGCGTCGTCGACACTCGACGCGTTCATCAGCGGCCTGGCCGTGGATCCGGCGCATCCGGGGCGGCTCGCGGTCGTGTACGGCTACTTCCATCCCGGCTCGTGCGCGCGGGGCACGTGCCTGCTGGGAGTCGCAGTCCAGCAGTCGGGCGACGGCGGCGCGACGTGGTCGGCTCCGCAGCGGCTCGACGCGCAGCCGATGCAGGAGGCGTGGCTCGCGCGCGCCGAAGGCGGGCGCATGGTCGGCGACTACTTCTCGGTCGAGTTCGCGGGTAACCGCGTCGTGCCGGTGTTCGCGCTCGCCGCGCCGCCGCTGAACGGGCGCTTCCGCGAGGCGATCTTCGCCGCCTCGCTACCCGCGCTCGGGTAGCTCGGCGGCGAGCGCGCGCAACGTCTCCCCTGCGCCGGCGTCGACGGTCACAGAAGCCCGGCCGTCGAGTGGGGTCGGGCCCCGGTTCACGATCGCCAGGCTGCCGCCGGCGGCGAGCGTCTCGAGCGGGAGCCCGGCGACCGGGTACACCTCGAGCGACGAGCCGACGACGAGGAGCAGGCGTGCCGCCGCTGCCAGCCCGGTGGCCCGCTCCATCGCTCCCGGCGGGAGCAGCTCGCCGAACATGACGACGTCGGGCTTGAGGATGCGCCGGCACTGCGGGCACGCGGGCGCCGTTGCCGTCTCGAGCAGGTGCAGCACGTCGTCGAGAGGAACGACCTGGCCGCAGTCGAGACAGCTCGAGGTGCGAATCGAGCCGTGCACCTCGACGAGCGCGCGCGAGCCCGCGCGCTCGTGCAGCAGGTCGATGTTCTGCGTCACCACCGCCTGCACCCAGCCGCGCCGCTCGAGCTCGGCGAGCGCCCTGTGGCCGTCGTTCGGCCGAGCGTCGCGCAGCATCCAGAGCCGTTTGCCGTAGAAGTCCCACACCTTCTCGGGATCGGCGAGAAAGGCGTCGATGGTCGCGTACTCCAGGGGGTCGTACTGCGCCCAGATCCCGGTCGGAGAGCGGAAGTCGGGAATGCCGGACTCGGTGCTCACGCCGGCGCCGGTCAGCACGACGCACGGCTGCCGGCTGCGGACGAGCGACGCAAGACGCTCGACGGTCATGCGGCCATCGTAGAGTTGCCCGGGATGGAAGGCTTCTCGTTTTCGACACGGGTGCGTGTGCGCTTCGCGGACACCGACGCCCAGGGGATCGCGCACAACTCGGCGTACGTCGTCTGGTTCGAGGTCGCACGGGTCGAATACCTGCGCGCCTATGCCGGCGGCTATCAGTCGTTGCGTGAGACCGGGACCGAGGCGCTGGTGCTCGAATCCTTCTGCCGCTATCGCGTGCCGGCCCGGTTCGACGACGCGCTCGACGTCCACGCCCGCTGTCTCGACGTGCGGGGTGCGCGCTTCCGGTACGAGTACGCGATCGTCCGCGACGACGGCGTCCTGATGGCGGACGGCTGGACCGCGCACGCGTGCGTGGACGCGGCGACGTTTCGTCCGACGCGCGTGCCGGACTGGCTCGCGACCGCTATCCGTTCGGCGGAGTCGCCGGCGCCGTCTGCGTCGTCGTAGGCGACGCGGGCTGCTTCGCCTTCGCGGGCTTCTTCTTCTTCGGACCGATGCGCACGAGCTCGGGCGACGAGCGATACGACGAGTACCAGACGTTGTGGTAGAGGAGCTTGCCGTCGGCGGCGTAGACGTCGCGGGTGACGCTCGTCGACATCGCAGGCTCTCCCGGATCGTCGATCACCTTCTCGCCCGGCTTGAGCGTCGGATCGACCGTCTTCTTCACCGGAATCTTGCCGCGGGTCACGAGCGGACTCGTCGAGCTCACGACCCTCCGCCCCGTCGGCGTT
The DNA here is from genome assembly GCA_963788875.1 of uncultured Actinomycetes bacterium. Lineage (GTDB taxonomy): Bacteria > Actinomycetota > Thermoleophilia > Gaiellales > Gaiellaceae > Palsa-739. The sequence continues at coordinate 152,919 of CAWBIQ010000009.1, forward strand.
CCGTACAGGCTGACGATGAGCGACGAGGGATTCACGAATGTCCGCAGCAGCAGCCAGTGGCCCGTGTCGTTGACGAACCTCAGGTCGACGTCGGGGTAGTCGACGGTCGCATCCCGACCCTGCGGGTAGTGGCTGATGTAGAGCGCATGATTCGTCCGGTCGGTGATCTGCACACCGGCCTCGAACGCCGCGTTGAAGACCGTCGTCGAGACCTGGCAGACACCGCCGCCGAGCCCGGTCGTGAGCTCGCCGTTGACGATCACCGGCGCCTCGAGGAACCCCTTGGCCGCATTGCGCGCGCCGGTTGTCCTGTTGAACGAGAAGGTCTCGCCGGGCGCGATCAGCTTGTCGTTGACGAGATGCGCGACGAGCTCGACGTTGTGGATGCGGTTCGGAATCCCGCCGTAAAGCGTCGTGTAGGTCGAGACGAGCGCGTCGATGCCCATCTTGGTCGCCGCGGCGGTGGTGCGCTTTGCCGGCTCCTCCTCGACGACGAGCCGCGCGATGCGCACCCGCCGCCGCAGGGCTGCGTGCAGCACCGCCTGGACGCTTCCGACGGCGTCGAGCCGCAGCCCCGGCTTCGCCGGAACGAGCCGCACGTGCGGGCCGGAGACCGCCCAGGTCGCGTTGCGCGGCGGTGTCTCGACCCGCGCACCGAGCTGCTTCAGCCAGCTCTCCGCGGCCGGGCCGCCGATCTTCAGCGCCGTGTCCCCGCCGGACGGGAGTTCGAGCAGTTGCGCCAGGCGCTTGGGCCGGACGAGCCAGCGCGTCGGCCCGAGCCGGAGCTGCACGGGCGCCGAGAGCGCCAGGCGCGCCTGCGCGGCGACGGCGATGAGCGCAGAGGCGCGCACCCTGGGCTGGGTCGTGCGAAGCGGCAGCGGCACGGTCGCGCTCGTGCGGTCGAGCGAGGAGAGCTCCTCCACCATCAGCTGCGCCGCGGCGCTGCGGTCGAGCCGGATGCCTGTCCGTGCGGGCAGAACGACGATGGCGAGCCCGCGGCGGACAACGGCAGCGTCGACGGGCGACCGGTCGACCTTCTTCGCGATCTGGTTGAGCTCGTACTGGAGCGCGCCGGTGAGCACGGTGGTCGGCGGCGTGACGTCGGCGCCGAAGAAGTCGACGTCCAGGCGCTTGAAGCCCCGCAGCGGCCCGAAGCCGTCCCCCTGGCGCTGTGCCGAGTCGACCGCCTCCTTCCAGTCGGACTCGACGCCGAGCTCGTTCGGGCGTATGGCGAACCGGCGGCCCGCCGCGACGAAGACGATCGGCCGGCCGGCGAGGGCGCCCGCCTTGCGCTCGAGGAGCGCCCGCGCGTCCGTTGCCTCGAGCCCGCCCACGTCGATCCCGTCGATTCGTACGCCGTCGGCGATCTTCGTGGGCGAGCCCGCGAAGACGAGTCCGAGCACCACGCCCGCCGCCACGACGGCGGCGACGAACAGGACGATTGCGCGGCGCATCCGGCGATCCTAGCCGGGGCGTCACACGGTGCGCGGGAAGTCCCAGGAGCACCGTCCGGATCCCCCCGTCCCGCCGGCGAAGCTACCGGCGCGCCCGCGACAGCTCAGAAGACGAAGAGCTCGACCCCGCCGCTGACGTTCAGCTCGATACCCGTGACGTAGGCCGCCAGGTCGGAGCACAGGAACGCGATCGCGTTGGCGATGTCCTGCGGATCGCCGGGCCGCTTCAGGACCGTGCGGTCGACGATGCGCTCGTTCATCGCCGCGTTCGCCATGTTGAAGGCCTCGGTACCGATCACGCCCGGCACGATCGCGTTGCACGTGATCCCGTGCCGGCCGCCTTCCATCGCCAGCGTCTTCGTGAGGCCGAGCAGGCCGGCCTTCGTCGTCGAATAGCTCGCCTGGCCGAAACCGCCCAGCGTCCCCGCAACCGACGCCATGTTCACGATCCTCCCCCAGCCGCGCTCCTTCATGTGCGGCCATGCCGCCTGTGCGCAGTTGAAGGCGCCGGTCAGGTTGACGCGCAGGTCGCGCTCCCAGAGCTCCGGCGACTGATTCTGGAACTGCGCGGCGTGGTCGAGCGTGCCGGCGTTGTTGACGAGGATGTCGAGCGAGCCGAGCTCCTCCACGGTACGCGCGACGGCGGCGTCCACCTGGGCGCGGTCGGTCACGTCGCAGCGCACCGCCAGGGCACGGCGCCCCATCGCCTGGATCTCGGCGACCGTCTCCTCCGTGTGCACCATGCCCTGCTGCCGCGCCACCGTCGCGAGCGCGCCGTAGCGGTCGGTCTCCTCCGACAGCTGCGACTCCACGAGGAGGTCAGCGACGACGACGTCGGCGCCGGCGCGCGCCAGGGTCAGCGCATCGGCGCGGCCGAGGCCGCGCGAGCCGCCGGTCACGAACGCGACGCGCCCGGAAAGGTCGATCTCGATCGCCACGGCGAGACCCTACCCCTGCGACGGCAGGAAGATCTCCTTCGCGATCACGAGCCGCTGGATCTGCGAGGTGCCCTCGTAGATCTGGAAGAGCTTCGCGTCGCGCATGAGCTTCTCGACCGGGTACTCCTTCATGTAGCCGTAGCCGCCGAACACCTGCACTGCGTCGGTGGTCACCTTCATCGCCGTGTCGGCGGCGAAGCGCTTCGCGAACGACGAGTAGAGCGTCGCCTTGCGGCCGTAGCCCTGGTCGAGCATCCACGACGCCTGCCAGGTGAGCAGGCGGGCGGCCTCGACCTCCGTCGCCATGTCCGCGATCATGAAGTTCACGCCCTGGTGCATCGCGATCGGCATGTCGAACGTGACGCGCTCCTTCGCATACGCGACCGCGTGCTCGTACGCAGCCTGCGCAACGCCGACCGCGCCGATCGCCGTGCCGGGACGGGTGAAGTCGAGCGTCGCCATGGCGATCTTGAAGCCGTCGCCCTCCTCGCCGATCCGGTTGGCGGCCGGCACGCGCACGTCCTGGAGCGCGAAGGCGGACGTGTCGGTCGCGCGCTGGCCCATCTTCTCGAGATGGGACTCGATGGTCACACCGGGCGTGCTCATCGGGACGATGAAGGCCGACATGCCCTTGCTCCCGGCACGCGGATCGGTCTTCGCGAAGACGACGGTCCAGGTCGCGTAGCCGGCGTTGGTGATGAACGTCTTCGAGCCGTTGAGGACGTATTCGTCTCCGTCACGGACGGCGGTCGTCTTCAGCGCCGCCACGTCCGACCCGGCGCCCGCCTCGGAGAGGCCGAACGAGCAGAGGATCGGCGACTCGACGAGCGGTTGCAGCCAGGCGGCCTTCTGCTCGTCGCTGCCGAAGAGCAGCACCGGCGCCGCGCCGAGGCCGTTCGCGGAGATGGAGGTGCCGATGCCGCTGCAGCCCCAGTTCAGCTCCTCGCCGACGAGCATGCCGTCGAAGGACGAGAGACCGAGCCCGCCGTACTCCTCGGGCACATGCAGGTTCATCAGCCCGACCTCGTGCGCCCGCTCGATCACGTCGGCCGGGTGCTGCATCTTCTCGTCGTACTCGCGCTCCTTGGGGCGGATCTCCTTCTCCGCGAACTCGCGCGCGAGCTCCCGTAGCGCCTTCTGCTCGTCGGCCACGGCAAACGACACGCCGGCGGCGGTTCCGTGTTCGATCGTCGACATCGTCTCCGTCTCCTGCGTTCGATTGACCAGTCAGTCAAGATCTTAGCGACGGCCGCGCGGGGGTCAAAACGCCCGCTCAGGCCGTTGCGGGCGCCAGTTCCGGCGGCTCGCGGCGGCTGAGCGCAACGGCCCCCAGGAGGACGAAGCCGAACGCCGCGATGCGGGCCGCGCCGCGCCAGCCCTCCGGAAGCGCCTCACCGAGCAGCACCGTGCCGGCGACGATCGGGAGCGCGTTCGTCCAGAGCACGGTCAGCCCCGCTGTGGACAGGCGCCCGCCCCGCTGGAAGGCCAGCTGCATGCAGACGAACGCGAGTGCGTGGCAGGCGAGCAGCCCCGGGACGAACAGGAGCCTCGATCCGCCGAGGACGGCGGCCTTCGTCCCGACGTCGCCGGCGGCATAGAGGACGCCGGCCGCCGTGCCGAGGCCCGCGCCGGCCGGCAGCAGCCGCGCGACGACGGCCGCGACTGCGACGGAGGCGAGCATCCAGCCGGCGATCGCCGTCGCGGACCCGTGGGTCGACGCCGGGTGCGACCCGAGCGACAGGCCGAGCAGCAGGAGACCCATCAGCGCGGCGCCGATGCCGACGCGCTCGGAATGGCGCAGCCGGCCGGCCCCGATCGCCAGCACGCCGATGCCTCCGGCGGATGCCGCCTGGACGAGCGACAGCGGCGCGATCCGCAGGGCGACGACGTAGAGCACCCACCCGGCGATGCCGCCGAAGAAGCCGAGCGACCAGCGGCCGCTGCGGAAGAGCGACGCCAGCGAGCGCAACGGCCTTCGGAGCGACAGCGCCGGGAGCGCCGACGCCCATTCGTGCTGCAGCGCGTAGCCGCCGTTGATCGCGACGGAGGCGACGACTGAGAGCACGAGGCCGAGCGCGATCACTGGAACGGAAGGTACGCCTCGGCGGCGAGCGCCGCGACCCCAACGCGAGGCAGATCGCGCCGGCGCTCGTAGACGACGAAGCGCCGCTGCCATTCCGGGAAGAACTTGCGATTGAAGAGCAGGAGGTTGTCGAGCTGGAACCAGCCCTTCAGGCGCCTCAGCGTCGCCGCCTCGAGCCGCTGTGTACCGGTCAGCTGCGCGCCCGGCTCGAGCAGCGCTGCAAACGGCGAGAAGTTGAGCGACACGCGCTCGAAGCCGCGCAGGCGCGCCCAGGCGATCGACTCGCAGATCAACCACTCGGTGAACCCGTTCGGGACGTCGCGGAACCGCGGCATCGACGAGAGCGAAAGCGCGGCTCCCGGGTGCGAGACGGCGAAATGGAGGAACCCCTTCGGACGGCCGTCGCGGTCGACGCCGATCACGAAGACGGCATCGTCGTCGCCGAGCTGGAACAGCGCGTCGAGCGACATCACGAAGCCGCGCTCGGGAGCGTCGCCGCGCCAGGTGCGGGCGATCGTCTCGAGCTCGGCTCGCATCGTCTCGTCGATCTCGCCCGGCCGCAGCACCCGCGCCTCGAAACCGGCCGCGAGCAGCCTGTGCACGGACTGACGCACCTTGCGGATCGCCCGGCCTTCGAGCGAGAACGCCTTCGTCTCGACCACCGCCTCGTCGCCGTGGTAGAGCGAGCGCAGGCCGAGCGTCCGGTACATGTCCGAGAGACGCTCTCCGACACGCCGAGCACGGCGACGCGCCAGCCGCGCTCGTGCGCGAAGTCGAGGAAGCGGCGCACGAGCTCGCACCGCGCGTCCGCGCGCCCGATCGGGTCGCCCGAGACGATCGCGACGCCGCCGACGACGCGGTAGGCGAGAAACGCCGACTCGTCCTCGGAGAAGAAGTACGACTTGTCGGCGCGCAGGGCGAACGGCGCGAGCGTGTCTGCGCCCCAGGTCGCGACGAGCCGGCGCACGAGTGCGAACTCGTGCGCGCCGCGACGCAGGCGGTAGCGCCAGGGAGCAAGCCACTCGGTGAGAACGAAGCCGAGCGAGCCCCAGCCGAGCAGGAAGACCGAGAGCGGGAACCAGTCGGCGACGGGGCCGCTGAGATGACCGCCGCCGTGGAAGCTCAGACCCGCGAGCGCGACGTCCGGTCACGTGCAGCGCGAAGGAGACCGTGTACGGCTGATCGGCCATCAGGCGATTGACCCAGAGGGTGGCCAGCCCGTAGATGACGATCATTGCCGCCAGCACCACCGCGTGGAGCAGCAGGCGCGGTTTCGCCTCCGGATCGCCGCGCAGCCGGAAGTCCGCCCGGCGCGCGAGCAGCGCGACGACGGCGACGGCTGTGACGATCGCGCCCTCGTCGAAGCGGCGCTCGATGTGCAGCACGAGCAGCAGTGCGAGCAGCGCGATCGCGACCTGCCACGCGCGCCGGCTCCCGCGTGCGAGGCTCCGCGCCGCGACGACGAGCGCGACGGCGAGAGGCACGACCAGCGCCTTCGAGAGCCCGTGCACGTGCGCGGCGTCGAGCGCGGTGACGAGCGAGCGGCGATGCTCGGGGAAGAGCGCGTTCAGGATTGCGAGCGCTCCGACGCCGGCGACGATCCACGCGAGCACGAGCCGCGAGCGCGGACCGGCGGAGCTGCGCGGCCGTCCGAGCAGCGCGCCGCGCGATCCCGGCGAGCACAGCCGGGATGATGACTGCCTGCTCGCCTGCGGCGGCATGGAAGGCCTGGTGCGCGGAGATCTGCCGGACGACGAGGATCGACACGCCGTTCACGCGCGTAGAGCCAGCCGCCGACGCCGAGGCCGAGCAGGAGGCCGGCGGTCAGCCGCTCCGCGCCGCGCCCAGCGCGCGAGCAGCGCCGAGCAGGAGCGCCGGCCACCCCCCAGACGGCGAGGTAGAGCAGCAGCGGGACGCTGCCGTGGTGCGACAGCTCGTCGAGCGCGAGGGCGTCGTGCACGACCGGGCCCGGCAGCGCGACGGCGGGCCGGACGACGTAGAGCCAGCCGGTCGCGGCGGCGAGAACGCCGAGCGCGAGCACGGATGCCGCGACGGGACGGCGACCCTAGCCACGAGCGAGCCTCGTCGCCGCGGCGAGGTCGGCGGCGCGCGCGTTGTCGCGCCAGAGCGCCCAGTTGTGGCCGCCGAAGACCTGGAAGTAGCGATGCGGGAGCCCGGGGCGGTGAGCTCGCGCGCGAAGGCCGCGTTCTGACGGCGGAGCGGATCGGTCGAGCCCGAGTAGAACCAGAAGATACGTGCCGAGCTTCCGCAGCTCGGGCGCGACGCGCGGCAGGAGCAGGCGCGGGTCGTTCCGCGGCCAGGAGCTGTAGCTTCGAGCCGAAGATCGCACGCAACCTGTCGGGGCGCTGGTAGCCGGACCAGCTCTCGACGACGGAGAACTCGCGCGGGTGGTGGAGCGCGATGTCGATCGCGCCGTAGCCGCCCTCGGACAGGCCGCCGATCGCGCGGCCGCGCGCGCGCGCGATCGTCCGGAAGTGCGCGTCGACGTAGTGCACGAGGTCGCGCGCGACGAAGGTCGCCCAACCGTCCTTCGGCGAGACCCCGTTCACCCACTCTTCGTCGGTGAACGTGCCGGTCGAGCCGAACGGCATCACGAGGATGAGCGGCTGGGCACGGTGCCGCGCGGCGAGCGTGTCGTCGACGACACCCATCTGCACCGTCTGGAGAAAGGCGAGCGGGCCGGCCGGGGAAGCCGTGGAGCAGGTAGAGGACGGGATAGCGGCGCCGCGGGTGCTGCGCGTACCCCGACGGGAGGTAGACGTACGCCTCCTGCCTCCGCCCGCCGAGGGCGGCGCTCGGAACGAGCAGCCGGTGCACACGTGCCCGGCCGCTTGACGATCGCCGGCTCGCGCGGCGGCGCGAAACCGCGGTACGAGAGGTAGTTGTCGACGTAGCCGCGGAGGCCGAACAGCCCGACCGCCACGAAGGCGACGAGCGCTGCGGCGCCTCCGGCCGTAACGCGGAACCCCGGGTGCCTGAGTACCGTGGTCACAGCTAGGGTGTACCGTGGAGACGTTAAGCACGCGTTGTGCGCTTGTTGTGCGTCGAAGATGAAGAGAGCCGGGCTCGTCGTCCTGGCAGGCATCGCGCTCGCGGCGGCCGCCGCCGCAGTCGCATCGACGCTGCTGCAGCGCCGTCAGGATGCGTCGTTCCGCTCGCTCGCGCTCGGCGGCAAGCTCCATTACGAGGTCTACCTCCCCGCCGACTACGCAACGAGCGGGCTGCAGTATCCGGTCGTCTACTTCCTGCACGGGCTCCCGTCGACGAGCACGGCGTATGAGGGCGTCCAATTCGTCGAGACGGCGCTCGACCAGGCCGGCCGGCCCGCGATCCTCGTCGTGCCGCAGGGCGCGCGGAGCGACGATCCCGAATACCCGAGCACCTCGGCGACTGGGACACCGCGATCGCGGACGAGCTGCCAGGCGTCGTCGACAAGCGCTTCCGCACCATCCGGTCGCGGCAGGGACGCGCGCTCGTGGGTGTCTCGGCAGGCGGCTACGGGGCCATGCACCTCGCGCTCGAGCACCTCGGGGAGTTCGCGGTCGTGGAGTCGTGGAGCGGCTACTTCCATCCCACCGACCCGGCGGGGACGAAGCCGCTCGACCTCGGCTCCGCGGCGAAGAACGCCCGCGCCGACGTCCACCAGCAGGTCGGCGCCGCCAAGGCCCGGCTCAAGCAGCTTCCCACCTTCATCGCCTTCTACGTCGGCCGCGACGACTGGCGCTTCTCGGCCGAGAACGAGCAGCTGAACCGGGAGCTCTCGCAGGCCGGGATCCCGCATGTGTTCCGCCTCTACACCGGTGGCCACGATCAGCAGCTCTGGAAGACTCATGCGCCCGCCTGGCTCGCCCTCGCGCTCGCACATCTCGCCCCCGCCCGGTAGGAGGGTTACCATGAGATCGTGGCTGCCACCGCGAAGCCGACGGCGCTCGATCCGCTCGATTTCCTCGCGTTCGACGCGCTGCTCGACGAGGAGGAGCGGGCGATCCGCGACACCATCCGCCAGTTCGTGCGCGAGCAGGTCCTGCCGGACGTCGGCGAGTGGTTCGAGCAAGGGATCCTGCCCGGCGAGCTCGCGAAGGAGCTCGCCCAGCTCGGGCTCTTCGGCATGCACCTCGAGGGCTACGGCCTTCCCGGGGCGAGCTCCGTCGCCTACGGGCTGACCTGCATGGAGCTCGAAGCGGGCGACGCAGGCGTGCGCAGCCTCGTCTCCGTCCAGGGCTCGCTCGCGATGTTCGCGATCTGGCGCTGGGGCTCGGAGGAGCAGAAGCAGCGCTGGCTGCCGGCGATGCACGAGGGCGACGCGATCGGCTGCTTCGGGCTGACCGAGGCGGACGCCGGCTCCGATCCCGGCGCGATGCGCACGCAGGCGCGCCGCGACGGCTCCGACTGGATCCTGAACGGCTCGAAGATGTGGATCACGAACGGGACGATCGCCGACGTCTCCATCGTGTGGGCGCGCACCGACGAGGGCCGGATCAACGGCTTCATCGTCGAAAAGGGCACACCGGGCTTCGAGGCGCCGGAGATGCACCACAAGCTTTCGCTGCGCGCCTCCGTCACGTCGGAGCTCGTGCTCCGCGACGTGCGCGTCCCCGAGGAGAGCCGCTTCCCCGAGGCCACGAGCCTCCGCGCTCCGCTCTCCTGCCTGGACGAGGCCCGCTACGGCATCGTCTGGGGCGCCGTCGGCTCCGGCCGCGCCTGCTTCGAGGCTGCGCTCGACTACGCGAAGGAGAGGATCGTCTTCGGCAAGCCGATCGCGGCCTACCAGCTCACGCAGCAGAAGCTCGCCGAGATGGCGCTCGAGGTGAACCGCGGCGCGCTGGTCGCGCTGCATCTCGGCCGGATGAAGGACGGCGGGACGCTGCGCCCGGAGCACGTCAGCATGGGCAAGATGGGCAACGTCCGCGGTGCCCTCGACGTGGCGCGCTCGGCGCGCTCCGTGCTCGGCGGCAACGGGATCACGCTCGAGTACCCGGTGATCCGGCACATGAACAACCTCGAGTCGGTGATCACGTACGAGGGCACGCACGAGGTGCACACCCTCGTCGTCGGCGGCGCGCTGACCGGCGTGAGCGCGTTCCGCACGGCCTAGCTCAGAAACCCACGCCGTCGGGCGCGGGCAGCGGGCTGGTCGCCAGCCCCGGGCGCGCCCCGCCCTCGTTGTACTCCGACGGCGCCACGTCGTTCGGGCCGCCCGCGTAGAACAGGCTTGCGAGCCGCTGGATCTGCCGGCGGCCCGGGCCGAGCTCGAACTGGCCGCCGCCGTACATGCGGATCCCCCGCTGCTCGCAGGCGTCCACGCACTCGAGCAGCTTCTGCACGGTGCCGAAGCGTGACGGCTTCACGTTCAGCCAGCGCGGGGCGAGCCGCAGGCCGTCGAGGTCGGCGAGCGAGTGCACCGGCGCGTCGAAGCTCAGCCTGTCCTCGGCGCCGTGCAGCGCCTCGCGGCAGCCGTCCTCGAGCCAGGGGTCCTCGATCACGACGCCGGGGAACGCCTCCACGACCGCGCGGTACAGGGCCGGGTCCGGGGCGAGGTCGACGCTCGTGCCGCGGTAGTACGCCTTCAGGTCGAGGACGCGCACGCGGTCGAGCGCGGCCAGCCGGTCCATCCGCTCGCGGTCCCAGTCCTCCTCGACGTCGAGCTTGAACTCGAGCTCCGGGTTCAACGCGAGGTACGGCTCGACGTCCGCCCGTGTCGACGCGACAAACCGCACCGGCTCGTATGCACGGCGCATCAGCTCGGCGAGCGAACGTCCCGCCTGGCGCAGGCCGAGGTCGAGCGCGGCGCTCTCGAACGCCCAGCGGCGGTAGTCGCGCGAGGCGTGCATGACCGGTTCTTCGCTCCAGAGCTCGAGCCCGCCGACGTGGCGGGAGAACCCGTCGAGCGTCCAGCCGCCGGCGAGCTGCTCCCCGGCCGGGAACCCGTCGTGGTCGGGGGCGGTGTAGGTGACGTCCTCGCCTTCTCCCTGCTCACCGCCGCCGCGCAGCACGACGGTCGTCGTCACCCGCGTCCAGCCGCTCGGCACGGCCTGCTCGCGCCGGTGCAGCACGTAGTCGTCGATGTCGACATCGAGGCCTGCCAGCGCATCCCAGAGCGGCATACTCCGAGCATATGAGCCGCACGCTCGCCTGTGCAGCAGTGGTCGCCCTCTGCGCCGCCGCGCCGGCCGCCGCCACGCTGCCGGCCCGGGGAGCGCTCGTGCCGGATCGTTCGCTCGGCGGCGTCCGGCTCGGCGAGACGGCGGCGCAGGTGCGCGGCGCGCTCGGCGCCTCGTTCGGCGTATGCCGCGGCTGCGCCCGCACGACGTGGTACTTCACCTACCGCAAGTTCGACCAGCACGGGCTCGCCGTCGAGCTCAGCGACGGGCGCGTGTCCGGCGTGTACACGCTGTGGCAGCCGGCCGGCTGGCACGCGCCGCGCGGTCTTCAGCTCGGCGCGCCCCAGGGCCAGGTCCTCACGCTCGCCGGGCGGCTCCTCTCGATCGCGTGCCTGAGCTACCAGGCGCTCGTGCGACGACAGCGGGACGGCGCGCACCGTGTACTACGTCGTCGACTCCAAGCTCTGGGGCTTCGGACTGTTCCGTTCGAACGCGGATCCGTGCCGGTGATCGAGCTCGAGGACGTGCGGGCTGCGGCCGAGCGCCTGCACGGCGTCGCCAACCGCACGCCCGTCCTCACCTCGCGGACCCTCGACGGCGTCGTCGGCGCGGCCGTCCACGTGAAGGCGGAGTGCTTCCAGCGTGGCGGCGCGTTCAAGTTCCGGGGCGCGTACAACAAGATCGCCTCGCTCCCCGACGACGTGCGCGCACACGGAGTGCTCGCCTACTCGTCCGGAAACCACGCCCAGGCGGTCGCGATGGCGGCACACCTGCTCGGCACGACCGCAACGATCGTCATGCCGGAGGATGCGCCGCCGGTGAAGCTCGACGCGACGCGCGGCTACGGGGCCGAGATCGTCATGTACGACCGCTGGACGGAGAGCCGCGAGGAGATCGGTGCGCGCATCGCGGAGGAACGCGGCGCTGCGCTCGTGAGGCCGTACGACGACCCGCTCGTGATGGCCGGTCAGGGAACCGCCGCGCTCGAGCTGCTCGAGGACGTGGACGGTCTCGAGCTGCTCGTCGTGCCGGTCGGCGGCGGCGGGTTGATCGCCGGTTGCGCGACTGTCGCAAAGGCGCTTCAGCCGGCGATCAGGGTCATCGGCGTCGAGCCCGAGGCGGGCGACGACACACGCCGCTCGCTCGCCGCGGCTGAGCGCGTACGCATCGACGTGCCGCACACGATCGCGGACGGCCTGCAGGCGCCCGAGCCCGGCGAGCTGACCTTCGAGGTGAACCGGCGGCGCGTCGACGAGATCGTCACCGTCTCGGACGCCGAGATCCTCGATGCGATGGCGTTCCTCTTCGACCGGTTGAAGGTCGTCGTCGAGCCGAGCGGCGCGGTCGCGGTCGCCGCGCTTCTGGCAGGCCGGATCGACGCGAAGAGCGCCCGCGTCGGCGCGATCGTGTCGGGCGGCAACGTCGGCGTCGCCCGCTTCGCCGAGTTGCTCGGCGCGCGCTAGGGCGTTGCCGCCGCAGCCTGCGCGAGCCCGGCGCAGACGACGTCGACGAGCATGGACTCGGCCGCCGCCACCGTGTCGTCGCCGTCGGGGAGCCGCCCGAGCACCCAGCCGGTGAGCAGCTCGTCGATGCCGCCGTAGAAGACGATGCCCGCCAGCCGCGAGTCGAGGTCGGCGCGGAACTCCCCCGTCTCCTGGCCGCGTTCGACGATGCGCTGGATCGCGTCGATCGGCTTCTCGAGCTCGTCGATCCGCTCCCCCACCTCCGGGCTGCGCACGATCTCCCGCACGAGGACGCGCACGACGTCCGGCTCGTGCCGCCACGTGCGCAGGAGGATCGCCGCGACGTGACGGAGCTGCTCGCGCGCGGGCTCGCCGGACTCTTCGACAGCGTGGATCCGCTCGACCAGGATCGCCCAGTTCTCGCGGAAGATCGTCTCGAGCACCTCGTCCTTCGAAGAGAAGTAGTGATAGAGCAGGCCGTGCGCGACTCCGGCCTCCTCCGCGATGTCGCCCACGCGCGAGGTGTGGAAGCCCTTGTGCGCGAACACGCGCACGGCCGCATCGAGAATGATGCGCCGCTTCTCCTCCGCCACGATCGAACGCTCACCCAAGACCGTCGAAGGGTAGTGGTACCGTCGCGCCGGATGCAACGGCCGCTCGCGGGCATGCTCGTCGTCGACCTCACCCGCTACCTGCCGGGGGCGTTCGCGACCGCCGAGCTGCTCCGTCTCGGCGCGCGCGTCGTGAGGATCGAGCAGCCGGGCGGAGACCCGATGCGCGCGACGGCGTCCGGCTGGTTCGACGCGCTCAACGCGGGTAAGGAGTCCGTCGTCTGCCGTCTGCCGGACGAGGCCGGGTTCGCGCGGGCGCTGCTCGCCCGGGCGGACGTCGCACTCGAGTCGTTTCGCCCCGGCGTCGCCGCCCGGCTCGGCGTCGGCCCGCACGACGTGCCGGAGCGCACGGTCTACTGCTCGATCACGGGCTTCGGGCTCGGCGGGCGCCACGAGCGGCGGGCGGGCCACGACCTCAACTACCTCGGCTGGGCCGGGGTGCTCGAGGACACGGCTCCCTCGTGGCCGCCGGTGCAGGTCGCCGATCTCGCCGCCGGAGCGCTCGGGGCGGTGACCGAGGTGCTCGCGGCGCTGCTCCAGCGCGAGCGGACCGGCCGCGGGGCGCACGTCGTCGTCTCGATGACGCACGGCGCCCACCGGCTCGCCGCCCACCGCCTGGCCGGCGAGCCGCGCCCGCGCCTGCTGACCGGCGGCCTCGCCTGCTACCGGATCTACGCCACCGCGGACGGGCGGTGGCTGACGCTCGGCGCGCTCGAGCCCGTGTTCTTCGCACGCCTGTGCGAGCTGCTGGGACGGCCCGACCTCGCAGCGCGGCAGTTCGAGGCCGACCAGGAGGCGCTCGCCGCCGAGCTCGCCGAGCTGCTCGTCGCCCGGCCCCTGCGGCACTGGCTCGGCCTGTTCGAGGGGGAAGACGTCTGCGCAGGGCCGGTGGCGACGCTGGCCGAGGCCGGAGCCGATCTCGGCACGCCGCCGGCGGGCCGCGCTGCCGCGCTCGGCGAGCACACGGACGGCTGGCGGCTGGAGCTCGGCTTGTGATCGTGGCGCCGGGCGCGGTCGTCGCTCACAGACCGGAGCCCCGAGCGGCCGCCATGCTCGTCGCCGAAGCCGGCGCCGTCGCCGCCGTCGCCCCGGACGGGACGCGCAAGCCTCTGCTCGAGAACGCGCGGGATGCGACGTATTCGCCCGACGGCACGCTCGTGGCGTTCGTCCGCGAGGGCGACCTGTGGCTTGCGAATTCGGACGGCAGCGGACAGCGGGTGCTCGCACGCACGCCGAACGTCGCCGAGTGGGGCCCGGCGTGGCTGGCCGACGGACAGGCGATCGTCTACACCGCCTCGGTGAACGGTGAGCGCCAGATCCGGCTGCTGGCCCTCCCGCTCGGCCCCTCGCACCGGATCGCGGCGAGCGGCGCGGAGGAGTACAGCCCCGCCGTCTCGCGCGCAGCATCGCCGACCACTACGGGACGGCGGCCGGGGTCCCGCACGGGCCGGCGCGGTTCCTGGGCAAATGCGCCCAGTTCCATCCGCAGGCCCACGCCGTCGAGGAGGGCGAATCGGTCGGCTACACCGACCGCTACCCGGCGTTCCAGGTGAACGCGGACTTCCACCTCCGCGAAGCGCACCACGGCGACGACACCGCCTCGCTCCTCGTGCAGATCTCGTGGCCCGACGGCCGGAGCGAGGAGCCGCGGGTGACGACGCTGCGAACGTGCTCGCGCGAGCGCTGCTAGTCGTCCTTCTTCTCGCCGCTACCGAGCACGCCGCCGATCTTTCCGAGCGCCTGCTGGAACTCGGCCGGGATGATCCAGACCTTGTTCGACTCGCCCTGCGCGATCAGCGGCAGCGCCTGCAGGTACTGGTACGCGAGCAGCTGCGGATCCGGGTTGCCCTGATGGATCGCGTTGAAGACGGTGTCGATCGCCTTCGCCTGGCCCTCGGCCTGCAGGATCGTCGCCTGCCTCTGGCCCTCGGCGCGTAGCACGGCGGCCTGCTTCTCGCCCTCGGCCGTGAGGATCGCGGACTGCTTCTGGCCTTCCGCCTGCAGGATCGTCGCACGCTTTTCGCGGTCGGCGCGCATCTGCTTCTCCATCGAGTCCTTGATCGACCCCGGCGGGTCGATCGCCTTCAGCTCGACGCGGTTGACACGGATCCCCCACTTTCCCGTGGCCTCGTCGAGCACGCCGCGGAGCTGGCCGTTGATCTCGTCGCGCGACGTGAGCGTCGTCTCGAGCGCCATGCCGCCGATCACGTTGCGCAGCGTCGTGACCGTGAGCTGCTCGATCGCCTGGATGTAGTTCGCGATCTCGTACGTCGCCGACTTCGGGTCGTTGACCTGGAAGTAGATGACGGTGTCGATGTTCACGACGAGGTTGTCCTCGGTGATCACCGGCTGCGGCGGGAAGGACACGACCTGCTCCCGCAGGTCGATCAGCGGCCGGAGCCGGTCGACGAAGGGAACGACGATCGCGAGACCCGGGTTGAGCGTCCGGTTGTAGCGGCCGAGCCGTTCGATTACGCCCGCGCGGGCCTGCGGGACGATCCGGATCGTCCGCGCGAGAACGGCGAGCACGAGCACCGCAACGACGATCACGACGATCAGACCAACCATGGGGGCTCCTTTGGATTCACCGGTAGACGAGTGCCGTCGCACCCTCGATCTTCGCAACCTCGACCTGCGTGCCCGTCTCGAAGACCTCGCCTTCCGCAAACGGCCGCGCCGTCCACTCCTCGCCCCCGATTCGGACGAGACCGCCTTCGGCGTCGACGCGGCGGAGAACGGTCGCGTGCGCGCCCGTGAGCGCCGCCGCGCCGGTGCGGATTGCCGGCGGCATCTTCAGGTGGGCCCTGGCGAGCGGCCGCAACAGCGCGAGCGACGCGAACGCGCCGGCCGCGAAGACGACGAGCTGCAGCCAGACGGCGGCGCCGATCACCGCGGCCACCGCTGCCGTCACCGCGGCGAGCGCAACAGGCCCGAGGAAGAAGAGACCCGGCGTGAAGATCTCGCCTACAGCAAGCAGGACTGCTGCGATCGCCCAGGCGAGCCACGCTGCCACAGATGAGAGTCTAGGTCAGGCCGAGGGCTGTAACGAGCGAGCGGAGGTCCTCGATTCGCGGCTCGTAGCCGGGGTGGCTCCCGGCGCGGTCGAGCAGGATCGCCCGCATCCCGAGCGCGAGCGCCCCCTCGATGTCGTCCTCGATGACGTCGCCGACCATCGCGGCCTCCGCCGGCTCGACCTCGAGCAGGTCGAGCACGGCCTGGAAGATCGACGCATGCGGCTTCGTCCTGCCGTGATGGAACGAGCTGATGCCCGCGTCGACGTCGAGCGCGTGATGCCGTGCGAACTCGTGGATGTCGCGCGCCGAGTTGGAGACGAGGCCGATCTTCAGGCCCGCGCGGCGCAACTCGGCGAGCGCAGCGATCGTGTCGTCGTACAGCTCGAAGTTGTCGTGCCGCTCCCAGCTTCTCGTGATCTCGACGGCGCACGCGTGCGACGCCGGCGGCACGCCCCCCATCCCGAGCACGATGCGCTCGGTGAACGAGAACCAGATCTCGTCGTCGTGCTCGAGCTCCGGGTGGCGCTTCAGGCCGACGAGGGCGGCGTCGCGCGCCGCGTCGTACGCAGACGGATCGAGCGTGAGCCCGTGCCGCCGGCCGGCGCGCGCGTAGCCGTCCGGCCCCAGCTCGGGACCGGGCCGCACGAGCGTGAAGTCGACGTCGAACAGAACCGCGCGCAACGTCATGCGTCTTCCAGAAGCCAGCGCACCGACTCGACATGCGGCTCGACGTAGTAGTCGCCGCCGCCGGACCATGCGACGGTCTGCGCGACCGTCCAGCCGAGCGCCCGCTCGCGATCGAGATCGAGCTCAGCCGTGAGGCGGTCGAGGCGGTACACGACGTCACCCTTCGAATGCCCGAGCTCGAACGAGCGGACGATCGAAGCGGCGGCGAACTCTCGCTCGCCCGCCAACGGCTTCGGATCGATCACGAGCCACGGCTCACGTTGCGCGGCGAGAACGTTCCCGCCATGAAGATCTTGGTGGAGGAGCACCTGCTCGCCCTGCGTCGCGGTGAGCTCGCGGATGTACTGCAACGCAACGTGCTTCAGTGTCCGGTCACTGACGTAGCGCTCGATCTCGTCGACCCAGTGCGTCGTCTCCGCCTCGAGCGTGTGGAAGCCGTCGCCGCTCTTCCACAGGCGGGGCAACAGCCCGATCAGGACGTCGAGTGCGTCGGGGGTGGCTGCGAGGGGCGTGCCGGGCTCGCACCGCTCGAGCAGCAGCGCATGACGTTCGTCGTCGCGCGCGAGCAGCCGCACCGCGCCGTCTCCGTCCCAGCGCTCGAGCGCGTCCGCCTCCTGCTCGATCTCGCGGTGCGGGTTCGAGACCTTCAAGACCGCGGGAGTCCCGTCCGGCAGGTCCGCACGAATCGCATAGGCAACCGCGCCCGAGGGGTACGGCTCGCCGAGCCGCAGCTGCCAGCGCTCGACGCATTCGTCGAGCAGGCGCGGTACGCGCGGCAGCCACTCGTCGAGCGTCAGACCTGCGTCGGCCACCGGTACGCGTCCGCCTGCCGGTTCGCGAGCGACGGCAGCTTCGCGCGGATCTCCCGCAGGCGCCCGCGGTCGAGCTCGGCGACGATCACGGTCTCCTCGTCGGGCGCCTGCGCGAGCACGATGCCCCACGGGTCGACGATCAGCGAGCGTCCGTACGCCGGCTTGCCGGGTAGGGTCTCGCCGACCTGCCCCGCGGCGGCGACGTAGAACTGGTTCTCGATCGCGCGCGCCCGGAGCAGGACGTGCCAGTGGTCCTTGCCGGTCGGCGTCGTGAAGTGGGCAGGCACGGTCGCGAGCTCGGCGCCCTCGAGCGCGAGGATGCGATACAGCTCCGGGAAGCGAAGGTCGTAACAGACGCTGAGCCCGATGCGCCAGTCCTCGGCATTGGAGAGAACGGGCTCCGTGCCGGGCTCTTCCGTCTCCGACTCCCGGTAGACGTGGCCGCCGACCTCGACGTCGAAGAGATGGATCTTGCGGTAGACGGCCACGAGCTCGCCCTCCGGGTCGTAGACGCAGCTCGTGTTCGACAGCTTCTCCCTGCCCGCCCGCTGCTCGGTGATCGAGCCGCCGACGAGCGTGATGCCGAGTGTTCGAGCCCACCTCGACATCGCCTCCGTGGACGGGCCACCCCCGAGCGGCTCGGCCCCCGCGCGGTAGTCGTCGGCAGAGCCGATCAGGTTCCACTTCTCGGGGAGCACCACGAGGTCGGCGCCGGTCGACGCGGCGCGGGCGACGAGCGCCTCGGCGCGATCGAGATTCGCCGCCTTCTCCTGCCGGCTCGTCAACTGCACGCAGGCGACGCGGATCCGGTCGGGCATACCGTTCGCACGCTACCCTATGGGCCGCACGGCGGGGTGTGGCGCAGCCTGGTAGCGCGCTCCGTTCGGGTCGGAGAGGTCCCCAGTTCGAATCTGGGCACCCCGATTTGCCGGTGGGGCGCCGCTTCGCGGCGCCCCACCGTTCTTTGGGTTGTGCTCCGCAGAGCGGACGGCGGCGGAGCCGCCGTCCGCTTGTGACGCAGGGCGAGTGGGAAGGCAGCGCTCGACGCCCGCGTTCCAACGACAGCGACCAGGTCGCGACATGGTCGCGACCTGGTCGCTGCCGTAAGCCTTTGCATCACCCGAAGCCGTAGAGGCCTGCGAAGCGGTCCGCGAGCAGGCGGATCAGCAGCGCTGCCGGCAGGCCGACGACGTTCAGGTAGTCGCCCTCGACGCGCTCCACGAGGGCGGCGCCTCGGCCCTGGATGGCATAGCCGCCCGCCCGGCCCTCCCACTCGCCCGCGGCGACGTAGGCGGCCACGTCGGACTGCGCCAGCGCGCGGAACGTCACCAGCGTCGCCTCCGCTTCGACGACCTCCCACTCCGGCGTCCACAGGCACAGACCGGACACGACGGCGTGCGTACGCCCCGAGAGCGCCCCGAGCATCCTCTCGGCGTCCGGGGCGTCGGCGGGCTTCGCGAAGATCCGCCCGTCGAGAACGACCGTGGTGTCGACGCCGAGCACCGGGCGGCCGGCCGCATCCTCGGAGACCGAGCGCGCCTTCGCGCGGGCGTGCCCGCAGACGAGCTGGGTCCCGTCGGCCTCCGGCGGATCGTCCTCCTCGTAGCGGGGCGCCGCCACCTCGAAGGCGATGCCGAGCTGCTGGAGGATCGCGCGCCGCTGCGGCGACGTCGAGGCGAGAAGCAGGGGCGGCGCGCTCATCGCTTCCGGGCTACCCAGATCTCCTCGGCCGGCCACTGGCGCGCCCACTCGACCGGAATGTCGTTGTAGTACGCGTGCGTCGTCGCCGTCGCGGGCGGCTTCAGTTCGATCAGGTCGAGGATCTCGAACCCGGCGCCGCGCAGCACCCGGACCCAATCCCCGTGCGTGAGCTGGAACTCCACGCCGCCGTCCCACTCCTGCCGGAAAAGGCCGTGGTACGGCCGCTTCAGCTCGGTCGTGATCTCGCCGGTGGGCGGGAAGCAGATGACCGCGAGCGGCGTCGAGTGCAAGAACACCAGCCGTCCCTCGGGCCGCAGCAACCGCGCCGCCTCCGGGATCCACTTGTGGGGATCGGCCCAGGTCGATGCGCCGTGCTCCGAGTGCACGAGGTCGAACGAAGCGTCCGGCAGCGGAACCGCCTCGCCCGGAGCCTCGACGAGCGGGAACTCGATGCCGGTCTCGCGTTGCAGCCGCCGCGCCGTCTCGAGCTGCGCCGGCGTCGGATCGACGCCCACCGGCCGCGCGCCGAGCTTGGCGAGCCAGGCCGAGAAGTACGCGGTGCCGCAGCCGAGCTCGACCACGTCCAGGCCGGCGACGTCGCCGAGAATGCCGAGCTGGCTCTCGGGCACGCCGAACATCCCCCACGTGATCTCGTCGCGCGCCCACGCGCGGGCCGAGTTCGCGTCCGTCCACTCTGCGTTGCGGGCCGTCCAGCGCTCGCGGTTGAGCGCGACCGAGTCCGGCTCAGGAGAGCTCATCGGCGGAGAACCAGAGCGCGACCTCGCGCTCGGCCGATTCCGGCGAGTCCGACCCGTGCACGAGGTTGTCGGGCATCGACATCGCGAGATCGCCCCGGATCGTCCCGGGGTCCGCGTTCGCGGGGTTCGTCGCGCCGATCGTCTTGCGCATCGTCGCGATCGCGCCTTCACCCTCGACGACGAGCGCCCAGGTCGGCCCGGACGTGATGAAGGCCACCAGCTCCGGGAAGAACGGCTTCTCCGTGTGCTCGGCGTAGTGGCGCTCCGCGAGCTCACGGCTCACCGTGAGCAGCTTGCCGGCCCGGATCGTGAAGCCGCGCGCCTCGACCCGGCGAAGGATCTCCGCGGCGAGGCGGCGGCGCACCGCGTCGGGCTTGATCAGGATGAGTGTCCGCTCGACCGCCACGGAGCGGCAGTGTAGTCGCCGCGCGCTACTGGGAGCTCTGGGTGCGGCGCGGCTGCAGCGTCGGCGTCGTCACGACCGCGGGAGCGACCGCCGTCTCGCAATACGGGCACACCTGCCAGAGCGCCTCGAGCGGCGCCTTGCAGTTCGAGCACGCCTGCTTGAGCTTCGTCGTGCAGATCGGGCAGACGAGGAAGCTCGAGTCGACCTCGGAGCGGCAGACCGGGCAGTGGAGGTCGCGCTTCGACAACCGGTCCTCCATCGCGCGGATCTCGAGCTCGCGCTCGCGCACGTCCTCGAGGTACTCGGGCGGCCTGAACAGCATGTAGATGAACGGCCCCACGTACGGCGGCACGAGCCCGAGGAGTGTCGCCATGCCGACCAGCCACGGATCCTCGATCCGGCGCCGCGCGTCCTTGTAGACCCAGTAGGCGAACGCGACCCAGAAGACGAACCCGAAGAACAGGAGCAGGTTCCGGATCACGAGCCACGTGCCGGAGTTGAAGAAGCTCCCGATCGCGGCCGCGCTCACAGCAGCACTCTCCCGATCAGGTAGCCGGCGGCGAAGGCGCCGCCGACGACCACGACGAGCACGAACGCAGCAACTGCGAAGACGCCGAGCTTCTCGCCCACGTTATGGGTTGTAGCCCGGACCGCTGAGCTGGGCAAGAAGATAGAGGGAGCCCGTGACGAGAACGGCGCCCTCCGGCCCCGCAAGGCCGAGCGCGCGAAGACGGGCCGCTGCCGGGTCGGGGATTGACTCCACATGTCGAAAGTACGATTCGGCGCGAAGGGCGAGTTCCCCTGCGGGGAGCGCCCGGGCATTTGCGGATTCCGTGGCCACCAGGGTGCCTCCGAGGACGGACAGCGCCCGCAGCATCAGCTCCGGCCGCTTGTCCTGGAGGATGGAGCAGACGAGCACGTATTCGCGCTCCGGGAGCCGCGGGAGGAGGTAGCCGATGCCGGCGAGGTTGTGGGCTCCGTCCCAGAGCTCCAGCGGCCGCTCGCCGCGCCGCTCGAGGCGGCCCGGGAGCTCGACGTCCTGGGCAGCGTGGGGGTCGACCGGTGCGCCGAGGAACGTCTCCGCGGCGGCGACCGCCAGGGCGAGGTTGCTGCGGGCGGTGACGACGACGGCGCCCGCGCCGTTCTCCTCGGCGAGGCCGCTCCACTCCGGCTCGGAGAGGACGACGGAGCAGCCCGGCTGGACGACGGCGAGCTTCTCCGCCGCGATCGCCTCGCGGGTGTCGCCGAGGACGTCCATGTGATCGAGCGCGACACTCGTGAGCACGACGACCCGAGTAGAGAGGACGTTCGTCGCGTCGTGGCGTCCGCCGAGGCCGGCCTCGACGACCGCGGCGTCGACGCCGGCTTCCGCGAAGGCGAGCAGCGCCGCTGCGGTCACGGCCTCGAACTGCGTGGCCCCGGCGGCCGCGGCCTCGTGTCTGACACGGGCGACCGCGTGCTCGAAGTCCGCCTCGGCGCCCCGGATCCGGATCCGCTCGCTCCAGCCGCGCACGTGCGGCGAGAGATACGCGCCGACGGCGAGGCCGGCGTCGGCGAGGAGGGTCTCGGTCATCCGCGTCGTCGTCGACTTGCCGTTCGTGCCGACGACGTGGACGGCCGGGAAGCGGAGCTGCGGGTCGCCGAGCGTGGCGAGGAGCGCGCGCATCCGCTCGAGCCCGAAGCCATCCTGAGGCCACGGGCTGAGCGACGCGACCCAGTCAGTCGCCGAGTGCGTCAAGCTCGGCCTTGTACTCGGCGAGCTTCAGGCGCTCCGCGTCGACGACCTCGGGCGACGCGTTCGCCACGAACTTCTCGTTGGACAGCATCCGCTCGGCGCGGTCGATCTCCTTCTGCAGGCGCGCCCGCTCGGCCCCGACGTTCCCCCGGCCGTCCGCCGACGGGCGCACCACGGCCTCGAAGATCCGCAGCGTGTCGCCGGCCACGTTGATGCGCACGCCGCTGCGCCGGTAGATGCGCGCGGCCGTCTGCGCCTGGTCGAGCGCCGTCAGGTCGGCCGCGTACTCCGGCGCGGCAGCCGGCCAGGGTGCGACGACGAGCCGCGATGTACGGCCTGGCAGGTTCGACCAGATCTCCTCGGTCACGTGCGGAAGCACCGGGTGCAGCAGCGCGAGCAGCCGCTCGAGCGCGGCGAACGCGGTGGCCTTCACGTCCGCGTCGCCGAGCCGCGGCTTGATCGACTCGAGGTACCAGTCGCAGAAGTCGTCGAAGGTGAGGTGGTAGAGCCGGTCGACCGCGTGGGCGAAGTCGTACGCAGCGAGGTCCGCCTCGACGCCGGCGCGGGTCGCGTCGATCCGCGCGAGGATCCAGCGCTCCTCGATCGACGACGGGCGCATCTCCACCTCGTCGCCGCCGGACATCAGCACGAGGCGGCTGGCGTTCCAGAGCTTGTTCGCGAGCTTGCGCCCTTCTTCGATCGGGCCCTCCGAGAACTTGATGTCCTGCGTCGAGGACATCTTCAGCAGCCCGTACCGGGTCGCGTCGGCGCCGTGGGCTGCGATCAGGTCGAGCGGGTCGACGCCGTTGCCGAGGCTCTTCGACATCGGCCGGCCGGCCGGGTCGAGCACGTTCGAGTTGATGATCACGTCGCTGAACGGGATGCCGGCCATCATCTCGAGGCCCGACATGATCATCCGGTTCTCCCAGAGGAAGATGATCCCGCGTCCCGTCACGTTCACGTCGCCCGGATAGAACGCGCGCAGCTCGGGCGTGTCGTCCGGCCAGCCGAGCGTCGCAAACGGCCACAGCGCCGACGAGAACCACGTGTCGAGCACGTCAGGGTCGCGCTCGAGCTTGCGCGAGCCGCACTCCGCGCACGCGTCCGGCGGCGTCTCGGCGCACGTCACGTGGCCGTCGGGGCAGTACCAGATCGGCAGCTGGTGGCCCCACCACAGCTGCCGCGAGATGTTCCACGGCCGGATCGCCTTGAGCCAGTCGAGTGCGACACGCCCGTGCACGGCCGGATGGAACGTCACGCGGCCCGAGTCGAGCGCGCCGATCGCCGGCGCCGCCATCTCCTCCATCGCGCACCACCACTGGAGCGAGACGAGCGGCTGGATGCGCGTGCCCGAGCGGTCGCAGAAGGGAACCGGATGCCGGAAGCTCTCCCGCTTCTCGAGCTGGTCGTGCTCGCGCAGCCACTCCACCACGCGCGCCGACGCCTCGTCCTCGGTGAGCCCGAGCAGCTCCGCAGGGACGTCGCCGGTCATGCGTCCGTCGAGGTCGATCACGGTCAGCTCGGGCAGGCCGTGGTCGCGGCCGATCTCGAAGTCGATCGGATCGTGCCCGGGCGTGATCTTCAGCGCGCCGGTGCCGAACTCGCGCTCCACGCGCTCGTCGGCGATCACCGGCACGTGCCGGCCGACGACGGGGACGACCACCTCCCGGCCGATCAGCGACGTGTAGCGCTCGTCCTCCGGGTGCACCGCCACGGCCACGTCGGCGAGGATCGTCGCCGGCCGCACGGTCGCGATCGTCACCGAGCCGGATCCGTCCGCGAGCGGGTAGCGCGCGTAGGTCAGCGCGTCGTCGACGTCCTGGTACTCCACTTCGAGGTCGGAGATCGAGGTGCGGCAGTCGCTGCACCAGTTGATGATCCGGTTGTCGCGGTAGATCCAGCCGCGCTCGTACAGGTGCACGAAGAAGCGCATCACGGCACGGACATACGCGTCGTCCATCGTGAAGCGCTCGCGCTCGTAGTCGAGCGAGCAGCCGAGGCTGCGGAACTGGCCCATGATCACGCCGCCGTACTCGCGCAGCCACGCCCACACCTGCTCGAGGAACGCCTCGCGCCCGATCTCGAGCCGCGACGTCCCCTCGGCCCGGAGCTTCTTCTCCACCACCGCCTGCGTGGCGATCCCCGCGTGGTCGTAGCCCGGCTGCCACAGCGCGTTGAAGCCGCGCATCCGGTGCCAGCGGATGAGCACGTCCTGGATCGACGCGTTGAGCGCATGGCCCATGTGCAGCACGCCCGTCACGTTCGGCGGCGGCACGGCGATCACGTAGCTCGGCCGCTCCGACTCGGGGTCGGCGTGGAAGTGGCCTTCCGCCTCCCACGTGCGCTGCCAGCGTTCCTCGACGCCCAGGGGTCTGTAGAGCGGCTCCATCAGGGGCCGATCCTAGCCACGGCCGCGAGGCCGAATCCGGTGAGGTCAAGCAGCGACTATGTACCGAGTATGCCAAAACGCCTCGACCGGCTGCTCGTCCTCGCCGCCGCGGCGCTGCTGATCGCGATCTCCCTCGACGCACTGAAGCACCGCCCGCAGAGCGCCGCGCCGCCCGCCACCCAGGCACGAGAGGCGGCGCCGCCGCCCGCACCCGTGCCCGAGCGGGTGCGGCTCGTCCCCTCGACGACGGCGTTCCTGCCCCGCTGCCCGGCCGCCGACCTCCACCTCGCGGTCGGCCCGGGGCCGACGCTGACGCTCCACTTCGCCGGCACCCGCTGCCACGTCCCGCCGCTCCACCTGCACACGGTCGTCCGCGACGGGACGGGCGCCGTGGCCTACCGCGGCCCCGCGATGAGCCACGAGTACCTGTCCGGGAACTACGCGGGCGAGGGCGTCGCGCACGCGCGGCTGCTCGGCCCGTGCGGAGACGTGACGGTCAGCGGCTCGAGGCTGAGCGCGAGCGGGACGACCCGCTGCCCCTAGACACGCGCCAGTCGCGAGGCTGCGCGCCCACCTGCTCGAGGATCGTCTCGAGGAGGACGAACGACGAGAGCACGTGCTCTCGCGCGAGCACCCGCGCGCCCGCCGCGCTCCCGGCGGTGAGCGCCTGCTTGATCGCACGATGCTGTTCCGCATTCTTCACGTAGAGCCCGTCGAGCGAGTGGTCGCCCGGCGCCCACACGGCCGGCCCCGAGAACGTGCGGCGCGCGCTCTTCGCCAGCTGCTCGACGAGCGGCAGGTCGGCGACGCGGTAGATGACGTCGTGGAAGGCGTGATTCGCGCGCACCCACTCGCCCATGATCGAGCGCCGGCCGTCACCGGGCTCGCGGGAGCGCAAATCCAGCGAGATCGCGGAGAAGCGCTGCTCGCACTCGTCGAGCTCGGCGAGCTCCTCCGGTGTGATCTTCGTGGCGGCCACCTCCGTCGCGAGCCCCTCGAGCTCGGCGCGCACCATGAACGCCTCGTGCAGCTCGTCGCGCGAGATCGTCCGCACGCGCACGCCCCGGTTCGGGACGAACGAGACGAGCCCGAGCGCCGCGAGACGCCGCAGCGCCTCGCGCACCGGCGTGCGGGAGACGTTGAACTGCTCGGACAGCTGCTCCTGCCGGAGCACCGTCCCCGGCGCGAGCTCGCCGGAGACGATCGCCTCCTCGATCACGAGGGCGATGTCGTCGGCCTTCGTCGTATCAAGCGTCACGCAGGTGAGTGTACGCGGGAAGCGTGAGGAACTCGACCAGCTCGGGCGCCAGAGCCAGCTCGCTGAAGAGCTGCTTGGCCTCCTCCCCGGCGTCCACGTCCGCCACTTCCCGCCGCACGCGCTCTGCGTCGAAACGGCCGGCGCGAACCCACTGCCAGACCTGGGAGCGTGAGATCTCCGCGGTGGCCGCGTCCTCCATCAGGTTGTCGATCGCGGCGGCTCCCACGCCGTGGAGCCAGGCGTCGAGATAGCGCACGCCGACGGAGACGTTCGTCCGCAGCCCCGCGTCGGTGACCTCGCCCGGTGTGTCGGGAATCGAGAGGAGGCCCGCCTCGTCGGGGACGACGTCCTCCCGTAGCTTCTCCAGCTGGTTCGGCCGCTGGCCGAGCACCGCGTCGAACACCTCGGTCGCCACCGGTACGAGATCGGGATGGGCGACCCAGGTGCCGTCGAAGCCGTCCCGCGACTCGCGTTCCTTGTCCTCGCGCACCTTCGTCAGCGCGACGGCATTCACCTCGGGGTCCTTCCTCGACGGAATGAACGCCGCCATGCCGCCGATGGCGTGCGCGCCGCGGCGATGGCACGAGCGCACGAGCAGCTCCGTGTAGGCGCGCATGAACGGAACGGTCATCGTCACCTGCACGCGGTCGGGCAGCACCCAGTCGCGCGTGCGGAACTTCTTGATCACGCTGAAGATGTAGTCCCAGCGGCCGGCGTTGAGCGCGCAACCGTAGTCGCGCAGCTCCCAGAGGATCTCCTCCGTCTCGAACGACGCGAGGATCGTCTCGATCAGCACCGTGCACCGGATCGACCCGTGCGGGATGCCGAGCTCCTCCTCGGCCAGCGCGAACACGGACGCCCACAGCCGCGCCTCGTGGTGCGACTCGAGCTTCGGCAGGTAGAAGTACGGCCCGCTGCCGCGCTCCAGCTGCTCGCGCGCGTTGCGGAACAAGGTCAACCCGAAGTCGAACAGCGACGCGGAGACGGGCTCGCCGTCCACGAGCACGTGCCGCTCAGGGAGATGCCAGCCACGCGGACGGATGAGCAGCGTCGCCACCTCGTCGTTCAGGCGGTACGACTTCTCCGGTGTGTCGAGCGCGATCGTGCGCCGCACCGCGTCCGACACGTTCCGCTGTCCTTCGACGACGTTCGTCCAGGTCGGCGAGTTTGCATCCTCGAAGTCCGCCATGAAGACCCGCGCGCCGGAGTTGAGCGCGTTGATCATCATCTTGCGCTCGACCGGGCCGGTGATCTCGCAGCGCCGGTCACGGAGGTCGGCAGGGGCCGGCGCGACCCGCCAGTCGCCTTCCCGGATGTGCCGCGTCTCCGGCAGGAAGGCGGGCAGGAGGCCTCCGTCGAGCTCGAGCTGCCGCGCGTGCCGACGTTCCAGCAACTCCAGGCGGACCGGATTGAATTCGCGCTGGAGGCGCGCGACGAACGCGAGCGCCTCCGGCGTGAGGATCGTCTCGTCCGCGGGCGCGGTCACCTCCACGCCCCGGGCGAGCGTCTTCACGCGACGGCCTCCTCGTGCTCGAACTGCGCCTCCTCCGTCGAGCCCTTGAGCGCGAACGTCGAGCTGTCCGGCGCCACCGCCTGCGTCACGAGGTCGAAGTAGCCGGCGCCGACCTCGCGCTGGTGCCGGGTCGCCGTGTAGCCGTCCTCCTCCAGCGCGAACTCGTGCTGCTGCAGCTGCACGTACGACGTCATCGCGTCGCGACTGTAGCCGCGGGCGAGGTCGAACATGGCCGCGTTGAGCGAGTGGAAGCCGGCGAGCGTGATGAACTGGAAGCGGTAGCCCCAGCCGGCGAGCTGCTCCTGGAAGCCCGCGATCTGCTCGTCGTCGAGATGGTGGCGCCAGTTGAACGACGGCGAGCAGTTGTAGGCGAGCAGCTTGCCCGGGAACTTCTCGTGGACGGCGTCCGCGAACGCGTGCGCCTCGCCGAGGTCGGGTGTCGACGTCTCGAACCAGAGCAGGTCGGCGTACGGCGCATATGCGAGCGAGCGGGAGATCGCGGCATCGATCCCGTCGCGGACGCGGAAGAAGCCCTCTGCGGTGCGCTCGCCCGTGACGAACTCGCGGTCGTACTCGTCGACGTCGCTCGTGAGCAGGGCGGCCGAGAGCGCGTCCGTGCGTGCAACGAGCACCGTGGGGACGTCGTACACGTCCGCCGCGAGCCGTGCCGCGTTGAGCGTGCGCACGAACTGCGACGTCGGCACGAGCACCTTGCCGCCGAGATGGCCGCACTTCTTCTCCGACGCGAGCTGGTCCTCGTAATGCACGCCCGCGGCGCCCGCCTCGATCATCGAGCGCATCAGCTCGTACGCGTTGAGCGGGCCGCCGAAGCCCGCCTCGGCGTCGGCGAGAATCGGAGCGAGCCAGTACGTGCCGTTGTGCCCCTCGGACCAGTCGATCTGGTCGGCCCGGAGCAGTGCGTTGTTGATCCGCTTCACGAGCGCCGGCGCGCTGTTGACCGGGTAGAGGCTCTGGTCCGGGTACGTGTGGCCGGCGGCGTTGCCGTCCGCCGCCACCTGCCAGCCCGAGAGGTAGACCGCCTCGAGCCCGGCCTTGACCATCTGGACGGCCTGGCCGCCGGTCATCGCGCCGAGCGCGCGGACCGGCGCGTCCTGCCGGAGCAGCTCCCACAGCCGTTCCGCCCCGAGGCGGGCCAGCGTCTGCTCCGGGACGACCGAGCCGCGCAGGCGTACCACCTGCTCGGCCGTGTACGTCCGCTCGATCCCTTGCCAGCGCGGGTCGTCGCGCCAGTGGTAGGACAGGCGGTCTGCCTCACCTTGGATCCGAATCTCGGGTTTCATGGCGACTCCTCCGCGGGTTACCGTTATCTCGGATCCTAAATGTAGCGGAAGGGGTGCGCAAACCGGATTACACGGTTTGCCGCCTGTGCTGCGGCTAGCGGTAGTAGCGGAAGACGACCTCGGCCACGCAGACCGGCTTGTCGGCGCCCTCGCGCTCGATCGTCGCCGTCATCGTCGCCTGGAAGCCGCCGTCGAAGTCGTCGACCGAGTCGACCCGGAACGTGCCGCGTACGCGCGAGCCCGACGGAACGGGCGCGGGGAAGCGGACGCGGTTCAGCCCGTAGTTGATCCCCATCCCGCCCTCCTGGCGCGGCACGACCTCGTACGACATCGCGGGCAGCAGCGAGAGCGTCAGGTAGCCGTGCCCGATCGTGGTGCCGAACGGCCCGGCGGCGGCGCGCTCGCGGTCGACGTGGATCCACTGGCGGTCGCCGGTCGCCTCGGCGAACGCGTCGATGCGCGCCTGCGAGACCTCGACCCAGGAGGAGGGGCCGAACGCGGCTCCCGGCTCGAGGCCTGCCACCGCAGCTAGGCGGACTGCTCGACGGCCTCGTCGGGCTCGTCGTCGGCGTACGTGCCGGCACTCGTGACGAGCGTCGGGCGGATGCCCTGCGCGATGCACTCCTTCGTGATCACGCACTTGGTCACGTCGCGGCGCGAGGGCAGCTCGAACATCACGTCGAGCAGCGCGCCCTCGATGATCGAGCGCAGGCCACGCGCGCCGGTCTCGCGGTCGAGCGCCTTGTCCGCGATCTCCCACAGCCCGTCCTCGGTGAAGACGAGCTCGATGTTGTCGTAGCCGAAGAAGCGCTGGTACTGCTTGACGAGCGCGTTCTTCGGCTCGGTGAGGATCTGCACCAGATCTTCCTTCCGGAGCTGGTGCACGGCGGACACGACCGGCAGGCGGCCGATGAACTCGGGGATGAGCCCGAAGTTGAGGAGGTCCTCCGGCATCACGTCGACGAGCAGGTCGGACGACTCGAACGAGTGCTTCGAGCGGACGTCCGCGCCGAAGCCGACGGCGTTCTTGCCGATCCGCCGGGCGATGATCTTGTCCAGGCCGGCGAACGCCCCGCCGCAGATGAAGAGGATGTTCGTCGTGTCGATCGAGAGGAACTCCTGGTGTGGGTGCTTGCGCCCGCCCTGCGGCGGCACGGATGCCACCGTTCCCTCGAGGATCTTCAGGAGCGCCTGCTGCACGCCCTCGCCCGAGACGTCGCGCGTGATCGACGGGTTGTCGGCCTTGCGCGCGATCTTGTCGACCTCGTCGATGTAGATGATCCCGGTCTCCGCCTTCTTGATGTCGAAGTCGGCCGCCTGGATCAACTTGAGAAGGATGTTCTCGACGTCCTCGCCGACGTAGCC
This sequence comes from uncultured Actinomycetes bacterium, assembly GCA_963788875.1. GTDB lineage: Bacteria > Actinomycetota > Thermoleophilia > Gaiellales > Gaiellaceae > Palsa-739. The sequence continues at coordinate 182,529 of CAWBIQ010000009.1, forward strand.
GGCCTCCGTCAGCGCCGTCGCGTCGGCGATCGCGAACGGCACGTTGAGGATGCGCGCCAGCGTCTGCGCCAGCAGCGTCTTCCCGCAGCCGGTCGGGCCGAGCAGGAGGATGTTCGACTTCTGCAGCTCGACCTCGTCGTCGGTCGTCCCCATCTGGACGCGCTTGTAGTGGTTGTAGACCGCGACCGAGAGCGTGCGCTTCGCCTCTTCCTGCGAGACGACGTAGTCGTTCAGCACCGCGTAGATGTCGCGCGGGCGCGGCAGGTTGTCGAGGTCGAGCTGAGTCGGAGCCGTCAGCTCCTCGTCGATGATCTCGTTGCAGAGATCGATGCATTCGTCACAGATGTAGACGCCGGGGCCGGCGATCAGCTTCTTGACCTGCCGCTGGCTCTTCCCGCAGAAGCTGCAGAGGAGCTGCTCGTTTCCGTCGCTTGCCCTGGCCACCCTTGTCTCCTTGTACCTCGGATCGGCCGATTCGTCTACGGCTGGAACTACCGGTGGGCCACTACGTTGTCGACGATCCCGTACTCATGGGCCTCGTCCGCATCCATGTAGTAGTCCCGCTCCATGTCCTTGGAAACCTTGTCCACAGGCTGATTCGTGTGCCGCGCGATGATCTCCTCCAGGCGCCGCTTGAGGTTGATCGTCTCCCGGGCCTGGATCTCGATGTCGGTGCCCTGGCCCTGGAAGCCGCCGGACACCTGGTGGATGAGGATCTTGGCATTCGGCAGCGCCGACCGCTTTCCCTCCGTGCCGGCGGCGAGAAGCAGCGCACCCATCGACATGGCGATGCCGACGCAGGTCGTGGCCACGTCCGGCTTGATGAACTGCATCGTGTCGTAGATCGCGAGCCCGGAATAGACGGAGCCGCCCGGCGAGTTGACGTAGAGCTGGATGTCCTTGTCCGGGTCCTCGGACTCGAGATGGATCATCTGGGCGACGATCAGGTTCGCGACCTGGTCGTCGATCGGCGTCCCGAGGAAGATGATGCGCTCGTTCAGGAGCCGCGAGTAGATGTCGAAGAAACGCTCTCCGCGCGAAGTCTGCTCGATGACGGACGGGATGATCAGATTCGACGGATTCATGACGCTCCTCCACTACCGGGGGTCCACAGTTTCGTCTCAGCCGTAGGCTTTTCCTTGTCGGGCGTCCAGATCGCCTCGCGGGCGGCTGCGAGCTCGCGCGGGATCCGCTTGACCTCTGACGCTATCCGGTCGAGTGCGTCGCGCAGACGAAGGTCGTCGCGCAGGGTCTCGATGCGGCCGGTCTCACGCAGCTGCGACATCGTCTCGTCGACCTCGTCGCCGTGCGCGTCCGCCTGCTCGCGCACGAGCGCCTCGATCGCCTCGTCGGACACCGTCAGCCCGAGCTGGTCGGCGGCCGCCTCGAGCACGAGCTCGCGCGCGACGGAGCGCGTCGCCTCCTCGCGCAGCCGCTCGAGCAGATCGTCGGGAGACTGGCCGGTCATCGTCAGATACGTGTCGAGCTGGACGCCGCGCGCCTCGACCTGGCGCGCGAGGCCGCGCAGCAGCTCGCGCGTGCGCGCCTCGACGAGCGGGCCGCTCGCGTCGACCTTCGAGGCGGCGACGAGCGCGTCTGCGACGTCGGAGCGGAACCTGGCCTCGGTCTCCTCCGAGAGCTGCGCCAGCAGGCGCGACTCGACGTCGGCGCGCAGCTCTTCGATCGTCTCGAACTCGGTGGCGGCGCGCGCCAGCTCGTCGTCGAGCGGCGGCAGCACCTTCTCCTTGATCTCCTTCACGGTCACCGTGACCGCCTGCGTCGTCTCGTCGCCGAGCTCGAACTCGATCTCCTTCGTCTCGCCGGCGTTCAGGCCGACGACGCCCTGCTCGATCTCGTCGACGACGGCTCCTCGCCCGAGCTCGATCACGTAGTCGCGCCTCGTCTCGCCCTGCGGCGCGACGAGGTCCACGACCACCGTATCGTCGGGAGCGACCGGCCGGCCCTCGACGGGCACGAGCTCGGCCACGGTCGACTGGAGCGCCTCGAGCTCGCGCTCGACCAGCTCGGCCGGCACCTCGGGCTCGTAGGCGCCGACCTCGAGCTGCGTCCAGTCCGCGAGTTCCGGCTTGGCCTGGACGGCCACCGTGGCGGTGAACTGCCAGTCCTCGCTGTCGGAGGCCGGCAGCTCGAAGTCGTACTCCGGCTGCTCGACCGGGCGCACGCGCGTCTGCGCGGCGGCGTTCCAGAACCAGCCCGAGATGTGGCTCTCGACCGCCTCCGTCATCAGCCGTTCGCGCCCGAAGCGCTGAACGAGCACCTGGCGCGGCACCTTGCCCTTGCGGAAGCCGGGGATCTTGGCGGTCGCGGCGAGATCGGAGGCGGCGTGCTCCACGGCGTGGTGCACGTCGTGCGACGGCACCTGCACCGTGAGCCTGACCCGGTTTTCGGGCAGCTCCTCGATCTCTGTCTGCATCTGGCCATTCAAGCAGAGCCCGAGCGGCCTCGGTCGCGTACGCTCGGCCCGGATGCGCCTGTTCGTGCTCACCCGTCACGGCCAGTCGACGCTCAACGCCGAGGGCCGCGTGAACGGCGACCCGAGCGTACCGGTGCCCCTCACGCCCGACGGCCGCGCACAGGCGGTGCGGCTCGGCAGGCAGCTCACCCGGCTGCCGCTGGAGCTCTGCGTGCACACGCGCTTCGAGCGGACGAAGGAGACCGCCGACGCGATCCTCGCCGGCCGCGACGTACCGCGCCTCGAGGAGCCGCTGCTCGACGACATCGACGTGGGCGAGCTCGAGGGAGCCTCGCTCGACGCGTACCACGCCTGGAAGCTCGCGCACCCCGCGCGTGACGAGTCCTTTCCCGGCGGCGAGAGCCTCGACGACGCAGCGCGCCGCTACGCGACCGCGTTCCGGCAGCTCGCCGATCGCCCGGAGCAGGCGATCCTCGTCGTCTGCCACGAGATCCCGGTGCGTTACGCGCTCAACGCGGCCGCCGGCTCGGACGACCTCGACGCCCCGGAGCACGCGATCCCGAACGCGACGCCGTATCTCTTCGGCGAGGCGGCGCTGGCACGCGCGGCCGCGCGGATCGCGGATCACTCGATCGGGTAGGAGGGGGCCGGCGAAGAGCGCCGAATTGCGAGTTCCCGATGAACGCCTGGAGCTGGGTCCTGATGGCCGTCGTCACCCTGATCTGGATCGGGATCTTCGGCGCGGTCGCGTATCTCGCCTCCGCGCGCCTTGCGGCGCGCCGCTGAGCGCGGATCCGTAGTTCCCCCCGAGGACGGTCCCGGGCCGGGCGGTATACCCTTGTGGGGTATGCAGAGCGAGATCGTGTACACCGTCCCGGATATGAGCTGCGCGCATTGCACGGCGGCGGTCGGCTCCGAGCTCCGGCAGGTCGCGGGCGTCGCGTCGGTGGCCGTCGACCTCGACACGAAGCTCGTCGTCGTCCGCGGCGAGCGACTGGACGACGTGGCCCTCCGCGCCGCGATCGAGGACGCCGGCTACGAAGCCGCGTTGTGAAGGCAGCCGCCGAGCAAGAGCTGCGGCTCGACCTCGAGGGCATGACCTGCGCGTCCTGCGCTGGCCGGATCGAGAAGCGGCTCAACCGGGTCGACGGCGTGGAGGCGACGGTCAACTTCGCCACCGAGCAGGCGACCGTGCACTACGAGCCGTCGGTGTCTCTCGCCGAGCTCCTCGGCGCGGTCTCGGCGGCCGGCTACGGAGCGCACGTCGCCGCACCCGCGCACGAGGCGCAGGAGCTGCGCGACGAGTCCGCGGCGGCGGTCGGACGGCGGCTTGCCTTCTCGCTCGTGCTGTCGCTGCCGGTCGCGCTGCCGGCGATGGTGCCGGCGCTCCGCTTCCCGGACTGGCAGTGGATGGCGTTCGCGCTCTCGACCCCTGTCGTCTTCTACGCCGGCGCCCGCTTCCACCGGGCCGCGCTCTCGAGTGCGCGCCACGCGGCGGCGACGATGGACACGCTGATCTCGGTCGGCACGCTCGCCGCCTGGCTCTGGTCGGTGGTCGTGCTCGTCGCCGGCATCCACGCAGACACGTATTTCGAGGTCGCGTCGGTCGTCACGACACTGATCCTGCTCGGCCGCTACCTCGAGGCGCGCGCGAAGCGCACGCTCGTCGGCGGCGATCCGGCGGCTGCTCGAGCTCGGCGCGAAAGAGGCACGGGTGCTTCGCGAAGACGGCGCCGAGGAGCTCGTCCCCGTCGCAGAGCTCCAGGTGGGCGACGTCTTCGTCGTGCGTCCCGGCGAGAAGATCGCGACCGACGGCGTCGTCGTCGAGGGCGAGTCGGCGGTCGACCGCTCGCTGCTGACCGGCGAGTCGGTGCCGTTCGAGGTCGCCCCCGGCTCCGAGCTCGCCGGCGCGACGGTCAACACGTACGGCCGCCTCGTCGTCAGGGCGACCCGAGTCGGCGCCGACACGGCGCTCGCGCAGATCGCGCGTCTCGTCGAGGCGGCGCAGGCGGGCAAGGCTCCCGTGCAGCGCCTCGCCGACCGGATCTCGGCGGTCTTCGTGCCGGTCGTGATCGCCATCGCGCTCGCTGACGCTGGCCGGCTGGCTCGCCTTCGGCGGCGGGCGCCGGCGCCGCGTTCACCGCGGCCGTGTCCGTGCTCGTCATCGCGTGCCCCTGCGCGCTCGGTCTCGCGACGCCGACCGCGCTCATGGTCGGCACCGGGCGCGGCGCCCAGCTCGGCGTCCTCATCCGCGGCCCCGAGATCCTCGAGCAGACGCGCCGGATCGGGACGATCGTGCTCGACAAGACGGGCACGGTCACCGAGGGCCGGCTGGAGCTGGCCGGGCTCGCGCCGCTGAACGGAGCGACCCGCGGCGAGATCCTGCGGCTCGCGGGCGCCGTCGAGGCCGCGTCCGAGCATCCGGTCGCGATCAGGCGATCGCCCGCGCGGCCGCGCGCCGAGACCGGGGCGCTGCCGGCGGTCGAGGGCTTCCGCAACCTGCCGGGCGTCGGCGTCAGCGGCGTCGTCGAGGGCCACCGTCGTCGAGGTCGGCCGCAGCGACGGCGCGGATCACCGTCGCCTGGGACGGCGAGCCCGCGGGCCACGCTCGACGGTCCGCGACACGGTCAAGCCGACGAGCGCCGAGGCGATCGCGGAGCTGAAGCGAGCTCGGCCTGACCCCGGTCCTGCTCACCGGCGACGCGCGAGGCGGCGCGCGAGCAGGTCGCCGGCGAGGTCGGCATCGAGCGCGTCGCTCGCGGAGGTCTACCCGCAGGACAAGGTCGCCGAGATCCGGCGCCTGCAGGCGGCGGGCGAGGTGGTGGCGATGGTCGGCGACGGCGTCAACGACGCGCCGGCGCTCGCGCAGGCCGACCTCGGCCTCGCGATCGGCACCGGCACCGACGTCGCGATCGAGGCCTCCGACCTCACGCTCGTCTCGGGCGACCTGCGCGCCGCGGTCGACGCGATCCGGCTCGCGCGCCGGACGCTCGCGCACGATCAAGGGGAACCTGTTCTGGGCCTTCGCCTACAACGTCGCCGCGATCCCGCTCGCCGTCGCCGGGCTGCTCAACCCGATGATCGCCGCCGCCGCGATGGCCGGCTCGAGCCTGTTCGTCGTCACGAACAGCCTGCGGCTGCGCCGCTTCCGCAGCGTCCGCGAGGAGCGTCTGATGGCACACGGCTACGCGCAGGACAAGGATGCGCTGATCAAGCGCCTGCACCGGATCGAGGGCCAGGTGCGCGGGATCGAGCGCATGGTCGACGACGACCGCTACTGCATCGACATCCTCACGCAGATCTCCGCCGTGAACACGGCACTCGAGAGCCTCGCCTTCCGCATCCTCGACGAGCACGTGCAACCATTGCGTGACCGGCGCGATCGCGTCGGGCGACCAGGAGGACGCGGAGACGAAGACGCGCGAGCTGCTCGAGGCCGTGCACCGGTTCGCGCGCACGCGCTGACGCGCGCCGGGATCCCCCTTAGGGTGACCCGGGTCTCTCGCGCCTTGAGAGGCGTACACTGTCTTGGACTGGCCCTGCAGCGAGGATTCCGGCCGAAGCCCTAAGTCCATCGATCGAGCCTTCGGGCGCGGGAGACGACACGAGCCTAGGCAAACAGAGTTCGCGTTACAGGGCCGGTCGCTTGGTCCTTCGCTAGTCCGCTCTCCACGCGCTGACCGACCGCCTATCCTGCGTCTGTCCGCGGGTGTGGCGGAACTGGTAGACGCGGCGGGTTTAGGTCCCGCTGGGCGCAAGCCCTTGGAGGTTCGAGTCCTCTCGCCCGCACTATCGTCATGGTGTGAATCCGTGGGGAAGCCCGTTCCTCGAAGCCCATGCGTCGTATCGCCGGTACGTCGGGCACGCATCCGGCGCAGAGGTGCGCGAGGCCGACGGCTTCCACGCGGTGCGGACGGGCGTCCGCTCCGACGGCCAGAACGGCGCCACCAGCACGCGGTTCGATCCGGCGAAAGCGGCCGATCTCGTTGCGGAGACGATCGCGTGGTTCCGCGAGTCGAAGGTGCCCGCCTCCTGGCTCTGCGCAGAGACGGCCGACGCTCTCGGGAGCGTCCTGATCGCAGCGGGCTGCAAGGCCGAGACGGCGGCATGGGAGATGCGCGCCCAAGTGGCCGAGCTCGACCTCGGCGCCGCGCCGCACGAAGCCGCAGAGGTTCGTCGCGTGCTGTCGGAGCGCGAGCTCGGCGGCTGGCTCGCGGTCGCCGCCGAGTGCGAGTGGTTCGACGACGAGCGAGACAAGCAGACATCGTGCCGTCTCTACGCCGACCTCGTCTTCGCCGAGAACGCGCCGCTCCGCCTCTACCTCGCGCTCGAGCACGGCCTGCCCGTCGGCATGGCGGTCGCCTTCTTCACGGAGTCGATCGTGCTGCTGGACTCCGTCGCGGTCCGGCCGTTCGCGCGCAGGCGCGGAGTCGGACGGTCGCTCGCTCTCACGCGCCTGCGCGACGCGCGCGACCGGGGCTGCGACGTCGCAACACTCGCACCGTCCCCCGACGGAGCGAAGCTCTACGAGGCGCTCGGCTTCGAACGGCATCCGGGGCCGCCCAATCGCTGGTTTTACCTGCCCTCGTCCTGACCTCGGCTACTCGAACTCGCGGCGCAGCGTGCCGAGCAGCGTCGCGCCGTGCACGCGCCGGCCGTCGCGGCCGAGCACGTCGACCTCGAAGCCCGGGTAGCTCGGCTGGAAGCGGCCCTCGTGCCAGGCCGTGACGTTGCTCCCAGTCCGCCACGGCGCGGCGGAAGTGGTACTGGGGCATGTGGGTGCGGTCGTCGCGGACGTTGCGACCGTCGAGATGGCGGATCGTGACCCGGAAGCCCTCGACGAGGTAGATCCGCCGCTCGACCGCTTCGACCGTCGCCATCGGGGCATCGTCTCAGCGTCGTGGAGCGCAACGGCGGTCGGCATCGCCGTATAGTGGCCCCTCGTGGGCGGAATGCGACCTGAAGACGTCTACGAGCTGACCGGAGTCGCCGATCCGCGGCTCTCGCCGGACGGCACCCGCGTCGCCTACGACGTCTGGTCGATCGACCAGGAGTCGAACGAGTACCGCGGCGCGATCTGGGTGACGGCGCTCGACGGCTCCGGGGAGCCGCGCCGCTTCACCTCCGGCGAGAAGCGCGACGGGGGCGCGCGCTGGTCGCCCGACGGCCGCTGGCTCGCGTTCGTCTCGAACCGCGGCGGCGAGAAGCAGCAGGCTCAGCTCTACGTCATCCCCGCCGAGGGCGGCGAGGCGCGCAAGCTCACCGATCTCAAGGAGAGCGTCGAGAAGGTCGCGTGGGCGCCCGACTCGACGCGGATCGCGTTCACCGTGCGCGTCCGCGACGAGGCGTACGAGGAGGAGGACGAGCGCAAGCGCAAGCCGCGCCGCGTGACGCGCCTCTTCTACAAGCTCGACAGCGTCGGCTGGACGACCGACCGGCGCCGCCACATCCACGTCGTCGACCTCGACGGCGGCGAGCCGCGGCAGCTGACGGACGGCGACTGCGAGGACGGCAGCCCCGCCTGGTCGCCGGACGGGAAGCGGATCGTGTTCACCGCGCTCCGCGGCGACCGCTGGGACACCACCTTGCTCAGCCGCCTCTACGTCGTCGACGCGGACGGCGGCGAGCCGAAGGAGCTTGACGAGCGACTCCGCGGCTCGTTCGACCAGCCCGTCTTCTCGCCGGACGGCTCGCACGTCGCGTACCACTTCACGCCCGACGACAGCACCTTCCCGCACCACGGCCAGGTCGGCGTGATGAACGCGGACGGGACGGAAGCGACGCTGCTGACGACCTCGCTCGACCGCCAGTGCACGCCGTACCCCGACACGCGCGAGCCGCTGTGGGACGGCGGCCGGATCGTCTTCAGCGTCGAGGACGGCGGCAACGTGCACATCTACGCGGTCGCAGCCGACGGCTCGTCGGCGCCCGAGCTGCTCGTCGGCGGCGAGCAGTCGATCTCGGGCTACGACTTCCGCGCCGGACAGCTCGCGTACGTCTCGTCGACGCACACGACGATGCGCGAGCTGTGCGCGGGCACGGACGGCCGCAAGCTCACCGGCGTCGGCAACGCCTTCACGGGGGGTCGCGAGCTCGTCGAGGCCGAGCGCTTCACGGCGGTCTCGAAGGACGGCACGGAGGTCGACGCATGGCTCGTGCGTCCGGCCGGCTTCGAGGCGGGCAAGCGCTACCCCGTGCTCCTCAGCGTGCACGGCGGCCCGTTCACGCAGTACGGCACCGGGTTCTTCGACGAGTTCCAGGTCTACGCCGGCGCCGGCTACGCCGTGCTCTTCTCGAACCCGCGCGGCGGCTCCGGCTACTCGGAGGAGTGGGGTCGCGCGATCCGCGGTCCGATCGACGGCTCGGGCCCGGCTGGGGCACGGTCGACTTCGAGGACGTGCTCGGCGTCGTCGACACGGCGCTGTCGACAAGTTCGACTTCCTCGACGCCGAGCGGCTCGGGATCATCGGCGGCTCGTACGGCGGCTTCATGACGTCGTGGATGATCGCGCACGACCATCGCTTCAAGGCCGCGATCTCCGAGCGCGCGGTCAACCACATCGTGAGCGCGGCCGGCTCGAGCGACCTCTTCTGGATGTTCCAGCGGCAGTTCGGCGGACACTGGTACGACCACGTCGACGCGTGGCTCGAGCGCTCGCCGGCGACGTACGCGAAGGACATCGAGACGCCGGTGCTCGTCCTCCACTCCGAGAACGACCTCCGCTGCAACATCGAGCAGGGCGAGCATCTGTTCACGCTGCTGCGCCTGCTCGGCAAGGAGGTGGAGATGCTCCGCTTCCCGGCCGAGAGCCACGAGCTCTCGCGCGGCGGATCGCCGCTGCACCGCGTGCACCGCTTCGAGGCGATTCTCGAGTGGTTCGCGCGCTTTATCCCCGCGAACAGCTGACGCTGTTCGCGGGGGGTTGGGTTTGTGCTCCGCAGAGCGCCTGGCGGCCAAGCCGCCGGGCTCTGATGTGACCAGGGGCAGCGGGGCCTGGAAGCGCCGGTTTCAAGCCCGCGACCCATGCGGCACCTCGACAGACCGAGCGAACGCGGTACGTGTTCGCGAGGGCCGGATACACGCGCGCGGGGACGCGGGAGCGCCACCGCGCGCGCCACGACACCCTGCGCCCGGCAGCTCAAGAGGCCGCGGGCTCGGCCCGCGGCCGCTCTGCGGAGCACGACCTCTCCCCGCGCGAAGAGCGTCACCTCTTCGCGCGGACACCCGTTCCAGTGGACCATCGAGTCGAGCGGCTTGCGCTTGCCCGGCTTGAAGTCGGTGCCGAGCGTGTACGCGACCGGGATGAGCGCGACCTGCGTCACCTCGTCGTAGGGGATGCCGAGGATCGCTGCGGCCTCGCGCTCGTGCATGAGGTGGAACGTCGTCCAGCACCGTGCCGAGCCCGCGCGAGCGCGCGGCGAGCATGAACGACCAGGCCGCCGGGATGATCGAGCCGAACATCGAGGCGACGAGCGGGTTCGACTTCCCCTCGTAGCGGCCCATCGACGCACGGGATCACGTGCACCGGCACCTCGTGGATGTGCTCGGCGAGATGGACGACCGCGTCGCCGATGCGCGCACTCTGTCCCTCGCGCGGTCCGCCGCGCTGGAGATACGGGAAGGCGACCTATCGCCACAGCTCGCCGAGCGCCGCGCGCTTCTCCGCGTCGGTGACGACGACGAAGTGCCAGTTCTGCGAGTAGCTCGCGGTCGGCGCCTGCTGGGCGAGGCCGAGGCATTCCTCGAGCACGTCGCGCTCGACCGGACGCGTGAGGTCGAGTCGCTTGCGGACCGCGCGCGTCGTCGAGAGAAGCTCGTCCGGGGTCAGCTCGAGCAGCACGGGCCGATCATCGCAGAGCGGACGGCAGGCGCGTCTCAGTCGCCGCCGCCCTCCGACGCCTCCGGCGCCGGAGGCAGAAGCAGCAGGTGGCTCTCGACGACCGCGACTGCGACGTCGGCGAGCTTGCGGCCGTTGTGCTGGGAGTGGTCGCGCAACCGCTCGAAGGCCTCGTCTGCGTCGATCGAATGGCGGGCCATCAGGATGCCCTTCGCCTGCTCGATCACCGCCCTGCGCCCGAACGCGCCCTGGAGGCTCTGGTACTGGCTGAAGCGCTGGAGCGTGATGTCGATCGCACTCTGCAGCTCCTGGGGGTTGCCGTCGACGATGTAGGCGAACACGCCGCGCTTGGCGGCCTCGCGGACGTAGGCGGGGTCGCTGGCGTGGAGGATCGCGATCACGGGGCAGGATGCCTCGAGGACGATCCCGCTGATCAGCTGCAGCGCGTGCTCGGAGCTCAATCCGAGTCCGACCAGAGCGACGTCGGGGTGTTCCCTGGCGGTAACCGCGCCGACGTCCGCGACGTCGGTCTCGCGGGCGATCACGTCGTGTCCAAGTCCGATGACGACCTGCGCGAGCAGCTCGAGCCGCTCGCGCCTCTCGTTCGCAATCAGAACACGCAGGTGCTGGAGATCGTCGTCAGATGGCACTGTTGCCCTCCGGGGCGCGTGCTTCCCATTGTACTCGGAGAGGCGCGAGACGCTCGCCAGCGCCTGGGCGACGAACGCTTCGTGCCCCGCCCTCATCGCCGCCTCGGTCGCCTCGTCGAGCCCCCACGCGCCGATGCGGCCGGCCAGCCGCTGGTCGGCCCAGAGATCCCAGTACGGAAGCTCGGCCAGGTCGACGTCCGGCATCGCCGACCCGTAGTGGCGCGTGAACGCCTCCATGGCGTCCGCGCCGAGCGCCCACAGCAGCTCGAGCCGTGCGTTGCCGACGTCCGCGAGGGGGTCTCCCGTCGCGGCGTCCTCCCAGTCGACGACGGCCGCGAGCCGGCCGTCCTGCCAAAGCGTGTTGCCGGGCCAGAAGTCGCCGTGCAGCAGCACCGGCCGGTTCCTGGGCACGAGCACGCGCACCGGCAGGAAGGCCAGGTCGGCCGTCGAGAGGTCGAAGCGGTGGATCTGGGCGAGCGCCGCCGCGAACCGAGCCGCGAAGCCGGGCTCGCGTGCGACCGCAAGTCCCGGCTCTCCTTCGACGTGGCCGAGCACGAGCGACGACGCCGACAGGCGGCGCGGTGCGGGGACAGGTAGCCCGGCGAAGCGAAGAACGTGCAGGAGCGTGAACTCGAGCTCGGCGATGCGCGGCTCGCTGCGCCGCCGCACGACGACCTTCTCTCTGACGCCGTCGCCGGCTGCAAACGCCGAAGCGCTGATCCGGTACGCGACGCTGTCTCGCCCGCCCGCGTCCCGCCGCGTGCCGAAGCGAACGGCGCCGATCTTCTCCACGGCGCGCTGCGAGCGGACGTTCTCCGGGTCGATCAGGAAGACGACGTTGTCCACGAACCGGAACGCATGCTGCAACATCAGACGCTTCATCTCTCCGTTGTAGACGCCGCCCCAGTGCGACCTGGCCAGGAACGTCCAGCCGATCTCGAGCTCCCTGCTCGCTTCCTGGTATCCGTGGAACCGGGACGAGCCGACGATCGAGCCGTCGGCCCGGTCGACGACGACGAGCGTCCCGCCGGACTCGAGCTGTTCGCGGAAGAAGCTCGTGAAGGCGTCTGCCTCATGCCGGTTCTTGACCGGATGCTGCTCCCAGACGAGAGGATCCGCCGCTACCGCGAAGAGCCCGTCGAAATCCTCGGCGCGCAGGGGCCTGAGCTCGAGGAGATCGCCTCTCAGGACGGGTTGGAGATCCACTGCATGGACCTGAGGGGAACTTACTCAAACCCTCCCGAGGCCCTGAAGATGGTCTTCGATGCACTCGGACGTCCGGCGCTCGAGAAGCGGCGTGTGAGCCGGGATGAGTAGAACCCTGGCAAACGCTCTACTTCACGACTCATATTACTAGGTCGCGGATTCGCGGTCCAGCATGCCTTTGAATGCCACACGTCGCGGTCTCTGTTATGAGCTGATGAAGCGGTGGATGGCCTCGTTGGCGTGGTCCTGAAACGACGGGTTGGCCAGGTCGGGGAGGATGTCCGCTTGGTTGACCAAGGGACCTTAAGCGTGTTGGCCGCGCTGGCGTAGAACACGCCGCTCGACAGGGTCGGGTCGGTGACGCCGTCGACCAGTCGCTTCGCGCCCACGTCAAGTTTGTGGGCGAGACCCAGGGCGGGCATGACGTACTTGGCCGCTATACGCATCGGCAATGGGAGGTCATTGGCTGCTTGGGTGCCGGTGGTGTTGCCGGGGCTCACGGTGATGAAGCGGCGATCGGGGTGTTGGCGGGCCAGGTAGGCCATCCATAGGGCCCCGATGTACTTGACCTGCCCGAAAGCTAGGTTGAAGTCAGGTTTTCTGCTGGCGAAGTAGCTGCCGTCGATGACAGTGGCGAGCTCGTCGGCTGAGGTTGAGACGAACGATGGCCGCTTCATCCGCAACTTCGGGACCCCCCTGGCTGCTTCGCTTCCGGCGAAGACCGCAACCTCGCCAAGTCGGTCATCGGCCAGGAGCCCTTCGAGGAGGACGACGTGGCCAAGGACGTTCGTCGCGAACACGGTGGTGACCCCGTCAGCGGTCAAGTCCATCGACTGCGGGCCAATGACACCAGCGTTCATGACCAGCGCGTCGACGGATCCGTTGATGGCCGCAAGGCCAGCGCGGACCGAACCCAGATCGGCGACATCCATGACAACGATGTCGAAGATGCGCCGGCCGGTCGCGGCTTCGAGCTCGGCCTTTGCCGTTGTCGCCCGATCTCGGTTGCGGCACGCCAGGTAGATCCGCGCTATCTCAGGGCGTAATGCCAGTTGCCGGGCTACATCCTTGCCGATCCCGGCATTGGCGCCCGTGATGAGTACCGTCTTTCCTGGGGGTGTGTTCATCGGCAGTTCGGGTCTCCTAATTTTTGAAGTGTCCACTCCAGTATGTCATACTATAATGAAGTGTCAACTCCAATTTATCTATTAGGACAGGTATGCGATGTCGGTGACTGGTAGCGATGCAGAGAGCTCTGATGAGCGAACGTTCACAGCCAAGGGGCTAGCCACCCGCGGACGGATCGTCGAAGCCGCGGCGACGCTGATGTATTCGGGCGGCGTGGCAGGCACCAGCTGGGAGGACGTGCAGAATGCGGCCGAAGTAAGTGCCTCGCAGCTCTACCACTACTTCGGCGACAAGAAGGGACTGGTCCGGGCCGTGATCGCACATCAGACCCGGGCGATCCTCGAGAGCCAAAAACCTCCGCTCACAAGATTGGACAGTTTGGAGGCGCTGCGGGCATGGCGTGATCTCTTGGTTGAGGGCCGACGTCAAATCCAATGCCAAGGTGGCTGCCCCCTGGGAAGCCTGGCCGGAGAGCTGTTCGAGGCACACCCGGAGTGTCGCGAGGACCTGATCGACGGATTTGACCGGTGGGAAGGCGCGATTCGAGATGGATTGCAGGCCATGTATGAGCGGGGCGACCTGCGTCGGAGCGCCGATCCCGACCGCTTGGCCACGGCTCTGTTAGCTGCCGTGCAAGGTGGGTTAGTCCTTTCACAGGTCCGCCGTGACGTCGACCCACTCGAGGCGGCACTGGACACCATCCTCGAACACATCGCCTCACTCACGACCAGGCGTCGTTCTGAGCCCCGCCGATTGGAGTCGCAACGCTGACCGAATCGACTGCGGATTCCTATTAGAGCGCGTTGTCGTATCGACAACAGAAATGGCCCCGGGAGGAGTCGAACCTCCGCACGCAGCTTCGAAGGCTGCCGCTCTATCCGCTGAGCTACGGGGCCGTTCGGGGAAGCCTAGCCGGGGGCTCAGGCAGGGACGGGTGCGCCGTACTTCTTCTTCAGATACGCGAGGTACGGCTTCGCGTCGATCGTCGCCCCGGTCGCTCGTCGCAGCGTCTCCTGCGGCGTGAACTTTCTCCCGTACGCGTGCACGTGCTCGCCGAGCCATTCGCGCAGCGGGGCGAACTCGCCGCGCTCGATCTGCTGCTCGAGGTCGCCGATGTCGTCTGCGGCCTTCTCCCAGATCTGCACGGACATCACGGTGCCGAGCAGGTACGTCGAGAAGTAGCCGATCAACCCGACCGACCAGTGCATGTCCTGCAGGACGCCGTTCGCGTGGTCGGGGACATCGACGCCGAGATAGTCGTGCATCTTCTCGGCCCAGCGTTGCGGCAGGTCGCGCAGCTCGACGCGGCCGTTGACGATGTCCTGCTCCAGCTCGAAGCGGAGGATCACGTGCATGCCGTAGGTGACCTCGTCGGCGCGGATGCGGATCAGCGACGGCTGCACGCGGTTGATCGCTGCGTAGAAGCGCTCGAGCTCGACGCCGCGGAACTGCTCGGGGAAGACCTCCTGCAGGCGCGGGTAGAGCAAGCGCCAGAACGGCTCGCTGCGCCCGACGAGGTTCTCCCAGAGCCGGCTCTGCGACTCATGGATGCCGAGCGAGGCCGCGGATCCGATCGGCAGGTGCGCGATCCGCGCGGGCAGCTGGTGCTGGTAGAGCCCGTGCCCGTACTCGTGCATCGTCGAGAAGAGCGACTTGAGGCTGTCCTCGTAGTAGTGGGTCGTGATCCGGATGTCGTCGATGCCCGCATCGGACGTGAACGGATGCTCGGTCGGGTCGATGCGCCACGCGCCGGGCCGGTGGCCGAACATGTCGACGACCTCCCAGTCGAGCGCCACCTGCTTGTCGAGCGGGAAGTGGCCGGTGAGAAACGAGTCGTCGGCCTCGCGGCCGGCCTGCTCCGCGATCAGCGGCACGAGCTCGGCCTTGACCTCGGCGAAGATCCGCGACACCTCTGCCGTCTTCATCTCCGGCTCGAAGTCGTCGAGCAGGATGTCGTACGGCTCGTCCTGCGGCTCGAAGCACGCGATGTAGCGACGCCGTAGCTCGACGTTGCGCTCGAGCACCGGCAGGAACAGCTCGAAGTCCGACATCGCCTTCGCCTGCACCCACACCGGCGCAGCCTCGGAGGCGGCCCGGGTCATCTCTTCGCGCAGCGCGGTCGGCACGCGCACCGCTTTCTCGTAGTCACGGCGCGCGACCCGGAGGAGCGCGGCGTCGTCCGAGTCGGGATCGAGGGACGCGGCGAGCGGCGCCAGCTCGTCGAGCAGCCTGCCGACCTCAGGGTCGGTGAGCACCTCGTGCGAGAGGCGCTGAAGGAGCCCCATGTGCTCCGCCCGGTGACGGGCGCCGGCGGGCGGCATGATCGTCCGCTGGTCCCACGCGAGCAGGCCGGTCAGCTCGTCGAGCGAGTGCTGGTCGGCGAGGCGGGCCTTGAGGCGTTCGAGCGCGGCGGGCACGAGGGCAGCCTATCCGCCGGGCTGACAAGAGTGCGCGGCGATCGGCTGCCCTCGTGAGGGTGGCGAACGGGACTCGAACCCGCGACCACCGGGACCACAACCCGGAGCTCTACCAACTGAGCTACCGCCACCGCGAGGCGGCTACAGGGTACCCGACCCGCAGCCGGGTGCCGGCCCGGGACGGCGGTACGCTTGGAGCGAGCGCCCGTAGCTCAGGGGACAGAGCGGCGGACTTCTAATCCGCGGGTCGCAGGTTCGAATCCTGCCGGGCGCGTCACGCGAAGTCCTGCGAAGCCTCGTCTCGGCGGGGCCTTGCACCATCTCAGCCGCGGCCGATGCACGGAATGGGGCAACGTAAGGGGCAACCCGAGCCCTCGCAGGAGCACCGGGACCTCGTCGTCGCGATTCGGCTTCGAGGCAGCGTCGCTTTAGCGCGCAGCCGCTCCCGCTCCCGGAACGTAACGCGGCAACCATCAGCGAGCTGTCAAGGGGAGACGCCGGCTCTGCCGGAGTGGAGCCGCTGGCGCTGACCGGCGGGCACGGGCACGGGGCTCGGGTGCCCCTCTAGAACGGACATGTCCTTAGCGGCCAATTGACGACGCCCGCGCGCTGCCGCACACGTCGCTGACGCCTCGGCCGTATCGAGGAGACCGCGACGAACGCAAGGTCTCGAGCTTCGCCGAGTGCCGACAGCGTGGGCTCCTACGAGCCTGGAGGTGTGCTTTGAAATGCCCTAGATGCATTTCGTCCTGCGGCTGCGACCTGCGGCTGACCGGATTCTGACCCTGCTGCTATCGAGGAGTACCCCATGAGGATGCTTCTATGGGTGTCAAGTGGGTGTGGGTAGCGTCTCGAGTGTTCGGTCACAGTCACATATTGTCCGGAAGCCGGCGAAACACAGAATCGCTGTACGCGCCGCTCTTCTCCTAGTCGCCGCCTCCGCGGCGGCGCTCTCCACCACAGCAGTGCAAGCGTCGACGCAGCACGCAGTACGGGCGGTGGCACCGAATCCGACGCCCGTGAACACCGGTGGCGATTCGGTCACCCTCTCCGCTGCAAGGCCCACGCCCACAGGCGGCGTATCGCCGGAGGTGGCCGGCGTCATCAATTGCACCGCCAAGATCAACGATCCCCACGGCTCGAGTCACGTGGGCGGAACTGTGAACGTGACCGACACCGTCACCTGCGACGGCATCGTGTCCAGCATCGCAGTCACGACGAAACTGTTTCGCTCCGGAATCCAGGTGAACTCGCAGAACTCCTTCAAGATCGACACGTTCATAGGCGGTGGCAATGCCGCGGCTCCCTGCCTGACCGCAGGTTACGGCGGCACGGCCGACGTGACCGTCGCCTTCCCACCCGGCTACACGCCGGCGTTCGAGTCGGCTCACCTGGCAAGCCCCGTCTTCTTCATCACGTGCTAGGTCCGATCGCGCCTCTCGCCCACGCGTGGTGACACCTCAACATCGGCCCGGCTGCTCCACCGAAGGAGCAGCCGGGCTCGCCGGCGGACGCCGTCTAGAGTTGGCGCTCGACGAGCCCATGACGGCAGAATCGTGGATCCTAGAAGACCGGGTGGCGCAGCTGGACGGCCCCCATGCCGGGCCCGCCATTACGCGCGAACAGGATCCGCTGGACTCAGACATCAGGCATTTCATCCGCACCCTTTCGTCAGTCACACCGGTCGGGAAAGTGAGCCTCGGCGCACTGCCGGTTATTCCTGCCCACGCGGCAGACGAGATCGTCGCCGGCTGCAACCTGATCGGGCGCGTCCAGGCCGAACGGCCCGAGGTCGCGACCGGGCCGATCGACCTCAACAATCAGTACTGGATCTCGGCAGAGCGGCCCTCTCATCTGACGCCTCGTCAGAAGGAACTCGACCGGCGCCATTTCGAAGAGTTCGGCGGTAATCGGATAGTGGACGCGTCGACGAAGCCGTTCGACCTTGGGCTCTTCACGTCGACCGGCTCGTTCGATTCATTCGGAATGTGGTGGTCATACCTTCAGGAAAACCGCGGCTCGACGCTCTTTCCCGAGCCGTGGCACGTGTGGCACGTCGACGTGGCACCGGCCAGTCGCGTACTCGAGATCTCGACGGCGGCACGTTGGGCGGAACTCGCCTCACAGCACCCGATCGAAAACGGCATGACGATCTATCCCGACTGGGCGAAGATCAGCGAACGATGGGACGGCGTCCATCTAGCGATGCGAGCCATTGCCGCGACACAGGGGATCTGTCTCAGCCTGGACGACGCTGTAGTCGCGCCAACGTATTGGGATGTTGAATCGACTCTGTGGCTGCGATGGGTCTTCGTGGCGACGACGTTGATCGGAGATGCGGCGTCATAAGGCAGAAGTTCCGTCGCGCTTCGGAAGTACGCTTCGTGTTGACGACGCAGACGCCGGAGGGGTGCGGGCTCCCAAGGACGGCGATCACGTCGAGGTCGTGCGCTTGCGCGGAAAATCACCGTCGGCGCGATGCCGACTAACGCTAGCCGGATAGCGACGTGGTGCTCGCCCGCGAGGCCGACTTCCTGCGACGGTGGCGGCCCCGTGTCTGTGACACTCGCTGACACTCAGGGTCGAGGCTGCATTGCGACACACCCGCCGTCTCACCGGGTGAGAAGTACATCCACTAGTAGGACTTTGTTACTCGCGTCGATGGAGGAGTGGAAGCTGGTCGAGGTCGACGGGTTGCTTGCAGGTGCGGCAGCGGCCAGTCCAGCAGCGTAGGACGGGCTGCAGGAGCAGCACCGCCTGCGGCAGCGTCAGGCCGGCCGCTGGGCTCTCGGGCGCAGGCGTTCCTCGGTCAGGAAGGCGTGGGCGCAGGTGACCAGAGCGGTGTGGTGGTGGAAGCCGGGGTAGCTGCGGCCCTCGTAGTGGTCGAGCCCGAGCTCGCCCTTGAGCTGTCGGTAGTCGAGCTCGACCGTCCAGCGCAGGCGGGCGAGCCGGGCGAGACGCTCGCGCGGCGTGTCCTCGGCGAGGTTGGAAAGCCAGTAGTCGCTCGGCGCCTCGTCGCCGTCGGGCCATTCGATGATCAGCCACTCCCAGCGCGGCGCCTGGTGCCGGTTTCGTACTGGGTTCGTGGCGACGACGCGGACGAACGCGAAACGGCTAGCGATCTCCTCGCCCGCGGGTGTCGTCCGACACGGCAACGTTCGCCACGCCGTTGCCGGCAGCCGCTCGGCGAGCGTCAGCGCCGACTCGGGTTTACGGTCGGGGCGAGCGACGGTGCGCGGCCGTCCGAGCGGACCGTTGCGCTCGGGCACCACGAAGGTTGTCTCTGGCCCGTAGACGCTCGTTCCGGCCCGCACTGCCACGACGTACTCGAGCTCCGCGTCGTGTAAATCGGCGCGGAAAGCAGCGTCGTCGCCGTAGGCCGAGTCGGCCAGGATCGGAGCCGTTGGCAGCTGCCAGCCGGCCACCCGCTTGCAGAGATCGTTCGCAAGCTGCGCCTTGGTCGCAAAGAGGATCCCGTCCGGGATCTTCGCCTTGCGCCGACGTTCGAAGTCGTCGCACCACTCCTCCGGAAGGTACAGCCGCCAGCCCAGCGGCAGCGTGCCCCGCTCGCCGACCGCGTGCACGCTGACGGTGATCTGACAGTTGCCGACCTTTCCGAGCGTGCCCGAGTACTGACGCTTCACCCCCGGTGAGTGCTTGCCGTCCTTGACGATCCCGGTGTCGTCCACGATCCATGCAGTGACACCGATCTGCGGCGCCACCCGCTCCGCGCACTCCCGGATTAACAGCTCGGGATCCCAGGGCGAGTCGGCGAGAAACTGCTGCACCGACTCGTAGCGGGCGGGCGTCTCCTCGAGCCGAAACAGCGTCGGCTGCAAGCTCTTGCGCCCGCCATGCTCGACCAGCCCGCGCACATACACAAGCGCGTTCTCACGCTGCCGCCGCAACGCAAACGGCGCCGTCACCTCCCCGACGAAACACAGCAGCCGCTCCCGCACATCGGCAGCCGGCCCCTCGATCGCAAACGCAGCCTCCATCCGCTCCTCCTCCCAAACGATGACCGCCGACGCGGACACCGTTCGAGGCGAACCGAACGGACCCTTCAACCAGCTAACAAAGTCCTACTAGACCGCAGGTTCGAATCCTGCCGGGCGCGCTCCCGAACGCAGAGGCTCAGCGGCGCCCGCCCGAGAGCCCCTCGACACCGCTCCGGCGCGCCGCCCGGCCGGCGCCCTCGAGTGGCACCTCGACGTGGAAGGTCGTCCCTGTCCCGGCGTCGCTCGTGACCGCGATCCGGCCGCCGTGAGCGTCGACGATGGCCTTGACGATCGAGAGGCCCAGACCGACGCCCGGCACGTTCCGCGCACCACGGCTGCGGAAGAAGCGCTCGAACAGGTGGGCCCGGTCGCTGGCCGAGATCCCGACGCCGGTGTCCGCGACCTCGAGGATCGCCAGGCCGTCGCCGTGGCTCACTCGCACCTCGACCGACCCTTCGGCAGGCGTGAACTTGAGGGCGTTCGAGACGAGGTTCTCGAGCAGCTCGGCGATGCGGGCCCGGTCGACGGTCGCGCAGACCGACTCGCAGGCAAGGCGCAACTCCACCTCGAACTCGTCAGCCTGTGGACGTTGCGCCTCGACCACCTCGGCGGCGACCGTGCCGAGGTCGGCGCCGGACAGGTCGAGCTCGAGCTTCCCGGCGTTGGCGCGCGAGATGAAGAGCAGGTCGTTCACGAGCACGAGCAGCCGGTTGGCGTTGCGCTCGATCACCTCGAGGAAGCCGCGCTGCTCGGGTGTCAGCGGACCCTCGGACTCGTCCAGCACGAGCTCGAGGTAGCCCATGATCGACGTCAGCGGCGTGCGCAGGTCATGCGAGACGACCGAGATCAGCTCGTCCTTGAGCCTGTCGGACTCGCGGAGCAGCGCGTTCTTCCTTCGGAGCGTCGAGTGGGAGCGCTCCCTGTAGGTCTCGGCCGCTTTGCGCTCGGTGACGTCGACCATCACGCCCTGCCAGTAGACGGCGCCGCTGACGTCGTCCTTGACGACAGCGGCGTTCTCGCTCACCCAGACGACACGACCGTCGCGTGCGATCATCCGGTACTCGGCGAATAGCGACGAGAGTGTGCGGCGTGCGCGTTCATCCGCCTCGATCATTCGGCTGCGGTCGTCCGGATGGAGGACGTCGAGCCACAGCTCGTCGTCGGTGAGCCACGCTTCGGGCGGGTACCCGAGCAGACCCTCGATCTGCGGGCTGATGTAGATGGGAACCGAGCGGCCGGGGTCGTCGAGCTGGACGAGGTCGAGGTAGGCGACGATCCCGGGGATGTTCTCTACCAGACGCTGAAACAGGCCTTCGGCATCGGAGCCCGCCATGCCTGCAGTGCCTTCGTCCACGCCCGGCATCCTACGAAAGTCGACAGGCGGCCCAGCCAACTCGTCCAGGCGCAGGAACGGGTGCGGGCCAACCCGACGGTTCAAGCCCTTCCCCTGCTGCGCAACCGCCAGGCCCACACGATCAGGCCCAGGCCGATCACGAGCAGCACGCCGCCGAGCCCCGCGTAGCCTCCGTGGCCGCTCATCGACGAACCGTGAATGGCGTTCGTGCCCTGACCGATGAACACGACGCCGACGACGACGGCCAGGATGCCGAGAACGCCGAGTGTCGCGCGCAGCGCCACGGTCCGTCTACGCGAGCGGATCGCGGTTGGATTCAGCCGCCGTGTGGCCAACGGGACGAAGGACGGCGGACTTGCTCTCCAGCGCGAGCTCGACCCTGAAGGTGGTGCCCTGACCCGGCAGGCTCTCGACCGAGATCCGGCCGCCGTGCGCGGTGACGATCGCCTTGACGATCGAGAGGCCGAGGCCGATGCCCGGCACCTTCCGCGCCCGGCGGCTGCGGAAGAAGCGCTCGAACATGTGGTTCCGGTCGCCGGCCGAGATGCCGATGCCCGTATCCGCGACCTCGAGGATCGCCAGCTCGTCGAGCCGGCTGGCCCGGATCTCGACCGAGCCGCCGGGCGGCGTGAACTTGAGCGCATTCGAGACGAGGTTCTCGAGCAGCTCCGCGATGCGCGCCCTGTCGACGACCGCCTGCACCGGATCGCCGACGAGCCGGAGCTCGAGCCCGAGCTGCTCGGCGCGCGGCCGTTGCGCCTCGATCACGTGGGCGGCAATCTCGGCGAGATCGGCCTCGGCGAGGTCGAGCTCGAGCTTCCCGGCCTCGGCGCGCGAGATGAGGAGCAGATCGTTGACGAGCGCGAGCAGCCGGTCGGCGTTGCGCTCGATCACCTCGAGGAAGCCGCGCTGCTCGGGTGTCAGCGGCCCCTCGGACTCGTCCAGCACGAGCTCGAGATAGCCCATGATCGACGTCAGCGGTGTGCGCAGGTCATGCGAGACGACCGAGATCAGCTCGCCTTTGAGCCTGTCCGCGTCGCGGAGGAGCGCGTTCTGCCTGCGCAGCAGCGTGTGCGCATGCTCGCGGTCGGCCTCGGCAATCTTGCGCGCGGTGACATCCACGGCCTGGAGCACGATCCCACTCGGCGCTCCCGCTTCGTCGTGGAGGAGGGAGATGCCGGCCTGGATCCACCGCTCCACTCCGCCCTTCGCGATCAACCGGCGCTCGAGGTTCCGCTGCGGCTCGCCCGTCTCGACGAGAAGTCGAAGCGCATCGAGGTCGAGCCCGAGCTCGTCGGGCGCCACGAACTCCGTGAACGATCGCCCCACGAGCTCGTCGGCCGGGTAGCCCGACAGCTCGCACAGCGCCGGGTTCACGTGCAGCAGCGTCCCTTCGAGATCGGCGACCAGGACGCCCATCGGCGCACCTTCGAAGGCGGCACGGAACCGCTCCTCGCTCTCCCGGATCGCCTCCTCGGCCAGCCTCTGCTCGGTGACGTCGCGCAGCGTCACGAGGAAGCCGCCGACGGCCGGGTCGTCGATGAGGTTCCTCCCCACCGAATCGATCGTCCGCCAGCTTCCGTTCTTGTGCCGAAGGCGATACTCGAACGCCGTCAGGAAGCCCGGCACGCGAGCCGCTTCCTCGACGGTCGCCACCGTGGCTGCGAGATCGTCGGGGTGGACGAGCGCGAGATGGTTGATGCTCGTGAACTCGTCCGGCGTGTAGCCGAGGATCCGCTCGATCGCGCTGTTCGCGTACGTTGCGACACCATCGGGGCCGAGCACCGTGACGGCGTCGAACGACAGCTCGGTGAGCGAACGGAAGCGAACTTCGCCCGCCGCGAGCTCGTGCTGTGCGCGCTCGACGTTCCGGAGGCCGAGCCAGAGCCGAACGAAGACGAGCGCGAAGACGATCGCGCCGAGCACGAGCTGGCCCAGCAGGACCCCGCTCCCATAGAGGTGCTCGTAGAACAGCACCGACGGGACGACCAGCGACGCTGCGACGAGCATGAGAAAGCGCGAGCGCGCGAAGCTCGCCTGCGGCGCCGGTAGGCCGAACCTCCGAGCGGACGGATGGAGCGCGGCGACCGCCCAGAACACGTACGAGAGGAGGTAGCCGAGCTCGAGGGCGTTGCCCGTCTGGAACGACCCGGCCGACGCTTCGTACACGACGTCCGAGACGACGAGTGCGACTACCGCGGCGAGCAGGAAGAGGGCGGCGGGCGTCCGAACGTCCGCGACGAGCAGGCGGCCCACCGCGGCGAGAACGAGCAGGTCGCCGACGACGTAGGCGATGAGGACGGCGTGACCGAGTCCGGAGACGCCCGGCTGGCTGCGGTAGCCGTGGAGGAGGGGCGCCCACGCGACCGCGCCGAGGCCGCAGGCGACGATCGCCCCGTCGATCAGACCCTCTCGCCGGTGCGCTCGACCGAAGTTGAGCGCGAGCATGAACGCGCCCGCGACGAGCAAGGGGTAGCCGGCGAGGTACATGGCGTCCGCCGCCGACGGAAACGGGGTCACACGGCCGGTCAGGTCGTACACGTCCCACGTGACGTCGCCGGCGGCGAACCCGGCGAAGCCGGCCGCGAACAGGTACCACGGCGCACCCGGCCGGAGCCGCAGGAGCCGCGGCGCCACGGCGGCGACCACGGCGGCGGAGAACGCGATCCCGTCGGTGAGCGCCGCTCGGGCGACCCCGTTCGGCACGGCGAAGTAGACGCCGGACGCGATCAGGCCGAGGGCGAGATAGGCGAGCCAGGCCCGCTCGCCGAGTACGCGAAGACGACGTCTTGCGACGATCGACACATCCTCATGGTGGGTGGACGGGCGGTTGGCCTCATCGGGGAACTCTCACCACGCGGCTGCGGCCAAGTACCGACTCCCCTGCCACCGGGAGCGCCGGTGCGCTAACCGACCGGCGCGTTACGCTCCCCGGCATGTCCATTGCGACGTTGCACACGAACCACGGCGCGATCGTCGTCGAGCTGTTCGACGCCGACGCCCCGAAGACGGTCGCCAACTTCGTCACGCTCGCGGGCGAGGGCTTCTACGACGGCGTCACGTTCCACCGCGTCATCCCGGACTTCATGATCCAGGGCGGCGACCCGACGGGCACCGGCTCCGGCGGCCCCGGCTACACGTTCGAGGACGAGTTCAACCGGCCAGCTCGTCGTACGCGGCGCGCTGGCGATGGCGAACGCCGGCCCGGACACGAACGGGAGCCAGTTCTTCATCGTCACCGCCGACGCATGCCCGTGGCTCGACGGCAAGCACACGGTGTTCGGGCGCGTCACCGAGGGGATGGACGTCGTCGACGCGATCTCGGCGCTCGAGCGGGACGCGCGCGACCGGCCGCGCGAGGACGTCGTGATCGAGCGGATCGAGCTCCCGCCTACCTGAGTGACCAGCTGGGACGACGTCGTCGCGCTCGGGCGCGAGTTGCCCGAGACCGAGGAGGGGACGTCGTACGGGCGGCCGGCGTTGAAGGTGCGCGGCAAGTTCGTCGTCGCCTTGCGCACCGATCCCGACGCGCTCGTCGTCCGCTGCGACCTCGACGAGAAACCGTTCCTGCTCGAGGCACGCCCGGACATCCTCTTCGAGACGCCGCACTACCACGGCTACGGCGCACTGCTCATCCGGCTGGACGCGCCGCTCGAAGACGTGCGCGAACTCGTGCTCGACTCGTGGCTGCTCGCCGCGCCCAAGCGTCTGGCCGCCCAGTTACGGTTGACGGAGTGACACAACCCCAGAGAGTCTCAGTCCTCGCAGCGACCGCGGTCTGCCTCTTCACGACCGTTGCATCGGCGACGGCTCCGCCGGTCGGGAAGCTGCCGAAGGCTCAGCTGACGACCGTCTCGGTCGCGCACGGCGGTCTTGTCTCCGTCGCGCTGCCCGCGCGCGCAGCGGGATTCGAATGGCGCCTCGCGCGGCAGGTCGACACGAACGTGCTCCGTGAGACAGGCGAAGCCGACGTCGGAGCGAACGTCGTCGTCGTGTTCAAGGCCGTCCACCCGGGCACCGCGACCGTCATCTACGCGCTCACGAAAGGCGAGACGCCGAAGGCGTACAAGGCGATCGAGTACAGAGTGGTCGTGCGCTAACGCGCTGCGCGCAGCTCGTCGAACGCACCCTCGAGCTGCTCCTCCTGCAGGAAGCGCAGGAGGATAGAAGACGAAGACGGCGAAGAAGACGATCGCCTCCTCGACCGCCATCGTCACGCCCGCGATCTGCTGGTCGGCGAGCGGGCGACGGGCCCCACGTGCGCGGCGCGTGCGCGTAGAACGCGTAGATCGCGCGCGGGACGAGCGCGAGCACGAGCCCGAGCGGCGAGGCGAGCACGAACGCAGCGAAGAGATACGCCGCCTTCACGCCCGACGAGTACGCCCGTGGAGCACCGGCCACCAGAGGCCGAGCCCCGCGACGAGATACGTGACGTGCTCGACGTGCAGCAGCGAGTGCGGATGGCGCAGCGCGAAGTCGTAGACCCACGGCAGATGCCACGCGAAGTACGTGACGAGCCAAACCGGCAGCGTCGACGAGCGGTCGCAGGAGCGGGAAGCCCGCGGCGCGCGCGGCGAGCGCGGGCGGGATCGCCAGGACGAGCAGCGCCGGCGCCCACTCCGCGAGCACGACGTTCTGGAGCAGGTGCGCCCACAGGAACGTGTGCACCGCGAACGGCTGCAGCTCGCGTCGACGAACGCGGCGAAGACGAGTGCGAGCGCGGCCACGGCCGCCGCGACCTCGCCGCGCGTCGGACTCCACGAACGCACGCCGAGCGCATAGCCGAACGCAAGCGCGGGCACCAGAGCGACGGCCTCCACCGAGGCATGCATGCCGCTAACGTAACCCCGGCGCGCGGGTGTAGCTCAATGGCAGAGCTCCAGCCTTCCAAGCTGGCTATGCGGGTTCGATTCCCGCCACCCGCTCTCTGAAACGCCTGCCTGCACTCGGGAGACGCGGTGAAGGCTGGGTCGCCGGCCAGCTCCTGCTGATCGCCGCCGTCTTCCTCTCCGCTCTCGCGGGACGAAGCTGGAGCGCCGGCTACGCGGTCGCGGCGTACGCGGCCGGCGGGACGCTGCTCGCGCTCGGCTCGCTCCTGTTCCTGGCGGGCGCACTCCGGCTCGGCACCTCGCTGACCCCGTTTCCCGCACCGCGGCCGGGCGGGACGCTCAGCGCCGAGGGCCCGTACGTCCTCGTGCGCCACCCGATCTACGGCGGCGGGATCCTGATCGCCTTCGGCTGGACGATCGTCTTCGGCAGCGTCGCCGGGCTCGTCCTCTCGCTCGCACTCGCCCTCTTCCTCGACCTCAAGTCGCGCCGGGAGGAGCTGTGGCTCACCGAGCACTACGACGGCTACGAGGCGTACCGGCAGCGGACGCCTCGTAGGTTCCTTCCTTTCGTCTACTGACTATGCGGAGCACTGCGGTGCAGCGGTGACCCGGACGCTGGCCGGAAGCTGCTTTCGGTTCTTCGGCAGGAGGCCGAAGCCCCTCAGCGCGATCGGGAGCAGCGCCTTCGCGCGCATCTCGGTCGAGTGCGCCCACCGGCCGACGTACGCGGAGACGGGAGCGCACGGGTCGAGGTGCTTCACGGCGGCGAAGAGCGCGCCCGACTGCGTCTGCTGGTCGGTCACGATCCGGTCCTCCTTGCTCCACCAGATCTGCAGCGGCACGCGGGAGGTGGCGATCTGCCGCGCCTGGCTGAGCGAGCTCCGCGCCGCATAGGCGGCGGGCTTCGCTACCGGCGTTCCGCCGACCTCGGCGCTCATCATGCCCCGCAGAACCTCTCCGGCCGACTTGCCGCCGTTCTGCTCCAGGCAGCGGGCGTCGCAGCCGAGGTCGAGCAGCTGGCGGTAGCGGCGGGCGAGGTCGGTGACGGAGTCCATCGCGGCCGCGCCGGCGAGGAGTCCGGGATGGCGGGCCACGAGCAGGAGGGTCTCCTGGCCGCCCATGCTGCTGCCGAGCGCGTAGATGCGGGAGCGGTCGATCCGCAGCCAGGGCAGCGCCTTCGTCGCGAAGTCGGGCATCTTGGCCAGGTCGTCGATCTGTCCGGGGTCGCCGTACGAGAAGCGGGTGTACTTGCGGCCCATCCCGTCGGGGTTGATCACGGCGAACCGGCCGATCGCCGGCATCGTGTCCCAGTAGTCGGCGTTCTGGAGTCCGGTGGCGCCGCGCCCGTGCGGGGAGATGACGAGCGGGAGAGGCGGGTTGTTGTCGGGGCCGTACCAGGCCGGGAGCACGACGTACGCGTGGCGGACGGCGCCGTTGTGGGCGGTGTAGTCGATCTTCCAGATCCGGACGGCGTTCTTGGGAGCCGCGGTCTCGGTGCGGGCGGCGGCGGCGGGGGCGCAGGCGGCCGCGACGATCACGGCGAGGAGTGCGAGGACGAGGGCGATGCAGGTGCGGTGCTGCTCGGGATGTGTGGCGGTGTCGGTCATGCCGCCACCGTCGATCCGGCCCGAAAAGGCGCACTAAGGCCGCCCTAACGCGCGGCTAAAGGATGCGGCTAATCACGGTGGGGAACGCGCCCCAAATGCGACAAATGTCACGGTATGCCGCAGTTCCGCGTGCTCGGCCCGCTCGAGGCGGCTGGCGCGGACGGACGATCGATCGGCCTCGCCGCCGGGCGAAGGCAGCGCAGCCTCCTGGCCGCGCTGCTCCTGCACGCGAACGAGGTCGTCTCGACGGCGCAGCTCGTCGAGCAGCTCTGGGGGGACGAGCCGCCCAAGACGGCGGTGACGTCGCTGCAGGGCGCGGTCTCGTCACTGCGGAAGCTGCTCGGGCCGGACGTCCTCCTGACCCGGCCGCCGGGCTACGTCCTCACGGTCGGCCCGGAGTCGCTCGATGCCGCCCGCTTCGAGCGGCTCGTCGCCGAAGCGCGGGCGCTCGAGCCGCAGGCGCGGGCCCGGCAGCTCCGCGAGGCGCTCGCGCTCTGGCGCGGGCGTGCCTACGTCGACGTCGAGTTCGAGTCCTTTGCCGTCCAGGAGCAGCGCCGGCTCGAGGAGCTCCGCGCCGACGCGCTCGAGGACTGCCTCAGGGCCGAGCTCGACTGCGGGCGGGCCGCGGAGGTCGTCCCCGAGCTGGAGACCCTCGCCGCCGCGAACCCGCTGCGCGAGCGGCCGTGCGCGCTCCAGATGCTCGCGCTCTACCGCTCGGGCCGCCAGGCGGACGCACTCGCCGTCTACCAGCAGGCGCGCCGCGTCCTGCTCGAGGAGCTCGGCATCGAGCCCGGCCCCGAGCTGCAGCGGCTGCACGCCGCGATCCTTCGCCAGGAGGCCGGGCTACACCCGGGAGCGGCCGATACGTCGCCGGAAGAGCACTGCGCACAGGTGGCCGACGCCCTCCTCGCCGGCCGGCTCGTCCCGGTGCTCGGGGCCGACCCGGCGATGCTCACGGGCGAGCTCGCGCACCGCTTCGCCTATCCGCCGGAGGAGCCTCCGGAGCTGGCCCGGATCGCGGAGTTCGTCTCGCTCACGAAGGGCTCTGGGCGGCTCCACGACGAGCTGCACGACCTCCTCGCCGCCAGCGCGGCGCCGACGGAGGTGCACCGCTTCCTCGCCGCACTGCCCACGCTCCTGCGCGAGCGCGGCGTCGCGCACCAGCTGATCGTGACGACGAGCTACGACCTCGCGCTCGAGCAGGCGCTGCTCGACGCAGGCGAGGAGTTCGACGTCGTCTCCTACGTCGCTTCCGGCGCCGACCGCGGGCGCTTCTGCCACATCTCGGCCGAGGGCGAGGCGCGGATCGTCGACGTGCCGAACACGTACGCGACCGAGCTCTCGCTCGCGCGCCGGACGATCGTGCTGAAGCTCCACGGCGGCCTCGACCCGGAGCCGGCCCGCTCGCGCGAGAGCTTCGTCGTCACCGAGGACGACTACATCGACTATCTGCAGCACAGCGACGTGGGCCGTGCGCTGCCGGTCGCGCTCGCCACCACCCTGCGGCGCAGCCACCTGCTGTTCCTCGGCTACGGCGTGCGCGAGTGGAGCCTGCGCCTCGTGCTCGGCCGGCTCTGGGGGAGCGAGAGCCTCAGCTACCGGTCGTGGGCGGTCGTGCCCGAGGCGAAGCCGCTCGAACGCGAGCTCTGGCGCGCGCGCGACGTCGAGCTGATCGAGACGCCGCTCGACGGGTACGTCCACGCGCTCGCGCAGCATGCCGGCCTCGAACTCGGAGCCCCGCGGTGACCGTCCTCGCACCTCCGCTCGCGCCGTACAAGGGCCTCGCCCCCTTCGAGGACTCGGAGCTCGACGCGCTCCTCTTCTTCGGACGCGAGCGCGAGCGCGAGGTGATCGTGGCGAACCTGCTCGCGTCGAGGCTGACCGTGCTGTACGGCCCGAGCGGCGTCGGCAAGAGCTCGATCCTGCGCGCAGCCGTGATCAGGCAGGTGCGCGACCTCGAGCCGCTCGCGGACGTCGTCCTCGTCGACGGATGGTCCGGCGACGCGCTGCTACCGAAACCGCACGGCGAGGCGTTCGTCGTCCTCGACCAGTTCGAGGAGTACTTCGTCTACCACGGCGAACACGGTCCGCTGCAGCGCGGACTGCCGGAGCTGCTGCGGCGGCCGCACGTCCACGTGCTGATCTCGCTCCGGGAGGACGCGCTCTCGCGCCTCGACGTCTTCACCGCGCGCATCCCGGACGTGTTCGGCAACCACCTGCGTCTCGACCATCTCGACGAGGAGGCGGCGCGGGCCGCCATCGTGGGGCCGCTCGAGCGCTACAACGACCTCGTCGAAGACGGCGGCGAGGTGGAGATCGAGCCGGCGCTCGTGGAGGCGGTGCTCGACGACGTCGGCGCCGGTGCGCCCGCGGCGCGCCGCATCGAGGCGCCGTATCTCCAGCTCGTGCTCGAGCGACTCTGGGAGGAGGAGCAGGCGGCCCGCTCGCGCGTGTTGCGGCTCGCGACGTTGCGGCGGCTGGGCGGCGCAACCGCGATCGTGCGCGACCATCTCGAGCGAACGCTCGGAGCGCTGCCACCGTCCGAAGCGCGCCTCGCGACATCGGCGTTGAGGTTCCTCGTCTCGCCGTCCCGCACGAAGGTGGCGCATACGGCGGCCGACCTCGCCGCGTTCGCCGAAGAGGAGGCGGCGGAGCTCGAGCCGGTGCTCGACCGCCTTGCGTCGCAGCGGATCCTGCGCACGGTCGCGGTCGACGGCCACGACGACGGTCCGCGCTACGAGATCTTCCACGACGTGCTCGCCGAGCCCGTGCTCGAGTGGCGGCGCGCGTTCGAAGCCGCCGCCGCGCTCGAGCGGCAGCACCGCGCCGCAGAGCGGCGGCACCGGCGCCTGCTGGTCCTGTCGGGCGTCGCACTCCTGCTCGCAGCCGCGATGGCCGGCCTCGCGGTGTTTGCGCTCACACAGCGCAGCGAAGCCCGGCAGCAGGCGAGCCTCGCCGTCGCGCAGCAGCACGAGGCTCAACGCCAGGCCGGGCTTGCGCGGGCCCGCAGCGCCGAGGCGCATGCGCAGCGGCTCGCCGCACAGAAGGCGGCGGCGCAGGCCCGGATCGCCCGTGCGGCCGCCGAGAAGGAGGCGCTCTTCGCCCAGGCCCAGCAGAAGGAGGCGCAGCGGCAGGCGACGCTCGCCGAGCACCAGCGGGCGGAGGCGCAGAAGCAGTCGGCGCGGGCGCAGGCGAGCGAGGCCGAGGCGAACCGGCAGGCGGCGAAGGCGCGCGCGAACGCGGGCGAGGCGAAGGCGCAGGCCGCGAAAGCCGGCCGCCAGGAGCGCCGCGCCCGGGCCGGCGAGCTCGTCGCCACCTCCACGGCCGAGCTCGGAACGAGCCCCGAGCAGAGCGTGCGGGATGCGCTCGACGCCGCCGGGCTCGAGTCGACCCCGAGAGTCGAGGACGCGCTTCGCAGCTCGCTCGTCGCGCTGCGCGTCCAGGCGGTGCTCTCCGGCGGCGGCGGCGCGCTCGCCGACGCGCTGTTCAGCCCGGACGGAAGCCGCGTCGCGGTCGGAACGACACAAGGGAACGTGCGGGTCTACGACGTCGCGACCCGCCGGCTCGTGCTCAGCCGCGCAGCGGGGGCGCCGGTCACCGACGTCGACTTCTCCCCCGACGGACGCGAGCTCGTCGCCGCCTCGACCGACGGCGCCGCCCGGGTCTGGAGCGTGCCGGACGGCGCACTCGGCGCGTCCCTCCGCCACGAGCAGCCGGTCACGGCCGCCTCCTTTACGGCGGACGGCCGTCTGATCGTGACCGGCAGCAGCGACGGCACCGTCAAGGTGTGGGCGGCCGCGGGAGGCGCTCTCCTGCACACGATCGCCGCCGGCGGCGCGGTCGAGCAGGTCGCGCTCAGCCCGGACGGCACGCTCGCCGCGGTCAACGTCGGCGACGCGTTCGTGCGGGTCTACAGGCTCGACTCCGGCGCGCAGGTCGCGGCCGTCCAGCAGGCCGGTGTGGTCGTCGACCTCGCCTTCAACGCCGACGGCTCGCTGCTCGGGACCGCCGGCAGGCGCAACGCCTACCTCTGGGACACCCACGCGTGGCAGCAGCAGCACCTGCTCACCGGGCACACCTTCACCCTCACCGACATCACCTTCACGCGCGACGGGCGCGTGCTCACGTCGAGCGGCGACGCGGAGGTGCGCGTGTACGACGCGGCCACGGGCGCTCCGATCACCGTCCTCCTCGGCCAGCACCAGCAGCGCGTCAACACCGTGGTCGCAAGCCCCGACGGGCAGGAGATCGTCACGTCGAGCGCGGACGGCACCGCCCGGATCTGGCCGGAGCCGCTCGGCACGCGCCCCGCCGTGCTCGCCGGCCACACGGACGCCGTCGCCGGCGCCACGTTCAGCCCCGACGGGACGCTCGTGCTGACGTGGAGCGCCGACGGCACCGCACGCCTTTGGACCGCGCTCGGGCCCCACCTCTCCGTCCTCGGCCGACACACCGGCGCGGTCGCAACGGTCGCCTTCAGCCCCGACGGCAGCCTCGTCGCGAGCGCCGGCACCGACGGCAGTGCCCGCATCTGGGCCTGGGCCGGCGGACAGGTCCGGACGCTGCAGCACGACGGCCGGGTGACCCAGGCGGCCTTCGCGGGCGCCGACCGCCTGCTCACGGCGAGCGCGGACGGCGCCGCACGGCTGTGGCGGGTCGCCGACGGCGCGCTCCTCGCCACCTTCGCGCACGGCGCACCCGTCCGCGCGGCCTTCGTCGCCGCCGGCGGCCGCGTCTTCACTGCCGGCGACGACGGCGTTCTGCGCTGCTGGACCGCCGCCGGCAGGCTGCTCTGGGCGTCGGCACCTGGAGCCCCGGTCGCCGCCGCAGCCGCCGGCCCGTCGGGAAGCGTGGCGACGGCGGGAACCGACGGTGTCGTCCGGATCTGGCGGGCTGCCGACGGACGCCTGCTGCACACGCTGCGCCGCCACGTGGGTCGTGTCGGCGACGTCGAGTTCAGCCCCGACGGCCGCCTGCTCGTCACCGCGGGCGACGACGGGACCGCGCGCACCTGGGACACGGCGACCGGAGCGTTCCTGCGCACGCTCGCGGCGCACACAGGGCGCGTGACCTCGGCGGCCTTCAGCCCGGACGGCACCCTCGTGCTGACCGCGGGCGTGGACGGAGACGCCCGTATCTGGAACGCGGCGACGGGACGGATGCTCCACCTGCTCCGCTATCACGTCGCCACGGTCAGCCGGGCGCTGTTCAGCCCGGACGGACGCTGGGTCGTCACCGCCGGGCCTTCCGACGCCGGACTCTGGCAGACGAGCAGCGGCACGCTGCTCTTCACGGTCGCGGGCAGCAGTGGCGCCCTCACGGCGGCGGCGTACTCCGCCGGCGGTGGACGCTTCGTCACCGGCTCGGTGAGCGGGGCCGTCGCGGGATACGCCTGCGACGTGTGCGGGCGCCTGCCGGCGCTCCGCGCGATCGGGCAGGCGCGGCTGCGGGCCTTGCAAACCGGCCCGTAGGAGATGGTAGGACCCCGGCATGGAGACGCGCGAGGTCGCGATCGTCGGTGCCGGCTCGGCCGGACTCGCCACGGCGGCGCTCCTCCGCGACGCCGGCGTCGAGGCGCTCCTGCTCGAGGCGGGGCCCGAGCCGGGCGCCGCCTGGCGGGGCCGCTACGACCGGCTGCACCTGCACACGCCGCGGCTCCTGTCGGGGCTGCCCGGCCGGCGCATTCCGCGCCGCTACGGCCGCTGGGTGGCGCGCGACGACCTGATCTCCTACTTCCACGACTATGCCGCCGGGCTCGACGTGCGCACGAACGTGCAGGTGGAGCGGATCGAGCGTGACGGCGATGCGTGGCGGCTCGAGACCGCGGAGGGGCCGTTGCTCTCACGCTCGGCGATCGTGGCGACCGGTTTCAACGGGGAGCCGTTCGTACCGGACTTGCCGGGACGGGAGGATTTCACCGGCGAGCTGATCCACTCCTCGGAGTACAGGAACCCGGAGCCGTTCCGCGGCCGCGACGTGCTCGTCGTCGGCGCCGGGAACTCGGGTGCCGAGATCGCGACCGACGTCGCCGAGGGCGGCGCCGTCCGCACGCGCCTCTCGGTGCGCACGCCGCCGCAGATCGTTCGCCGGGCCACGGCGGGCATTCCGGCGCAGGCGATCGGGATCGCGATCGGGCACCTGCCGCCGGATTGGGTCGACCCGATCTCGAAGACGCTGCGGAAGCTCTCGATCCCCGACCTTGCCCCGTACGGACTGCCGCGTCCGGAGCACGGGATCCGCACCGCGTTCCTCGCCACGGCCACGACGCCGATCCTCGACGTCGGCGTCGTCGGCGCCGTGCGCCGCGGCCTCGTCGAGATCGTCGCCGCGGTCGCCGGCTTCGACGGCGCGGAGGTCCTGCTCGCGGACGGCTCGCGCATCGACCCGGACGCGGTCATCGCCGCAACCGGCTTCCGCGCCGGGCTGGAGAGCCTCGTCGGGCATCTCGGCGCGCTCGGCCCGGGCGGGCTGCCGACGCACACCGACGGCGAGCCGGCGCTGCCCGGCCTCTGGTTCGTCGGCTTCGTGCCGACGCTCGGCGGGCAACTGCGTGAGGGCAGCGTCGCGGCGGCGAAGGTCGCGGCCGCCGTTGCGGCGTCGCTACGCACCGCGGCGTAGTCGGGGCGGGCAGACTCGAACTGCCGGCCTTCGCGTCCCAAACGCGATGCTCTACCAGGCTGAGCTACGCCCCGTGCCCGTCAGGCTACCGCGACTAACCGACGTCGGCGAGCGCGCGCAGCTGCGCGAGCTTCTCGGCCCGCAGGTCGTCAGGCTCGTCCTGCGCGATCAGCTCGCGCACAAGCGGCGCCAGCTCGAACGGGCTGAACGGCTTCGCCACGAAGGCGACACCGCCGATCTCGAGCCCGCGCGCGCGGTCGAGGACCTCGACGCGCGCGGTGAGGAAGACGATCGCGATTCCGCTCGTCCGCTCGTCCCCGAGCAGCCGCTCCGCGACCTCCCACCCGTTCAGTCGCGGCAACATCAGGTCGAGCAGGACGACGTCAGGCTGCTCCTCGCCGGCGCGCTGCAGACCGGCGGCACCGTCTGTCGCCTCCAGGACCTCCATGCCGTCCGCCTCGAGGTTGACCCGGCAGAGCAGGCGGATCGACGCCTCGTCGTCGATCACGAGCACGCGCGCCACGAGGCGATGCTCCTCTCGTCGACCGGGTCTTCTCCGGAACGGGCCATCCGCCCCATTCTCGCGCTTCCGGGGCCGTTTTTGGCGCCTCCGCAGTGGGCGATCCAACGTATTAACCCGACCCTCACGAGACCCGAGCTATCCTGGCCCGCGCGGTGGTGAAGCGCGTCCTCCTGGCCTCTCCGCGGGGCTACTGCGCCGGTGTCGAGCGAGCCGTCGAGACGGTCGAGCGTGCGCTCGCGCTGTATGGGAAGCCGGTCTACGTTCGCAAGCAGATCGTCCACAACTCGCACGTCGTGCGCGACCTCGAAGAGCGCGGTGCGATCTTCGTCGACTCCGTCGACGACGTGCCCAAGGGGTCGCCGATCGTCTTCTCTGCGCACGGCGTCGCCCCCGCGGTACGCGAGGCGGCGGCGGCACGCGGGCTGACGGCGATCGACGCGACGTGCCCGCTCGTGACGAAGGTGCACACGCAGGCGCGACGGTTCGCCGAGGCCGGCTACACCGTCGTGCTGATCGGACACGCAGGACACGAGGAGGTCGAGGGTACGACCGGCGAAGCGCCCGGTGCGATCGTGCTCGTCGAGTCCGTCGCCGACGCGAAGCGCATCTCGTTCGCCGCCGGCGCCCCGCTCGCGTACATCACCCAGACGACGCTCTCGGTCGACGAGACGCACGAGATCGTCGCCGTTCTCCGCCGGCGCTTCCCCATGATCGCCGGCCCGGCCAAGGAGGACATCTGCTACGCGACCTCCAGCCGGCAGTGGGCGGTCAAGGAGCTGCTCGCGGAGGTCGGTCTGCTGCTCGTGCTCGGCTCGCCCAACTCGTCGAACTCGCAGCGGCTCGTCGAGGTCGCACGCAGCGCCGGCGTCAAAGCGCATCTCATCGAGGATGCGTCGCAGATCGACGACGCCTGGCTCGCGAGAGTGAGCGTCGTCGGCGTCACGTCCGGCGCATCTGCCCCTGAGCGCCTTGTCCGCGGCGTCTGCGCGTGGTTCCGCGCGCGCGGCGTCGACGACATCGCCGAGTTCCGGTCGGCGCACGAGGACGTCGTGTTCCGCCTGCCGGTCGAGCTGCGCCGCGCCGAACGGTCCGCCGCGTAGCGCCGGGCTACGCCTTCTCGATCGCGAGCTCTGCGCCGGTGCGGATCTCGGAGGCGAGCGTCTCCGCCTTGATCCCCCCGCCGTGACGCTCGACGAGCGCAGCCAGCGACGCCGGCACCGTCAACACGATCCGGTCGGTCACCGCAAGCCCGGTGTCCTTGCGCATGACGTTCACCGTCCGGATCAGGTCGAGCGCATCCGCCTCGAGCAGCAGGTCGGCGTCGAGCCGCAGGTCGAGCGCCACGGCGAGGCCGTCCGCCGACGCGACCGCCCAGCCGTCGCGGCCCGTCCGCTCGACGAGCACGTCGTCCGGGTCGAGGTCGTGCCCGGCGGCACGGAAACGGCCGTCCGCGAGCGCCTCGAACTCGCCGGCTGCGAGCGCCGCGCGCACCGTGCCGAGCTCCCTGCCGAGCCGCGGCCCGAGCACGGGAAGGTTCGGCTTCACCCGCAGGTCGGACTCGACCGCGGCGAACTCGACCTCCTTCACGTTCAGCTCCTCGCCGATCTCGGCGCCGTGCGCCCGCGCCTCGCGGGCGCCCTCGACCACGAGCTTGCGCAGCGGCTGGCGGTTCTTGATTCCGGCCTCGCCGCGCGCGCGACGGGCGAGCTCGACGACGCGCCTGACCTCGGCGATCTCGTCGAGCAGGGCGCGGTCGGCTGCAGCGACCTCGGGCCAGGGCGCGAGATGCACCGAGGCCGGCCCGTCGAGCACGAGATTCCGCCAGAGATGGTCCGCCACGAACGGCAGCAGCGGTGAGACGACGCGCAGCGACTGCACGAGCGCGTACCAGAGCGTCTCGAGCGCCTCCTGCTCGCTTGCCCAGAAGCGCCGCCGCGAGCGGCGGATGTACCAGTTCGACAGATCGTCGAGGTACGTCTCGAAGTGGCGGATCACCTCGTTCGCGAGGAACGACTCGTAGGACGCCTCCGCGTCTTTGACGAACGCGTGCGTGCGCTCGACGAGCCAGCGGTCGAGAGGGCGCAGGTCGCCGCCCGGCTCCAGCTCCGTCCACGACGGCGTGAACGACTCGATGTTCGCGTAGAGGACGAAGAACGCGACCGAGTTCCAGAGGCGCAGGAGCTTGCCCTTGATCTCGTCGGCGGCGTGGAAGCCGAACAGGAGGTTCTGGCTCGGCGGCTGCGCGCAGTACTGCCAGCGCATCACGTCGGCTCCCATGCGCGCGAAGGCGTCGTCCGCCTCGATCATGTTCCCCCACGAGCCGTGCATCTCGCGGCCCGTCTCGTCGAGCATCTTCTCGTAGCCGAGCACCTGCCGGAACGGCGCGCGCCCGGTGAGCACGACGGACATGAAAAGCTGCGAGTAGAACCAGAGCCGGATCTGCTCGCGCATCTCCGAGACCCAGTCCGCCGGGAACCACCGCTCCCAGTACGCGTGATCCGGGAGGTCCGCCGTCGTCAGGCCCTTCGCGGCGCCGGTCGCATAGCCCTGCGGCACCCACTCCGGGTTCTGCCAGCCGAGCGTCGAGAAGGGGACGATGCCCGCGTCGAGCCAGACGTCGCCGACCTCGAGCACGCGCTCGACCGGCTCGCCGCACGCCCCGCAGCGGATCGGCACGCGGTCGATCCAGGGCCGCCGCAGCTCCTCGAGCTGGCCGAGCCCGCTCACTGCCCGCGCCTCGAGCTCCGCCCGCGAGCCGATCACGTTCAGGTGCCCGCATGCGCACGGATAGAACGGAAGCGGCAGGCCGTAATAGCGGCGGCGCGAGATGTTCCAGTCGCCCATGTTGCGCAGCCAGTCGTCCATGCGCTTGCCCATGTACTCCGGCGTCCACGCGACGGTGGCGTTCGCGTCGAGCAGCGGCTGCCGCAGCTCGTCGACCGAGATCAGCCAGTCGTCGGCGATGCGGAAGATGAGCGGCGTGTCACAGCGCCAGCAGTGCGGATACTGGTGCGCGTACGTCGTCGCCGCGACGAGCAGACCCCGCTCGCGGAGGTTGCCGACGATCTGGTCGGTCGCCTCGACGGTCGAGAGGCCGTGGAGCCAGCCGTAGTCGTCGTAGAAGTGTCCCGACTCGTCCACCGGCATCAGCACCGGGAGGTCGTGGACGTGCGCGAGCTCGAAGTCCTCGCCGCCGCAGCCGGGCGCGATGTGGACGATGCCGGTGCCCTGGTCGAGCGTGACCTCGTCCCACGGGATCACCCGATGCTCGACGACCGCTCCCGGCGGCAGCGTGTCGAAGGGGCCGGAGTAGCGCCAGCCGACGAGCGCCGACCCGGGCAGCCGCTCCTCGAAGTCGTCTTCCGGGTAGAGCGCGACCGCGACCCACTCGCCGTTCGGACGCCGGCCGTACTCGGCGTCCGGCCTGACGGCAGCCGCGACGTTCGCCGGCACCGTCCACGGCGTCGTCGTCCAGATGACGAGCGACTCGCCGTGCCGGTCGAGGAGCGGTAGGCGCACGTACAGCGACGGGTCGAGCCGCTCCTGGTAGACGCCCGACTGCGAGAGCTCGTGCTGGGAGAGGGACGTGCCGCAGCGCGGGCACCACTCGGTCGAGCGGTGACCCTTGACCAGCCACCCGCGCTCGTGAACCGTCGCGAGGAAGCGCCAGACGTATTCGATGTTCGTGTCGCTGAAGGTGAAGTAGTCGTTCCCCCAGTCCATCCACATGCCGAGGCGCTTCGATCCCTTCCAGAGCTCCTCCGCCGACCTGACGACGGCGTCGCGGCACTTGTGGGCGAACTTGTCGAGCCCGTACTCCTCGATCTCGCGCTTCGAGTTGAAGCCGAGCTCGTGCTCGACGCCGACCTCGATCCACAGCCCCTGGCAGTCGAACCCGTTCTGGTAGCGCTGGTCGAAGCCGCGCAGCGCCTTGTAGCGCTGGAAGACGTCCTTCAGCGTCCGCCCCCACGCGGTGTGCACCGCCAGGGTCTTGTTCGCGGTGACCGGTCCGTCGACGAAGGAGAAGATCGGGCCGCCGCGGTTGCGCTCCCGCAGCCGGTCGAAGATCCCGGCCTTCTCCCACCACGCGAGCATCTCCTCCTCGAGGCCGGGGTGGTCGGGTACCGTCGGGAGCGGCTGGAAGACTTGCTCGGTCATCGGGAAGCGAAGTGTAGAGCCGGGCGTTATCCCTCTTGACTTCTACGAAAGGAAAGCTGAATGGCGACAAACGTGACAGATGCGACCTTCGAGACCGAAGTGCTCCAGAGCGGCGAGCCCGTGCTCGTCGACTTCTGGGCCGAATGGTGCGGCCCTTGCCACGCCGTCGCTCCGGTGCTCGAGAAGATCGCCGACGAGCGCAACCTGAAGCTCGTCAAGGTGAACATCGACGAGAACCAGGATCTCGCGATCCGCTACGGGATCCAGTCGATCCCGAACATGGTCCTCTTCGAAGGCGGCCAGCCGAAGGCCTCGGCCATCGGCGCCATGCCCAAGGGGATGCTCGAGCGCCAGCTCGGCCTCGGGAGCTAGGAGGATTCCCGGGCAGGGGGCGCCGCCGCCCTCTGCCAGGCCTCCAGCACCAGGGCGTTGACCCGGAAGGCGAGCTCGGCAACGCGCCGGCCTCGAACCAGCGGAGCTCCGCGACGTCGTCCGCGGCCTGCGGGTCGCCTGCCGCCCGGGCGAGCCAGTACAGGTTGAGCGTGGAGACGGCGCCCTCGCCGTCGCCGTAGCGGTCGACCCAGGCGCCGAGGAAGGAGAGCGGCTCGACCTCGAGCCCCGACTCTTCGCGGAGCTCGCGGCGCAGGCCGGCGAGCGGCTCCTCGCCCTCTTCGAGAAAGCCGCCCGGGAGATCCCACTTGCCGAGCTCGGGCTCGACGGCGCGTCGGGCGAGCAGGACGCGGCCCTGTTCGTCGACGACGACGGCGCTCGCGGTGGGCGCAGAGTTCGCGTACGCGACGAAGCCGCAGGCGTCGCATTCGGCCCGTCCGGGCTCGCGCCGGACCGGCGCGGCGCAGCGCGGGCAGAACTTCCAGCCGTCGAGCACGCTCAATCAGTCACCATGGGCTCAGAGGCTCTCACACAATGACGTTCGTCGACCGGTTGCGATCGGCGAGTGCGCTGCAAGGACGCAGGGAGGCCCGATAGTTGCACTATCGGGCCGACTGAGGACGCGGCAGCGTGCCGCCGAGCGCGGCCGGGCGGCACAATCGTCATTGTGTGAGAGCCTCTGACCATGCCACGCCTCTCCGCAACCCAGCACGAGCTCGCGCGGATCGAGCTGCTCGCCGGCCTGCCGGGCCAGGTGCTCGGACGGCTCGCAA
Organism: uncultured Actinomycetes bacterium; assembly: GCA_963788875.1. Lineage (GTDB taxonomy): Bacteria > Actinomycetota > Thermoleophilia > Gaiellales > Gaiellaceae > Palsa-739. Next base: position 222,451 of record CAWBIQ010000009.1, read on the forward strand.
AGCAGATGGAGCGGGAGGAGGTGGCGCCGGGCACGGTGATCGTTCGCGAGGGAGATGTGGGCGATCGCTTCTACCTCGTCTTCGCCGGCATGCTCACGGTCACCCAGCGCGACCTCGGCGACCGCCGCCTCCTGCGCCCGGGCGACTATTTCGGCGAGGTCTCGCTGACGATGGAGATGCCGCGGACGGCGTCGGTCACCGCGATCACGCCCGCCGTCGTCGCGAGCTGCGACCGCGAGACGTTCGACGAGTTTTTCCGTCCTCTTTTCGCAGATGACTAGCCCGCCTGGGCCAGTACAGCATCGCTGAAGCGCGGCCACGCCTCTTTCGCCCACTCGCCGAACTCGCGGTCGGTGAGCACGCCGCAGGCGAGGCCCGCGTCCGGGTCGACCCAGAGGAAGGTGCCGGCCGCGCCGAAGTGGCCGAACGTCCGCGGCGAGTTGCGCGCGCCGGTCCAGTGCGGCGACTTCCCGTCGCGCAGCTCGAAGGCGAGGCCCCAGTCGTTCGGCTCCATCCGGCCGAAGCCCGGGAGCACGCCCGGGAGGCCCGGGAACTGGACCGAGGTCGCCGCCATGAGGGTCTCGGGCGCGACGAGCGTCGGCGCGAGCAGCTCGCGCCCGAGCGCGAGCAGATCGTCCAGCGGGCCGCGGTACCCCCACGCCGGCGAGCTGTGCAGCGAACCGACGAGGCCGAGCGGCGCTACGACCGAGCCGCGAAAGTACTCGGCGAACGGCATGCCGGCACGATCGCCGACGAGCGCGGCCGCCTGCTCGATGCCCGTGTTCGAGTAGATCCGCCGCTTCCCCGGAGGCATGAGCGGCAGCCCCGCCTCGGGCGGCAGCCCCGACGCGTGCGCGAGCAGGTGCCGCAGGGTCGAGCCGGGCGGACCGGCCGGCTCGTCGAGCTCGACCGTGCCCTCCTCGACGGCGACGAGCAGCGCCAGCCCGGTGAGGAGCTTCGTCACCGAGGCCCAGCGCAGCTCCGTCCCGCGCGGGCCGAACGCCGCCACCTCGCCGCCGGGCCGCACCACTCCCGCGGCGGCCGTGCGCGCACCCCAGCCGTCGATCGCTTGCAGCACTTCCACGGCGGGAGATACTAGGGCCGTGGAGCGCCGCAACGTCTCGTCCGGGTCCGCCTTCGAAGAGCGGGGCGGCTACAGCCGCGCCGTCGCCGCCGGCAACAGTGTCTACGTCGCAGGCACGGCGCCGATCATGCCCGGCGACGCCGACCCGCCGTCCGACCCCTACGGCCAGGCGCGCCGCTGCCTCGAGATCGTCGAGGCGGCGCTGCGCGAGGCCGGCGCCGGGCTCGAGCACGTTGTGCGCACGCGCCTGCTCATGACCGACGCCGAGTACGCGCCGGACATCCTGCGAGCACACGCCGAGGCGTTCGGATCGGTGCGGCCCGCCTGCACCGGCATCGTCGTCGGCCTGCTCGACCCGCGCTGGCTCGTCGAGATCGAAGTTGACGCGGTGCTGCCCGCATGAAGCAGATCTATCCGCCCTCGATCACCGGCAAGGGATCCCGCTACGCCGAGGGCGGCAGCGTGCTCGAGCACGCATTCGGGGCGAGCGATCCCTATACCCTCGGCGTCGAGGAGGAGTACATGCTCCTCGACGCGGAGACCTTCGACCTCGTGCAGCACATCGACACCGTCCTCGCGGCGGTCAGCGGCCACGAGCTCGAGCCGCGCATCAACGCCGAGCTGATGCAGTCGGTGCTCGAGGTGGCGACGCCCGTATGCCACACCGCCGCCGACGTCGCAGCGCAGCTTCGGCAATTGCGGAGCTACGTCGGCGACGTTGCCGGCGCGCAGGGAATGCGCGTCGGCTCCGCAGGAACGCATCCCTTCTCGCTGTTCGAGCGCCAGCGGATCACCGCGAAGGACCGCTATCGCGCGCTCGTCGACCAGATGCAGTACATCGCGCGGCGCGAGCTCATCTTCGGCCTGCATGTGCACGTCGCGGTCGACGACCCGGAGAAGGCGATCCAGGTCGTGAACGCCCTGATCGGCCATCTCGCCGAGCTCGTCGCGCTCTCCGCGAGCTCGCCGTTCTGGCGCGGCGAGGCGACGGGACTGCACTCGTCGCGGCACATGGTGTTCGCCGCGTTCCCCCGCTCCGGCCCGCCGCCCCGCTTCCTGAACTACGCCGACTACGCGGAGGTGATCGGCCAGCTCGAGCGCACGGGCTGCATCGCGGACTACACCCACATCTGGTGGGACATCCGCCTGCACCCCCGGCTCGGGACGATCGAGATCCGCATCTGCGACGCAGTGACGCAGCTCGAGGACGTGATCGCGATCACCGCCTTCTGCCAGGCGCTCGTCAAGCACTACTCGGAGCGCTACGACGCGGGCGAGGAGGTGCCGTCGTTCCACCGGATCCTGACGACGGAGAACAAGTGGCTCGCCGCGCGCTACGGGCTCGAGGCGCCGGTGATGGACCTCGTCACCGGACGGCGCAACCGGGTTCCCGTGGCCCAGGCCATCCGCCGCTCGCTCAAGCTCGCGCAGCCGCACGCGCGCGAGCTCGGCTCCGAGGCGGAGCTCGCCGGCATCGAGGAGATCCTCCGGCGCGGCAACGGCGCCGACCGCCAGCTGCGCGTCTTCAACGCCAACCGCGACATCGTCGAGGTCGTGCGCGAGATCGCTGCGCTGACCGAGGTCGGCGTCACGGCCGAGGCGACGTAGCGATGCTGGGCGTCGGCGACCGCATCCCGGAGTCTCGCGTCTGGACGACGCCGCAGGAGAGCGCGACGCTGCACGAGATCGTCGGCGACGGCGCGATGCTGCTGCTCTTCTACCTCTTCGACTGGTCGTCGACCTGAACGAGCGAGCTGGAGCTCCTGCGTGACAGGAGCGAAGAGTTCCGGGCAGCAGAAGTCCAGCCGTACGCGATCTCGCGCGACTCGCCGTGGACGCACGTGGCCTGGATGCAGGCGCTCGATCTCGACTTCCCGCTCCTCTCGGACTGGAACGCCGAAGCCACGAAGGCGTTCGGCGTCGCGCACGTGTACCGCGGCCTGCACGACGTCTCGGAGCGCTCGGCGTTCCTGATCGACCGCGACGGCGTCATCCGCGGCGCGTGGCGCTACACGAGCTCGACGCTCCCCGACTTCGACGAGCTCCTCGCCGCCGCGCGGGCCCTGTAGCCGTCCGGTCGCTCCGCGGCCTGGTCGCGGCTCGGTCGAGGCTGTAGAGTCTTGCTTTACCGGTTCAGCGAGTCGGGGGACGGCATGAACACGAGGATTGCGTGAGCGGTCGAGACAGCTTCCCGGACGGGTTCGTCTGGGGCGCCGCCACGGCCGCCTACCAGATCGAGGGCGCCGTGGCGGAGGACGGCCGCGGTCCGAGCATCTGGGACACGCTTCTGCCAGACGCCCGGCAAGGTGCGAGAACGGCGACACCGGCGACGTCGCGTGCGACCACTACCACCGCTACCGCGAGGACGTCGCGCTGATGCGCGAGCTCGGCCTGAAGGCCTACCGCTTCTCGATCGCCTGGCCGCGCGTGCTGCCGGACGGGCGCGGGCGCCGCCAACGCAGGCGGGCTCGACTTCTACGACCGGCTGGTCGACGAGCTGCTCGCGCGCCGGCATCCAGCCGTTCGCCACGCTCTACCACTGGGACCTGCCGCAGGCGCTGGAGGACGCGGGCGGCTGGCCGCGCGCGCAACCGGCAGACGCGTTCGCCGACTACGCGGAGGTCGTCGTCGCGACGGCTCGGCGATCGCGTGCACGCACTGGACGACGCACAACGAGCCGTACGTGCGCCTCCTGGCTGGGCTACGGCACCGGGCAGCATCGCGCCGGGCCGGACGAGCCGGCAGGACGCAGTCGCCGCGACCCACCATCTGCTGCTCTCGCACGGCCTCGCGGTGGACGTGCTGCGCAGGACGTGCCCCGGCGCTGAGGTCGGCATCGTCCTCGACTCGTGGCCGTGCCATCCGGCGACCGACGCTCCTGCCGACGTCGCCGCCGCGCGGGAGGTGGACGGCCTGCGGAATCGCCTCTTCTTCGACCCGGTGCTGCGGGGCAGCTACCCGGAGGACGTGCTCGAGCTCCTGGACGGCGACGGGCCGCCCGTGCGCGACGGCGACCTCGCCCTGATCGCCACGCCGATCGACTTCGTCGGCATGAACAACTACTCGCGGCACGTCGTCCGCGCGAGCTCGGACGGCGGCGACCCGGTCGTTCAGCCGGTGCCGGCGGCGAGGACGGCGATGGACTGGGAGATCTACCCGGACGGGCTCCACGAGGTCCTGCTGCGCCTCCACGGCGAGTACGGCGTCAAGGCGCTGTATGTGACCGAGAACGGCGCAGCCTTCGCCGACATCCGCAGCCACGACGGACAGGTGCGCGACCCGGAGCGAACGGGCTACCTGGAGCAGTACGTGCGGTCGGTCGGGCGGGCGATCGACGACGGCGTCCCCGTCCGCGGCTACTTCGTCTGGTCGATGCTCGACAACTTCGAATGGGCGGAGGGCTACTCGAAGCGATTCGGGCTCGTCTACGTCGACTACCCGACACTCGAGCGCGTGCCGAAGTCGAGCTTCTACTGGTACCGCGACTTCATCGCCGGCGCAGCGAGACCGTCGCTCGCGCCCGTGGGCTCCTAATCGAGCTCCGGTCGATCACGTCCCGATGGCTCGAGCTACTCGAGCATCTCGCCAGACCCGCCTATACCGCGGCGAAATGGTCGTCGGCGACGGCGACGAGCGGCGGCGCCTTGCCCGATTCGGCACGCCCGTTGCCGGCAGCCCGGCCGGGCTCGTCCGGACCCCACTTCGTGTGCAGCTGCGCGACGGAGGCGAGCAGGCCCTGGGTGTACGGGTGGCGCGGGTCGCCGAATACCTTTTCGGTGGCGCCCATTTCGACGATGGCGCCGTGGCGGAGGATGACGGTCTTGTCGCTGATGTAGTTGCCGAGGGAGAGGTCGTGGGTGATGAAGATGATGCCCAGGCCGCGTTTCTTCAGGTCGCCGAGCAGGTTGAGCACGTCGATCCTGGTGGAGGCGTCGAGCATGCTGATGATCTCGTCGGCGACCAGGATCTTGATCTCCAGCAGCAGCGCCCTGGCCACCAGCAGGCGTTGCAGCTGGCCGCCGCTCAACTGGTGGGGGTACTTGCCGAGCACGTCGGCCGGGTTGAGGCTGACCGACTCCAGGGAGGCGGCGACGCGGCCGCGCCACTCGGCCGCGGAGAGCTCGGGGAAGAACTCGTGCTTGATCAGCGTGAAGATCCGGTCGGCCTTGAAGATCGGGTTGCAGGAGCTGAACGGATCCTGGAAGACCCCCTGCACATGCCGGTAGTACTCCTTCAAATGGCCGCGCCGCAGCGAGGAGACGTCGGTGCCGTCGAAGACGATCCGCCCCGCCGTGACCGGCGACAAGCGCAAGATCATCCGCCCGATCGTCGCGCGGAGGGTCTCGTCGGCGGGCGTCCAGCCCACGACGAGGTAGGCCTCCTCCCTGAGGGCGTCCTCCGCGGCCGCGGTCTCCTCCCGGCTCGCCGGGGTGTAGGCGCAGACGATCGCGAGCTCGGCGGCGCTGTTCGCGCGGGCCACTCGGGCGGCGCGGTCCACCGCGGCCAGCGACGTGGACGAGCCGTCGGTGCCGACGACGACGGTACGATAGGCGGGCATGTGCAGAGGTTACCGCCAGTAGCACCGCCACTCGGTCCTCTGCGCATCGCCCGATCGGGGCAGCGTACTCGCCGAATGGTCCTGGTCCCGCGCTGCAACGGGCCCGGTCCTCAGCCCGTCATAGGTAGCGCCGCCGGCATTACCGGGGCGTCGGGAGGGCCGGGGCGGGGCGGCGGAAGGCCGGTCCGACGAGCCGTCCGCGCAGCCGGGTGTCGGCCCGCCCGAAGAGCTGGCCCATCGCGGCGAGGTGGCCAGGAAGGTCGTCGCGGCCGGAGAGGTAGGCGCGGCGGTGCCGTTCGGGAAGGGCGAAGAACGTCTCGAAGAAGGCGGGAACGGCCTCGGCGGGCATGCGCAGCAGCGCCTCGAGGCCGATGCGCCGCAGCCGGTGCACGGCGACGGCGCGGGCGGGCCAGAGGCGGTGTTGGGCGGCGTCCAGGCCGCCGCGGGCCAGCGCGTCGGCGACGGACGGGGCGAGCCGCAGCGCCTCGGCCACGCTGAATCCCGTGGCCGGGTGCACGAGCGGCGCGGCGGCACCGGACGCCGAGCACGCCGGGTGTCGCGTGGCGGGGCCGGTCGACGGGGAACCGGACGCGTTCGACCGGGGCATCCGTGGGTGGGGCGATGCCGTGGCGGGCGAGCCGGGCGTGTAGACGGCGGCGCAATACGGGCAGCGGCAGGCCGGGGCGGCGGGTGAGCGAGGTCTCCTCCAGCAGCACGGCGCCGCCGCCGAGCGGGACGGCGTAGAGGAAGGTGGGCCAGCCGGGCTCGCCGTGGTCGGGGCGCCAGTCCATGAAGAGCACCTCGCCCGGCCCGACGATCGGCGCGGCGGTGGCGGCATCCACCACGACGCCGTGGGCGGTCTGCTCGGCCGCTACCGCCCGGCGTGGGATCCGGCGTGCGCGCAGGGGAGCCCGGTGCCCGCCCGCGTCGACGAGCACGTCGGCGGCCAGGCGGGTGCCGTCGGCCAGCACGCCCTCCATGCGCCCCGACGGGCCGTCGTGGGCGTGGCCGGTGACCCGCCCGGCGACGACGCGGACCCCGGCCGTGGCCATCCGAGCGTCGAGGTGGGCACGCAGCGCGGGCACGTCGAGCACAGCGTAGGTGCGGTCGAGGGCATGCGCGGTGCGGGCGATGACCCGCCCCTCTGCGGTGGCGGCGGGTGCGGGGAGGCCCGCGGGGAGCTCGTCAGCCCGGCGCCGTACGTGGCGCGCCACGGGGCATCGGGTGCCGGGTCGACGAGCGTCGTCGCCAACCCCCGCGACCCGCACTCCGCGGCGAGTGCCCGAGCCCGCGGGACCCCCGCCCACGACGAGCACGTCTGTCACGCCGCCAGTATCCACCCGAGTCCGCGGGCCATGATCGCTTCAGGGGACGTTCGGGATGGGCGGTCACGGGCGGCGCACCACCGAGGGTGACAGCGCGCGCGCCGACGTCGCGCGGATAGCCTGCGCGGCGTGGACGACGAGGCGCGGGCCGCGCGACGGTCGTTTGTCGCCGAGTCCGGGGTGGGCCTCGCGGCCAGCCCGTTCCGGGTCGACCGGGACCGGATCGCCGGCTCGCCGTTCTTCGCCCGGCTCGGCGGGGTCACCCAGGTGATCAGCCCCGGCGGGGTCGGGTCTGCTGGTGCACAATCGGCTCACCCACAGCCTCAAGGTGGCCCAGGTCGGCCGGGCCATGGCCGAGCGGCTCGGCGCCGACGACCGCCACGCCGGGCCTGCTGACGAAGCTGGGCGGCTGCGACCCGGACGTCGTGGAGGCCGCCGCCCTGGCCCACGACCTCGGCCACCCGCCGTTCGGGCACCTCGGCGAGCAGGTGCTGGACCGGCTGGCCCGGCAGCGACTGCGACCTCGCCGACGGCTTCGAGGGCAACGCCCAGTCGTACCGGATCGTCACCAGCACCGAGATCGGCGGTCAGGCCGTCATCGGGCTCGACCTGACCGCGGCGGTGCGGGCCGCCATGCTGAAGTACCCGTGGACCCGGCGTACGCTATCCGCAACCCCACCCGCGGCACCTCGACCCGCCGCCGCGCGGCGCGGCCACGCCGCCGACGACGACCGCGGACAGCGGCTCGGCGAAGTTCGGCGCGTACACCACCGAGCTCGCCGACCTGTCGCCGGCCCGGCTACCGTTCGCCGGGCGGGTGGCCGACTGGCAGCAGACCGTCGAGGCGTCGATGATGGACACCGCCGACGACATCGCGTACGCCATCCACGATGTGGAGGACTTCCACCGCGTCGGCGTGCTGCAACAGGGGCCGTCGCCGCCGAGCTGATGGCCTGGCAGCGCGAGCGGGACACCCGGCGGGCCCTGCCCGCCGGGGAGCTGACCGCGAGCGCCCGTCGGCCCGGCCGCTCGATCGAGCGGCCTACGCCGCCGACTGCACCGCAAGGACGCCTGGATCGGCGACGACGACGCGTTCGCGGCCGCCGTCGAGCAGGTCCGCGACGAACTCGTCGACGGGCTGCTGGCGGCGCCGTTCGACGGCTCGATCGAGGCCGAGCGAGTCGGTTGCCGGGTTCTCCGCCCGCTGGACCCGGCGGCTGGTCGACGCGATCGAGGTGGTGGACCGCAGACCCGCGGTGCGCTCCGGGCATGTGACGCTCGGCGCCGGCCCAGTGGCACGAGGTGCAGGTGCTCAAGTTCGTCCACCATCGGTTCGTGCTCGCCCGCCCGGACCTCGCCTGCACCAGCGCGGCCAGGCCCGGCTGCTCGCCACCCTGGTCGAGGCGCTGCTGGCCTGGCTCGCCGACCCGGAGGAGGTCGGCCCGGCTGCCCCGGCGGCTGCACGACCTGGTCGAGCTGGCCGAGGCGGAGCTGCGCCGGTACTCCGGATCGGGCCGCCGGGCGCGCGGCCGGGCGGTCGTCGACTTCGTGGCCAGCGCTGACCGACGGCCAGGCGGTGGCGTTCCTGGACGCGCTGTCCGGTCGCTCCGGCCAACTCTGGACCGACGCCCCGGTGCTGTGAGGGGTCGTGAGTGGAAACGGGTGCTCTAGCACTCGTTTCCGCTCACAGTCAGCCGAGCGTGCCCGTGGCGAGGATCCCGCCGTCCACCCGGACGGTCGCGCCGGTGATCCAGGACGCCTGGTCGGAGACGAGGAAGCCGACCAGCGGGGCCACGTCCTCGGGGACCCCGAGCCGCTTCATCGGGTAGGCGGCGCTGACCTTGTCCTCGCCCTCGGCGTAGAGCGCTGTCGAAAACTTGGTCTTGACC